>CAZBMW010000004.1:0-158565 GCA_964493425.1 uncultured Pirellulales bacterium
TCCGCTGCAGCAAAGCCTTGAGCAGTACGAGAAGGGAATGGAGCTGATAAAGCACTGCAGGAGCATTCTGAAAAAGGCCGAGGATAAAATCGAAAAGATCACCCGGGAAGAAAAGAAAGAATAAAGAATATCGAACGTAGAAGTGCACAGCTGAGGATGAACTCCACAATTTTTATTTTTTATTTTTGAAATTTTATATTTTACGCGAGCGTGGCGGAACTGGCAGACGCGCAAGGTTTAGGTCCTTGTGTCCCGTAGGGACGTGTAGGTTCGACTCCTATCGCTCGCAGTTGTTTTGAAATTGATGTTTTAATGGCATACTAAATGAAAAACTTTTTCTCAATCCAACTCAAATCGAAGATGCATTACTCAAAAATATCGGTCGTAATCATTCTGGCTACCATCAATCTCTTTTCAGGTTGTTGCCGTCAGTATTCTTCGCAGGTAATTCCAACAAGCGATAAAGTCAAGCCAATGCAGAAAGGCAGGTTCGAGCCGACCTGGGAATCGCTGAAGCAGTACGAATGCCCAGAATGGTTCAGGGATGCGAAATTTGGTATCTGGGCGCACTGGGGGCCGCAGTGCGAACCGGAACGAGGCGACTGGTACGCAAGGCATATGTACATCGAAAACCACTGGCAGGCCAAATTCCATCGTGAGAATTACGGACATCCTTCACAGTTCGGATTTAAAGATGTTATTAACGAATGGAAAGCTGAGAACTGGAATCCGGATAAGCTGATGCAATTATACAAACGGGCAGGCGCCCAATACTTTTTCGCACTGGCCAACCATCATGACAACTTCGACAATTATGACAGCAGGTATCAGCCGTGGAATTCCGTGAATATTGGGCCGAAGAAAGATATCATCGGCCTCTGGGCAAACGCTGCCCGCAAATACGGCTTGCGTTTCGGTGTCAGTATTCACGCCGCCCACGCGTGGATGTGGTACGAACCCGCCCAGGGCGCAGATGCCGACGGTGAATATGCCGGAGTCCCCTACGATGGAAAGCTGACAAAGAAAGATGGAAAAGGAAAATGGTGGCAAGGCCTTGACCCGCAGGATTTGTATGCACAGAATCATAAACCGGGCAGCAATAGTAATACTCATGAAACCTGGCATTGGGACGAAAGCAAAGGCTGCAGCATTCCCGATGAAGCCTACTGCGAAAAGTTTTACAACCGGACAATCAATCTTATTAATAAATATAAGCCGGATGCAATTTACTTTGATGATACCGTTCTGCCGCTTTATCCTATTAGTGATGTTGGAATGCGTATCGCGGCACACTTCTATAACAGCAGCATGAAGCAAAACAAAGGTAAGCTCGAAGCAGTCCTAACCGGCAAAATCCTCAATGAACAACAGCGTCAATGCCTGATATGGGACATCGAACGGGGACAGAGCAATAAAATAGAGCCTTATGTCTGGCAGACCTGTACCTGCATCGGAAGCTGGCACTATGACCGAGGCATCTACGACAGGCATCGATATAAAAGAGTCAAAGACGTCGTGCATATGCTAATTGATGTCGTCAGCAAGAACGGGAATATGCTCCTGAGCATTCCCATCAGAGGTGACGGTACGATTGACGACGACGAGGTAGCTTTTCTGGAAGGCATGGCAGAATGGATGGACATTAATCGAGAGTGCATTTTCGGCACGCGTCCCTGGAAAGTTTTTGGTGAAGGCCCTGCGATGGAAGAGGCAGCCGAGCTCAATGCTCAGGGATTTAACGAGGGAAAAGGCAAACCTTTCGGTGCTGAAGACGTGCGTTTTACAACAAAAGGTGATACTCTCTATATGATAGTGCTCGGCTGGCCGACGAAAGAGCTGAAGATTAAGTCTCTCGGCACTGCTTCGGGACTTGTCGATAGGCCGATTAAGAGTATCGAGCTTTTGGGAAGCACTGAAGCTATTAAGTGGTCGCAGAATGAGCAGGCCCTGACAATCCAGCCTGCAACTAACAAACCTTCTGATATTGCAGTAGTACTTAAGATTAAAATGTGACAGTTGTTCAATTACTTACTAAAATCCTTTGAGCTGTTTGTCCCTGGTGAACTTTCCGGTGAAAAAATGAAATGACTTTGAAGCCAGCTTGCCAATCATGTCTCTACATATTTGAAAATGTACAAGTCTCCAACAAAAATGAGGCAATTAAGCCTCAAATTTAGATTTCCCCCTGCCCTCAAGTAAAGAACCACCAGTTAAAGCTGGTGGTTCTTTACTTTTAATTATATTTATAGTGAAAAACAACTACCTTAAACTCCAAACAACAAATTTAAGCACTATTCGTCTAAGCAACTACCAACCTGTTCATACCAATGCGTTTGCAGCATTATGAAATCGTAGGTGCCTACTAGACCGGATAGATCAGAGTCGCTACAGGGATAATAGTTCGGGTCTGTATATGACTTGTACCATGAGCTTTGCAATGCGTTAAAATCTTGCGTGTCAACACGATCTGTGCTTGCACCCTCATAAGTTGAATTACCAACTTTTTGAGCTACACAGCACCAGCAATCCGGCTTGTCTAAATAAATCCATTTATTAATCATATCCTGAGTAACAACAATATCGGATTCATTGTAATCACTTAAATCAAACACACGACCATACCAGAGACAATCTGATTCCGGCGGCCATACACCTCCACCCGAACAATTCGTGTCAGGATATTCAAACCAATTGTCTTGAAGTATAGCAAAATCGTTATTATCAACATCGCCATCCCTATCGAAATCTACACATGCATTGTAATCAGGACAGCCATAATTTGTGTATAATGCATCACTCAGAGCACCATAATCTGCGGTGCCAACGTATCCATCGCCATCGCTATCACCATGACATTGTGTTGGGGAATACCAACAAGCCGGGCCTACTTCATCAATACCGGGTGATCCGCCTATATATATACTCGGACGCCAACTTTCCATTTCAGACCAGCTACTTAAATCATCGCTTGTGGGATCTATCAATGTCAAAGAGTAACCATCACCATCTGTTGTTGGATACCAACTATCACTGTACTCAAAATCCAATACTGTGGTACCGATTGAATCAACTAAATGAATCCTTTCTCCACCATTACTTAATTTCCCCAAATATTCACCTGCTATCGTTATATTACTACCATATTTTTCGATAAACGCTGCCTCATTTTTAACAACGACTAAAATTTCCCCTGCACCCAACGAAATACTTGGAAAAGTAAAGTCAATTCCATCGGCAAAGCAAGCAGATTTTAAGTTTATAGACTCAGTTCCTATATTCTTTAATTCGACGAATTCATAATTTTCATTTACATCGGGATGGAACATAACTTCGGTAATTCTAAGGTTGTCAACAATTGGTCCCACAGCAAAACTGGCATTATTAATTGCGCTCCATTCAGATGTGTATAAAACACGAGCTCGAACAGTAGTACTTTCGTTTAGTGTAATTGGACCAGTATATTCCGAGCTGGAATTAGCGTCTCTGGGGTCATTGCCATCAGTAGTATAATATATCACCCCGGTTCCCTGTGGATCAGTAATAGTTAAAGAATACCCACTTGATACATAGCCGCCATCATCACTAAACAATGGTGGTTTGTTAGCATCGAAGTTCTCATCCAGCCACAACACCCTGGCTTCCAACCAGTCTTTCATATAGTCTATTTCCTGCTGATAAGTACCTCCCGGTATATCAGGCCATTTAGTGAAATTCCTGTCTTTAGCCTCATCCAGCAATGCAACATAAGTATCGATGTCTGCAAGCAGAGCACTGGTACTAAAAACATCCTCGCGCAACTCAAACCAACGGTCGGCGTAAAGCAGTCGATATTCGCTATCCTGCGAAAGTCTCGGATAATAACCATCACAAATATCTTCATCACAATCATATGAGCCAAGGTTACACCGCCCATTAGGGTCACACCACCAATTGTTGGAATTGTAGCAATAACCGGAAAGCGCCCCATCGTAATCCCAGACAGGCCCCAGGTTTATTTTATCACTTCTATCCTTATACATATTTATATTATGGTCCAGGTTTCTCGTTAATTCAATAATAAGACTATAATCCATCATAGAATCAACATAGACATATTGTGAAAAGTCGCTTGTTGAATTTGGATTTTCTACTATATCTACAAATTCATTATAATGATTAGTTATCCAATCAATTTGTTTTTCAGTAGGATTCTCAGGTTCTTGGATTTTTTCCTCTTCGATGTCCTGCAGGATGTCCTTAATGAAATATCCTCCGGAGATTTCAGGCTCATTTATATCGTTTGGCTCGAGCTTTGTTATGTCAATTCGATTTTTATCCCGTTTTAATTTTTCCATAAACACATATACACCGACGTAATGTTTATCGTACGTAATTGCGTCATCCCCATCTTGGTTAAAGAAAACTTCTACGAACTTAGTTCTGGCCGCATATCTGCCGATAGCGTTACTCCACTCATAAGTAAGAACATTTCTAAGCAGGGTTTTATCTCCATAAGCACTATAAAGAATCCAGTCTGATTCCTCCGGAAAACCAAGAATTTGAACGGACACATCCTCATTATTTTCATCCCACGATTCAAGAGCATAAGATTTTTTATCGTCACATGCGGTTGACTGGCCACGCACATGCATACCACCCCTGCCTGCAAAATCTGCAACATCGGTTATAGTCGCCCTGCCGGTACTGTTCGTATCCACAAAAACTGTGTAAACAGTTCGATAAGGACGCGGCTGGCTCGGACTGCATGCACTATTTATATCTACACCAAAAGAATCTATAACAACAATTGGTAAATTAGAATTAAAATCAGCTATATTAGCATCATTAACATCAAGTTTAATATATGCATTACTTACAGTAGGACTAGGCAATTTGTTCGGATCATACGCCTTTGCTCTGATAAGAGTCGCCGAGCTAATAGTAATAGGATTTGTGTAAATGGCAGACGATAAATTTGGTTCAGAGTCATCGAGAGTATATCTAATTGTTGTATTTTGAGTTTCCGATGTCAATGTAAGCTGAAAACTGCTGTTAAACAGCCCACAATAATGAGAAAATTGGGGGCTGTTACTAACAGGGCCGGTATTTTGTTCCCCTGGAGTAGCCTCGTAAAATATCCACCAGTCATCACCACCGTCAGGATAACGCCCATATGATTCATCGGTATTTTGTGAACCAAAAACAACAGAATCTATTTCATCTTCATTTGAATCGAAAATCCCTATTTCTTCTCCATCCTTACGAAGTTTAAAATCTGCATGCGTATTGCCTTGTCCTGTATCCTCATCAGCCCAAATGATAAGATATCCATTTCCGGAAATGAAAACCCCAGATGGTATTTGCCATTTATCAGGTTCATTTAAATCATCTGTCATATACATGCCGCTTAAATCAACAGATTGTTCACTACTATTATACAGCTCTATCCAATCATCGTATTCATTTGCCTCATCTGGAATAGTACCATCATTATCAGCCATAAACTCATTGATAAAAATTGAAGCCGTTGATGCTGAATTGATCAAGAACGCCAAGAAAAAAATTATAGAGATATTTCTAAGCTTAGACATTTACACTTCTCCTTAAATTAAAACATAAAAAACTCGTTATAGTGTTTGTCACGCCTATAGTCAAATAGCTTTTTTCAAACTGACTCTTAGAGCATTCTTTCTACCTTCATCCATCGGAGCAGGACCCAATTAAATCAATTCCAAAGCCTCTATATTATCAAATTATTACGGGATATGTCACTTTTATGTAGGAAATGTACGTCTTTAGTAAAAATAAGTCAAGTCTCAAAATCAGACCCCTCCTTTCCTAAATTAAATTTGCAAAGTGAAAACAATCTCCCTATATTTAATAGGCGACTGATTTAGTTCAGAACTTGGGCTTTTTATTTAAAGAAATATAAAATGGCCTATTGTACTTTATCAGCATAAATAGCATATTTTGATTCAATCCCGATTTTTAAAACAACACTTGATAAAGAAAATTTCAACTGTAAACTATTAGATACAGGAGCTCAGGCTGTGGCTTAAGGAAAGTAGAAAATGATTAACAAATATTTTCAGCTCCGGCAAAAGCAGACAAATATAAGGGTCGAAATCGTTGCAGGCATCACCACATTTCTTACTATGGCCTATATCATCTTCGCCAATCCTATGATACTCGGCGACACCGGAATGGACAAAAACGCACTAATAATCGTAACCTGCCTGGTCAGCGGCCTGGCCACACTCACAGTAGGATTTCTTGCAAATGCGCCGATTGCTATGGCGCCGGGTATGGGATTGAATGCTTTCTTTGCATTTCTCGTCGCCACAGGAAAAATGAACTGGCAGACCGCTCTCGGTGTCGTTTTTCTCTCAGGTATAATGTTTTTGATACTAACCCTGCTCGGCCTGAGAAAGAAAATCGTCGATGCAATACCGTCTTCACTCATTTCCGCTATTGCGGTCGGCATCGGTTTGTTTATCACTTTTATAGGCCTGAAAAAACTCGGAATCATAATAGCCGATGAGCATACACTCGTAAAAGCCGGGCCTATAAAGCTCGAAGTTCTAATCGGCCTGTTCGGCCTGATTGTAATGCTGCTGTTCGAAATAAAAAAGATAAAAGGTGGGCTGGTCGTTGGCATTATCGCATCGACTGCACTGGCATGCCTGTTTGCAAAAAAACTGGGCATCTCCTATCAGACGAAACCATTAAGTTTTGATATCAGCCCCGTAGCCTTTCAACTGGATATTTTCAGTGCTCTGAAATGGTCTTTCTTCGCAACCATTTTCACTATGACATTTATGGATATGTTCGACAGCATCGGCACACTCGTCGCATGCTGCAACCAGGCAAACATAGTTGACGACCAAAAGAAAATAAAAGGTCTTGACCAGCTGCTCGGTATCGATGCTGCAGCAACTGTTTTCGGTTCCCTTCTGGGCACTTCAACCACAACCGCCTACATCGAATCAGTGGCTGGCATCGAGCAAGGCGGACGTACAGGCCTTACCTCAATAATTACCGGCATCTGTTTTCTGCTGGCGATACTGTTTGTGCCGATGATTAGTATCGTACCCGAATATGCAACAGCACCGGCACTTATTATGGTGGGCCTCTTTATGATTAAAGAAGTTAAAAAAATTGATTTTACAAATTTGGAGCAGGCTTTTCCTGCCTTCATTATTATGGTTATGATAGCCCTAAGCTACAGCATCAGTACCGGACTGGCTTTCGGCTTCATCTCCTACACGATTATTCAATTACTCTGCGGCAAAGCAAAACAGGTCAAACTCACTATGTGGGTAATCTTCGTTTTATCCGTATTGTTCCTTACCACAACTTAAAAGGAGCCTGAAATGGATATCAAACTTACAAGTTCGGCCTTCGAGGAAGGCGGGATGATTCCTTCAAAATACACCTGCGATGGCCAGGATGTCTCACCGCCCCTGAGCTGGGATAATGTCCCTGCAAATACAGAAAGCATAGCTATCATCTGTGACGACCCCGACGCTCCGATGGGTACCTGGGTTCACTGGGTACTTTTCAACCTTCCGGCTGAGAAAAGAGAGCTTGCCGAGAACATACCCGACGACGAAACACTGCCCGACGGCACAAGACAGGGAATCACCGATTTCGGCTCAACCGGTTACGGCGGGCCTTGTCCGCCCAGCGGAACGCACCGTTACTTTTTTAAGATTTACGCCCTCGATATTCCAATCAACATCGTCTCTATCGCGGACAAAGAAACTTTACTCAAAGATATGGCCGGTCATGTCCTCGCTGAAGGACAATTAATGGGAAAATACAAAAGGACTTAGCCGCTACAGGAAAAACCTATTTTTAAAAGATATGGCTGCTGCAGTAAAATTAGAAGTTTCTCAGGATTGCTGCGGTGTGAATTGAAAGCAGCATCACATAATCCAGGTCACTGAGGCTGTAGTGGTCATGTGACATATCATTATCTAAATATAGGACTCCGTAACAGCCGTCCTTGCTGATAATCGGCCCAATCATCACCGAGTTTATCCCCAGCTCTTCACGCATCTCAACCGGAGCCCTCGGTATAAGCAGGAACTGCTTTTTCTCAATCGCCTCGGTAATCTTGTCGTTCAGTTTTATCTGGTTAAACTGCACTCTTGAGCCGTCCCTGCACCTGCCTGAATGAGATGTCATCGCACCCGCAGGCGCAGCCCTCAACGCACACCAGCTATGATATGCGTCGAACTGGCTGCTCGCTATCTCAAGCAAAGTGGCGATTATTTCATCTTCGCTGTTGGCCTTGCAAATCGCTTCGGTAGCCTTTATAAAATCTCTCGCCCTTCTGGCAGGAAATCTCATCTCAGGTGCATGCTTAAAATCTGTCCTCCTTGTAATAACCTGCGGCTGCCGACCGAATGAGGTATCGTCAAAATCATAAGCGGTCTTCTCAAGTGTATCCTCAAGGTCGATATCCATATCGTCTTCGGAAACGTCTTCCATATTTATCTCGATAATAAAATCCGCTATTTTAATGACACTATTGTCACCAATCTCAGTTCTATGCACCTCCTCCCCATCCAGAAATGTCTTATTTGCCGAGTCCAGGTCCTCAAGGACCCATTTTCCGTCTTCGGTTTCGAATATAACCGCATGATGTCGCGACACCGCCCTGTCGGACAAAAAGATATGACTATCAGCGTGCCTGCCTATATGAATCGGGCCCTTAGTAAACTTATACTCGCTGATTTCCCTGCCGTTCTTCTTCACCACCAAACGCATTGGTTTCTCCCTGCACTTAGGCCCTCGCTCTATCGCTTATTATCCCTCATTCAAGCTCTTCTGTCAAGCACACAAGACCCCACAAAAAAATAAAGCCTAACCTTAAACATAAAGCTGCTATACGAATACAACCAAAACCATTCCGTACTAAAAAACAGGCTCCACCTCTGAGGCCATTTTCACTGCGCACAGCCTTGATGTTCAAGGCGGTCCGTAAACTCACAGAAAACGGTATTTGTCGCCGTATTGAATCTTATGCACCTGCCTCGTTTACCTCCCACTTCTTCTCTTATAATTCTTATCCTGTGGGTATTAAGTATCTGGCGGGCAATCTGAACATTCTTCCTGCCTATGTCACTGCCAGCCTGACCCTTTTCGACAAGGTCCGCTCCGCCAAAAATCTGTGCTACATAGTGGTCCGGCACAGGGTCTTTGGCTATTAATACATTTATTATGTGCTCTGTGCTCGTCAGACCGTTCTGCCCGATATCAACCTTCTCTTTCGCTACAGGAACATCCTGAAGAAAGTGGTTTATAGCAGCTTCGCCGCTCTTAACATTATACAAACACACACTAACACTGGAGCCTACCACCGTCTCAATTATAACGGACTTATCTGTTACAAAAAACCTGCCCGGCACCAAAAATTCATGTTCCATTTTTACTCCCCCCGAATTTTCCACTCACGAATTTGCATTTTTTTCCGCTTATTGAAATAATCGACGATTTCGAATACAGTATTAACCAGAGCCTTTGCAGCAGGCCTCTAAAGATACCGTTCAGGGAAAAAACCTTAGGTTTTGAGGCCTGTCAGAAATATCAAAATAAGCTATAATCTCAGCAGATACGTTACTTTCTGAAGGGATTCGGATGAAAAAATACCAATCAATACCGGCCTGGGCCGCCTTAACTATGTTTATGGCTCTTTTCTGTATGTCTATTTATGGAGCATTTATCGGCCCATACGAAGCTGCTGTTTTCTTTAATTCCATTCCGGTTATTGCCTACTGGTGCACATTATTAATCGTACTTTTTGCAGCCTTCGCCCGCTCGCGAAAAGTGACTCGTTCGATAGACCTGCCGCTGATATATCTGGCCTGCATCATCATCTTATTCGGACTTTTCTCCGGCTCGGTTCGGGGACACAATCTTATAAACCG
The DNA here is from genome assembly GCA_964493425.1 of uncultured Pirellulales bacterium. Lineage (GTDB taxonomy): Bacteria > Planctomycetota > Phycisphaerae > Sedimentisphaerales > Anaerobacaceae > CAYLMG01. Next base: position 9,915 of record CAZBMW010000004.1, read on the forward strand.
TCTTCTTGGCCGGGATAAATTCCGCTCGGCTGAAATCACCATCGGCGTTGGACAAAACCAAAATGAAGTGCTCATAAGAAAAGACAATCCTCCCCCGCAGCTGCCGACCTTTCATACCCAGCAGCTGCCCTTTGCCATCAGACTGAGGAACTTTCGCATTGAATTCTATAAATCCGGCAGGCTCCTTGTCTGGACACCCGAGAAACAAAAATGGCAGCTTGCCGCTTGGCCGGGATATGAGTATCCCCTCGACCCGAATACAGGCTCAATAAAAATCTTAAACGTCTATAAAAATCTCAGAACAAAATACGAATCCGGAAAAACCCTCGCTTACGACTCCAATGAGCCGGGCTCAAATCCCGCCGTCTGGATTCGGTACAATCCTGTAAAAGGCCCGCCTGTAAGAAAATTTATCTTCAGCAAATTCCCAAATCCCGTCTTTGAGACCGACGACATTTACGTTGACTATATCCCCGACATCAAGGACATTTACAGTGACATCCTGATAATAAAAGACGATGAAATCGTCGCAAAAGAAACCATCGAGGTAAACAAACCGCTCCATTTCGGCGGCTATCATTTCTATCAATATGATTATGACGCAATAAACCAGAAGTTTACCTCGCTCGCAATGGTATCTGATACGGGCTTATATATAGTGTATTGCGGCTTTATACTGCTCTGCATCGGCATCTTTTGGCGACTCTGGTTCAAAGAGCTGCCTTCATCAGCTCGATTCTCAGCGACAGAAAGTAAAAGGAAAAACGATGGAAATTAAATATACAACTCAGGGACTGTTGATTTATATCACCATCGGCATATATATTCTTGCCTTTCTTGCAGCCTGTCTGCGCCTGAAAAAAACCGCTCACGCACTTTTCTTTACAGCTTTTCTGGCTTCTGCCGCCGCCTTCGGCTACAGGTGGTACAGTGTTAAACATTTGCCCCTGCAAAATCTTTTCGAGGTCTTTTTGTTTACAGGCCTGGTTATTTATCCGCTCTCACTAATTTCTCAAAAAATATTAAAAACCGCCGACTCAGCCTGTGATATGCTCATCGCTGTAATTGTGCTTTTTCCCGCAGGTTTCGTTTTTGATGACCTTCCGCAAAACCTGCCGCCTATGCTGCAAAGTCCGTTATTCTGCCCGCACGTCGCGGCATATATGCTCGCATACATCTTTATGGCAAAGGCTGCTTTTCAGGCTGTGCTGCAAATTTTCAGTTTAAAAAACAATACGCAATCAATCCCTGATGACGCCGAACATAAAACATACCTGTTGATTTGTGCAGGTTTTCCTCTTCTAACGCTCGGTCTTATCCTTGGTAGTATCTGGGGCAAATTTGCCTGGGGAAATTTTTGGAACTTCGACCCGAAGGAAATGTGGTCACTGGCAAGCTGGCTCGTTTACGTCATCTACTTTCATTTCAGATTTATGTACGGCAGAGAAAAACCAAGAATCAACAGCTCTATTGCCCTTGCCGGTTTTGTTGTCATTGTTACTGCCTTGCTCTGGGTAAATCTTTCGAAAATATTTATGGGCCTGCACAGTTATGCTTATTAATCGGTTATAAAAAAACCGCCCATACTTTTGCGTGAAATCCCAAAAAATTATTCTTTTTAATTTTGTCTATCAGCACCGAAGTGTTGATACCCATTTAAACGCAAAAGATACAGGCAGTATAACTACAGAATCGGCACATCTACAAAAAATACTTGAAAATTATTTGCCCAACAACAACTGCCGCTCCTCTGCCGAGCCGAATAGCCGATAAGCCGCTTGGAACGCTCAAAAAACAACTTACGAATTTCGACGCAACGGCCCCAACACACTCAAGATATATAATCTTTCAGATAAAAATCTGCTGTCACGAGAGCTTTATTCTCTTAATCCCCTGAGCAAATCAGCGGTTAAGGTTTAAAAACACAGACCAACAGTATTTTCACGGCCAATAATGAAGATTTAAGGCGACACCGCCGGCAAGACTTGTAAAAAGAGAACACAACCGGTTGCACCTCGAGCAATATTTTGATATTACCGTGGAATCAGAATACATAACGGTGTATCCGCAGCCGGGTGTCTGATGCAAAAAATATAACTTTATAAATGGAGAACTAAAAAACAGCTCAAGAAAGGAGGTAGCTTATGAATCCCAACCAAATTTACTACCAGAACATACCTACTCAAACCATTGTGAAATATGTGATTTTGATAGCTATCGGTATCCTGATTCTCTGGACGATTGCCACGTCGTTTTATATGGTTAATACCGACGAAAACGGAATCGTACTGCGGTTCGGCAGATTTGTTCGTACAGCCAAACCCGGTCTGCATCTCAAGATTCCATTGGGTATCGAGACGGCTTTGACCCCGCAGGTCAAAAGAATCTTCAAAGCTGAATTCGGCTTTCGTACATTAAAGGCGGGAATAAAAAGCACGTATGGTCAAAAGAACCTTGACGAATCGCTGATGCTTTGCGGAGATTTGAGCGTTGCCGAGGTCGAGTGGATAGTCCAGTACCAGATAAGGGAGCCGAGGAAATTTCTCTTCAACGTTCGAAACCCGCAGACAATCATCAGGGACGTGGCAGAATCGGTAATGAGAAGCGTTGTCGGTGATTCATCGGTGGATGAGGTTCTAACAGAAAGAAGAATTGAAATCAACGACGAAGCTCAAATGCAAATGCAGGAAATACTGGATTCGTATTCTACCGGTATCAGCGTCGTGGCCGTGAAACTTCAGGACGTTAATCCGCCTGAAAAGGTAAAGACGGCATTTAACGAGGTCAACGCGGCACAGCAGGATAGGGAAAGATTTATCAATCAAGCGAGGGAAGAATATAACAAGGTAATCCCGAGGGCCAGCGGCCAAGCACTGCAGATAGTCCAGCAGGCTGAGGCCTACTCGATAAACCGTGTCAATACGGCTGCTGGTGACGCACAGCGTTTTACACAGATATGGGCCGAATACAGACAGAACAAAGACGTTACGCGAAGGCGATTGTATCTTGAGAGTCTGAACAGGATGCTTCCCGGACTCGAAAAGAAGTACATTATTGATGACAAGGTCAAGGGCGTTTTGCCCTTGATGAATATCGGGGAGAAATAAAAATGCAGAAAAGTATAATTATTATCGCCGTGATAGTTTTAGTTGTTTTAATATGCGCTGCTGCCTGCTTTTATACTGTCAATGAAACTGAGCAGGTGATTGTAACGCAGTTCGGTCAGCCCAAAAGAGTCGTAAAAGAAGCTGGTCTTCATTTCAAAAAGCCGATTCTTGAACAGGTTAATATTTTCGAAAAGCGGATTCTCGAATGGGATGGTAAACCAACGCAGGTGCCAACGCTTGATAAAAGATACATCTGGATTGATACCTTTGCGCGATGGCGGATTGAAGACCCTTTGAAATTTTTCCAGGCGGTAAGAGATGAGAGTTCCGCACACGGCAGACTTGACGACATTATCAACTCCTCTGTTAGAAACCAGATTTCAAACCATTTGCTGATTGAGACGATTAGAAGCTCGAATAGGCCTATGCTGATGATGGCAGGGCTTGAGGGCGAGAAAGTCGATGAGCTGCAGAACGTCGAAAAGGGAAGGAGCAAGATAACCGAGCTGATATTCGCCGAAGCAGTACCTGCGGCAAAGGAACTGGGTATTGAGCTTGTCGACATAAGAATAAAACGAGTCAACTACGTCGAACAGGTAAGAAAAGCAGTTTATGAGCGGATGATTGTCGAGCGCAAGCGTATTGCCGCGAAGTATCGCTCCGAAGGTGAAGGTAAGATGATGGAAATCTACGGCCAGAAGGAAAAGGAAGAAAAACAGATTCTTTCCGAAGCCTATAAGAAGGCTCAAGGGATTATGGGTAAGGCCGACGCTGAGGCGATAAAAATCTATGCCGAGGCCTATTCGAAGGACCCTGAGTTCTATTCCTTCTTAAAGACGCTCGAAAGCTATGAGCAGAACCTTAAGGATTCCAGTACCGTGATACTTTCGACCGACAGTGATTACTTAAAGTATCTAAAGAGCAGCGAAGAGCCCCCGCAGTGATGGTTTGTTTATTTTGACAAAGTTCGGATGTGCAAAGCCGGCTATCGAAATCGTGCCTTTGACGGTCTAAACAAAAATCAGCTCTATTTTTTAGTAGCATAAACAGCCTTTTTACGTATAATGCAGCCTTTAGTTAACTTGAAAACAAACAATAATCTAATCACAGAGCAAAGACAAGAATTGATATGGCAGAGTTAAAAGGCACAAGCTGGCAGCAGCGCTACTCTATGAAGGAAATCTTTACGCTCCGCTGCAGAATCCTCGACAAAACAGGTATGCTCGCAAAGCTATGCGAGCTGATTGCACAAAAAGGCGGCCACGTTGGCGAGATTAAGCTCATCACAGCAGAGGCGAAACATCAGATTCGCGATATCACCGTTTATCTGCCGGCCAGAGAAAATCTTAATAATCTGCTCGATGCGATAAAGGCCGCTGACGGCCTCGATGTTATAAACATCACAAACGAGACGCTGCGGACACACCATCGCGGCTCTATCGATGTTGTCAGCAGAATGCCGATTCAAAGTCTCACAGACCTTCGAATGATCTACACACCCGGAGTAGCCGAGGTCTGCGAAAATATTCAAAACGACCTCACAGCCGCCTGGGAGCTGACGGGAATCTGCGATAGAGTCGCAATAGTTACCAACGGCACAGCAGTTCTCGGCCTCGGTGACATCGGGCCATCAGCGTCGCTTCCCGTTATGGAAGGCAAGGCTTCAATACTCGCCGAATTTGTTAATATCAGCGCATTTCCAATACTGATAGACACAAAAGATGCTGATGTATTCGTGGATACCGTTGTTAGAATCGCTTCCGGTTTCGGCCTTATACAGCTCGAAGATGTCGCTGCGCCGAAATGTTTCGAAATCGAGGATAAGCTCAAAGAAAAGCTCAACATCCCGGTCTTTCACGACGACCAGCACGGTACCGCCACCATTGTCCTCGCTGCACTTATCAACGCGCTCAAATATACGAATAAAAAGAAAGAAGACTGCTCGGTGCTTATGCTCGGCGCAGGAGCCGCGGGAATAGCCGTCAGCAAAATCCTTCTCGAATTCGGCGTCGGTGACATAGTTTTATATGACTCAACCGGCCCTATTTACCGTGGCAGAGAAGAAAGGATGAACAAATACAAAACGCAAATCGCCGAGCTCACCAACAAAAATAACCAGAAGTGCCCGCTCGCCGAAGGCTTTAAGGGAAAAGATATCTTCATAGGCGTAACCAAACCGAACCTGGTCAGCAAAGATATGATTGCCTCAATGAACAAGGACCCGATTGTGTTTCCGCTCGCCAACCCGGTCGGCGAGATAAGCAAAGAAGACGCTCTCGATGCCGGCGCCGCAATCACAGCGGACGGCAGGGACTGCAACAATGCACAGGCATACCCCGGCATCCTTAGAGGCGCTCTCGATGCAAAAGCAACACAGATCAATATGCAGATGAAAATAGCCGCTGCTGAAAAAATCGCAGAGCTCACTGAACAAAACGCCCTGCTGCCGGACGCCCTCGACAGAGAAATCCATAAAAAGATAGCCCAGGCCGTCGCCGATAACTGGAGAAATAAAAAAAGCTGAGCTGAATTCAGCCTTGTTCTTTTCACCGGAGAAACGAAAACAAAACCAGAAAAATTAATCTTTTGAAGGATTAAACTTTTGAAAAACCGCTTTGCTTCGATAATAAGTATCTCTACAAAAAGTCGTTTTGAAACATAAAAAGCGAAGGTATTATTATGGATTTGATTAAGAAAATCAAAGACGCCGAGCAGCAGGCCAAAAAAATCGTCGAGCAGGCTAAAAACGAGGCCGCCGAAGAGGAACAAAAATTCAACCAAAAAAAAATCAGTGCTCTCGAGCAGGCCGAAATCAAAAGGAAAAAAGACACCGAAGCAGCCGTCGAAAAGGCCGCCTCTCAAGCCCAGACAGAGCTCGAAAAACTGAAACAACAATCGCAAAAACAAAAGCAGCAGCTGCAAAAAAAAGCTGATAAAAAAAAGGAACAGTCAATTAAAAAGATTATCGACTACCTGAAGAGCTAACCTATGGCAATTGCTAAAATGACAAAGGTTCTTATCGTAAGCCACCGAAGCGAGGCGGCGGAACTGCTCGAACAAATCCAGCAGAGCTCCATCCTCGAAGTCCTCGATGCCGCACGCACAGCAGTCAGCAAGCAATGGCCAGAGCTTGTTGTCGAGGAAAAGAAACCGAAAGACATCGAAGAGCTTGCCGACAGGCTCGAAAAAAGCGTAAAATTCCTCGAAGCACACATAAAAGAAAAAAAAACACTGCTCGACACCCTTGCTCCCCGAACAGTCATAGAAGAAAAACAATACTCGCAGATAGTTTCAAGCGAGGAGGTCCTGACGCTTCTCGAACAAGCGGAAGAAATTGCAGCCGAAATACAAAAGCTCGATACCGAAAAGGATAACTGCCTGAATATCCTGCAGATGTTAAAACTTTGGAAAAATCTGAAAACTCCTCTCGAAGAGCTGACCGACTCAAGCCGCACCCGCTGCTTTGTCGGCCTGGTTCCGGATAAAACAATCAAAAACCTGAAACAGCAGCTAAGCAAAACTACAGCGGCACTGCAGATAGTCGGCAATGATAAATCCTTCTACGCATCCATCGTTATCTGCCTGAAGGAAAACGCCGCCGAGGTTCAAAAGCTTCTGCGTTCTGCTGAATTCGCACCGGTAACCTTCGAAAAAGTGACCGGAACCGCAGCACAGATAATAAAACAGCAAACCGAAAGGCTTGGTGAAATAGAAACAACATCATCTAAACTGAGAAAAAAAGCCGCCGAGCTTGCCGGCGAACAATTCAAGCTCAAAATTCTCTTCGACCACTATCAGAACCTGCTCACAAGGGAACAAACAAGAGCCCTCGCACCCATTACAACATCTACAATCCTGCTTGAAGGCTGGGTGAAAGAAAAAGATTATGCAACCTTAGAGAGTATAGTATCGCGTTTCGGCGCATCGACGGTTAGCAAAATCAAGCCGCGCGAGGACGAAGAGATTCCCGTCGAGATAGAAAACAAACCCGTTGTCAGGCCTTTCGAGGTAATCACCCGCCTGTATGGTATGCCGCAGCATCTCAATATTGACCCGACCGTTTTTCTCGCACCCTTCTTCGCGTTGTTTTTTGGTATCTGTCTAACCGACGCCGGCTATGGCTTTGTGATGGCGGTTATTCTCTGGTGGCTGATAAAAAAAATCCAGGGTGACAAAAAAGCATTTAATATGCTCATCATCTGCTCGGTAATGTCCATCGTCGCCGGTGTCTTGACCGGCGGCTGGTTCAGTGACACGATTCAGACACTTCTGCCAGCCCATACCGCAGTGGGAAAATCTCTCAACGCAATGCGCAAAAACCTGATGCTGTTCGACCCGATGAAGCAGCCGTTAATATTTTTCGCAATCTCACTGCTGCTCGGTTATGTGCAGGTGCTATTCGGAATACTCGTCGCATTTGTCCACAATATCAGGCGAAAAGAATATGCGGCCGCCCTCTGCGACCAGCTCACCTGGGTCATTTTTCTAAACTGCCTTCTGCTTTTTGCCTTCAGCAAACTGGGCTATCTGCCAAAGTCTCTGTCGGGCCTGTTCATAGTTCTGGCAGTTATTCAGGCGGTTATGATACTGCTTTTCAGCAAAAGACAAGGCGGCTGGGGCGGCCGGATAGGTATGGGCGCCTTCCAGCTATTCAGCACGGTTTTTTATTTCGGCGACATTTTAAGTTATGTCCGCCTGATGGCCCTGGGGATGGTTACCGCCGGATTCGGTATGGCCGTAAACGTAATCGTAAAACTCCTGATGGACATCGGCTGGGTCGGCTGGATTTTCGGTGCGGTCGTATTCGTATTACTGCATATGGTCAACATTGCACTAAGCGCACTGAGTGCTTTTGTCCATACGCTGCGATTACAGTACGTTGAGTTTTTCCCCAAGTTTTTCAACGGTGGCGGCAGAGAGTTCTGTCCGCTCCGTAAGCAAAATAAATACGTGATTGTAAAGGATTAATGGTCTCCAATAATAGAAAGGGAAAAAACGATGGAACAATTTGGGTTGTCAATGGCTCTGTTTGGTGCGGCTTTAGCAACGTTTCTGTCCGGCATCGGCTCTGCCGTCGGACTCGGCATCGCCGGCAGGAGTGCTACTGGTGTACTAAGTGAAAAGCCGGAACGATACGGTTCCACGATTCTGCTGGTGGTACTGCCCAGCACACAGGGTATCTATGGTTTTGTAATATCCATTATGGTAATGGTCAAGCTCAACCTGTTCGCCGGCGGAACACAAATCGGCTTTGCGACGGGACTGGAAATATTCGCCGCCTGTCTACCCGTGGCCATCGCGGGACTTTTGAGCGGAATTCATCAGGGAAAAACCTGTTCCGGCGGCATCCTGATGGTGGCAAACAGACCGGAAATGGCGTTTAAGGCGGGCGTACTTTACGCCGCTATGGTGGAATTCTACGCCGTCCTTGGTTTTCTCGTTTCACTGCTGATTATTTTGGTCGGTATCAAAGTAGGACAATAAAAAATAAAGGCGGATTTATGGAAGCTGAACAGGTCATAGAAAAAATACTCTCGGATGCAGAGGCCGAGGCTGAAAAAATAATAAAACAAAAAGAGGAGCAAATAGCCTCCGAGCAAAAGGCCTTCGATAAGAAGTTAAGCGAATACGAAAAAGAAACCGATTCGCTCGCTAAAAAAGCTGCCGACGAAAAAAAAACTCACCTCTTGGCAGAGGCAAGAATGAAGCTCGCAAAGGAACTCCTCGCCGAAAAAAGAAAAATCATCGACGGCCTTTTCGAAGATGCAAAAAAACTGTTAGAAAAACTGCCCGACGAAGAGTATAAAAACCTGATGACAAAACTTATGCTAAAAGCCGTCCAGACAGGCTCCGAAGAAGTCATCGTCGACAAAAATGAAACTCGAATAAACGCAGTTTTCATCAGCCGGATAAACGATACTCTTCAGAAAAAAGGCGGTAAAAAAACCGAATTGAAACTGTCGGACGAAAAACAGGACATAAACGCCGGCTTCATCTTAAAACGCGGTAAAATTAAAACAAACGCTTCTGTTAACGTAATTCTTGAAGAAGCTAAAAGGGATTTGGAAATCGAGCTGGCTAAGGATTTATTCTCTTAAAAACACTTAAATGAACCAGGCAATCAAAAAACCTGACCTGAATTTCTTCAGGTACCCGCCGATAGGTACTGACGACTGGCGCTATGCATACGCCACAGCCCGCGTCAGGGCTTTGCAGTCACAGATGTTAAGCAAGGCTGAGCTGCTCGATTTGACAAACGCCGAAAACTTCACTGCCGCAGCAGAGATACTCTCACAAACTCAATACGCCCTGCCGCAGAACGCAAACCTCAGCGACCTCGAAAATATCCTCCTGCAAAGAAGAACAGAGCTCAGAGCACTCTTCAAAAAGCTAATCATCGATGAAGACATCATCGAGCCGGTGATAGTCCGCGAGGACTTTGCAACTATGAAACTGGCCCTGCGAAGAAAGCTTACCGAAAAAGCCGTCGGCGTTGATCACAGCAATGACGGCTCCATCTCTGCTGAAGATTTTGAAAAAATCTTCGAAGAGGAAAATTACACTCCCCTGCCGTACCATATGAGAGAGGCCATCGAAAGGGCCGTCCTCGCGTACTATCAGGACAAAGACATCCGCCAACTCGATTACGCACTCGACTATACGCACTTCGAGTATAAACTGAACAGAGCCATACAAACCAAACACATCTTTATGACAAACCTGTTCAGAATGCAAATCGACATCAATAACATCAAGACTTTGCTCCGCCTGAAATTCACCGAATCCGAGGTCCGCGATGTATTCATTTTTGGCGGATACCTTAATATCCGCGAGCTGAAAATCGCCCTCGACGCCGATTTCGAGACCATAAAAAATATGTTCGCACACACGCCATACAAGGAAATCTTCGAGCAGGGTATAAACTATCTTACCGAGAATAAATCATTTATCAAACTCGAGCAGAAATGCGATGAGCATCTCGCGGGCTTTTTGAAAACCACGAACAATATAACAGCCGGCTCGCAGCCAATCATCGCCTATCTGCTAAGTAAGGAATCTGAAATTCGCAAAATCAGGCTTATCCTGACTGCGAAAAAGAACGAGCTGGAAAAACAGCTCATACTCGACCGGATAGGAAACTAAAACAATACGAAATACGAGAGACGAAATTATGGAAGGAAAAGTAGCAGTATTAGGCAGCATTGATTTCGTTAAGCCGTTCTCAGCCATCGGTGCCGATACCTTCGCCGTCGAAGAAAACAGCGACCAGATACAACAAAATGCCAAAAAAATACTCGAACAAAAGTACGCCCTCATCGTTGTCGCAGAAGACGTCGCTCCATCAGCCGAACAAATCTTCACCGATGTGCAGAAAGACCCTATTCCGGCGATTATTGTCGTACCCTTTACAACCGAATCGAAAGGCTTCGCAACGCAAGAGCTCGGCAAGGTTCTTAAAATGGCTACCGGCATAAATATTCTGGAAAACAAATAAAAAAGCTGAATTCCAAATATAGGGAAGACCAAAAATGGCGGAAAACAAAGAGGCAAGAATCGTTAAAGTCGCAGGCCCGGTCGTCGTTGCCGAAGGTATGACAGGCTCAAGAATGTACGACGTCGTAAAAGTCGGCAAACTGAATCTCATCGGCGAAATCGTCGAACTGCACGATGACCTCGCTTCAATTCAGGTCTACGAGGAGACCGGCGGTATCGGCCCGGGCGAGCCCGTCGTTGATACCAAGGCGCCACTGAGTGTCGAGCTCGGACCAGGCCTGATAGAGAGCATATATGACGGAATCCAGAGACCGCTGCCGTCTCTTTACGAGGCCGAAGGTCACTCTATGAGCAGAGGCACAGCAGCTCCCAGCCTGAACCGAGAAAAAAAATGGCACTTCAAACCTACCGTTGATAACGGCTCGAAAGTCAATCCCGGTGACATCATCGGCGAAGTAGACGAAACTACCCTCATCAAACATAAAATTATGATTCCGCCCAAAGTTCAGGGTACCATCGAAGGCCTGAAAAAAGGCGATTACAAAGTAGATGAGCAAATCGCCGCCGTAAAAACAAAGGAAGGAACCAAGCACAAAATTTTTCTTTCACAGAAATGGCCTGTCCGAAACGCAAGACCAGTCGTCCAGCGGCTCGCCCCGAACAGAATTCTCTTGACCGGCCAGCGCGTCATTGACACATTCTTTCCCATCGCTAAAGGCGGCACCGCCTGTGTCCCTGGGCCCTTTGGAAGCGGAAAAACCGTCATTCAGCACCAGCTTGCAAAATGGGTTGACGCCGATATCGTCGTTTATGTCGGCTGCGGCGAGCGAGGTAACGAAATGACCGATGTTTTAATGGAATTTCCGGAACTTAAAGACCCTCGCAGCGGCGAGCCATTAATGAAACGCTCCGTCCTTATCGCAAACACTTCCAATATGCCCGTCGCCGCACGCGAGGCTTCCGTCTATACAGGCATCACAATCGCAGAATATTTCAGGGATATGGGCTACATTGTTGCACTGATGGCCGACAGTACCAGCCGATGGGCCGAGGCTATGAGGGAAATCTCCACACGACTTGAAGAGATGCCCGCCGAAGAAGGATATCCCGCATACCTGGCTGCAAGAATCGCATCCTTCTACGAGAGGGCCGGCAGGGTGAATTGCATCGGCTCACCAAAAAGAAAAGCCGCCCTCTCAATAATCGGCGCCGTAAGCCCGCCAGGAGGTGACCTCTCAGACCCGGTCGTACAGGCTACGCTGCACGTCGTAAAGGTCTTTTGGTCACTGCAGGCAAAGCTCGCTTATCAAAGACACTTCCCCGCTGTCGACTGGCTTACAAGCTATTCCTTTTACAAAGAATACCTCAGAACCTCTTTCGAAGACAAGGAAAAGGGCGAGCATATGGACAGGCTTCTCACCGAAGCTATGAGCCTGCTCGAGCAGGAATCAAGCCTGCTGGAAATCGTCCGGCTCGTCGGCGCAGAAGCCCTTTCACCAGCCGACAGAGTCGCACTCGAAACCGCCCGCTCCATCCGCGAGGATTATCTCCACCAGAACGCTTTTCACGAGGTCGATACCTTCACATCGCTCGAAAAACAATACGAAATGCTGCTGACCGTCCTGCACTTCCACAAAAAAGCTCTCGAAGCCGTAAACGCCGGCGTCGATACAGCCGAAATCTTCAAGCTCGAAGTAAGAGAGCAAATCGCAAGAGCAAAATATACCCCCCAGGACCAGCTGCAGAAAATCACCCAGATAAGAGAAACCATTGATAAACAAATTAACCAGTTGCAAACCTCAGTGACAGCTTAAAAATATGCAGAACAGGAGTACAAAATGCTGAAGGAATACCAGACAGTAACAAACATTTACGGCCCGCTTATGCTCGTCGAGATGGTTGACGAGGCAAAGTACGGCCACATCGTTGACATCGAGCTTGGTGACGGCACGATACGTCACGGCCAGATTCTGCAGGTCGAAAACGACAAGGTTCTCATCCAGGTCTTCGAAGGCACCGAGGGCATCGACGTCGAAGACAGCATCGTACGGTTTCTCGGCAGGCCTCTCGAATTCGGCCTGTCAATCGACATTCTCGGCAGAGTCTTCTCAGGCCTCGGTGTCCCCAAGGACGACGGCCCCCAAATCATCCCCGAAAAGTATATGAACATCAACGGCAGCCCCATCAATCCTTTCGGCCGCGACTATCCCAACGAATTTATTCAGACCGGCATCTCGACCATTGACGGCCTGAATCCGCTTGTTCGCGGCCAGAAGCTGCCCGTCTTTTCCGGTGCAGGCCTGCCGCACGACAGCATCACCGCCCAGCTTGCCCGCCAGGCAACCGTGCTCGGCAAAGGCGAGGAATTCGCCGTCGTCTTCGCCGCTATGGGAATCACATTCGAAGCCGCTCAGTTCTTCATTAACGACCTGAACGAAACCGGCGCCATCGAACGAGCCGTTATGTTCATAAATCTTGCCAACGACCCCGCAATAGAGCGCATCGCAACACCCCGCTTCGCGCTCACCGCAGCCGAATACCTTGCCTTCGAACGCGATATGCACGTACTTGTTATTCTCAACGATATGACGAACTACTGCGAAGCCCTTCGCGAAATAAGTGCAGCCCGCAAGGAGGTTCCCGGCCGAAGAGGCTATCCCGGCTATCTTTATACAGACCTGGCAACGGTTTACGAAAGAGCCGGAAGAATAAAAAAGAAAAAAGGCTCAATCACTCTCGTTCCCGTTTTGACTATGCCCGAAGACGACAAAACTCACCCCGTTCCCGACCTTACCGGCTACATCACTGAAGGCCAGATAATCCTCTCACGCTCTCTGCACAGAAAAGCCGTCTCACCGCCCGTCGACGTCCTGCCCTCGCTTTCGCGATTAAAAGACAAAGGAATCGGCGAAGGCAAAACCCGTGAAGACCACGCAGACCTTTATAACCAGCTTTACGCCGCATACGCACGCGGCAAGGAAGCACAGGAGCTCGCGACAATTATGGGCGAAGCCGCACTCTCAGAGGAAGACAAAAAGTTTATGACCTTCGCAAACAATTTCGAAGCCGAGTATATCTCGCAGGGCTACTATGAAAACAGAACCATCGAGCAGACTCTCGACCTCGGCTGGAAACTTTTAAGTATGTTCGAAAACGTCGAATTAAAACGCATCGACATAAAGCTCATAGAAAAATATATGCCAAAATTCAAAAAAATAAAAGAGCCGGAAGCTGTACAAGCCAAAGAGAAACAAAACGGGAAATAAACAGTAAATGAGTATATGAGTATATGGGTAAAAGCCTAAAAACTCACAAAAATTTGGATATCTGGAAACGAGGTATAAAATTTGTTGAACAAATTTATATCTCGACCAGGCAATTTCCAAAAGAAGAAATGTACTGCTTAACATCTCAACTAAGAAGAGCTGCCGTTTCTTTTCCAAGTAATATAGCCGAAGGTGCAGCAAGAGCTTCGAAGAAGGAATACATTCAATTTTTATATATCGCTTTAGCCTCATTATCTGAATTGGAAACTCAATTAGTTATTGCTAAAAATTTAAACTACATAAAAAATGATGACCTGCTTGAAGAAATCGTAATTTTAAGAAAAATGACAATAAAGTTTATAAGGTATTTAAAAAATAAGGAGTAAAGGTCAAAGGTATACTGATACACTGATACACTGATACACTGATACACTGATACACCGATACACTGATACACTGATACACCGATACACTGATACACTATGTTACAAAATGTAAATGCGACAAGAATGGAGCTGTTACTTTTGCGTCGGCGGCTGGCACTGGCCGTTCGCGGCCATCATCTGCTCAGCGAAAAACGCGATGAAATCTCCCGCCAGCTCATCCAGATTGCCAACGAGATTCAGCCGCTCCGCAAAAAGCTTGAAGCTAAGCTGCTCGAGTCCTGCCGCCGTTTTATGCTCGCCCGCGCCTCTATGGAGCCGGAGGACCTGAAGGCTGCACTCGAAATACCAACGAAAAAATTAAGCCTCGCCGTAAAATTCGCCTCTATTATGAACGTCAGGGTCCCCGAGTTCGAAAAGCAGGCCTCGGGTGAGATAATCTGTTACGGCTTTGCAACCACTTCCGGCGAGCTCGACGTCGCACTGCTGTCGCTTGAGAAAGCCTTTGACGACCTCATTACCCTCGCAGAGAAGGAAAAGCAGGCAAGGCTGCTCGGAACCGAGCTTCAGATGACCCGCCGCAGGGTAAATGTCCTCGAGCACGTCGTCATCCCGAATATGAAGGAATCCATAAAATACATCTTCTCGAAACTCGGCGAAGCCGAGCGCGACAACATCACACGCCTTATGAAAATCACCGACATCATAAGAAAATAATTTCTCACTGCCCTATTCAAATCACTCGCTTGCAATTTGCCTCCTGTTTATACTGGTCCCAATTGAAATTTCCCGTTAGTCCGCGGGTAACTAACTTGATAACAAAAAATTTAATCTTACTCGCGGGAATCTACTACCCTTAAGGGTATAAACACAATTGCCTGAAATTAACCTTATGATACAATATCAAATCGGCAAAATAATAAGGTTAATCCGAAATGCTGAAAAACAATAAAATTGATTCGAACCAGCCTTACTCTTTTACTCATCTTGCCCGAACTGTGCTGATGGCTTTCCTGCTGACTTTCATCTGCGCCAGGGTCATCGTTTTTCTGATTATGTCCCGGCAAATACCAGACCTGTATCTGCACCTCGGAGGCACACATGTTCATCACCTCAACTACGGCATTTTTCTGCTGTCAGTCGTTGGAGGTTACCTGTTGCTGGTACGTCCTGCCGGCCGGAAACTTTCCAAAGCAGCCGCTTTCTATGGAATAGGTATGGCTCTGACCTTTGACGAATTCGGAATGTGGATACACCTCGGCGGCAGTTACTGGCAGCGCGCAAGCTGGGATGCTGTCATCGTTCTGGCAGCCGTTTTCGGCCTGATCGCTTTCGCGCCCTCTCTGAAAAAATTCCGCCCTCACAACTGGCTGACCGGAGTTGCTCTTTTGCTTATTATAATAGTCTTCTTTTTTATGCTCTACAAATCCTTCAGCTATGCAGGCAAACATATTCAGCCAAAATTACAGAAAATCGAATCCACCGCCCCACATTAAACCTTTTATTGAAAATTACAAACAAACCTCTGTCTTCTGTGTCGCAGCCGGTAAATCAAAGCTAGCACCCTCGCTCTGCTGCAAAGCCAGATGTCCGCCCTCGGATTCACCTCCTAGATTTAAAGAGATTTTTAACCACGAATTTTCACAAAAAGACACTAATTGTTTAACCGCGATTCTTTTCGCATTATTTAAATGGGAAGTTTATCCATTCAGATGGGCGCGTATAAATTTTATCTTGCTATTCTGTGATCTTGAATTTCAAACCTAACCGTCTAAGTAGTTCGAAATCGTTAATACACTCAATTCCCATGTCTTCACAAACATTCGGAATCTTGATTCTTTTTGTTTTATTTGTCTCATAAGATTCTTTTGTTACCACAACTGCTTTTTCGGCCATAGCATGAGCAATTACCCATGGATCAGCTGCTGACCTGAATTTGCTGCTGTCAACAAGCCTATGATGTTTTTCCTTACTAAAAATGTCTTGCAAACACTTCTGGACTTTTTCATCGATGGACCTAAAGAAGTATTTTCTATGTTTAAGCCAAGCGTATAAATCGTCATCAATATGACTTATCTCTCTTTCAACTTCCTCAGGAGATAGAATTACTCCGTTTGAAGCAAATTCATCCAGCTTCTCCCAATAATCGGGGCATAAGTCTATTGCATAGTATCCAATCCAAGCTTGGATGAAAACATTTGTGTCCAAACAATATTTCATCTCACGACTCTCCGGAATTGTGATCCAAGACCAGAATAGTCAGCATAATCTGCTATTCTGTTTAATTTGATTCTGAGAAGGTCTGAAGTGTCTCTTCCGCTAATCCTTCCTTCTTGGTATGCACTTAGAACAATCCTGCTAAACGACCTGCCGTTATTAATTGTTCTCATAAGATAAGGATGTGGGCCACCCTTTAAAGCTTTCGCTTTACCTTGAGCTTTATATTCTAACCATTCTCTGTGGAATTTTTCAGCAAGTTCTATATACTTTTTTTGTGTGATTTTGCGCATAATGAGAAGTCTTCTTGCAACAACCTCTCTACTGACTTTTAAGTTCTTCGAACACTCCTCGATTCTGTAATAAATTGGTTTTGAACTATCCTGTTCGTACCACATGGCTGAAAATTCTTTTTGAGGAAGGACAACCTCCGCTGCAACATAATTACAATATGTTTCCACTTTGCCAGCGCCACTAGCAATCTTTCCTCTCGGCCAAAGATTTGAGACTCCAGGCTCGTTTAAAAATATGTGAGCAATTTCATGGGCAAGAGTGAATATCTGAGCCACTTTAGCGTCTTGATAATTCAAGAAGATGAACGGGGCAAACCCATCTGTTAATGCAAATCCTCTTGCTTCTTCTAATCCTATCTTCTCATATTGCATATTCCCAGCTTGAAATACGAATATTCCCATTTTTTCGGCTGCATTTATCCACAGTTTAAGAGCGTCACTCCTATTTCTACAGCGCCTTAAGTCATCATGTTTAAGATTAAGCATTTTACGAATTTTTAAAGCAAGGTCTTCCGCTTTGGTTTCTGCAGAAACCGATCCAGTGATCTCTAGCGGCGCTATTCCCTCCTCTTTTAAGAACTCACTTAACCAAGCTTGCTTTTGCTGTGTTCGTCGTATCATGAACCTAAGACTGGAACTGAATTCTTCTGGAAAATCTTCTGGTAGTCTACGGAAATCCTTAAGAACAGAGAAATCCTTAGGTGGCTTGGGAAGAAATAGCGTTGCCAAAGGCCGATGATATAATTCTGATGCCTTTCTTGCTTGTGCTATAGTGGGTTTAAGTTCACCGGTTTCCCATTTTGAAATTTCATCAACCGTGCGCCCAATTTTATCGGAAGCATCTTCCAACGAGAAACCCGCTGTTTTCCGCGCCCATTCGATGACTTTTGGTGTAATATTTGCTTCAATACCTCTCATCATCTTCCCTTATGCGTTTTATATATTACGCTATTTTGATAGAACAGTAATTTATAATATAGTACTATTGTAATTAGAACAATTACTTACTTATGTTTTATTCCCTATGTCGCCCTTAAAATTTTTTGTAAAAAATGAATAATTCTGTAGCGATCGCTAGATTCTTTATCACCATGGCTACTCTATTATCCAAAAAATTCTCGCTAAAGGCAATGATCAATTTCTTATTTCCATCTTGTCCGTCTGAAACTCATCGTTAGTTGCAAGTATTCAGCTGGTTCTTCTTCAGTTCCAGCTTCATTTTCCTTCAGCCACCTTCCGTATCTATCGTTAGATGTATGTTTAGGATGCCATATTTCAAATGTCTTGCAACCAATATAAAATCCGAACTTCCCCAAAGCCACAGCAACAAAAGGACCAATAATAGGAAATCTAAATATAAACCAATATTGCCCACCTTTCCAGGGATTGAAACTATCGTCATGATTTTTAGTTAAAAGCCATTTCCAATAAGCCAATTTATAGTAACAGGCTATCGGCCTTATCATTTTTCCAAATGCAATATGAAAACGAATACCCCATCCCCCCGGCTGATATTTTTTTTCGTCTGAATCAAACCACAAACCCCGCTCAAATGAGCCTATTGATGCACTTATTCCATAAATCTTTTTTATTCCCATAGTTCACCTACTATTTATTTATATTTCCCTCTTTACACTGAACGATAATTATCCTTTTTACCACAAAAATAATCAACAAAATTTATAAATCTCTGTATCCTCCACGAACTCTGCGGTTAAATAAATTCGTGCGGTTTCTGCCTGCGGTTCGCAACTTTTTTTACGCACCTCGCCATCGGCGAGTGCCTCTGTTCGATGCTCATCGCGGCCTCCGGCATAAACTCACATTTTTTCTGCTCTCCATCTTCCGTATTCTGTGTCCTGTGTCCTGTATTCTTTTTTTTATTTTTTTATTGATAAAACGGCCTTAATTGGTATAATACCCTTGTGTGTTAGCAAACACACATAGGGAGGATAGTTCCTCAAGCATCGGCCCGTCGGCCAAGTCAAGATTTATTTCATAAGTCCATTTTGGCAGGGGTTTTACAAATGTCCAACAACCAATTAACTAATCACCAATTCACTAATCAACTATGCTCATCCAGCATCGGGCGTAAACTATCTAATTCACTAATGAACCAATTAACTAATCCTCTAATTAACAAATTCACCAGTTCACCAATTAACTTGCTACAAAGAGCGCGCAAAAAAAACAAAAATATGCAAAACGAACCCAATTTAAAAATCACCCGAAATGATATAAGCACCTGTAATACAATTACTTACGGCAATTTAATTGCCAAAATCATTCCCAAAAACAAAGCCAAACAAAGCCAATTCAAACCCAATTTTAGCCCAAAATTGGGTTCGTTTTCCTCGAAATTGGCTTTGTTTCTCACCAGAATTGGCTTTGAAATTGACCCAAAAATTGAGGCTGTAAAAAAAGCCCCGCTTTTTAGGCAGGGCTTTCACAAAAATATGTTTAACGACAGGCAACACACCCGTCTATTAATTACTTTTCTTCATCTTCTGGTATCGGCAGTGTTATATAGAAAGTCCGGCTTTGACTTTTCACTAACAGAAGAACGTTACTACCTTTTTCAGCCTTTCCTATTTGCTCTTTGAAATCTTCGGTATCTCTGATTTTTTTCTGATTGACTTCCATAATCAGCATACCAGCTTCGAGCCCCCGGCGCTCGGCTGCAGAGCCCGATTCGACATTGGTTACAACGACACCCTTAAGTCCTTCATAGCCGAGCCGTTCAGCGATACTATTTGTTAAATCCTGAACGGTCAGGCCCAGTTCTTCCAGCCTGTCCGGCTCTTTGGCTGCAGCGGCGATTTCTTCCTGTGCCGGCCTTTCCTCAAGCTCGGCTTTCAAGGTTTTGCGCTTGCCGTCACGCAAAACCACAATCTCAACTTCTGTGCCGGGTTTTATGGCAGCTATTTTGTTACTCAAATCCTGGGCTCCATCTATCGCTTTGCCGTCCAGCTCGACAACAACGTCGCCCGGTTTCATGCCGGCTTTGTCGGCGGCACCGCCTTCTTTGATTTCAGGTATGATTGCGCCTTTCACATCCTTGAGGTCCAAAGAGTCGGCCATTTCAGGGCTCAGGTCCTGAATGTAAACGCCGAGGTAGCCGCGAATTACTTTGCCCTCTTTTATTAGCTGCTTATATATGCTTTTGGCCATATTGATAGGTATGGCAAAGCCGATACCCATATTTCCGCCGCTTCTGCTGACAATAGCTGTATTAATACCAACGACCTTGGCATCGAGATTTATTAGGGGCCCGCCCGAATTGCCGGGATTAATTGCGGCATCGGTCTGGATAAAGTCCTCGTAGGTTGCCAGGCCGACATTGCTTCTGCCCTTCGCGCTGACTATGCCGGCTGTAACGGTATGGCTCAGGCCGAAAGGATTGCCTATTGCGAGCACCCACTCGCCGACCTCAAGAGCATCGGAATCGGCAAGCTCAAGGAACGGCAGATTCTTTTTCTTGACTTTTATAACAGCTATGTCTGAATCGGGGTCTGTTCCTATGACCTTTGCTTCTATTTCCGAATCCTCACCTATCTTGACAAAAACCTTTTTGGTTTCTCCGACAAGATGATTATTCGTGAGAATATAGCCGTCTTGTGAGATAATAAAACCGGAGCCCTGTACGGGCCTGATTATTTCCCTGTTTTTCTGCTGATATCTCGGCGACCGCCTTCGGAAGAACCTGTCGAAGAAATCGTCGCCGAAGGGGTCGGAGTCGTCGCCGAAAGGCCAGTCTGGCATAATGTAGTACGGCTGAGTATAGACCTTCTCAGCCTTTATTCCGACAACAGCCGGCGAGGCTTTCTCTGCTATTTCTGCAAAGGCCTTGCCCATCTGCCGAAGCGTTGCGATACTCTCGGTATCCTGCGCTAAGGCTGATAAGGGAGACAAGCAAAAGAAAAATATGAGAATTGAAGAAAGAAGAAGAAAGGAAGGTTTGTTTTTTCCCAAACGAGCTTTTTTCATTTTGACCTCCTACACCAAAAAATACCTGTTGCTTAATTAATCGGCCATAAAAGAGTAAAAACTTAAGTTCGTAATTATACGTATCTGACGGGTGCGAGGTTCGATAAGTTCCGCTAATTTTTACAATTAAGCGGGTTTTCGCCTTGAAAAAACAGGTTGATTTGCTAATTATTCGTATATTGATTTTTTTTATCCTGGTCAATATAATACTCATCTAAAGAAATTTATATAGAAGGCAGGAGGTAGCAGTTATGCGGCTTTTATAAATCATTTCTGTTCTGTTTTTAGCGTGGTAGAGGTATGCGCAAATAGCGGTTTATTTAAAAAATTTGAAAGGATACAAAAATGAGAAAAAGACAGATTTTAATAATTTTAGCTGTGGCTTCAGGCCTGCTGGTCTGCTTGCCAAAAGTCGGCAATTCAGAGACGATGGGTACAGCTTTTACTTATCAGGGCAGGCTCATTGATACCAATGAGATTGCTGATGGGCCGTATGATTTTCAGTTCAGGCTCTTTGATAGTGCTGGAGGAGCTGGTCAGGTTGGCGGTGATGTTGATATGCCTGATATAGATGTTGCAGATGGCTATTTCACTGCTGAACTGGATTTTGGCGGAGGTTCATTTGATGGAAGTAGAAGATGGTTGGAAATTGGCGTGCGGCCTGGTGAGCTTGAGGACCCTAACGTGTACACCGCCTTAAGCCCCCGTCAGGAAGTTACGCCCAATCCTTATGCACTTTATGCCAAGACCGCAGGCAGCGGCGGTGATAACGACTGGATGGTCTCCGGGAAAGATATGTATTCAATCCCATCCGGCGACGTCGGCATCGGGACGACGAGTCCATCTTCTAAATTTCATATAGAAGATAATACAAGTGGCAGCCTAGCCCTGACGATACATAATCTGGATAATTCCGGTGATGAGCGTATTCGCTTTGGCACAGGCAGCGGAAGTGATGCAGGAATAATTGTATGGGGTTCGACCCACCCGTCTTATCAAGGTAGATGGCGGTTTTACAATAACAAAACCTCCGGCCACTATGACTGGATAACAGGTGGTTCAGTAAAAATGACGCTTACCAGTGCCGGCAGCCTCGGCATCGGGACGGATGCGCCCGCAGAGAAACTTCATGTCACGGGAGACATTCGTTTGGATGCGGGTGGAGACATTGCTTTCGCCGACGACAATACGAGAATCCGCGAAAGTGCGGATGATCTATACCTGGAAGCTGATGATGATATTTACATTTCACCGGATAACGATATATGGATGGACGCAGTCACCCTCTTTGTGGACGGCTCAGCAGACAGTGTCGGCATCGGGACAAGTAGTCCGGATTACAAACTTGAAGTTAATGGTGAGATGGGAACCTCGGCAGATGCATCAGGCAAATTGCGAGTAGGAAGGTATAGTGCTGTGTCTCCAAACTCTTATATAAGCGCTGCAGGGGGCGCAGACCAGATGCGCTTACAGATAGCGGACTCCACAAAAATGGTCATAACCAGCGACAACAAGGTCGGCATCGGGACAACCAGTCCGGCGGAGAGACTTACAGTTCGTGGTGGGAATCTCCTAATCGAGAACTCTGGCGGCACAGACATTGTAGAGCTTGGCGAAGGGCTTGACTACGCCGAGGGCTTTGACGTTTCGGATAAAAGCAGGATAGCGCCAGGCTCGGTACTGGTAATAGACTCGGAAAATCCGGGTAAACTGGCAATGAGTAATAAAGCCTATGATAAAAGGGTTGCCGGGATCGTGGCTGGGGCAAAAGGTATGGGCTCCGGTGTGCGTCTCGGGTCAGAGCAATTTGACTATGACGTAGCGCTGGCAGGCCGGGTATACTGCAATGTGGATGCTACAGAAGCCGCTGTGCAGCCGGGAGATTTGCTGACGACTTCGGCTACAAGCGGCTATGCTATGAAAGCTGCCGATTACACTCGCGCTAAGGGCGCAATCTTAGGAAAGGCTATGGAGAAATTGGAAAAAGGCAAAAAAGGACAGATATTAGTGCTGGTAACATTACAGTAAAAGGAGCACAAAATGAGAAAGAAAACTTTAATAATGACATTCATTATCGCAGGCATTGTTGTGATTGGCCTGTTTAGGTCTGTCCGGGCAGAGACGGTGCTCCGAACCGAGATGGTAACTGCAAGTAAGGATGCACTACTGGCAAAACATGAAAAAAGCGATAAGGTATTCGAGAAGCTACAAATCGAAAAAGTTGCTTCTTACTTTCATCAGAGAAAGATTGGCGATGCGATTGTAGAAAAAGAGTTCATCCGTTATCAATTTAACACAGAAACCGGTGAACTCATTGAGCAGAAGAAACAATGGCGAAGCGGTTTGCCTGAACAGGTAACACCAGTAATCAGCCGGGAACAGGCAGAAGCTATGGTTGAAGGTACTGTGCAGTTTACCAGGCTATACATCATATCTCCGGAGTCTGATGTTTTCCCTATTGAGCCGACACCTGACAATCCGTGCTGGATAGTCCGGAGCATCGACGATGCGAAAATGCTGGTAACTATTATCGATGCAATGACCGGCGAGAAACTGGGCTACGGCATTCCGCCACCATATGAAGGCTTATCCATCAACGGACCTGACCACGACCCCGACTGCGCAGACTGTATTTGGCCTGAATGGGCTGAAAACGCCCGCTACTGGTTCGATGATAAGATGGGTTATAGTACGCAGAAGTTATGCAACGCCACCCAAGCCCAAATCCAGAGTCATGTGCAATCCAACTCCACCGCTATGCTTTATGAGCTGGACCACGGGGGCTCCACATCGTTTAAAAACAACTGCTATGATGATACCTATGCCTCGGAAATTGAAACCTGGATTGCCAATTACGCCAGTATGCCCTTTGCCTTTATCGGCAGTTGTGAAGGACTGTGCGACACGGGTAACAATACCTTCTCTTATGAGTTTCGCAAAGGCTCAAACGTAGATGCCGTAACGGTCGGTTATTGTAACATGTCGGCTGACAAATGTGATACGTGCTGGGATTACTCCATAAGCTGGCAAACGGCGCTGTTCGACTATATGGACCAGGGCTATACCGTCCAGCAGGCTTTCGACCATGCAATGGCTTCATATCCCACCTGCGGCGGTACAAATAACTGCATGCGTATTGCCGGCGATACCTCTATGCGTTTTAGCCCCGAGGTAATCCGTGCCCGGTGTGGTTCGTATTCCGGTACGTGGACCTATAACAGCAGCAGAGCAAATTACATCCAGTGTGACGTCACCGCTATCGGAGGTGGGCTTACAATAAATCCCAACGTGGACCTGATATTCCTGAATGACTCCAAGATTACCGGCAGTTCAATGGTATCTGCTGATGGCTCGACCGGCCAGATACGCTTCGTCTCCGAAAGTGACACCACCAAGGGAATGGAGTTTACAGGTCAGCTTCGGATAAAGAACGGAGGACAGATAAAGATATATGAATAACGACTGGAATAGGTGATAATAATGAAGAAGATAAGAATAAGAACAGACATTCCTTATTTATCTGTTTGGCTAATGCTGTTTGTGATATCGGCTGTCCCGACCGTCAGCGGTGAAAGTACCTACGTCTTGGACTGGTACACGATTGACGGTGGTGGTGGTCAGAGCAGCGGCGGGCCATACGTTTTGACAGGGACAATCGGTCAGCCGGATGCCGGATATCTGGACGGCGATAATTACGAGCTGCTTGGCGGTTTCTGGGTCGGCGGGCCTTTATGTATAGTCAACTTTATAGACTTTGCAAATTTTGCTGAATACTGGCTGCAATCGGGCAGCGGTCTGCCGGCTGACTTATACGAGGATGGTACAATTAACTATGACGACCTGCTGGAATTTGCGAACGTCTGGCTGTGCATCTGTCCATATAATTGGCCGTTGAAATAAAATTTGCTTTTCGAGCTCTGGATTTTTTATCGGTTTAGTGTTTAAAGCGACCGGGCTTTGCACTATATTGTTAATCGCTCTACAGGTTGATTTTTCAATATAGTGGAAAGCCTGTTTTTTATGATACTATTGATACCGCATGGCCATAATTAAAAAATAGGATTTTACCGGCTTTTTCAGGAAGGCTTTTTTAAAATAAAATCTGAATACGGATATTAAGGTTAACTATGAAACATCTGAAGTCGTTTTTGTTTACTGCCTTTCTGATTTTATTATTTTTAATAATAATTATTATCGCTTCGTCGGTATTCGTGGGTCTGAGGGCTGAAAAAAGCAAATGGCCTCGATTTTTCGGCAATAGAGATGAAAACATCTCTCACGTATGTGGAAACACCGACGCCAACGATTTTACCTTTATTGTTGTCGGCGATGTACAGGGCGGAACGGCAACATTTGAGTCGATGCTCGATATAATTCGTGATGACAGGCCTGCATTCGCCGTAGTTCTCGGAGACCTGGTAGGGACACCGACAACGATAAGCCACAAACTTTTTGCCCTTGAGATGCAGGAACATTCGCAGGATATTCCCATGTTTACTGTGGTCGGCAATCATGACATCGACCCTAACGGCTCATTCGGGATAACCGATTTTGAGAAACTATACGGCCCGTCACAATTTTTCTTCTGCATAGGTAAATATTTGTTTGTTTTTCTTAACGATGTTCCGCCTTATGACGTGGACGAGGCATACGTTGATTTTCTTGAAAAAGCAATAAACGCTCAGAAAGATGATATAAAGAAGATATTTGTGTTTATGCATATTCCAGTGATTAGCATAGACGGGTCTTTAAGCTGCAACGGCCTGGGCGGCAGTGAGCGATTTATGGAGCTTGCAAACAGATATAATATAGACTATGTCTTCGCCGGACATCATCACGGCTATATCAAGTCTAAAAAAGACAATACAGTTTATATTATCTCAGGCGGGGGTGGGGCCAGGCTTCGCGGAGAACATGGAAAATTCCATCATCTGGTTAGAATTTCCGTGAACAACGGATTGATAGAAGAAACAGTAGTCGTGAGTAAAAAATATTTGGAGACGTCCGAGCTTATAGAACGAAATCTTGCAACCTACATCTGGCCTGTAATCTCTAAGAATTTCATAAGTGCGGCAATAACAATCTTCATTTTCTGCTTATCTTCCTACTACGTTTTTTGTTGTATGATTAAAAAGAGACGATGTAAACACAAGCCGGTTTCGGATTAGACAAACAACAGCAAATTTTGTAAAAATATCCTACAATAGTTTTTCAGGCAGGTTAGATTGCGTTTTATGGAATTAATGATTTTTTTAGCACAGGTCGTATTAATATCCTCATCAGGAGTAATGGCACCGGGGCCGGTGACAGCGACGACTATTGCAATAGGCTCGCGAAACCGTTATGCAGGGACACTGGTATCCATCGGGCACGGCATAGTCGAATTTCCGCTGATAATCATAATAACACTCGGGATGGGGACAATTTTCCAGTACGAATCTTCAAAAATAGTTATCGGCTTAGCCGGTGGTGCAATGCTTTTATTTATGGCGGTTCAGATATTCAGAAGTATAAAAAAACTCGATATTAATTCAGGACAGGGCAAAAAAGACAGACCGATTCTTGCAGGGATTGTCCTGACGGCGGGCAATCCTTATTTTCTCGTATGGTGGGCGACGGTGGGCTTAAAACTTGCAACCGATGCAAAGGGGCTCGGGATATGGGCGTTTGCAGCTTTTGCATTAGTGCACTGGCTATGCGATTTAATCTGGTGCCAGGCCTTGTCGTGGGCGAGCTTTAAGGGGACAAGGCTGCTCGGCGCGGGCAGTCAAAAAATAGTGCTGACAATCTGCTCGGCAGCGATGTTTTTGTTCGGTATTAAATTTGCCTATGATGCGACCCGGCTCTGGCTGCAATAATGACTTCACGGCCGTCTACACTTCGCTTATGATTTGTTTAACACTATATTGTGCGAGATTGTTTTTCTGCGCGGCGGCAAGCTGCGATATAATCGCAGGCTGCTCCAAAGACGACGAACTGAAAATGACAGAATCAACAACATCAGCTATGTCAGAAAGCTTTATTTTTTCAGGGTCCTTTGCAGGGATATAACCGGCTCTTGGCTCGGAGCTTCTAACCAGGATGCCGCCTGAGACAAGGTGGTTTAAGATTTTATCGCAGAACTCGGCGGGGATGTTCAGCCTGCTTGAGATGACCTGCCCTTCGACGGGAGCGTTATTCTTCTCGAAAGCGTCGGCGATTTCTCCGACTATGTTAATAATAACAAACTCATCAGCGATAAAGTAATCTTCTGCTCCTTTAGCGGCGGAGATTTCGGCAGCATCGAGAGAGTGCAGGTGCTGAGTTGTGAAGGTAAGCTGCAAGCCAAAAAGAACAATCAGCCAAGTTATGTAAATCCATAACACGGTTATGGGGATTAGTGCTAATACTCCGTAAACAGTGTTGTAGAGCTTCATTTCGGTGACGCAATAACCGAATAAATTTTTTGCTATAACCCAGACTATCGCAGCGACGGCTGCACCCCAGATTGCCGGCCTGGCTTTGACTTTCGTATTAGGCAGGATAAAATACAAAAGGAATAAGGCGATAGTGGTAATAAGAAAAGATAGAATGGCGGGCGTGACAAACGTGAAGGTTCTCAAGAATTTTCCGAGATAGGAATACCTTGTTGTCAGATAAATTCCAATGGCGATTAACAGCGGCCCCAAGGTTAAAAGAGCCCAGTAATTGATTGTTCGCTGCAGGAATCCCCTGATTTTGCCGACGTGCCATATGCGGTTAAAGGCCTTCTCTATCGTGGAAAGAAGCGCCAGAGCCGCCCATATCACAAAAAAGATACTGAATAGTTTGACCGCACCGGTGTTTGCGCCCCTGAAGAAACCGGCGACAAGCTCATCGAGATGGTCGGTAAGACTCTCAGTCTCAGTATCGCCATAAAAATAATAGTCGTAGGGATCGTAGCTCTCAAACCTGGAAAAATTGAACTGGTCGTAAACGAAGTTTTTCATCTTTTCGCCGAACTGCGAATAAGCCGGGAACGACTGGAAGATCAGCAGTGTAACGATTGCCAGAGGGACAAGGCCGAAAACTGTATGATATGAAAGAGCAGCGGCCTGCTGACCCGCGCGGTTTTTTTTCAGCAGCCTCGCACAATATGTCCACATCTTCATCTGAAAGAGGGCGAAGCGGCTTGCCCTGCCGAAACTAAGACTCGATGTGGATATGGGCGTTAATAATAGTTTTCTCAATTTGTTAAGCATTTCCATCGTTCTGCCTTTCAGATTCTATAACTTGTCCTTAAGCAGCTCTTCTAACTGGTCCTTTATTATATCCTCTACAGTATCCTTTAGCTGGATTTCAAGAAACTTTTCGACATCAAGCTCGGGACGATCAATAGTTCCTCTAAGAGGAAGAGTAATTCTTTTTGCACCGATTTCTTTATCAATTCTTACGGTTGTTCCCTCGAGAGTATAAGGCAAAGTCACTTGCATATCCAGAGTTCTGTCCAAGCCGATAGTGCCCTTGAAATTGACGGGATTATCGCCGATATCGACCTGCATATTGTCATAATGCACGAGGCCGTTCTTGACTGTGAATTCCGTCGGCCTGACAGTAATAATATTGTCATGACCTGACCCCATAAGAGAATATAACTTGCCGAGAAGTCCGGTCTGTGAGACCTGCACCCTGAGCTGCTCCGCCGATACTGTTCCGGCAATATCAATGTCGCCAGTATCAATCTTTTTGTTTTTGCCGGCATAAACAGGTACAATGAGTTTTTCACACTGGAGATTTCCCTTTCCAGTGACACTTATAGTGTCCTTAAAAATGGGATTGAGATAAACCAGATACTTTCTTGCTACCTCATAATTGATTTCAAAATTTTCCATTTTCACAGGCTCAGTTGTTTTAAGAAAAACAGGCATTGTTTTCATATCCGCCTGGGCGGTGAAATTCAGCTTACCGTTATTTATGGTGGTTGTGACGGGTTCAATCTTCATCAGGCCGTTTTCGATTTTAATTTCCGGCTCTGTCTTGCCGAGATTAACTCCGGCATATTGGAGTTTTTCAAATCCTGAGCTGACATCGGCGTTTAAGTTGGTAAAAAGCAAATCTGGCTTGTCGGCAGGGTATTCCGAGGAAAATGTGATTGAATCTTTTCTCTTTCCCTCAAGTTTCATATCTTTCGGTAAAAAACCGGAAGCCAGCGTGGTAACCTCGGCCCAGTCATATTGCAAATCAGCCTGGCCCTGCAGGATTCTTGTATTGCCGTCCAGCCTATCCTGATAATCGACGTCGGCGACTATTTCCGGGCCGGTCAGCCGCGCATTTATATCATAAGTTTTCTTTTCAAAGTCAACTTTCGCGTCAGCAAAGAACTGTACCTGTTCCTGTACGAAGTCCTTTCGGCCGGGATAGCCGACCTTAAATTGTCTGATTTTTCCATTATCTGTTTTAAATTCATAAGCGGAGCGGCTGGCCGTTATAAGAATGTCAGTATCGGCCAAGCCTGCCAGTTGAGTTTCATCAGGCAGAGGAGTAAATATTACAGCGAAAGGCCTGAGCCTTTGAAGGTCAAGTGACTCGGCAGAAATGTCTATTTTTGACTGTTTACCAGTATCCTTATTTATTGCAACGATTGAATCTCTTATGTCTATCTTACCGAGAGCAGCAGTGGTATTCAGTTTGCTGATTGCAAGCAAGCCGTCTTTTTTACTGTATTCCAGATCAAAGATAATATCTGCCTTCGGCTCGACTGCTGTGGTTTTCTTCGAAGTAAGAACAAATTGTGTAACCTGTGAAGAACCGGCAAAACCGATTTTTTCTTTTTCAATAATTACTTTGCCCTGCTCGCTAACTGCACCGGCTATTTTGTAGCCCTTGAAATCGAAGAATTGACCAAGCTCTGCCTGCAGCTTCGATAAATCGGCAGAAGCGGTGTATTCAAGCTCTTTTTCCGTTCCGCTGCAATTTATTCTTGCGAAAGCAGCTGATACATCCAGATTATCAAATCTCATCATCTTCCCATCAGCGGAGACATTGCCGGCTATCGCCACCGGCTGAGACAGGAACACATTTTTTCCATCGACTATTCCTGCCAGTCCGACAAGCTCTGCCTGTCCTTCAATACCCCTTTTGCCCTGCTGTGTCGATGTTTTGACGTTGCCTTTCAGCGAGCCGGAAGTTATTTGCATCCCTTTTCTGACGCCGAAAGTTGCGGGCATTTGTGAAAGAACGGTCCCCACCTGACAATCGAAATCCGCATACAGGTCCGAATCGGAAGCCAGAAACTCTTCGAGAGAGGCGAATGTCGTCGGGACGGTTCCTGTTACCTGAGCCTTTAACCAATCGGTACCGATGTTACAGCTTTCGATGTTTATCATTTCCCGCTGTCGTGCGAGCTTTACATCCACATCCAAAGTATTGGTCTGTATCCTGTCGCCTTTAAGTACGGGTCCTGCTACGTTGAGGTTGTCAGCCTTGATGGAACCGTCAAATTTTTCAACCCGGCCGTCTTTGATTTCAGTGTAGAGCTTTGCCGATGTTGTGCCCTTCGCTTCAACATCCACATCCGCCAATGCAAAAAAAGGGCCTAAGGATTCTATATCGAGGTCATTAAATTCAACAGTCAAATTACCCTTTGCCCCTTCCAAAGACCAGCCAGCCTGCTTTTTTGGCGTAAGCTGACCCTGAGCTATGACTTCTGATTGCTTATCCTGATTCGATAAACTCAAAGTTATATCAAAGCTTGTCTTTCGGCCCGGCTGCTTAAGGTCCAGCTTCGAGTTTATACTATCAAGCTCTGTTTTTTGGCCTGCTCTGTCGGTTACTCTGAGGCTGCCGTTATTGACAGCGAGGTCTATTTGTTTCACAGGCAGAGAAACTATCCTACGCTCGCCTGCCTGCACATCTACTTTGGTTCTCTCAGGAAAAGCCTTCTGAAGATTTATATCGACGTCCGGCTCATCTAAAACAGTCCTGCCGAATGAAGGTGCGGCTGAGAGTAAAGACAAATAATGCGGTCTTGTCTGAATTTTTTTTACATTAACCAGAAAGCCGCCTGTACCGTCACTGAATTTGAGCTCTTTTATACCGATGCCGCGACGCCAGCTCATATCAAGCGAAGAAAATTCGAGCTTGCCGTCGATGGCGCCGTTTATTCTGGCAAGTATTATTTTATTGCCCTTCTGAGAGGAAACGAATATGGGCAGAAACAAAATCACAAAAAGTATCAGGGCAAACAGTGCAATAAGAAGCCGGGTAAGCAGGCGCCTTGCGATTTTCTTTTTTTTAGGGTGAATCTTTTTCCCGCTTTGATTTTCTGGGATTTGCATAATATATCCCCCGCAAAAAACTTCTCTTTCGAGAATTAATTAAGCATTATTTCTTCCGACTTGGACTTAATAACCGAATCGACCTTATCGGAGTATTCTCTCGTTATGTCGTCAATCTGTTTTTTGCCGGCCTCGTGGTCGTCTTCCGTGATGAGCTTTTCCTTTTCTTCTTTTTCGAGCTGTTTGTTGGCGTCTCTTCTTATGCTGCGGATGCTTACCTTTGCCTGCTCACCTGTCTGTTTGACGCCGGAGACAAGCTGTTTTCTTCTTTCCTCGCTCAGGGCAGGTATATTAAGGCGTATGATTTTTCCGTCCATCACAGGCGCGATGCTCAGGTCGCTGTTTTTGATTGCCTTTTCGATTTCTTTGGCAGCGGCAGGGTCGAACGGTTTTATAACAATCATATCGGCCTGCGGGACGGCGAGTGTAGCAAGGTGTTTTAAGGGCGTGGCTGTGCCGTAATAATCGACTTTTATGTTCTCAACCAGGCCCGCCGAGGCCCTGCCGGTTCTGGTTGCCTTTAACTCGCTGGTCAGGTACTCGACGCACTTTTCCATCTTCTCCTTATGTTCCGAGATGACCTGCTTTACAGGCATAAATCGCTCCGCATCAGGAAATTAACGTTCCGACTTTTTCGCCGCATATCGCCTTCGTTATATTGCTCTGTTCAAAAATATTCAGGACGATAATCGGGATTTGATTGTCCCTGCACAGGCTGATGGCGGAATGGTCCATTATTCTAAGGTTCTTTCTGAGGACATCGTCATAGCTCAGCTTCTCGAACAGCTTCGAGCCAGGCTCTTTATTCGGGTCGCTGCTGTAAACGCCTTCAACCTTAGTTGCCTTTATAAGCAGGTCTACATCGAGCTCCGATGCCCGCAGAGCCGCACAGGTATCTGTAGTAAAGAAAGGATTGCCTGTACCACCGGCCAGTATCGCCACCCTTCCCTGCTCAAGGTGCCGAAGAGCTCTGCGGCGAATAAACGGCTCACACATCGCCGCAACTTCAATCGCACTTAAGACCCTCGTCGGCTGTCCCAGCTTTTCCAGCGTCTCCTGCAGCGCGCAGGCATTAACAATGGTTGTCAGCATCCCCATATAATCAGCCGTATATCTTGGTATACCTGCGAGTTCAGAAAAAGTTTCTCCCCGTAGAAAGTTGCCTGCGCCAACTACAACCGCGATTTGAGGCCCGAGTTTGCAAATCTCCGCTATCCTCTCGGCAATCGATTTAAGCACCGCGCCGTCAATCCCGAATTCTCCGGGCTTACAAAAACTCTGCCCTGAAAGCTTCAGCAATACTCGCTTGTATTTGCTTTTTGTCATTTAGTATCCGATTTCCCTCTCAAGATACAATTCGCTTTTGGGATTATTTTTTATCCGACACTGAATCGGACGAATTTTGTAATTTTTGCCTCGCCGCCGGCCTGCTTTGCGGCATCGGAGAGGACCTGAGCAACGGTCTTGCTGTCGTCTTTAACAAACCTCTGCTCAAGAAGGCAGTTCTCTGCGAAAAACTTTTTGAGTTTTCCTTCAACAATTTTATCAACGATGTTGGCAGGTTTGTTCTTGACCTGCTCGGCGTAGATTTGCTTTTCGGTCTCGATTGTCTTCGCATCGACGCTGTCCTTATCAAGCCCGATAGGTTTGGCGGCGGTGATGTGCATAGCAATATCAACAGCGGTTTTTTTAATGTTATTACTCGCTGCGACTTTTTCATCACTGGTTTCAATCTGCAGCATTGCGCCTACTTTACTGTTGAAATGCACGTAAGAGCTTATCAGGCCGGGACCATCAAGAGTAAACTTCGCGAAATCGCCGACCAGGGTTTTTTCTCCGGTTTTGCTGGCGACTTCATTAATTACGTCACTGAACTTCTTGCCATCAATAGCAGTTTCGAGTATGTTTTCAGCACCTTCCTCAGCCGAGCAGGCCATTGCATAATCAGCAAGCTTACCTGCTGCGGCATTGAAATCATCGCTTTTTGCGACGAAATCTGTCTCGCAGCAGAGCGTTGCCATAACAGCATTTTTGCCGTCATCGGCTATTTTACTCACGAGCAGACCTTCGGAGGTCTGCCGCTCAGCCCTTTTCTCCAGCGTGGCAAGTCCTTTTTTACGCAGAATCTCCATAGCCTTTTGCATATCACCATCGGCTTCGGTGAGGGCCTCTTTGCAGTCCATCATACCCTGTCCGCTCATTTTTCGCAGTTTCATTACCATCGATGCCGAGATTTCAGACATTTTGAAAAACTCCTCATTGCGTATTGTAAAACAGGTGTCGAGTAATCAACATTTTATTCGAATTCTCATTTATCAGGTTTCTGTTCTTTTTGTTTCTGCGGGTCTTCGGCATTCGGAATATCGGCAGGTTGTGTTTTTTTATCTTTTTCAGTCTTGCTCTGAGCGGCTACCGGCTGAGCAGCATTTTCATCCGCACGTGCGAGAACACTTCTGGAGCGAAGTTTTTTCGGGCGCGGCTTTGGCTTAGCGACAACCATAGTTTTACCGATAGCCACAGCGTCAGCGAGCTCATCAAGCAAAAGGCTTATAGCCCGGATTGAGTCGTCATTTGCAGGGATAGCAACTTCTACTGCGTCCGGGTCAGAATCGGTATCGAGAATTCCGACGGTCGGGATACCGAGTTTTCTGGCTTCGGCGAGCGCGATATATTCCTTTCTTGCATCGATGACGACAACGGCACCGGGCAGTTGAGTCATCTTGCGTATGCCTTCAAGGTTTGCTCTGATTTTCCTCATCTCGCGTTTCAGCCTCGATGCCTGCTTTTTGCTGTCACTGTCGAGCGTGCCGTCTTCAACCATAGCCTCGAGCATTTCGAGCCTTTGCAGTCTTGAGCGTATCGTCCTGAAGTTTGTCAGCGTTCCCCCAAGCCAGCGGTTTGATACATAGTGCATCTGGCATTTTTTAGCGGCGGCCTCGACGGCTTTCTGTGCCTGTCTTTTTGTCCCCACAAAAACAACGTCCTTGCCAGAGGCGACAACTTCTGCAAGTAGCTTTTTTGCTATCAGCAGTGATTTTATTGTCTGTTTTACGTCAATTATGTGGATTTTGCCGCGTTTTGCGAAGATAAACGGAGCCATTTTGGGATTCCATCGGCTGACGCCGTGACCGAAGTGCACCCCCGCATTAATTAATTCATGAACGAGCTGTTTAGCCACAAAAAACCTCCAAATTTTTACTACAATACATACCT
This sequence comes from uncultured Pirellulales bacterium, assembly GCA_964493425.1. Taxonomy (GTDB): domain Bacteria; phylum Planctomycetota; class Phycisphaerae; order Sedimentisphaerales; family Anaerobacaceae; genus CAYLMG01. The sequence continues at coordinate 44,170 of CAZBMW010000004.1, forward strand.
GCCTGCCCTTTACAGACAGCTAAACAGCGAAAAATACATCAGATTTGAAAATATGTCAAGGTTTTTTGCCCGGCTCTGTAATATTGTTGAAAAATATTAACACTCACCAATTCACATACCTCTTATTCAGAGATGACTGTTCTGTCCCCCTGCACTCTATTAACCTCTGGCCAATAACAGAAAAAGCCTGTTAATACCAGACTGTAATTATGAGATTGGGCTCGGTTTTTTTAGCAACTACATTTCCGACTGTCGTGTTAGTACGTTTTATTACAATACCCGGATTTTCCTTCAGCCAGCTGTTGATTTGCTGCTCAAGAAAATCAATACTGCCGGCGTGAAGCTTTGTGAAGAACGTTTTTACGTGCTGGATTCTTTTAGGTGAGCTTACCTGACCTCTTGTTTTTTTCAGGCTTGCCGGCTCCACCAAAGAAGCAGTAGTGCCATCCAGATTCAAAGGAGCATGTGAGATGTTGCTCTCGTCGGTATCTGTATCGTCAAAAGGAATCGGCTTTTCCTCTTCAGGAGAAACCGTTCTGCTTTCTCCGAAGACGACAAGCTCGTCGAGGTCCTCGCTGCCGAAATCCTTACTATCAAAATCTCTTGTGTCAACATCTTTGCTGTCCTTATTATTTTTAGCCATCGATAAATCTCCTCTTGAGTAACAATTTCTTTATGTTCTGCAAATATTCTATCTTCCAACCTCTATTATCGGCACGATAGCCGCTCTTTAGCAGTCAAAAACGGCATTTGTAGACAGTTATGCTGTCTTATATACATTAATTATACAGGATTTCTACGATTTTTGCTACTTTTTTTTCTCGTTTTTGTACTCTCTGAGCCATTTAAAAGCATCGTTAACATCCTGCTGCTGATTGTAGGCTTCACTCCGGCGGCCGCCGGAAATAACATCATTAGGTTCATCAACGTCAGGTACTGTCGCGTGCTTTCTTCTAAGCTCATTTACTATATCGATATTAGACTTTCCGCCGGAAGAAATAGTCGGAGTCAGAATAAAAAGAACCTCTTTTCCTCTTTCCTCAAAGTCCTTGCTCGAGAAGAGAATACCTAAAACGGGTATGTCCTTCAGGAGAGGGACACCGCGAACAACTGAGCGTTTTTCAGTCTTTGTAATGCCGCCTATAACCAGGCTTTCTCCTTCTCTGATGCGGTTCTCCTTGTTCGTGACCTGTCTTTTCGTAACGATGGGTATCTGCTTTACGCCTTCAGGTGTCGACTTTGAGCCGATAAGAGCGGTTGTCTCCAGGCCGATATAACCATCGGCAAATACATGCGGTGTAATCTTAAGGGAATCAATGACGTCAATATATTCCGTCGTGGTGGTAATAACCCCTGTAATCGGGTGAACATTGCTTATCTGGTCAAGCGGCACATGCTCGCTCGTCATAATTTCAGCGGTCTGGCCGTTAACAACCTCAAGCGTCGGGTTCATTAGAATTTTAAGGTAGCCTCTTGAAATCAGTATATCGACCAGCGCCTTGAACTCATGGCCAAGGATACCTTCGTTCCTGACATATCCTGTTTTAAGTCCGAAAGTGGCTCTTGCGGCATCTCTCAAAGCAGCTCCCGGAAAGGCAGGGTATATTGTGCCATCAACCCTTTTGCCGCCCAGACTTATTCGTTCGCCGAAAAGATTCTCAATAAGTAACGTCGTCTCCCAGTCCATAGTGACGTCTGAATAAACCTCCGAAATCAGGCAATCGATTCTGACCTGCATCGGCGGTATATCAATCATTTCCAATGTCTGCAGTACGGCCTGGGCATCTTCCCTAGTGGGGCATCTTGCGACCAACTGATTGGTGGCAGGCATACTGCTTACGGTATAATCCTCGACGGTGGTGGATTTTCCTTTTTCATTAAAAAGCTTTGTTGCGAACTGCTTGTTGACAAGCTGCTCCAGCTCAACGGCGGTATGATACTTGCAAAAATAAAACAGCTTAAACTCGGGCCCGCCGCCTACGGTCTGCTCTATTATTGCGGGTTCGGTTTTGTAAATGTCAGGTTTCGGAAAAGAAGGCTCCGCCAGCTTGATTTCACTTATCTCTCTGAGAATTGCTCTCTGGTGCAGCTCTGTCGTTTTCTGGTCGAAAAAGCTTCCACAGCCGCTGAATAGCAGAAAAGATATCGATAACAGGAATAACCTGACGTAGAGGGGGGTGCTGAATATTTTGATATTTGCCCTGTACATAACCACCGGCTATTGATTTATACCCTTCACTCCTTCAAATTGCTGAATTATATACGTGTTTTGCATTATTTTCAAGGTTATTTTATAATACTCATTCTTGGGAAACGCCTGATATAAGCACTAAATTTCGTACTTCATTGTTATTCTTTAAGAATTTTCATTATGTCAAAAAAAGCAAGCCGGAACGTGACAGTTGGCTTTGTAGCTCTCGGCTGTCCGAAGAACGTCGTTGACAGTGAGAAGATGCTGGCTGAAATCATAAACTCGGGCTTCCTTCTAAGCGCCGAGATAAAAGATTGCGACGTCGTTATTATCAATACCTGCGGCTTTATCGTACCAGCCAGGGCTGAAGCTATCGAGGTTATACAAAACGCCGTCGCTTTGAAAAATAAAGGCCTGGTAAAAAAAGTAATCGTTACAGGATGTCTGCCCGAATGGATTGGTAAAAAGCTCTTTGAGCAGGTTGATGGTATCGACGCGATAGTCGGCCTTGACCGGCGAAACGACATAGCAAAGATTATCAAAAAGACCATCATCAGCCAAAAGCAGCTCACCTTTCTGGAAAAAGGCGGCGCATCCGTTTGCGCTAATGACGACAGGGCCAGGCTGCTCATAGGCCCGCCACACAGGGCATATCTTCGGATAAGCGAAGGCTGCAGCCGAAACTGCTCATTCTGCACAATACCTTTTATCAGAGGACCTTTCAGAAGCAAGCCCAAAAAGCTTGTCCTTGCCGAAGCAAAGGAGCTTGCCGAATCAGGCGTTTTAGAGCTTAACATAATCGGCCAGGACACGACAAACTGGGGCGCGGACTTAAAAATAAAAGACGGACTTGCCCTTCTGGCAGAGGAACTGGACAAAATCAAGGGGCTCGAATGGCTGAGACTTCTTTACCTCTATCCAGCCGGTATTACAGATAAGCTTATTGAGACAATCGCCCGTAGCAAGAAGATTACTCACTACCTCGATATCCCGATTCAGCATATTAACAACGACATCTTAAGAAAGATGCATCGGCCGGACACCGAAGAGCAAATATGCCGGCTGATTGAGAAAGTCAGGAAAACTTTGCCGGATGTTGTGCTGCGAACAACTCTGATTGTTGGTTTCCCCACCGAGACCGAGGAGCAATTTGACCAGCTCGCCGAATTCGTAAAATGGGCTCAATTCGATGCGCTCGGCTGTTTCAAATATTACGCAGAGCAGGGCACTGAAGCAGCCCAGATGCCCGGCCAGGTACCGGAGGATGTAAAAAACAAGAGGCTCGAAAAGCTGATGCTCATCCAGCAGCAAATAGCTTTTGCAAAAAATAAGTCGAGAGTTGGTTCAGAGCTGCGGTGCCTCGTCGACGCGCTGAATAATGACGGGACATACGAGGGCCGGTTTTACGGCCAGGCTCCCGACATCGACAGTATATGTATAATAAAGAATTGCTCGGCAGAGCCGGGCCAATTTATTAACACAAGGGTTGAAGCTACAAAAGATTATGATTTAATCGTCAGGTACATTTAACGCAACTCACCGAATACACGATTAGTAAACAGCAGTCCAGCTTCAGGCAAGAAGCTCTCAAAACCAATATTCTATTGTTACCCCCATCTTGTGAAAGACCGTCATCGGCATAATTATACCATATTATAGTGTCATTGAGAATCAGTTGTTCTCGTTATATAAGGATTAAAAAGGCTTATTCAGACGTCAATCCGGATGTGGTCTTTATAATATACTCAGTAATGACATGTTGTAAACTGAGCTGCTAAAAAATAAAAAAAGATTCTCTTAAACCTCCCTTGGCCGAGCGCTCGGCCAAGGGAGGCAAGATTAAACACACTATAAATTTACTCTTAAAGAGTAAACAACAGTTTTTTTCTTTTCCTTTTCTCTGTTACGATTTCTTACGTCTTAGCAATGCCAGAGAACCGATACCCAGAAGAACCAGCGTTGCCGGTTCCGGGACCGTCCAAAGGAGCTGACATTCTGTCAAAGCACCATCGGTAAGACGAATCTCGTCGAGATTTCCCCACCAACGGTCACCATGTCCGCCGTTCCACATTCCACGGCCAACCGACCAGGTTCCGGGCCAGAGATCGCCGCCCGGCGTACCGTTACCAACGGCCAGGTTTGTGACCGGGCTGTTGGGGTCCAGAAGGACGGTATAGGTCGACCAATCAGCTACGCCTTGAGCACGAACATACAGCTTTAACGTCTCTCCGTCACAGACGGCTGCAGCGTGATACCAAGCACCTCTCGCAATCTGGATGGTGCCGCCTTCTACGACAACACTCCAACCCATAGATCCATTACCAAGTGAATCTACCCAGTGATTGTATCCGCTGACATCGGTGAACTCAACAGCCACCTGATTATCCGGACGAACCGAAAAATAAAATGGTGCCCATTCCGAGTGGTCTGTCCATACATCTCTTCCGTCACGACCGACAAAGGTATGGAAACCACCTGCGTCGAAATCTGCAAGAAATGAAGCCTCGACAGAAAACAACTCAGGCGACCATGTCTCGATATCCACGCCGGTTGGCTGGCTTTTCTCTGACCAGGTCATCGCTGCTGGGCAGCAGCCACCTGCATCTTGTATACTCAGATTGGTTTCAATACCGGTCAAAGGAACCTGACCTGCGGGAACGCTACTAGACCAGTTAAAACCAGCCCAAGAATAAGCAAATGTAGTCAGGTGGTTGCCGTTACCGCTCCAGTCATGAGCAGCTTTATTCCAGACTGTTCGGCCAGCTGAATCCGGCAGCCCATTGCCATCAACAACCGTGTAGCGCGGATCGTCGATTTCATAGTCACCAACGTCATCAAACCGCCAATAGGCGACGACTTTCGCAGAAGTGACCGAAACACTGCTAAGAAGGATCATAAACACAACAAAGGAAACAAAATAAACTAACCTATCTCTCATCTAATCCTCCTCTTCTTCTCCTTCACTCCAAAAAAAATCCCTGTTTTGGTTACTCACCAAAACCTTCGCTGCTCTTAACAGACATAAATTGGTTTTCTACGCCTGTTTCGAACAACATTCATTAAAAATATACTCTACACGAAACTCTGCCCGCTATTTACTATTTAAAATTGCATCCACCTCCTTCCTTCATCACCCAAAGCGGGCACCTAAATGGAATGTTAATAATTATCTGCAGAAGGTATGCCCTACCTGCAACGCAGCAGGCAGTAAAATAACACCCTTCTCCACAGAGAAACCTCTACAGTTGTCAAAATAACAATATTAATTCACGCTATTCTTCAAGTTTCTTTATATTAAATTAGCTCACATTTGTAAAGAAAAAACAGTAAATTTATAAAAAAAATTCGTAATAAACCCGTTTTTCGCCAAAAAAATAGACATCCAGCAATTTTTTTATTATACCCTTGAAGCTGTAAATATAGGGTATTTTAAGGTTCTCAAGCCGTAAATAAGGAAAAAATACCTCCTTTTTCTACTTGCACACCAGGCAAATTAATCCTTTTACACATAAATCCCACTTTTTTCAGGCTTATGACTTCCTGTTCAGAAAGCTGCTTCAGTTTCAACGACGGCAGCAGTTTGTCCGCAGGCTTGTTCGTCATTCTCACAGGATTATGAGGTATCGGCACCAAAGACATAAGGCTGATTTAAGAGAAAATGTCGTCAGCCGATATCGTCATCTCCGACGATGCGCGCGCCAGTATCACCGATTTTGAAATCTTCTGCAACCAGCAGCTCAACAACTGCACGTACAATCGCTTCGGCGATTAAAACTGGACAGAATCCAGAAGACACCATACAATGCAGCAAAAGATAACGAAGCTATATTCATATCCGAATCAGGAGACAAAAATGGTAACGTCTCCCAAAAAAGTTTGGTTGGCAAGGTTAACCGCACTACTACTAATGTCCTTAGGCATGTATTTTTTAAACACAATCACCGAAGATAAAATAGACTATACAAAAAAGGTCGAGATAAAAGCCAAGGGCAACGTTGGAGAAATAATAAATACTGTGGAACAACTTGGACGTAATGACTTATCAATAAAAGTTAGAGATAAAGTTTGGTTTGAAAAAAAACCAGAGTTTGCCTTGCAATCACTTGCTTATTTTTTGAGTTTCGGATTTCCTCTCGGCGTATATTACATTATTTATCTCATCGTTACTTCACTTTTTACCAGGGTGCAATCTTACAAAAAACCAAATCCGTCTGGCATAACTACTTGAGCCATTCATACATAACGTAATGGTCCTTGTTCATACCGAGATTTTCATAGACCTTCTGCGCGCCTGTGTTGTTCTTATCCACATACAGCCGCAAACCCATAAGCTCATCTGAGCCCTCAACCCTTTGCTTTAAATATTGGTACAGCTTCGTAAATACCCCCTTTCTGCGAACCTCAGGTACAACATATAACGAATGAATCCAGAGTATCGTACCGTTCCGCCAATCGCTCCATTCAGGGATTGTCAAAACAATGCCAACCGCCCTGCCGAATCGTTATCATAATAGTATCCTCGAATTTACAATTAAGGAAATCTGTCACCGGCACCGATAATATTATTAAGGGAAAAAGTAAAAAATACGAGCGTTTTTTATGAGCAAAGTTGCGAAAGTAAAATTTACAAGTTACGCAGAAAGCATCAAAAAAGCACTAAATATAATTGGTGCTGCGGATGTCCTTCCCAGAAAAGGCCTGATTATTATCAAGCCTAACCTAATCAACGCCGAACCACCGCCCGTGACAACACCCGTCGAGGCGGTAGAGGCCGTTTACCTATTCTGCAGACATTGCCGGCCCGACGTAAAAATTATAATCGGCGAAGGCTGCGGCAAGGGTACTACAGATGTTACCTTCAAGCTGAACCGATACACCGCACTGGCAGAAAGATACAAAATCGAGCTGCTCGATTTCAATAATTGTGAAACTGTGCTCCTGAAAAATGATAAAGCCTTCCAGCTCAAAGAATTTCATATGCCGAAGATTGTTCAGGATGCCTTTGTTATTTCTGTGCCGGTCCTAAAAGACCATAGTTTTACCACAACAACTATCTCAATGAAAAATATGTTCGGAATTGCACCTCCGGCTCATTACAAAAACTCCTGGAACAAATCCAAGCTGCACTCACCTTCGACACACAAATCGGTTGTGGATGTCTGCCTTTACAAAAAACCGGACCTTTGTGTCGTCGACGCCGTAGTTGCCCTTAAAGGTTCACACCTTGCAGGCCAAAGGAAAAGGCTCGACATTATACTTGCCAGCCTCGACTGCGTCGCCGTAGATGCCGTGGGCAGTGAATTACTCGGCTACAACCGCAGAAGAATAGAATACCTCAGGCTCGCTGAAGACCTTTTGGGCAGTATGACAGACATTCAAATTTGGGAAAGATAAAACTACACAAAGCAAAGCAACATCTAATACCAATTGCAAAAGCTTGTGCCATAGCACTGCATCTGACCTGCTAACAATTCATTCTTTACAGCAAAGCTACTTGCGGGATTTTTTTTCGGATTCTGTTACCTCGCCGGTCATAGGGACAAATCGGACCGGCATAACATTGCTCTTACTTATATTGCCTTTGTCGTCTTTATTTATCAGGACCAGATACTGAAAGCCGAGGCTGCCTTCCACAGGCAAAATCATTCTGCCTGCCGGCTTTAACTGCTCAAGCAAAGGCTCGGGCACGCGCCCGGCGGCAGCCGTGCCGATGATAGCATCGAACGGGGCTTTTTCAGGCCAGCCGAAATACCCGTCTCCTGTCTTAACGAACACATTTCGGTAGCCGAGTTTCTGCAGGTGCTGCTTAGCAGATTTTGCAAGTCCTTCGACAATCTCGATAGTATAGACCTCGGCGGCAATCTCGGCGCAGACCGCAGCCTGATAGCCTGAGCCGGTGCCAATTTCCAGAACCTTCGATTCCGGCGTTAGATTCAAGGCCTCCGTCATAAACGCTACAACGTATGGCTGACTAATGGTCTGGCCATACCCGATAGGCAATGGGCCATCGAAGTATGCATAACGCTGTTCACTTGCCCGGACAAATGCGTGGCGCGGCACTGTCTGCATAGCTCTCAAAACGTTTGAATCAATGATGTCCCTTGCTCTTATCTGGTTGATAACCATCTCTTTTCGTTCTTTAATACGCTCTGAAAAAGCAGGGTGATTATGGCCCGGCCGAAGAAGCTTTGTATCATTGGAATCTCTTTGCTTATCTCCAATTGGTATATTCGAATCATAAGATGTCTGATTCGCGTCGGCTGCTTTCCCCCCTCCAAAAGCAAAACGATTTTTTCTTGAAGTTTCAATAACAAAAACGATTGCAAATAACAAAAGCAGCACAAGGACAAATATTGCCAAATAAATGCCTTTTTTATTTTTTTCCGGCTGTCTCCCAAACATCGCTCCATCCCCACACATACAAAAGGCACATTGACAATTCCACCGCTATATTGCCTCACAGTATGAATCGGAACTAATGATATTGGAGCACTGCCTTCGATGTCAATTGCTTTTTTCTTGAATCACGCTCCTCTCTGAGATAAAGCGGCTTTGATTATGAAAATCCGACATTGCATTTCAACCTTGACCGTATGCGTCGAAAAACCGAGACAGCATTTCCTTCCGCAAGGGCTTTTATCAGGCCTGGCCTTGATTAGAACGATTTTTTTCATAATCCCCCCTTGCATCGTCGATAATACATCTTATAATTACAAAATCGCTGCTGTAGTTCGCAATACGCACGACGCTATACGAAAAATGAATATGCGGGCGTAGCTCAGTGGTAGAGCGTCACGTTGCCAACGTGAATGTCGTGAGTTCAAGTCTCATCGCCCGCTTTAGTTTAGAGCATAAGAGTTCGCTGGCAGTGACTTGCGACTTGTGCACTAAAATAGTATCGGTGAGTTACCAACTAAATTTAGTTTGGCGCTGGTCTCCGGTATGTTTGGGCAGGGATTTTTACCGGCCCGGAATCGAAGAGACAGGCTAAGGGCAAAGCTCTGTAGCCTTTTTTGTTTATCAAAAACCAACATAAAACTGCAAGGAACCGAAAATGGCAGATGAACAGACAACCGAATCAAAAAACACCGTGACTATTAAAGACGCAGGACCCTGCAAAAAGAAAATCACTATAGAAATACCCGAAGAATCCATCAAAGCTGCCGCCGACGATAAATACGACCAGCTTCGAAAAGAAGCCATCCTGCCAGGATTCAGAAGAGGAAGAGCCCCCAGAAGGCTTCTCGAAAAACGGTTCGGCAAAGATACATCAGAGCAAATCAAGCTGAAACTGCTGGCCGAGGCAAGCGAGTCGGCACTGAAAGATAACAATATGGATTCCCTCAATGAACCCGACATCGATTATGAAAAGATAGAGCTGCCGGAAACCGGCTCGATGAAATTCGAATTCGAGGTCGAGGTCAGGCCGGAATTCAAACTGCCCAAACTCAAAGGCATAAATATCAAAAAGACAAAACACCTTGTAACAGACGACCACGTCAACGCCGAAATCGAACAATTACAAAAATACGCAGGTATGTGGACGCCCCGCGAAAAGGGCAAAGTCGAGCTCGACGACCAGATAATCGCCGATGTAATAATAAAAACTGAAGGCATCGACGAGGAACAGAAGCTCGACAATACGCAAATATTCGTAAGAAAGCAGGGCTTCGTCGCAGAGGTACCCGTCGAAAACCTCGACGAGCACCTCATCGGGGCAGCAGCCGGTGAAACCAAAAAGATAACTACAGAAGTAGCCAAAACGTATTTCAGAGAGCAATATCGCGGCAAAAAAGTTGACCTCCAGATTGATATCAAGGATATTAAATTCCTCAAGCCCGCAGAACTTGATGAGACCTCTCTGAAAAGATTCGGTGTAAAAGATAAAACAGAGCTCGAAGAAAAAATACGCGAAAACCTCCAGGCAAGATTAGAGCAGCAGGCAAAACAGGATATGGCTGAGCAGATTTATAAATACCTGCTCGATAATACGAAATTCGATTTGCCGCTGGATATTGTCGCACGTCAGTCGCAAGACCTGCAGCGAAGACAGTATGTGAACCTGTTAAGGCAGGGACTCTCTAAAGAGCAGATTGACGAGCAAATCGACAAGCTCAAAGCCGCCAGTGACGAGCAGGCCAAAGAGCAATTGAAAACATTCTTCATAATGGATAAGACCGCAGGCGAGCTCGATATAAAAGTTACTGAAGAGGAAATCAACGGATACATCGCCCGGCTTGCAATCCAGCGGGGACAAAGACCGGAAAGACTCAGAGAGCAAATGGCACGCGAAGGCTCACTCACACAAGTCGGATTGCAGCTAAGAGACGATAAATGCGTAGAAAAGATGCTCGAGACCGCGAAAATCACCGAAACAGAACCAAAAAAGGAAGCTAAGAAAACTGCAAAAAAAGCAGAAAAGAAAACGGCCAAAAAATCAGGCTCAGGCGGTGAAAAAAAGCCCAAAAAAACCAAAAAAACTACAAAAAAGAAAACGAAAAGCTGAATCAGCCGATAGATAATAAGCCGGCCTTTCAAAAACAAAACCGGCATAAAAACTGAGCTTGCAGAAAATTTTGAAAGTGAAATCAGATGCAAATGGACAAACGTAATAAAATAATCAGAAACGATAGCGGTATCTATACACAAACCAGCAGGTATCAGCTCCAGCGGCAGATGACACTCGACGATATGCTGCTGGAGAACAGGATTATCTTCCTGGTCGGGGCCGTATCGTATGAGAGGTCGACAGAGGTGATAATGAAGCTGCTCTACCTTGACAACCTCAAACGCGGCAACGAGATAAGCCTGTACATCAATTCTCCCGGCGGCAGTGTCGATGACACGATGGCGATATACGATACGATACGTTTTGTCAACTCGCCTGTTGCTACCTATTGCATAGGAAGAGCCCAGTCGGGAGCAGCGGTCATACTCGCAGCCGGCACCAAAGGCAAACGCTACGCGCTCGCCCACGCTAAGATAATGCTTCACCAGCCCTGGGGCGGTGTAACAGGCCAGGCCGCTGATATAAAAATTCAGGCCGAAGAAATTGTCAAAGCAAAAAAAACGATAAACGAAATTCTTTCAACACACACAGGCCAGACCATCGAGAAAATAACTGAAGAGACTGAAAGAGACAGATATATGACAGCCGAAGAGGCTCGCGAGTACGGTCTCATCGATGAGGTTCTCTACCACGAAGCCGAGAAAGAAGAAAAAACTAAGAAGCAAAAATAAAAAACAGGAAACCAGATATGACAATGAATCAAAATTTAGTGCCGATTGTAATAGAAAAAAGCGGCCGGGCCGAGCGGGCATATGATATCTATTCACGCCTCTTAAAAGACAGAATAGTCTTTCTCGGCGGGCCTATTGACGATGCCGCCGCAAATCTCATTATCGCTCAGATGCTTTTTTTAAGCAATGAGGACAGCAACACAGATATCCATTTCTATATTAACTCCCCCGGCGGCTCAATTACTGCGGGCCTGGCTATATACGATACTATGAGATTTTTGCGATGCGAGGTGGCAACATACTGTGTGGGCATAGCGGCGAGTATGGCTGCACTACTGCTCGCCGGCGGAACCACCGGCAAACGCTCTCTGCTTGCCAACAGCAGGACACTGCTGCATCAGCCCCTGATACCTGGTGTTCTCGAAGGTGTCGCAACCGACCTGGAAATCGAGGCAAAAGAGATATTGCGGCTTCGAACCCGACTTTATACAATACTATCGGAACATACAGGTAAAGACACTGAAAAAATAGAAAAGGACTGCGACCGAAACCTCTGGCTCGATGCCAAAGAGGCTGTCGATTACGGCCTAGCTGACAGAATACTCAAAAAAGCGCCGGAAATAGTCAAGGCCAAACAGGAAGATAAGAGCGAGCAATGAGATATATATGCTGTCGGCAGGCGTTGACTTAAAAATGTGACAAACGGATAAAATAACCAGTATGACACAGGGAAGTTCAAAAGTGAAAAGGTCTTTTTTATTAATCACTATTATCCTTTTCATCTCCGCCTGCGAAAACGCCGACAGGGAAAAACCCGTCTCGGAAATCGACATACTAAGACAGCAAAACCAAAACCTGACCGACCAACTTGCAAACGCCGAGCAGCAGGCACAACAATTAAAAAAACAGGTACAGACACTCTCGGCGGTTACAGGAAACAGTCAGCCGGAAGATATTTACGATTTACAGAGAGTAAAAATCTGGCGATACACAAATCTTTACGACAAAGACGAAGACGGGAAAATGGAAAGTCTGATAGTTTATCTGCAGCCCATCGATTCAGACGGTGACGTAATCAAGGCCGCCGGCAAAGTCGAGATCCAGTTGTGGGACCTGAACAGAGACGAGAACCAAGCCCTGCTTGGCACCTGGAACGTCAGCTCCAGCGAGATGAAAAAACTATGGTTTGCAACTGTCTTAGCAAGTAATTATCGTCTGATTTTTGATGTATCAAAGCTAATCGACAAATACGAAAAGCCTCTGACCGTCAAAATTACCTTCACTGATACCTTGAGCGGCAAAACCTTCAACGAGCAAAAAATAATCGAACCATAACCTCATAATCAAGTATCGCCTGCACCGAGCAGAGCTGAGAATCTTTTTTCCTTTTGCCTTTTTGCTTTTTGGTTATAAAATGTTTCTATGCAGAACCTTAAAAACAAAATTATCTGCGGCGACTGCATAAAAATCCTGGCCAAGGTAAAACAGCCCTTCGCCGACTTGATTTTCGCCGATCCCCCTTTCAACATCGGCTACAAATACGACAAATACAACGATAAAATCAAAGCAAAAAACTATATCGACTGGACGAAGCAATGGATAACCGCCTGCAAAAAGGTCCTCAAGCCCCACGGCTCCTTTTATATCGCTATAGTTGATGACTACGCGGCAAATGTAAAGATTATTGCCGATGAGCTCGGCCTTTTTATGAGAAACTGGATTATATGGCACTACACCTTCGGCCAGCAGACGAAAAGTAAATTCGCCCGCTCACATACGCATATATTTTATTTTGTAAATGACAAAAAAAATTTCACCTTTAATGATTACGCTGTACGAGTCCCTTCGGACAGACAGCTAACTTACAATGACAGGCGTGCCCACCCGGCCGGCAAAGTCCCTGATGACGTCTGGAGCGAGTTCCCGCGAGTATGCGGAACATTTGAAGAACGCACCGGCTTTCACCCCTGCCAGATGCCTCTGACACTTCTAAAAAGGATAATCTCTGTAAGCTCGAATCCCGGTAACTGGGTTCTTGACCCCTTCAGCGGCTCAGGAACCACCGCAGCGGCGAGCCTGCTGCTCGGCAGAAACTTTACAGCTATCGAAATATCCAAAGAATATGTCACTAAAGCCAGGATGCGGCTCGCAAAACTAAAAAAGCAAAAGGTTCGAAATCTTTTCTTCGATTTCAGAGAGATGAACGAGCTAAAGCAGCTCTTGTCGGATATGAGGTCACCAGCCGAAAAAATCGCTCACGACAAAAAACTATTGAAACTTTTCACAAATCAGTTTTCAATAAGGATGAATAACGGCAAAAAATACGGCGTTTCAGAAATGACCGCGGCATTGAAGGTTTTGGGAAATTGAAAAAATTAGAAATAAAAAACTATCTCGGCCTTGCGTTTCCTTTTGCAGTCACTGCGGCTCTTCTCAGTATTATTCAGCCGCCGATAGGTCTTTCGGCTTTTGCCTGGTTCGCCTACGTGCCGTTTATATTCGCCTGCTCGCCGCGGGTAAGATTCAAAACGTTAATAATATCGGCATACATAGTTTCATTATGCTACTGGCTCGTCAACCTGTACTGGATATATCCCGTTACCATCGTCGGCTGGATCGCCTTCTGCGCCTATACCGCCCTGCTCTGGCCGCTACTCGCCGCAGCAATTAGATTCTGCAGGGCAAAAAGGCTGCCACTCTTTCTGACAGCCGCGATTCTCATTGTCGGTGCGGAACGGCTTCAGGGTTTTGTTCTCGGAGGTTTTCTCTGGCGGCATCTCTCACACAGCCAGTATGAAAATATTATACTCATTCAAATTGCGGACATCTTCGGTGCCGCCGGACTGTCACTGCTCATAGCGATAGTCAACGCACTCTTTGCTGATTTGCTAATCGCTTCTTATTACAAAAAACTATTCACAATACGGGTGCTATTAAAATTAGTTTTAGTAACTGCAGCTCTTGCGGCTACCTTCTTTTACGGAAAATGGCGAATCGAGCAGTCCGATAAAATCATAGAATATGGGCCACTCGTCGCCGCTTTACAGTCAAACATACCTCAATCGGTTAAAAGCTCAGACTCCGATGAAATTAATGAGCAAACCTTCACCGGGCTCTTGCAGGAAAGTAACAAAATCGCAAATGCGAAACCGCTGCTGATTGTCTGGCCTGAAACCGTCGTACCCGCTTTATTGGATGAAAGAATATTGAGGGTAATCGAGCCTTCGAGCACTCACAAGCAATTTGACCTCCGCCTTCGCGAGCACGCAAAGGACAACGCGTATCTTCTTGTCGGTGCCAGCGGCGGCAAGCCCAAGTTTATCGGTAATCTCGAGATTCAGGGCCTAGCCGCCAGATACAATAGTGCCTTTTTATATACTCCCCAGGCAAGCAAAGCCTATCAGCAGTACAATAAAATACATCTCGTACCTTTCGGCGAGTTTGTCCCGTTCAAGAAAAAGATGCCCTGGTTATATGATTTCCTGATGAAATTTACGCCTTACGATTACGACTACAGCCTGGACGCCGGCGATGAATACACCGTCTTTGAGATAGAAAAGCCCGGACAGGACAACAAAATCTACAAATTCAGTGTGATGATATGTTACGAGGACACGGTGCCCGACATAGCGAGAAAATTCACATTTGATGAAAAGGGCCAAAAGCAAATAGACTGGCTCATCAACATAAGTAACGACGGCTGGTTCGTAAAATTCGAAAACGACAAGGTCTATCCCAGCACCGAGCTGGCCCAGCACGCTGCGATTTGTGTCTTCCGTGCCGTCGAGAACAGAATTGCCGTCCTCCGCAGCGTCAATACCGGCATCAGCTGCCTCATAGATTCAGCTGGAAGGATAAAAAATGGATTTGCAAGCGGAAATCTGCCCCAAGAAGCTATGAATCGAACAGCTATGACTGGATGGTTTGCCGATAAAATGCCGATAGATAAAAGAGTAACTTTTTATAGCAAATACGGAAACCGGCTCGACTTTTGCTGCGCGATTTTTTTCGCAGTACTAATGTTAGCAGCGATAATAAAAAGAAATTCAAGGCCGTTTCCAGCAAAAAACAGGTGAAGAAAATGAAGCAGACAAAAAACTCCAATTGCCGTACATCGCTTTCTGTACTCTTTTATATTTTTATAGTTTTTGTGGTCATCGGCTGCAATGAAATGGTTCGGACAGGCAAGTATTCAAATGAAACATCGGTGCGCAGGCTCCTGCCCCAGGCAAACAGAATCGTTCACGACGGATTACTGGATGAAGACCCCAGAGTGAGAACAAATGCCATCGAGGTCGTCGCAACTACCGGCCGGATGCAGTTTATGCCCATAGTAGAGAGACTATTAACAGACGAGATAGTACCTGTGCGGTTCTCGGCAGCTCTGGCAATTGGTGATACAAAGTATCGCGACGCCAAAAAAGCATTGAACATTCTTTATAAATCATCCGACGATAATACCCGGCTTGCCGCAGCTTATGCACTTTACAAGCTTGGAGATAAAAACAAGCTCGCGGTATTCGGACAGGCAATATCCAGCAAAGATATGTCCATCAGAGCCAACACGGTATTCCTGCTCGGCAAATGCGGCGACAAAAGTTCTTTAACACCTTTATACTGGGCGAAGGATGCCGATGATTCTGATGACAAGGTTCGATTTCAGGCGGCAGAGGCCATCGCAAAGCTCGGGGATGAAAAGATATACCCCAAACTTTGGACAATGATATTAAATGTAAACGCCGACGACAGGATTCTCGGCTTGCGAGCGATGGGTGCACTCGGAACCGAGCTCGCCCGAGGTGCACTTACCACCGCGCTCTCAGATGCAAATGAGGTCCTGGAGGTTCGACTCGTCGCAGCTGAGCAGCTTGGCCAGCTTGGTTACCCCGACGGTGAGGCCGAGGTGCTCAGTGTTTTCACGAAAAATTTAACGGCAAATATGGATAAAATTGATGCCGAAAGAGTCAATGTTTTAACTGCACTTGCGATAGGACAAATAAGGACGGCAAACCTCACAAGATATCTGCCCAAATTGTTGAAGGACAGGTCAAAATTAGTTCGTTTGGCTGCTGCGAAAGCCGTTTTCCAATGCCAGATACCACGACTTGAGGACTGAAATACCGCTCCAATTTTTAATTATAGGACTTAGTCTTAGGCAATTTAGTAAAAATAGCTTGACCTCTTTCGGCTAAAACAGTAAAATTATGGTAATTGAAGTGTATGATTTATTGTTCATCTGAGAAGGGGCATACACTGATTTTTTATCTATAATAAGTGAAAGGAGCCCATTTTGAGTACCCTCACAAAGAGTCTTATCATTTTACTAACGATATCCTCGCTTTTCCTTTGCGGTTATGTCGTGCAATATGTTTCCAGCGTCAGCAACTACAAGCAGGCTTCTGAAAAAACACAGCAGGAATTAACAGCAAAGAAAAGAGAAATAGACAATCTCAACGAAAATTTGAAGGACGAAATAAACAAACGAATCCAGCTTGAGGACAGCAAGAACAAAGAAATAGCGGCTCTGGACGAAAAGATAACCGAATTGCAGACACAAATTAACGACTTGAAACGAGAAAATGCCAGCCTTACCGCAACAGTTGAGAGCTGGGTAACTACCACTCAGCAACTCACAAATTTAAGCGACAAAAACAGAGAGATGTATGCAACGGCTCTCACAGAGCTGAACAAAACAAAAGACGAGCTGGTCGGCGAAAGAACCAAGCTCGACGAGACCTCAAATACACTAATAGAGAAAGAGGCTTTAATAGATATGCTGGAGGTAAATGTAAAGCAGCTCACCGAAGAAAAGATAGCGCTTGAAAATAAATTAAACAATATCTTGCGACCCTACGGAACAAAAGCCTCGCAGCAACCTGTAACAGCACAAAGTGACCTCGCCCGGCTCGCAACCGCAACCACAACAAAGATTGGTCTCAAAGGTCTCGTCAGCGCAGTGGATATCAAAAATTCGATGGCTAAAATCTCGATAGGCAGTACAGACGGTGTCAAAAAGGCAATGAGATTCCACGTCAGCAGAGGAAACGATTATATATGCGACATAGTTATAATAGATGTCGCAGCTGAAGCTGCCGTCGGTACCCTTGAGCTCGTGCAGCAGCAGCCAAGGCCTGGAGATAACGTATCTACAAACTGGTAGATGATAAAAGCTCCGCCTACGGAAAAAAATGCTTTTTTACAAGCTGTTTTATATGAGGTAGATATATGAGCCCTGATGGACAAATTCGACCCGCCAAGCCGAATACGGCCAATAATGTGTACACGGCGATGCTTGCTTTAGCCTTTGGCGTGGTTCTTGCGACCGCCATATTCGTCGCTTTCAAGTGCTACAGCCAGTACGGCTCATTATTTAGCTTACCGTAGCCAAAATTGCCTATTGACAATTCTGTTTGCATCATATAAAAACAGCCTAAACTCTCAGGCTTGTGTTTATAAAGAAGGGATTCTAAAGTGCTACTTGACACAATTTTAGGCTGGTTTAGCATGGATATGGGTATCGACCTCGGTACCTGTACAACCCTTGTCTGCGTTCGCGGAAAAGGAATCGTCCTTAACGAACCTTCCGTAGTGGCCGTGCGCAGGGGAAGCAATGTTGTTCTAAACGACGGCGAAGCTGTCGGGCTGGTCGCAAGGGAAATGCTCGGCAAAACTCCCGGCTCGATAACGGCAATCCGCCCGTTAAAAGACGGCGTAATAAGTGACTTTGAAATCACCGAGGCTATGCTCAGCTACTTCATACGCAAGGTTCACGGCCGCGGCGGTCTAATCAGGCCGCGGGTCGTAATAGCTGTACCAAGTGGTATCACCGCCGTTGAAAGAAGAGCCGTCATTGATAGTGCCGAGCGGGCTGGTGCAAGAAAGGTATATCTGGTTGATGAGCCGATGGCCGCCGGAATAGGCGCAGGCCTGCCGATAACTGACCCAACCGCCTCGATGATTGTCGATATGGGCGGAGGCACCACTGAGGTTGCCATTATGAGTCTTGCCGACATAGCATCTTGTGAATCCATACGTGTCGGCGGAGACGATATGGACGAGGCAATTATCAACCACCTAAAAAAAACTTATAATCTTCTAATAGGAGAGCCCAGGGCAGAAAAGGTTAAAATACAAATCGGCTCCGCCGCGCCGCTCGAAGAAGAACTGACAATGGAAGTAGCCGGAAGGGACACTATATCAGGGCTTCCAAGAAAAATTGTTATAACAAGTGAGGAAATACGAGAATCGCTCCGCGAGCCCATAGCTGCAATTATCGAGGCAGTCACCAGAACGCTCGAAAAAGCAGAGCCTGAGCTCGCTGCCGATTTAATAGAAAACGGCGTACACATTTGCGGTGGAACTTCACTGCTCAGAGGCGTGGATACAATACTTTCAAACGCAACAGGACTGCGAGTTGAAAGAGTGGAAGACCCACTAAGTGCCGTAGCAAAAGGAACAAGCGTATATCTCGAAAATCTGGAGTTATGGAAGGATACGATGGATCATAACGAGCGAGGCTGGGAATAAGCACCGCTCGCCGACAACTGACAGAAAGCAAGCAATACCATTATGGCAAGGAAGCGTTCGAGAATCTCCAGACGGATTTTATTCACCTGGTTTATGCTGGGTGCTCTAATACTGCTCATCGCTCCGCAACAAATGACAAGTCGACTTCAACTCTTTTTCGCTCATATCTTCCACTGGCCTTTGCGTATGAGCAGAGACATTATGCTTTCGGCCAGAACGAGCCGGCCGACCAAAAAACACGCAGACCGAACCGAAATCCAGCTCGAAAACCGCAATGCAAATCTCGAGGCTATGCTCGCAGAAGCTATGCAGAGGGATAATGAGCTGACAAATTTCCTGAGAGAAAATCCCCGGCCTGGAGACAAGTTTGTTTTCGCAAACATTACTAAAATCTCTGCCAATGAACTCGTAATAAATCGCGGCCAAAATCAAGGCCTGAAAGTAGGTCAATTCGTCCTCGGCGACAACAGCATCATAGGTACCGTCTGCGAGGTCACAGCTTACACCTCAAAAGTCAGGCTGATTACCAGCCCACGCTCACAAATCGCTGTCAGACTCGGTGACAGGGATGCCATAGCCCAGGGAAATGAAACAGCTATGAAAATTCAGCTCATTCCAAAAAGTTATAAAGTCAAAACCGCACAGAAGGTATTTTGTAAACCGAAGGCCGGCTTCTTGTATTCCCCAATTATCATTGGAACCGTATCTGAACGTCGAGAAAGCAACAAAAATCCACTTCTCTGGGAGATAACCGTCGAGCCCGCCTGCGACATAGAGACTCTGACAAGCGTTGACGTAATAGTAATCAACTCGAATAAGCCGGGGGGCTAATATGCGGTGGTTGCGATTCGCAGTTCTAATCATCTCCGTAACCCTCCTGCAGGCTGGCCTTTTGTCAAATCTGGAACACAAACCAGATTTGCTCGTCATACTTGTTGTGTTCTTTTCGATTTACTGCGATATGAATGTGGCAATCATAACTTCTTTCACTATAGGTTTCGCATCGGACATCATTGGTACGTCAATGGGGCCGGGCACTATCAGCTTTGGGGTTATCGGTACTATCATTTCCTTCCTCCATCAGCTCATATCTATTAGAAAAATACCTTATCAGGCTATAGCAATATTCGTTGCCGGGTTCTTAACCGGAATATCTATTTATTATCTAAACCTGCTCAAAGAAGGTAACGCCGAACCCAACATATATAAAATTATTTTTGTCGATTCGCTCTTCTCTGGAATTGTCGGACCGCTTTTCTTCTTGCCAATTGCCTGGTGGGTGGGTATAAAAATGCGTCGTTTTACAAGAAGATAAACTGCCCCGTCACAATTTGTGCATAAGATTTTAGAAACGAAAAATGTACGACAAAAGGTTAAAAATCTTCATAATTCTAAGCACACTGTTTCTTTCTTTATGCATTTTCCGTCTCGTGCAGATGCAGCTTTTACCGAACTCCTCGATTCAGGATAAAATCGCAGAATTCAAACGACAGCGAGGCCGAAGCAGGCTGCTCAAAACCATCAGAGGCAGAATCCTTGACAGAAAAGGCCGGATTTTAGCTGACGATGAGCCGCAGTTTGAGCTTCACATAAGCTATGAGCTGATAAGTTATCTTGATGATAGGCTTATAAAAGCAAAACTTCTAAAGGCCGAACGAAGAAGCGAGCCGGAAAAAGCACTCACAGAAGCGGCTGAGCAAATCCAGGCCGGACAACGAAGGCTGAAGGAAATTATCGACAAATGCGTACATTTCGGCCACGACCGAAACCAGCTCGAACAAAAAATCAAAGAAAAAAACGACCAAGTTTGGAATCTGCGGCTCTTTCAGGCCTGGCGAGAAAACTGCTTCAAATCCGAACTTTTTCAAAAACACAAAGACAATCTCTTTGCCGTCAAATTATCCGATTTCACCGCGGATTTTGAAAGCTATTTTCCGGATACCGACGACCGCCTGCTGCTCGTTGCAAAGCAAAATATCACGGAAATGCACGAAAGCCTGCCCCTATTAGAGCTAATCACTAACGACGACATCTTCGCCGCACAGGTAGAGTTTTTGAACATTGAAGGTGTTGAAATTGTCCCGGAAGCAAAGAGAACTTACCCCTATACAACCGTAGGTGCACAGACAATAGGATGGGTCAGCCCCGCACACAAACAAGACAAACAGCTATTCGCAGAAGACAAATTCTCAAGATATCTAGCCGGTGAGCTTTGCGGCCGCAGAGGTGTCGAGTATGTTTGTGAAAGTATCCTCCGCGGAAAACGCGGTGAAATCTTTTACGATATCGACGGCAATGAAATACGTACGGAAAACGAGCTCGGCCGGGATGTGCAACTCACAATTGACATTGTACTTCAGCAAAAAATAGAAAAATTCCTCTCCGAACATCCCCACAACCCAAACTGCAAACCCGGTATGTCCGCCGTTGTTATCGACGTCTCTTCGGCCGACATACTTGCCCTCGTCTCTCTGCCAACATTCGATTTGAACAGTGCAAGATATAATTATGACCGGCTAATTGCCGACGGCAATGAGCCGATGATAAATAGGGCCATATACAAAACATACCCGCCCGGCTCGTCGGTAAAACCGCTGATTCTAATCGCAGGCCTCGAATCTGACAACATAACGCCTTTGGAGCCTATTAGCTGCTCAGCACAAAAGCCGCCCGACGGCTGGCCTCAATGCTGGATAAACAAACAGTACCCCTGGCTCGGACATGACGACCAGTTCGCCGCCGACGGCGGTAATATCGCTCGAAACGCAATAAGGGGAAGCTGCAATATTTACTTCTCCCGGCTTGCCGACCGTATCGACCCGCAAGTCCTGCAGAGCTGGCTCTTCAAATTCGGTTATGGCCGCGACATTCTAAGCCCGCCTGCCGAAGTCACCGATACCAACCACAGCAGAAATTTCCTACAGGCTTCCGGCTCGATTTCAAGCAGCATCCCCAGACAAAACATCAAAACCTTCGAACAGATAACGCCGCTAAATAATTTCGAAAAAAAATTCTTCGGCATAGGCCAGGGCAACCTCCGCTCGACGCCGCTGCAGGTAACAAACGCAATGGCTGCTATCGCAAGGGCTGGTTTGTATAAAGACCCCCGCTTGTTTATTGACAAAGACTCGAATAATCAGACGGTTTCTCTCGGCCTCAAGCAACAAACGATTGATACAATCTTTGATGGTATGCATGCGGTTGTCAACGAAGTCTACGGCACTGCTTACAAAGCCTTCTTAAACAACAGCTTTGCTGAACAAAACGTTGAGATTTATGGCAAAACCGGCTCGACGGAATTGCCCGACAATGCCTGGTTCGCCGGCTTCGCAAAGGATAATTCCGCAAAGGCAATCGCCCTCGCCGTCGTCGTTGAGGGCGGCCAGCACGGCTCATCCGACGCAGCTCCTCTCGCAAAACAAATCATCCAATTCTGCATCGACGAAGGCTACCTCGGCAAAACTATTTCGGCAGAACAATAAAACAGAAAAGACTTTAATCCTTATTTATATTTATGCTCACCGGTTCTTTAAGTCTATTAAGCGTACCCTGCAGAATCTCGAAAAACTTTTCATTGTCAGGCCAGAGAATATCCGCATCCGTGCCCATAGGCTTTTCAAGCTCATCAAGAAACCGGTGAAGGCTTTGCTCATCGAAAGTTTTTGCACTGATGCCAAGACCGAGCCGCTCGACATAATCAGCATTCACAATCTGTTCATACTGGCCGACAAGTGCAACCAGAAGCATTTTCTTTTTGAAATACATACACTCGCTTATAAGCGAAAAACCCGCGCTCGCTGCCACGCCCCTGCAGCCAGCCAAATCATTCAAAAAGCCTTCTGTTGAGCGCTTCTTAAAGATGCAGTTTTTACTTTGACTGTCCTCGTCAAAGCCGTAAATATAAAACTTCTCGTCGGCGAACTTGTGCAGAACATCTAATACATGTTTCTTCTCATACGCCGCCGTCAAATATAAAAGTATGTAATCGCCCTGCCGGCAGGATTTTTCTGTCACCTCTTTTCTCACTACCGGCGGCGCGAGAACCGCAGCATCGATATTCAAAGTCGTCCTGAAAAAATTTATAATAATGTAAGCAGCAGCTGCTACATAATATGATTCAGTAACAAGGCTTGCCGTCAGTCTTTCAAACCATTTTTCAAGCCTGTGTTTGAGCTTACAGAGTGTAAGAAAGTGCTGATGGTCGATACTTATAAAAGGCACCTTATTACGGATTGCCCACCACGCACAGAACGGCTCGAAATCCGTTATCAATAAATCAGGCTCGAACGGCTCAATATACCTGCGAAACAATCTCTCGTTAACCTTGTCAGCTATCGCCCACCTGCTCAGGTTATGCCAGACGGTCTGGAACGCGTCGACTCCCCCCTTGCTGTACGCGAAAGACAAACCAAATACAGGCTTGACCCGCTCCTTGAAATATTGTTTCAGATAGACAAGTGACTTCTTTGAGCCGACAAACATCACATCATGGCCCGCATCGATGAACCGCTGGCCGATAAGATGAGACCGGCTGCTGTGACCGAATCCCTCCCCCGCAACAGCGTAAATTATCTTAGCCATACTCCTCTCCCGCCGGCCTATTTAATACTGTGCAATCCCGTTATGACTTTCCAGGTAATTTAAAGTCTTCTCAATTATTCTGCCCGCAACCGGCGCCGCAACGGTCCCGCCGGTATAGCCCTTGCCCAAACTTATGTTAGGCCTGCAGACCATAACCAGTACGATAACCGCTGGATTCTCCGCCGGCGCACCGGCTACAAAAGACGCTACATAATCTTTTTCCGAATACCCCTTTTGCCCTAACAGTGACAGTTGTGCCGTTCCGGTTTTGCCGAAGACCTGCCACTTCTCAAGTTTGGCCTTCTTTCCGGTTCCTTCGTTTACAACACCTGTCATAGCCTCCCTGACAATCCACCTGCCCACCTCAGGCTTAATTACAAAACCAACCGGCGGTGGCGGCCGCTTAAGCCTTACGATATTACCTTCGTTATCAACTATCGCCCTGACAAGATAAGGCCGGACGTAATGACCACCGTTTGAAATAATGCAGAACGCTCGAACAAGCTGCAAAGCCGTTGTGCTGATTTCCTGACCGAAAGGTATTCTCGTCACGCTGTATCCGTTCCATTCATCGCTCGGCCGCAAAAGCCCCATCGCCTCCCCAGGCAAATCAATCCCCGTTCTTTCCCCGAAACCAAACAGCCGCAATCCATCGCAAAGCCTCTTCGCACCGGCCTTCTGACCGATTTTAGCCATTCCTATATTACTCGAATGAATTATAATCCCACTCACGCTAAGCTCGCCGAAGCTGTGTTCACCATACTCACCGATTCTGCCGAAACCTTTACCGCGATAGTCACCGTTCTCGCAGAATATCTTTTCATCTTTATCAATGATGTCCCCATCGATTGCGATTGCTGCAACTATCGGCTTCAAAATACTGCCCGGCTCAAACTGGTCACTGATAGCGCGGTTCCGAAAGTTATCTGGGTCTTCGTAGCGGATTTGACTCGGCTTGAAATCAGGAAGTGTTACCATCGCCAGTATCGCACCTGAACTCGGTTCAGCAACGACAGCAGTAGCCGACTCAGCCTGGTAATCCTCCTTCACCTTCGTAAGCTCCTCGCGGGCGAACTGCTGTATAGCAGAATCGACTGTAAGAATAATTCCGCAGCCGTCGGTAGCAAATGAATTTTGCTCTTTCAGTCGCACCGGCCTGCGAAGCACATCCGCAAAAACGACATTACCACCGGCATCGCCCCTGAGTTTCTTATCGTATTGCAGCTCAATCCCCTCAAGACCGAGATTATCAACACTCGTAAACCCAATGATATGTGATGCCAGAGACCCCATCGGGTAATATCTGCGCCACTCGGACTCTACACCCACCCCGCTAATCTTACTTGCTGCTTTACACTGTTCTTCGTCGGCGTCACTTTTGATTTTTACATAGCCCGGGTTACCGCTGCTCTTAATAAGGTTATAGATTTGTATCGCTTCGACCTTCACAACAGGCGCAAGCGACGCCGCCGTTTTTTCAGCCGATTTTAATGCACGGGGCTCGGCAAAAATAGTTTGTATTTTATTGCTCGCCGCCAGCACCCTGCCGCATCTGTCGAGAATAACGCCCCGCTGAGGTTTCTCGGAAATCAACTTCTGCCGCTGTTTCTCACTCACCGAGCAAAAGTAATCTCTCTTTACACACTGCAGATAAAAACATCGCCCCATCAGTGACATATACGTCACGATTAACAGAGCAAACAAAATTATAGTAAAACGCAGGTTTCTCAATTTCCCATCGTAAAAATCTCACCGGCCACCCCGCCAATCCTTTCAGCTCACATTCTCGCAAATACTGTCATTCGTCGATTCGCTCATCGAATGAGCCTGATATAGCTGCGGGATTTATAATGCTTTCTAATTGTAGCTGTTTGCTGCCGAGCTGCTGCTTGAGCCGGCTCTGCTCTGATTTGCAGATACTGAACTTATAAAAAATCCGATTCCGCTCACTTCGCAGGTAAACCGCAAAAAGCAGAATCGACGTCACACAAAATATCACAAAAACAAAATACCTTTTGGTCATCCGCTCCGTTACGACAAACACCTCTGTTGTTAGAATTATTCCCTTTTACTCTTTATGTCACCTCTATGGCAGTCTCAGCCGCATCCCCTCAAAAACAGTATGCTCATCAGGCAGAATATTCTTATTCAATTCGTATATCTCCATATACCTGCTGCCGTCGCCCAGCTTCTCAGCCGCTATCTTCCACAAATTGTCATCCTCAACCACAGTATAAAAATTCCCCCTTTCTTTACTCTCCGATACGTTCTCCAGGTGCCTTCGCCCTATGGTAGTCACCTCCTCAAGTAACGGACTATCCAAAGTCTTTGTAACCGTATTCTCTGCAGAAACTGAAAGCGGCGGTATAACAAGCTTCTGGCCAGGGTAAATCGAATCCGGGCTTTCAAGAACGCTTTTATTTGCCGCAAATATCTTGTCAACGTTTACCTTTCTGTTCCCCTCTACAGGCCCGTAAAACTTCTGGGCGATTGTCGCCAGAAAGTCACCTTTCATAACCACGTATGTTTTCGGCTTCGGCGGCTCAATCCGCTCGACCCTGACCTCTTGTTCCTTCTCTACAGGCCTCGGTTGCTGACCACCGGCAAAACTCTGCTTTGTTGTACCCCTCTCATATCCGCCCGGCTCGACAGTCCCTTCTTCCGGCTGCACCTGATGCTCTACGTTCAGGTTCAATGGCCTGCTGTATCGCACCGCAGACTCGATTACCTCTCTGCTTATTTTTCGCTCCCTCGCGGCTATTGCCGGTGTCTCGCTCCGAAGACGGATTATATTAGTATCCGTTGTAAGCTCATTCGTCGGCTCACTTCTGCCTAACTTGGGAATTCCATTGACCAAAATTGCGATGATAAATATGAATACCAGACCAAGCAACAACCCGATTTTCGCATCCGATGTCATAATCGAAACTCCTTTTTCTTCTTTTAATATTGATAACTAAAAACTCAACACTAAAAACTCAGCACTATCAAAGTCTTTGTGCAATTCTCAATTTAGCGCTTCTTGAACGCCTGTTTTCGGCAATTTCAGCCCTCGTCGGAACTATCGGTTTTTTTGTTAAAACTTCGTATATGCCTTCCGATTCATTCTTCTTGAAACTTCTTTTCACAAGTCTATCTTCAAGGCTGTGATAGCTGATTACCGCAATCTTACCATCTTTCGCAAGTACCGCCGGGCTCGAATCAAGAAGCTTCACTAAGCTGCCAAGCTCATCATTTACCGCAATTCTCAACGCCTGAAACGTCCGAGTCGCAGGATGAATTCTTCTCTTTGTCTTTTTGCCTGCTCTGCTCAAAGCCCTGCAAACAATATCTGCAAGCTGAGCCGTCGTCTTAATCGCCTCTTTCTTTCGATGCTCTACGATAAATCTTGCTATTCTTCTCGAAGCCCTTTCTTCGCCGAATCTGTAAATCACATCAGCAAGCTCGTCTTCTCTCGCATTATTTACTATATCGGCAGCGCTTCTCTTTATTCTTTTGTCAATTCTCATATCCAGCGTCATATCCGCAGCGAAGCTCAAGCCCATCTGCTCATTTGCCAACTGCACACTGCTGACACCCAAATCTGCTAAAATGAAATCCGCCTTTTCAATACCCAGCTCGCCTAGTTTCTTGGCTGTCTGCGAGAAGTTCGAATGAACAAGAATTACCTTACAGATTAGCTCCTTTAATCTCGATTCCGCGACGCTAAGCGCTTCTTTATCAACATCAAAACCTATTAGAACCGCATTTTTATCTAAAAATTGGCCGAACAGATAACTATGACCTCCTTGTCCTATGGTCGCATCGACCATCACCCCATCCGGCGGCAAAATTATCTGTTCAGCCAGCGATTTTGAAAGAACGGGTATATGTCTAACCTGCGAACTTTCCACATTTCTCTCAACAGACCACTATCCTGTTCTCTTGAGAAATCAATTTCCTGACAGCAGCCGAAAAATCCACATCACTGAAAAGCTGGTCGAGCTTTTTCAGCCGCTCAAGTCTTTCTTCGAAGACACCCAATGAGCTGAGTGCCTGCTCATCTATTTCTCGTTTGCCCTCAAGGGCATCCTTCACAATCCTATAATGGTCAACGTTATCTTCGAGCATAGAGCCTCCGTTCCTTCACATTTACTCCTGTTCATCATATTTCTGCAGGACAATCTGTCTGGCCTGCGACATCTGACTTTGATACTGCGACATATGGTCACCGAGATACTGTTCCCAGCTCTGGCTGTTCCACAGCTCGATATGGTCCCTCACCCCTACCAGCGTAATTTCATCTTTCAGCCCCGCTCTTTTTCGCAGCTTCTCATTAAGAAGTATCCTGCCCTGGTTATCGAGCTCGACCTTAGCTGCCAGAGCGAACGTTATTCTTTCAAACGCGACCGTCTCGTCGGCAGCTTTCGACTGCGGTGCTGCTGCAAGTACTATACGTTCGAAATACTTTTCCGGATACAGACACAGAATGCCGTTTGAGCCAAGTACGATATAAAAATTGCTCCCGTGTTCCTCGCAGTCGATTTGATTACGCAGCTTATTTGTGATTAGAACCCGCCCTTTTTTGTCTATCGTATGAGTATATTCACCTGTTAATAAAAGCATGACCGCTCTGCCACCTTTTCGCCACTAAGATATTATCAACAGGGAAATATTACCACTTCTTCCCACTTTGTCAACTAAAAAACCAATTTTTTTAAAATTTTATTAAAATTACATTATAGGACTATCACAGGAACTTCTAACTGCCTTGTAAATAAGACCTTACAAAAAGTCCTTTTTTCGTTTACCCTTGCTGCCCCACCCTGAGCAATGTCAAAGGATTGTGGTGAGGCTCTCCTTTTTTGCTTTTTTATTTTTACTGTGTATATCTCATATTTTATTTTTTATATCCCTTGACGCCTTAGCGCCTTAGTGGCCATTTTCCAGAAACTCTAAAAAAACTGAAATAAACCCCGCCTTACAAACGTCAAAACATAAACAATGGAACACTCACTTACCAAAAATCTCTATCTTTAAAGAGTCAACTGCATTAAAATAACAAAAACTTTTTTATGGAGGCCATCATTATGAAAAAATCACTAACTACCTGCTTAGCTTTGTTTGCTCTGATTCTTTTAACCTGCCTCTGCCTAGCAGAGCAAAAGACTAAAAGCCCGCAGGAAAAAACAATCGCCGGCATATGGAAGCTGACCGTCGATTTTAACGGCCGGCAAATGAACAGCACCCTTACCATCTGCACCGCCGAAAAGGAAAAACCCTCAGTCCAATGGGGACTGGGCGGCGATGAAGACCAAATTTCAAATATTAAGCTCGACGGCAGCAAGCTCACCTTTGACAGAACAAGAAGTTTTCGCGACAGGGAATTCACCTCAACAATAACGCTCAACTACAACAAGCAAAAAGACATGCTCAAAGGTACTATCTCGACCGACCGCGGAGATAATGATGTCACCGGAACTCGCATCATTCCAAAGCCCGATGCCGTCGGCATCTGGGTCATCAAAACTGAAGGAGGCAAAAGCACACTGACCATCAAACAGAAGAACGATAAGCTCGAAGGAAACTGGACCTCACCGGCAGGCGAAAGCGAAATTTCAAACATCAAATTCGAAAATGGAAAGCTTACCTTTGACCGTATCACAAAATCAGAAGACCGCGAATCAAAATCCTTTTTCACCGGCGAAGTTAAAGGCAA
This sequence comes from uncultured Pirellulales bacterium, assembly GCA_964493425.1. Lineage (GTDB taxonomy): Bacteria > Planctomycetota > Phycisphaerae > Sedimentisphaerales > Anaerobacaceae > CAYLMG01. Next base: position 73,407 of record CAZBMW010000004.1, read on the forward strand.
CGAGCTAAAAGGCGAAATCACAGATAAAGAAGGCACAACAAAAGTAACCGCCACCCTCCACGGCGCGGAAATCATCGGAAAATGGGCTCTCACAACCACCTCTGACCGCGGTGAGAGAACAAGCATTCTTCTTATCGACAAAGACCTCACAGGCAGATACGCTATGGGTTTCGGCGAAATGGAGACAAGCAAGATAAAGCTCGACGGTGATAAGGTAACTTTCTACATTGATATGCAGTTTGGTGACCGTGATTTCAGTATGGATTACGAGCTAAAATTAACAGGCGATAAGCTCGAAGGCCAGGTCTTTACTGACAGAGGTGATAATAAGGTCACAGGCAAAAAAATTGTCCCCGAACAAAAAGAAGGAAAACAAAAACCTGCCGAAACCAAAAAAGAGGAAAAATCAACCGAAACTAAAACAGAAGACTAAAACTCTTAAAACAATAAACCAACAAAAACCGGCAGCAGACTTTTTCAGAATAGACGGACAATCTATGGAGTGGATAACGACAACCCAGGTTTTAGAAGACCTGAAAAAATCCAACGACGCCCCCGTCTGGATTAGCTTCCGTGACCATTTCTATCCTCTGGTGTTCAATTTCGCAAAGACGTTTGGGCTGAGCGAAACAGATGCCGAAGATGCCGCACAGGAAATAATGCTCTCTTTTCTCAAAGCTTTTCGCGAAGGCAGGTATGACAGGAAAAAAGGACATCTCAGCCACTGGCTTTTCGGCGTAGCCAAACGTGTATTATTGAATTTCCGCAAGCGGCTGCCCCGCGAGCATCTTGCCGCAGACAATACAACAGGGACCTCTTTTTGGAATAATATTGCTGAGGACGAGGATTCTATCAGGCAAACCTGGGATAACCAATGGAGATATATGGTGCTTGAAAAATGTCTTCAGCGAGCCCGCAAAGAGATAGATAAAAAGGTGTTCGAAGCTTTTGAGCTTTATGCACTGTCTCAAAAACCTGCGGAACAGGTGGCTCAACAATTAGGCATCTCGCGAAATGCCGTCTATATCGCAAAAAGCAGGGTCTTATCAAAGCTGCACCGGCTTCAGCAGGAATTCGAAGGACTGGAATGAAAGCTTACAATTATGAATTGTCCCGATTTTGAATATATCGAGCGTTACGTTTCAAACGAGCTGAGTGAAAAAGAAGCTCATCAATTCGAAGCACACCTGAAAGACTGTCCCCAATGCAGCAATAAGGTCTCAGAAACTCGCAGGAACGAATCATTGCTGGCCGAGCTTCTTTCCCTCCGCAGCAGGGATATGCCGAAACCCGCAGCAAAAGTTAAGCGTGTAGCGGAGATTGGCTCTATCGAGCGGGCTCAGGAAATTTTGGGTTCGCAATATCGCGTCGTCAAAAAACTCGGCCGTGGTGCCGCAGGAGAGGTCTTCCAGGCAATCGACAACATCCTGAATCGGCCTGTAGCAGTAAAATTCCTCAACAAATATATCGAGGAAAACAACTATGAAAAACGCTGGCAGGAAGCAAGGCTTGTCGCTCAGCTCAATCACCCAAATATAGCTCACGTTTACCACATCGGTGAGCACAACGGTATAAGATTTATAATAATGGAATGGGTGGATGGTGTCCCTCTAACACACACCTGGCATGATAAAACTATTAAAGAGAAACTGGCAATCTACCTGAAACTGCTAGACGCCATAGCCGCCGCACACAAACGGGGAATTGTCCATCGCGACATCAAGCCGTCGAATATCCTCGTCGACGCATCCTCCCAGGTAAAAGTTCTCGATTTCGGCATAGCCGTTGATACCCTGTTATATGGAGAATTTGAAGATAAACATTATCACGGCACACCTGCCTACAGTGCTCCTGAACAGGTAACACCACCTGTCAAAATCAGTCCGGCAACAGACGTTTTTGCACTGGGAATCTTGCTATACCAGCTTCTCACCGATACATTACCTTTTGGGCAAACAGAGCCTGAAGAACTCTTTCACGCCATAAGAACAGAGTATCCCGAGCTTCCCAGTGCTGTGCGTGACAAAGTGCCAATCTCACTGCAAAATATCTGCCTAAAGGCTCTGGAAAAAAATCCCCACCGCAGATATGCCGATGCTGGTCTCTTAGCCGATGATATAAACCGCTTTCTCAGGGGTGAAAAAGTATGGTCCAGACCATCTTTTTTAGTGGACAAAATCCAGCAGGAGGTCTTTTATCATCGTCAAAAACTCAAAGTCTGGCACGACAATGAGCTGATTACACAAAGAGAGTTCGACAAGCTCGAAAATATCTATGAGCGAATGCTATCTCCATCTGACCCGTCGATAATTGAAGCTCGAAAACTGTCCCTCTCTCAGGTCTGTTTATATCTTGGCGGCTGGATCGCCATCCTGGGAAGCTTCGTTTTGTTTTACAAAACCTGGGAACAGATACCGATTTATCTAAGACCCACACCTGCTCTAGCGGCGACGGCATTGATGACAATATTCGGTATCATAATGTGGCGAAAAAAAGAGAGCAGACTGGCAGTCGGGTTCTTTTCAACGGCTAATCTTCTCATTCCAATTACAATCCTGTTGACTTTAGGCCAGTGGCAAATCCTGACTGCCGACTATTGGCCCTGGGGGACAGAAACCATACACCAAGGACTTAGTGAGGTTGGTTCTTATGTAATTGTAGGCAACCTTCAGCTATATGTTTCTTTCTGGTGCTGGCTCGTCTTTTCATTCGTCTTTCTGGGGCTTACACGCTCTTCAATCTTTGTAGTTTTCAGCGTAATCTCGTTTCTCTTCTGGCTAACCACCTGTTATATAGTCTCAGGTATGGAATACTGGTCTCAGGATATTATCGCAGGCCGATATTTATATCCGGGCTTGGGGCTGTTTGCATTCGGAGCAATTTTAGACCGTCTTAAATATACACACTTTGCTATACCCACATCCTATATTGGATTAGCCCTGGCTGTAGCTTGTCTATCATTTATTGCTTTGTCAGATAATACATTATTCGGCTGGCTCGGAATAACTATTGGTCTCGAGCAAAGTGAGCTGATAGGATTAAGCTTTGCGGTCAATGGACTAATTTACCTCGGTTTAGCTTCGCTTTGCAGGTATTTAGGCACGATTTTACAGCGCCGTCTGGCCAATATCTTAAACTGGCTCGGCCCATTGCACATACTAAGCCCGTTACGAATACTCGATTCCGAAGCTTTATCTGTTACTGACAGTCACCGAGTAGTTTACAGAATACTGCTGCCCATAGCTTCTTTCGTATTTGTTTTTGCAAGTGTCCCCAAGCAGATGAAATCCTTTTTCTTTTCAGGCCTGGGTGGTATTGCTGCCTCTGTTCATAAAATTACTACAAAGCATCTCGATAAATTCTTTGCCTGGCCGGTCTCCCTTATCATTACGGGTATCGTCTGGATGTTCATCTCCTGGCTCGTTCCCCGCTTCAAAGCCTCAATTGCACTTAAACAAAAAAAATAAAAACCGCCGCAAACACTACAAAAAAGGCGGTTTTGACAATTCCGCAAATTTTTCCCAATTTTCCAGAAAGATTCTGTTTCGCAGGTACCAATATACCTTAGGTCTTGAAATAAAACAGGTTTGAAAATTTAGTCTTTTTGCCATTTTTAAGGAAAACAAGAAATGAAAGCAAAAACGGCACTAATCCTTTTTTATGTTGCAGCCCTGATGGTCGGCGGCTGTATCCCCTCGCTGCATCCGCTATACACCGATGAAACTTTAATCTTCGACGAAAATCTGATAGGAAAATGGATGCCAGTAGAAGAAAATGAAGGCGATTTCGGAATATGGCAATTCTCAAAGGCGGGCGACAATGAATATGAGCTAAAAATTCTTCAGGGAAAAGTGGGACGCTTCGTTGCACATCTGTTGGAACTGGATGGTAAGACGTATCTTGATTTATATCCCGGCGAAGAAGAAACACTGGAGAACTTGAACGATACTTACAAAATCCATCTTGTTCCTGCCCATACGTTTATGCGAATTTATCAGACAGACCCGAACCTGCAGCTGCAATGGCTCGGTATCGAAGACACTCTGAAAGATGACCCGAACCTGCTGAAACACGAAAAGATAAATGATGATATAGTATTAACAGCCTCAACCGATGAGCTTCAGGAATTTGTTATTGAGCATGCAAACGACCTGGCAGAGGAACCGGCAGAATTTACTCGGCTTGAGCCTCTGTTTTCTGAAGACGATTTTATCTTCGAAGAAAAACTCGTCGGCATATGGCAATCAGAAGAAGAGGTTTTGGACTCAGCAAAATGGGATGAAGGTAATGGGTATGACATGATATTTATTGATAAGGATAACACAGAGCATAAATTTTACGTGCGTAGTGTCAAACTCAAAGATATTATGATGCTGGCTGTATACTTCTCTGAACCTTCAGATAACGAGATTGAATGCGGATTACACCTCATACCCGACTTTTTTGTTGTAGTTGACCAGATAGAGCCGAAATTGCTGCTTCGGGAAGTTGAATATAAAGAGCTCTCAGAATTGCTAAAACAGAACACCGTAAATCTCAAGCAGCAGGATACGGAAATTGATTACATCTTTGAAGGTACCAGAATCGAACCTTAAACAAAGTAAATAACGCTCGCTTCGCTGTCGAGAAATCCGGCATTCTATCCGACTGCCGCGAACGACCGGATTTCCCGAGCTGACTGAAATTCATAAAGGCTGATACTGATTGGAGCAATCGTTAGTACCTTCGGCAGCTCTCCAATAGCAGATTCTACAATCTCAACGTCAGGTTCCCGCCCGACTTCATTGCGGGCGTCTATACTATCCGCAGCTATTTGCCACATCCTGCATTCATTCGAAAGCCCTGTCCCTGAATTTCCGAAAAACTACCGAACCATACGGACAGCCTATCATATCTTCAGAACCTTTGGCATAGCACTTTTTCAGAACAAAAGCGGGCGATGGGAATCGAACCCACATGACCAGCTTGGAAGGCTGGGGCTTTGCCATTAAGCTACGCCCGCTTTTGTAATTGATTATTCGCTAATTATTATTTATCATTCGTACCGAATGGTCAATTATAAACATCGAAAAATATTATTAAACTGAATAGAAAAAAAATATGAAAATCTCACAAAAAGCTAAAATAGCGAAACAGGCCTCTATCAGGCTTGCAGCCGTAAGAACAGAGCTGAAAAACAAGGCGTTGGCTGAGATTGCAGAAGCCATCGAAAAACAAAAAGAGCAAATTATCGCAGCCAATAAAACAGACCTGGCCGCTGCTGAGGAAAATAAGCTTCCCTCACCACTGCTGAAAAGACTTAAATTCGACGAGAAAAAGATAAATGCGGTTTGCGCGGGCATCGAGAGCCTAATCAAACTCGATGACCCGGTGGGTAAAACCCTCTCAGCAACCGAGCTCGATGACGGATTAGAGCTTTTTAAGGTGAGCTGCCCCATTGGTGTTATCGGCGTGATATTCGAATCAAGGCCTGATGCGCTGGTGCAAATATCCACGCTGTGCCTCAAGAGCGGTAACGCAGTCCTGCTCAAAGGCGGAAGCGAAGCTGCGAATACTAATAAAATGTTGGCTGGAATAATTGAACAGGCAGCCAAAGAATATCTGCCCGATGGCTGGATTCAGCTACTTGAAACAAGAGAAGATGTCGCACAAATGCTTAAGCTCGATGAATACATCGATTTGATTGTGCCTCGCGGCTCGAACCAGTTCGTAAAGTATATTATGGATAATACCAATATCGCTGTGCTCGGCCACGCTGAAGGGATATGCCACGTATATGTTGACGGCAACGCCGATATCGAGATGGCGGTCAAAATCACAGTCGATTCCAAATGCCAGTACGTAGCTGTGTGCAACGCAGCGGAAACACTTCTGGTAGATGAGAAAATCGCAGAAGATTTCCTGCCGAAAGTAAAGGCTGCTCTTGAAAAACAACAGGTTGAAATTCGCGGCTGTGAAAAAACACGAAAGATAATAGAGGCAAAAGAGGCGACGGAAGAAAACTGGCGGACGGAGTATCTTGACCTGATTATATCAATAAAAATTGTAGATGGTCTGGATGAAGCGATTGAGCATATAAATAGATACGGCTCAAAACATACAGATGCAATTGTTACCTCTGACAAAGCCAGGGCTGAGAAGTTTATGGATTTGGTTGATTCTGCTAATGTTTTATGGAACTGCTCGACGCGGTTTAGCGACGGTTACCGTTACGGCCTGGGCGCCGAGGTTGGTATTAGCACGAACAAAATCCACGCCCGCGGCCCCGTCGGCCTCGAAGGCCTTATGATTTACAAATGGAAACTGCTCGGCAAAGGCCAGACGGTAGAGGAGTACTCAAGCGGTAAAAAAAAATTTAACCACAAGAAAATAAAAATACGTTATTGATAAGCACCGGTTTCATCTTCTATCAGTATAAATCCGGGTCTAACTATCTCTCTGTGTTCTCTGTGGCTAAATGATTCTTTTGCTAATCCTGTTATCCTGTCTAAAATCTTCGCTCTCGAATAATTACTCTATATATCAAACTTCTTCGCTGCGTAACCCTCAACATGCACCCATACGAATTTGATTTCAAGTAAATCTGCCGAGACGGGCTTGTCAGCCTGCTTAAATTCGCGGATTGGTAACTGGACAAAACCCCCGGGCTTGATTTCCGCTCTAAACGACTTTTGAATCTTCCCAGAACGGTCATTTAGAAATACCACTCCAGCGCTCCAGGGCTGCTCTGACCTGTTCCAAACGTAAACACTCTCGTTCGCTATCTGCACCTCAGCTTCCAATTGCGGCTGCTTTTTCGAGCTGCAGGAGGACAAGAGCACGCCTGTACAAAACAGCAGACACACCAAGAGTGAATGTTTCCAAATAGATTTTTTCATTTAAAAACCTCCTGTTTTAATAGCTCTATTCAAACATCCTGCCATTGCTTCAGATACTCACTATTAACCAATCGTCATTCACCATCTTACAGTACCACTGCTACAAACAAGCAAAAATAGCCCCCGCACGATCCTCAGGATAAAATGCGGGGGCTATATATTTTAAGAATCTAAAACGGCCTCATCTGCTTTAATCTTTTTTAGCTTCTTCTTTGGCTTTTTCTTCCTTTTCAGCAGCTTTTGGTTTTTCTTTTGCCGGCTTCGGTTTAAATCTCTTTCCCGATACCTCGCTGGTACCCATCTCGCTGGAGGACTCGCCCTTAATCTTGTCGCCGTCAACCTTGAGGTCGAAATCAACCTTAAAACTTCTGTCGCCGAAACCGAAAGTGATATTGAATTTTACTTTGCTGTCTTCTAACTTGAGGTCATTCGCATCAATGTTGCCGAAGCCCATACTGTAGGTTGCGGTCAGGTCGTTGTCTATCCAAAGGGAGCTGTTCCAGTCGCCCCTTTCGGTTTTCGAAACGAGGTCCCATCGGCCTATATACTCCGCGCCTTTGCGTTTTCCGGTCATCTCCCTTTCGCCGCGGTCGCTTGTGAACGTGCCGGTAAGCTCACTATCTTTGACCCGGCCTGCGAAAGTAGTTTTCATTTCCCTGTCGTCGAATTTTCTAATACGCTCGAAAGAGAGCTTGCCTTTTTCGCATTTGAGATTCGAAATCTCGCTCTCGCCGCGCTGCGAGACCCATTTGCCCTCGAGCTTGCCTTTGTCGTTTTGAGTAATAATCAATTCACTCGTTCGCTGCCTGTCAGGCGGGCCTGTCTGTATCAGCCATACACCCACGCAGGGCGGTTTTGCAATTATACGAGTGCCGGTAAATGAAGTTTCGCCTCTGTCGCTGAGAAGCGTACCTGTGAGCTTGTCAGCCTTGAGCGTAGCTTCGAAATCGGTATCTATTTCCCAGTCGCCCATAAAGACGGTTCTGGTAAAGGTGAGCTTGTTGTCTTTGAACTTGACATCATAGATATCATCATCCTGAATACCCTCGTTCCATCGAATTTTCAGTGAGCCGTCGGCCTTTTTTGTTACTTCGAGCTTGTTTGACATTTGCCTGCCGCCCCGCTCGGTGACAATCTTCCAGTTACCGCAGATGCCTTTGTCTTCTGCTTTCTTTTCACCCTCGGCTAAAAGCACAGAAGCTGCCGAAAAAAAGAGCAAGCATACTAAGGCTGCTAAAATTATTTTTGTCTTTTTCATAATCAAAATACCTCCTTAGAAAATAAAGTTAATAAATTCTATTTTGCTTCAAAATCACCGCAAAAGGTATCAGCGGGCACTTTAGCCCAGTAGGCTGTCTGAGCCTCATCCTTGAGCAGCTTTTTATAGGGATTAAAAGAGGCCGGATGCGGGGCTTTTTTGTGGCATTCGCCTAAACCTTCATTTTCACTGAGGGGGACGAAAAACCTGCAATTTCCGCATTTCTGCTCAGCCATTTCCAAACTCCTAATTTATGACTTCCCATATACGAAACCGGCTGTAAAAACATTTCCTTCAAGCCTTGCATACTACCAAACAAGCGGAGAAATTTCAATTAATTAGTTTACTTTATTTTGCCGGTTGATTTTTGCATATTTTTGAAACCGCGAGTTGGTATTTACAGGAAAAAAACACTGCCGAAGGCGGGAATCGAACCCGCACGAGGTTTGAGCCTCACGGGATTTTGAGTCCCGCGCGTCTGCCAGTTCCGCCACTTCGGCGTAATTGAAATTGTAATGATAGACGAAAAAGCAGATTCAGTCAATACCAATCAAACAGCCAATGTTCAATCAATCAATAATCAATCAAAACTATGTCTTCAGGAATTGCAACGACGTCCCTGTGCTTCGGGCCGAGTAGTTTGCGGATTTCGGTGCTGTGCTTGCCTATGAGAGATTTGAGCTGCGAGCTGCTCAGGCTTGTAACGGCCTTGGCCTTGTCGTTTAACATAACTACTGCACCGGCCTCGAAGGTTCCTTTGACGGCGGTTACGCCGCTGGGTAAAAGACTTTTGCGTTTTTCTATCGCTCGAAAGGCACCGTCGTCAATAGTTATCGTACCCGCAGCGGCGCTGTTCAAAATCCATCTTGAGCGATTGCTCAATTTTCGTTTCGGCATAAAGACGGTTCCGATTTCGGAGCCTGAGATAATCCGGCTGATAACGTTGGTTATTCTTCCGCTGGCAAGAACAATTCGACAGCCAGCATTGGATGCAATTTTTGCGGCTTCTAATTTTGTCTTCATACCGCCTGTAGCGTGCCTGCTGCCTTTTCTGCCGGCACTTTTTACAATATCATCGGTTATCTCATAAACGGCGGGTATCGGCTTTGCATCTTTAAATCTGCGAGGGTCTTTGTCGTAAAGGGCATCAATGTCGCTGAGCATTATCAGTAAATCGGCGTCGATTTTGCTGGCGACCAGCGCGCTGAGCTTGTCATTATCGCCGAAAGTCGAGCCGATTTCATCGGTGCTGACAGAGTCGTTCTCGTTTAGTACTGGTACGACGGACAGCTTTAACAGCGTCTCAATCGAATTGCGAAGGTTAAGATAGGTTTTCCTGTTGTTGAGCACCTCAGCGGTCAGCAGAACCTGAGCCGTATTTACGCCGTGACGCAAAAAAGCCTTTCGGTACTCAGCCATAAGTAGCGGCTGGCCGATAGCGGCACAGGCCTGGCGAACCTTCATATCCTGCAGCTTCGGCTCGGAGGCAAGGCGGCCTGCACCCATACCGATAGCGCCGGAGGTTACGATGACGATTTCTCGGCCCTGTTTGATGAGACTGCTGACCTGGCGGGCAACTTTTTGTACATAGGCGGTGTCTATTCCGCCGTCTTTTGAGAGGGTGTTTGTGCCGATTTTTATTACGATTCTTTTAGCCTGGCTGAAGTCACGCATAATCGTTCTCTTTTTAGATAATTACGATTTCAAGCAATTGATTCTAAGCGGTAGATTGTGGGTTGTAAAGTAATATGTTTACAATTACAGCTCGGTGCCTGCGAGCCAGTTATTACCAAGAACCGCCAGGTCTTCAAAGTCCACCTTGCCGTCACAGTTAATATCACCGGGTAAATATACAGAATTTCTGCTATTTCAATGTCCAGTTGTATGGGCAGACGCACAGCCAGAAATCTGCAAATTTCAGCAGGTCGTCATAGTTGATTGTACCATCCTCGTATAAATCAGCCGGCAAGCCGGTACCCGATTGCAGCCAGTATTCAGCAAAATTTGCAAAGTCTATAAAGTTAACGATACATAAAGGTCCGCCTACCCAAAAGCCGCCGAGCAGCTCATAGTTGCCACCGCCGAGATATCCCGCATCCGGCTGACCGATTGTCCCTGTCAACACGTATGGCCCTCCGCTGCTTTGCCCGCCGCCGCCGTCAATCGTACTCCAACTCAAATTGTAATGCCCATCGGTTTGGCCAAATGACGGAGCGCTCGCGACCAAGGCCCCAAGCAATAATACGCATTGCATTATTCGAGCGTTCATTATTCGCCTCCTTTAATCGAGCGGCCCTTCGTAGCTAATCTGCACTCGGCTGTGAGCTCCGGACGAACTCCACGAGTGATACGCGTAGTTGTTGCCGCCTGAATTGTAGACCTCAATCTGAAGGGAGTCACCAGCGTTAAAGGGCCAGATTTGATCCGCAATATTATCTATCCACTGATTGTTTAAATAATTCATAGTGTAGATAAAGTAGCTGCCGTTCTTCACAAACTGGATGTTTGTATAGCCTAACATATTAGAGATGCACCAAAAGTTGATCCGGTAATAACCGGACTTTAGGAATGTAAAGGTTCCGTTGCCGTCCGCGCTGATGTATGCTGCTGCCGTATTAAAATCCACACAGTTATTGCAATAAATGTTCCAGCCAGCCGCCCTTCCATGAGACGAGCATCCTCCTGACCAAATGATTGGTGTCGTTGGCCCCAGCGGTTTCCAGCTGGTCCCATCACAGTACTGCACCTCACCGGAATTGTAACGAAGTGTACCTTCATTAGAGACGCCACAGGTAGTCACATCGCCCAATTTGACACCACCCGATACGTCCAATTTTGCCATTGGGCTCGCCGTCCCGATTCCAACGTTGCCGGCTGGAATTGAATACATATCATTGCCTGAGAGCATCCAGTCGTTATCGCTACCTGCACTTTTTGCATAAATCGAATACGGCGTAGGCGTTACTTTCTGCCGGGGCTCCAAGGTAGTATAGACATTGGGGTCATTAAGGTCTCCCGGCCGAACGCCAATCTCAAGCCAGCGCTTATTGCCGTCGAAAACACTTCCGAAATCGAGTTCCACAGTAAAATAGCCGTCGATTACATCTAAATCGGGAACATTTACGTCGCTGTTTATCTGATTACCATCGCTGCTGGTATCGTACAATTTGAACTGAAAATCGTACAGACCATCAGCCACATCATTATCATCTATGAGCTTTCCCTGATAGGTAAAGGCCGTACCCATGCTTTCTGAATGGGCCTTGCCGCCTTGACATAACAAAATAAACAAGGCAACAGTCAAAATTGTAAATAATCCTGCATTTCTCATTTTTAATCCTCCTTACAAAAAGGTTAATAAAGCATCATTTTTAAGATAACTGATCTGTAAATTTAAAAATTTTAAAAAAGATAAAATGTCCTCTTTAGGAACAAATATGTTATCTGTTCTAAAAATAAGTAATTTTACATGATTTAGATAGGAACATTGAATTACCCCAGAGGCCTCTCGTTGTCTTATACACCTCCTCATTGCCTATCCTCTCCGTTTAGAAGCTTTAATAGGGCACAAGTAATATGCCTTTGCTTCCATAGATATATTATTCTTAAATTATCACCTAGTCATAGCATTTGTCAAACAAAATCTGATTTTTACGTGCAAGAATTACTACTTCGCAAGACCGCTCAAAGCCTTTCTGGAAGATATGCGCTTCTATTAATATTTTAAACAGACCAAGCATCTTCGCTGCGTGACATAAAAAGCCGGATTTTCCAAATTAAAGTGGTGCTTTTGATACCGGCTTGATAGTATGTTCTATGATAAATGAGACTAAGCACTGTGGTCGAGTAGGTTTATATGGGAAATTCAGGCAAAATTTCTATCAGAAGATTAATAATCCTCGCTCTGTTTGCGATTGCCTTCGCTTATATTGAAGCGGCGGTGGTTGTATATCTTCGGGCGATTTTCTATCCGAATGGATTTACTTTTCCGATAACGAACATTCTCGAAATGCCAGGTGCCGGAAGATACTTACTTTACGAAATCGGGAGGGAAGCTGCCACGGTTGTCCTGATGCTTACTGCAGCGCATCTTATGGCAGGCAACTGGCGTCAACGCCTAGGGTATTTTCTCATTATCTTTGCCGTGTGGGACATTTTCTTTTACGTATGGCTTAAGGTTTTGATTAACTGGCCAAGCTCGCTTTTGGATTGGGACATATTGTTCCTCATACCGATTAGCTGGGCAGGGCCGGTTCTGGCTCCGGTTATAACGTCGTTGACTATGCTACTGACAGGCACATTTTTGCTTGGCAGCAAAACTATAAAGCTGACACGCCTAAGGATAGCGGCTCTTTCCGCCGCAGTATTAATGATTATCGTTCTGTACTGCATTGCCGGCCTGAGAATAACAGAGCCGGATTATAAATCGTATTTTTCCTGGCCTATATTCGGTACGCTGCATCTGGCAGTTATAATACTATTGTTTCATTGCGCAAAATCAATTAAGTCAAACCAATGACTAAACTGCCTTTCGCAGACCGGCTAACAGTCCTTCATTTTAGTTAAGACTGCGTTGTGGCCAAGAATTGGCGCAGGCCCGTAGCAAACATTTCGACGGCGACTGCGCTAAGCAGCATACCCATAAGACGCTCACAGGCGGACAGGCCTTTGCGGCCAAGCAGCTTGCCGAGACTTATTGAGAAAAAAAGTATAATGCTCGTCAGAAACCACGCACAAAAGAGGACGAAAAGCCATTTGTACCACTGGCCCGGCTGAGTGGCGGTTATCAGGATTAAAGTGGCCATAGCCGAAGGGCCAGCAACAGCAGGTACGGCAAGAGGAACAATGAAAGGCTCAGTGACTTCGCTTAGCTCGAAGATTTTTTCTGAGCCGGAAAAAATCATTCGAATTGCAATAAACAGTAGGATGACACCGCCAGCCATTCCGAGAGAGGGCTGCGAAATGCAAAGCAGATCAAGCACGAATCGGCCTGCAAACAGGAAAAAGATAAGTACCAGCAAGGCGATGATACATTCGCGGATGATAATTTTTCTTGTTTTTGCGGGGTCAAAGCTTTTCAGGATGCCCAGAAAGACAGGAATATTGCCCAAGGGGTCCATAACCAGAAAAAGAATGGCTATCGCGGAAGCAATCTTCATATAAACCTTCCAAAAAAGCTTTAACACATAATTATTGTAACAATGTTTTGAAAACAATCCAGTAAATTCAGAATGTAGAATTAAGAATAAAGAATTAAAAAATCGGCGATTAAGCGACGAATGGGGAGAGTTCGCGGAGTCTGGCGATGATGGGCGGCAGCTTTTCAACGACGAAATCAATTTCCTGCTCGGTTGTGTACCCGCTCAGGCTGAACCTTATCGAGCCGTGAGCGGCAGTGAAGGGGACACCCATAGCACGCAGGACGTGGGAAGGCTCAAGCGAGCCGGAAGTGCAGGCCGAGCCGCTGGAAGCACAGATGCCAAACTTGTCGAGCATAAGCAGAATTGCCTCGCCTTCGATATATTCGAAACTGATGTTCGTCGTGTTCGGCAGTCGATTATCCTTGTCACCATTGAGCATCGATGCGGGACATTTTTCGAGGATTGCGGCTTCAAGCCTGTCACGCAGAGATTTTACTTTTGTATTTTCTTTTTCGATGTTTTCTGCGGCGAGCTCACAGGCTTTTCCGAGTCCGACAATGGCAGGCGTGTTTTCAGTGCCAGCTCTTTTGCCGGCTTCCTGATGACCGCCGAGAATGAAGGGCGATATACGTGTGCCCTTTCTGATATACAACGCGCCGATGCCTTTTGGGCCGTGAAGCTTGTGGCCTGAAAGGCTGAGCAGGTCGATTTTGCTCTTAGAAAGATTGAGAGGGATTTTGCCGACGGCCTGGACGGCGTCGGTGTGAAAGACGGAGCCTTTGGAGGTTACCATTTCTGCGATTTGCTCAATAGGGAAAATGACGCCGGTCTCATTATTGGCGTACATTATAGAAACGAGCGCAGTACTATCATCGAGCTGCTCTTCTAATTGCTTTAAGTCAAGGCGGCCTGAACGGTCGACGCCAATCTCCACGACGCTATAGCCCTGATTTTCGAGCTCGCGATAGACGCTAAGGACAGCCGGGTGCTCAACACGGGAGGTGATGACTTTTCGTTTATGGGGATAGGCGGCGAGGGTACCGGCGATGGCAGCGTTGTCAGATTCAGTGCCGCCGGAAGTAAAAACTATTTCAGAAGGGCTACAGCCGAGCAGGTCGGCGAGCTGCCGGCGAGCTTTAGTGATTTTTTTTGCTATCCGGCCGCCAAAGGTGTGCATACTCGAGGGATTGCCATAAAGCTCGCAAAATAGCGGGGCCATCTCTTCGAAAACTTCCGGAGCAACCATTGTAGTGGCGTTATTATCAAGATAAACGGTTTCCATTTTTTTATTGCCCCCCAGAAGGCTGACCTTGTTCCTGAACAGAGATTTCAGGTGCGACGAACTCCTTCAGTTTTGCTTCGACGACATCCTTCATTGTAAATTCCGCGGTTTTGCACTGGGCACACATACCCCTGAACGCGACAATCACTTTGTCACCTTCGATATCGATAAGCTCAATGTCACCGCCGTGAGAACGCAGCGAGGGCCTGATTTGCTCATCGATGGTCTGCTGAATCAACTGAATTTTGTGAATGTTGGTGAGCTGTGCCGCTTTTTGCGGTTTCGGCTGCACAGGAACTTTAAGCTTGTCGCCCTGCACTTTTTCGATGATTTTTTCGATTTCGCCCTTACAGCCGCCGCAACCGCCGCCGGCCTTTGTATAGTTCGTTACCTGCTCGACAGTCGTGAGATTATTTTCACGAATGACCCTTTCAATCTCCTTGTCGGTGACGCCAAAACAGGTACAGACGAGATTTCCTTCAAGCTCATGTTTCTTTTTGCCGCCGGTGCGGTAATTCTCTATTGCCGCTTCGAGGGCTTCTCTTCCCATAACCGAGCAATGCATTTTCTGCTCAGGCAGGCCGCCGAGATAATTGGCGATATCCCTGTTTGTTACTTTCTCGGCCTCTTCGATGGTCTTACCCTTTATAAGCTCAGTAAGTACAGACGAAGAAGCGATTGCAGATGCGCAGCCGAAAGTCTTGAACTTGACATCGGCAATTCTGCCGTTTTCGTCGAGTCTAAATGTTAGCCTCAAGGCGTCACCGCAGGCGAGTGAGCCCACCTCGCCGACGCCGTCGGGATTCTCAATCTCGCCGACATTGCGGGGATGCAAAAAATGGTCCATAACCTTTTCAGAGTAGTCCCACATCTTCTCGTTCCTAGAACTAAACTAATATTATTTACACGCAGCCGCAAGGGCTTGTTCGAAGTCGGCAATTATGTCGTCGATGTGCTCTGTTCCGACGGAGACGCGGATAAAATCGGGTGTTACTCCGGCGGCAAGCTGCTCGGCTTCGGTAAGCTGCTGATGAGTGGTGCTCGAAGGATGAATTACCAGAGTCTTGCTGTCAAGGATGTTTGCAAGGTGGCTTGCGAGCTTTACATTTTCGATGAACCTTACGGCGGCGTTTCTGCCGCCCTTGATACCAAAACCAAGAATCGCTCCCTGACCGTTTGGCAGATACTTTTTAGCCAGCTTATAATCGGGGTGCGAGGCCAGGCCGGGATAGTTGACCCAAGCGACGGCTGAGTGCTTTTCGAGCCATTTGGCAAGCTTCAAAGCGTTTTCGCAGTGACGAGGCACCCTGAGATGCAACGTTTCCAGGCCCTGTAAAAATAAAAATGCATTGAAGGGTGACATACAGGCACCCATATCACGCAGACAGGTTACACGCAATTTTACAATAAAGGCAAGCTCTTTAAAGGATTCGAGATATTTTACGCCGTGATAGGCAGGGTCAGGCTCTACAAGCTGGGGGAATTTTCCGTTAGACCAATCGAACCTGCCGGAATCAATAACGACGCCGCCGATACTTGTGCCGTGTCCGCCGATGACCTTTGTGCAACTGTGAACGACGATATCGATGCCGTGGTCTATGGGCCTGAAGAGAATCGGCGAAGTAACAGTATTGTCGCAAAACAGAGGAAGACCATTATCGTGAGCAATTTTTGCGACTGCTTCAAAGTCAATCACATCATTTTTAGGATTGCCGATAGTCTCGATATAAAGCAGTCTTGTGTTATCTTTGATGGCTTTTGCGAAATTTTTCGGCTCTTTTGGGTCAACGAAAGTTACCTCGATACCGAGTTTCGGCAGGGTATGGCTGAATAATGTCACTGTTCCGCCATAAAGAGAGCTCGAGGAGACGATATGCTGGCCAGCGCTGGTGATGTTCAGGACGGCGTTTGTAATAGCGGCCATACCTGAGCTGAATGCGAGTGCTCCGACACCGCCTTCGAGAGCAGCGATGCGTTTTTCCAAACAATCTGTCGTAGGATTCATCAGCCTTGTATAAATATTGCCGAATTTTTTCAGTGCAAAGAGGTCTGCAGCGTGCTGAGTGTCCCTGAATAAAAAACTTGTTGTCTGATAGATGGGTACAGCGCGGCTGAGAGTATCGGAATCCGGCGACTGGCCGGCGTGTAAAGCCAAAGTTTCGAGATGATACTTTTTTTCTTCTGTCATAAAAAAATCCTCAATTATTTAGAAGGCAAAACCTCAACCATTCTGTCAAGGGCTTTTCGTGCCTTCGCTGCTATATCCTGCGGTATTTCTATTCGGTACTGCATATCCTGCAGAGACCAGAGGAGCTTTTCGAGGGTGATTTTTTTCATATTCGGGCAGACGGCTTTTTCGCTGGCAGGGGTGAAAACGGCGTCCGGCCTTTGCTTTGAAAGCGGATGGAGCATACCAACCTCGGTGGCGACGATGAACTCTTTTGCGGGGCTATCTTTTGAGAATCTGAGCATCTGGCTGGTGCTTAGGACCTGGTCGGCGATTTCCTTGACAGGCTCGGAACATTCAGGATGTGCCATTACGACGGCATTGGGATATTTTTTCTTTGCGTTCTTTATGTCGTCGTCGGTTATAACGATGTGCGAGGTGCAATAACCCGGCCAGAGGATAAGGTGTCTTTTCGTTTTTTGATAAACGAATCTTCCAAGATGCTGGTCGGGGACAAAAATTATTTTTTTGTCTTCGGGCAGCGAGCTTACGATTTCGGCGGCGTTGGCGCTTGTGCAGCAGTAATCGCTCTCAGCTTTGACGTCGGCGGAGCTGTTAACGTATGTTACGACAAGAGCACCGGGTTTCTCGGCTTTAAGTTTTCGGAGCTGCTCGGCGGTAATCATATCCGCCAACGGGCAGCCTGCGTTTTTATCCGGCAGGAGAACGGTTTTTTGGGGTGACAATACGGCTGCGGTTTCAGCCATAAACAAGACACCGCAAAAGACTATTATATCGGCGTCTGTTTTCGAGGCCTTTACGCTGAGCTCGAGCGAGTCGCCTGTAAAATCGGCTATTGTCTGAATGTCGGGCGGCTGATAATTGTGAGCGAGGATGACGGCATTTCGCTCGGCTTTCAGCTTATTTATTTTTTCGATTATCTGCTCGCTCATGACTCACAATTATTTTTTGACCTTGTTATTATTGGCATCTTTGTAAATAAGGTCCGCGTGGGGTGTATTAACGGTAACGCCGGGCGGTACGGATTCCTTTATCCAGACGTTTCCGCCGATGACCGCTCCCTTTCCAATAGTGACATCGCCCAGGATAGTAGCCTCCGCATAGATTGTTACGTTATCCTCAATAGTGGGGTGCCTTTTTATTCCCTTGATTATTCTGCCTCGCTCGTCCTTTGTAAAGCTGAGCGCACCGAGAGTAGTACCCTGATAGATTTTCACATTCTCACCGATGACGGTTGTCTCACCAATTACGACGCCGGTGCCGTGGTCGATGAAGAAATTTTTGCCTATTTTTGCACCGGGGTGTATATCGATTCCCGTTTTTGAATGGGCACACTCACTCATTATACGCGGAATGAGCGGTACATCCTTTAGATAAAGCTCGTGAGCAACACGATAGGTTGCAATAGCGGTTATACAGGGATAGCTTATCACGATTTCCTCGAAAGACTTTGCGGCTGGGTCGCCATCGAAGGCAGCGGCGACGTCACCTTTGAGGAGCTCCCTTATTTCGGGCAGACGGTTTAATAAATGCAGAGTTGCATCTTCGGCTAATTTTCTGCAATCGCCGGTGTCGCATTTCTGCATTCTGCAGCGATATTTAAGGGCCCGCTCGATCTGCTCGGCGAGCTCGGTATAGATATGATATAGAATATCAATGACGATAAAATTTATGTTAGAGCTGGTAACCACTCTTTTGCCGGTATAGCCTGGGAAGAGCACCTCGGTAAGAAAATCTATTACTTCGAGGATTTTCTCTCTGACAGGCAAATTAGAGATATCAATAAAATTCGTGCCGGAATCATCTGCATAAGTTTTGGCAATTTCATTGACTACATCTGCAATTTTTTTTCCTTGCGATTTTTTATTCAACATTTTCATATCCTCTTAATCAAAAGAATCCGCTAAAACTAACTTCCTTGTTCTTAGAGATGCTCGAACATTTTGGTGGAAATATACCTTTCGCCGGTATCCGGCAAAATAACCACAACAGTTTTTCCCTCGTTTTGCTGGCGGAAAGAAAGCTTGATAGCAGCCCACATAGCAGCACCAGAGCTGATACCGGCTAAAATACCTTCTTTCGCCCCGAGCTGTCTTGCAGTCTCCATTGCATCTTCATTCGAGACCTGCATAATCTCATCAATTATATCAACGTTTAAGACTTTTGGTACAAATCCTGCGCCGATACCCTGTATAGCGTGTGGACCGGCTTTGCCGCCTGAAAGAACGGGTGAATCCTTCGGTTCGACGGCAACTACTTTCAGGTCCTTTTCTCTTTTCTTTAAGTACTCGCCACAGCCTGTAATTGTACCGCCTGTACCGACACCGGCAACAAATATATCGACATTGCCATCCGTATCGTTCCATATCTCCGGAGCAGTTGTTTCTCTGTGTATCTGTGGATTTGCGGGATTATTAAACTGCTGCGGCATAAATGCTAACTCATTTTCGCTGATAAGCTGATTTGCCTTTTCTATTGCACCGGGCATACCTTTTTGGGCAGGCGTGAGTATAATCTCTGCACCGAATAATGTTAGCAGCTTTCTTCTTTCAATGCTCATTGACTCAGGCATAGTCAGTATTAATTTATATCCCTTTGCCGCACAGACGCAAGCCAGTCCTATACCGGTATTTCCGCTTGTCGGCTCGATGATGACAGTTTTTTCTTTAATCAGACCTTTCTTCTCGGCGGCTTCGATCATCGATAATGCGATTCTGTCCTTGACAGAGCCGCAGGGATTATAAGATTCAAGCTTTGCGAGAAGAGTTACCTTTGGGCAAGCGAGCTTGTTTATTTTAACCAGAGGAGTATATCCTATAGCAGCAGTTATATTTTCAAAAATAGCACTCATAAAATTATCTCCAAATTCTAAATCTGGTAATCAGGAGTATTTCGATTTTCAGCCTTGTCAACCAAATCCTGCAAGGTTATTGATTGCAAGATATTTTCCACGGCATCAGTTACCTTTACCCAGACCTGTCTTACAATACAATCATCCGACCGCTTACAATAATCCTGATTCTCAACACATTCTACAGGATTCAATTCTCCCTCAAGACATCTTACACAATCATTAAGTTTAATCTCGGAGGGCTTTCTTGCAAGAATATAGCCCCCTTTAGAGCCTCTAATGCTTCTGACAAAACGACCAGTTTTAAGGATTGCGATTAACTGTTCCAGGTATTTAACAGAAATATCCTGCTTTTCAGCGATTTTTTTGAGCTGTACAGGGCCCTTTCCGAAATGTCGGGCAAGCTCAAAAACTGCCCTAATACCATACCTTGTTCTTGTCGAAATTTTCATATTTTAAGCCTCTAAATTCATAGTACTTTAGTAGTATTTATGCTCTTCTGTCAATAAATGTTTCAAAAAAATTAAAAAATTTGAAAACCAGACTTGACAAACAAAGGTATATATATTATTATTCCGATTGTATTAGTGATATATGAGAATTATTATGAAAATGCAATATACAAACTTTATAACACAAAGGTGCAAATACGCCTTAAAAGCCATATTCGAGCTCTCTTTTCGCAATAGCAGCCAACCTGTTTCAATACAGGATATTTCTAAAGCTCAACATATACCGTCAAGATTCCTAGAAAATATAATGGTTGAATTGAAAAATGGCGACTTTATCAGCTCAAAAAGAGGCAAAGAAGGGGGATTTATGCTTTCAAGAAAAGCCGACGAGATAACCGTCGGCCAGGTCATCAGACACCTTCAGGGAGGTAAAAGAACCAAGGAGCTACATTCTACTAAAAGCTTAGGAGATTTCGCATTTTTAAGGCTATGGGATGAAATAAATCAGACAATCGGAAAATTTCTTAACAATAAAAACTTTTCTATGCTTATCGAAGATGAAATGGCAGAGAGAAAAAAATACGTCCCGGATTATAACATATGATTTTTTTCTTTATATATCATAGTAATACTATAGGAATACTAAAATTAGGATTTATTGAATGGAAACACATACAAGAAGCATTCTTAAGGCTATTACCTGGCGGACCGGCGGCACAATAGTTACTTTCGCAGTGGCCTGGCTTATGGTGGGTAAGCTTGAACTTGCAGCCAAGATAGGCGTTCTCGACACAATGATAAAAATATTTGCCTTTTATACCCATGAGCGTATATGGAACCGGGTAAAAATCGGCAGACTAAGACCACCAGAATATCAAATCTAACTTTTAAGAAGGGATAATATTATGCTCAAAGACCTGAAAACAGAAGACGTTACACAATTAGTTCAAGGACTAAACTACAGACAAAAAGTAGAACGAGCTCTATGGCTGATTGAACAGGCCTATGAAGAATATGGAGATAGTCTTGTGGTTGCAAACAGTCTCGGTAAAGACTCCGTGGCAGTATGGCATCTGGCTAAAAGAGTAAGTCCCAAGATTCGCGGCTTTATAGTAACAACACGATATAAACCTTCGGAAACGATAAAGTTTATGAATCAGCAGGTTATTAAATATCCGGAGCTACAGGTATTTCGCAGTGATGCAAAAATTCCTGATAAGCTGTGTTTAACAGACCCTGACGGCTGCTGCGAAATACTCAAGGTTGAACCGGCGCGCAGAGCAATAGAAGAGATGCAAGTATCCTGCTGGGTTACGGGCCTTCGCTGCACTGAAGGCAGGACACGAACGGATTTTAAGGAAATAGAAGAGCGTGATGAAGGGCTTATAAAGCTTAATCCTATTTTAATCTGGTATGAACGCGAGGTATGGCAGTACTTAGCTCTTAACAAGGTAGATGTAAATCCTTTATATACCAAGGGTTATCGTTCTCTTGGGTGTGAGCCATGCACAAAAATTACTACGGGAGCCGACGAAAGAGCCGGCAGGTGGATAGGAACAAGCAAGTGTGGAGGCGAGTGCGGTATCCATACCCGGCCGTTAAAGGTTAACAGTCAAGTTTAAGATGAAAAAAAACGGGAAAGACAATTTCAATAATGAGTCGGCGAATCCATATCTGGGGGTTTATCCGCAAAGACAAACCGGTCTTTATATGCAACGGATAAAGATATTCGGAGGGAGGATAGGCTGGCAGCAATGGCGTAGAATAGCTGAATTGGCAGGACGATATTCAAATAAAAGCCCCATACATATAACAACCCGCCAGGATATTGAACTTCATAATATCAGAGGCTGTGATATTGCATCTGTTCATAAAGGTCTTGCAGAAGTGTTACTATCAACATCGGGGACAGGCGGGAATTCCATAAGGAATATTACGCAATGTTCCGGCTGTGACTTGATGGGAGAAGGTTTCGATTTGATGCCGATAGCAAGTTTAGTCAATTGCGAGCTTTCAGTCCTGCCTGAAATTTATAACCTGCCCCGCAAGTTCAAGATAAGCTTTTCCGGCTGTCCAAAGGCCTGCGCAAAGCCGTGGTTAAGCGACCTTGGATTCATAGCTGGATCGGCCGGCCTTTTCAGATTAATCGGTGCAGGCTCGTTCGGTCCGAGGCCTGCACTTGGTATCGAGCTTTATCAAAATCTGAAAACAAGTGAAATACTGTCTTTGTGTATAGCATCACTTAAGCTATTCGAGCAATTCGGCGACAGGCAAAACAGACGACGGGCGCGCTTTCGGCATATAAGGGAAAAATTCGGAGACGAACGCTTCAAAGATGAACTTGACTACAGATTCAAAATGATAAAACAAAGTCAAATGTGGCCTGATATTACAATTGTTAAGCGCAAAAATAAGGTCAGATACTTTTATCGTTTACAATTAGCATGCGGCAATATTAATACCCAACAAGCAATAGAACTGGCTGAGATTGCTGAGCCGAGGGGAGCGGTACTAAGAATAAATCTGGAGCACGGTTTAGAGATTTACAGCGACAAAAAAATCGAACTGCCATTAAGCTTATCCGAATATTTGAACAAGCCAATAATAATCGCTTGCCCCGGCGGCAGGAGCTGTCCAAACGGTTTAACAGATACAAATGCAACGTCAGAGGCAATAAGGAGAGAATTAAAGAATACTAAAATTTTAAGTCAGAGAATTTGTATATCAGGCTGTCCGAACGGCTGTGCACACAGTTACACAGCAGACATCGGGCTATTAGGACAAAAAAGCAAGCAAAATGGAAGGACAATTCAATGCTACCGCCTATATTGCGGAGGAGGTAACGGTGAAAATGGCAGGTTTGCGCGAGAAAGGGAACTCGTCCTGGCTCAAGATGCCCCAAAGCTTGTAAAAGAGCTTATTACGAGAACAGACGAATAAACCCGGCATTTTACGCATTTCGATAAGTTCATATTATATAAGAAGTTAAAGTCAAACAACATTTTCAAGTGATGAAAAAGGCCTTTGAAAACAGACGTCAAAAGTCAAAATACTTGACAAGAATTCCGGTTGAGATTAAAATGATAAAGTATCATCAGAAACTTTTTCTTTTAAGGGGATGTTAAGGATGGCAAAATCTTCCAAAAAGAAAATTGCATTTATTTCCTCGTATCCGCCAAGAAAATGCGGGATAGCAACTTTTACGTCAGACCTTATCGAAAGTATCCGTTCGTCAACTAAGGGCGGCTTCGAGCCCCTGGTGGTGGCAATGCAGTCAGAAAAGTATAAATACCGCGACCCTGTGAAGTTCGAAATTCGGCAGGATGTTAAAAACGATTACCTATGTGCAGCGGATTACATTAACTTCAGCCATGTTGACCTCGTCAGCGTACAACACGAATACGGTCTTTTCGGCGGTGATGCAGGCTCATACCTGAGCCTTCTTCTGAATCGACTAAACGCACCGATAATAACAACGCTTCATACTCTTCTCGACAAGCCTGCGCCTGAGTACTATGAGTCGCTGGTAGACGTATGCAATGCCTCATATAAAGTAATAACGATGAACAAACGAGGCGTTGAAATGCTTGGTGACATATACGGGATAGATAAAAAGAAGGTTGAGCTGATTGCTCACGGGATACCCGATTTGCCTTTTGTAGACAATAACTACTACAAGCATAAATTTGGCATTGAAAACAGAAAAACAATTCTGACATTCGGTCTTCTGAGTAAAAATAAAGGTATAGAGGTAATGCTGAAGGCGATGCCAAAGATAATTGAGGCTGAGCCGTCAGTTCTTTACATAATCCTAGGTATGACACACCCACTGGTACTAAAAGAAGAAGGAGAATCGTACAGATTCAGTCTCCAGAGGCTGACCCAGCAGTTAGAATGCAACGAATACGTAATGTTTCATAACAGATTCGTAAGCGATGAAGAGCTGCATAATTTTTTATGTGCGGCTGACATATATGTTACACCATACATGAATGCAGCACAACTGACAAGCGGCACTTTGTCTTACGCCGTTGGGACAGGCAAGGCAGTCGTCTCGACGCCGTACTGGGCAGCCGAGGAACTTTTAGCGGGCGGTCGAGGCAAACTTGTCAGGTTCGGCGATTCAAGGCAACTTGCTGAAACAATAATCGAGATACTTAAAGATGAGTCGCTATATTATTCGCTTCGGAGAAAAGCATACGATTACGGCCGGTCTCGAACCTGGCCTAAAATAGGGCATGCATATTGGAAACTATTCAGCTCAATCAAGCTGCCAATCCCCATCACACCAAAGAAGCTGCCAGCGGGCGCTAAAGGCACACCGAGTATTGAAATACCCGAGCCGTCATTAGTACACATTAAAAGACTTACCGACGATACGGGGATGTTTCAACACGCAAAATTTATTGTTCCGAACCGTAAATACGGATACTGTACAGACGACAACGCACGAGCGGTAATCGCAATGAGCCGTTATTATTCACAGTACCCGGAACCGGAGGCGATGCGCCTCTTCGATATATATCTATCGTTTATTATGCACTCGCAGGATAAAAACGGTCTTGTGAGAAACTTTATGAACTTTGACAGGAGCTGGATGGAAAACGAACCGATGCACGATGCTCTCGGGCGTGCACTGTGGGCGTTTGGGACGGTTATGGCTAACTCACCATCACCAGATTATATACCGATAATCAAGGACTGCTTTGACAGGTCGGTAAAACATATAAAGAAACTACTTCCCAAAGGAATAGCATACTCGATACTGGGAATGAGCGATTATTTAAGACAGTTTCCCGGCGCCAGTGACATCAAGCGTGAGATGGAACTGGCAGCAGACGAGCTTTTATTGCAATACGAAGAAAACAGCTACCCGAACTGGCAGTGGTTCGAAGATATTTTAACATACGACAACGCGATACTACCTTATTCCATGTTCGTAGCGGGACAAACACTGTCAGAGAAATATTTCGACGTTGCAAAAAAGACATTTAAGTTTTTACTTTCCAAAACCTACAACGGCAATCATTTCAGCTTTGTGGGGAGCAACGGCTGGTACGAGCGAGGAAAGACAAAGGCCGAATTTGACCAACAACCAGTAGAGGCTGCAAGCACCGTAATGATGCTAAAAGCCGCCTATGATGTTACAGGTGACAGCGAACTTCTGAAACTTCAGAAAAAAGCCTTCGACTGGTTTTTGGGTGAAAATGACCTGCACATTCCGGTTTATAACTTCAAGACCAAAGGCTGTCACGATGGTCTTATGCAGGGAGGAGTTAACACCAATCAGGGAGCTGAAAGCATGCTGAGCTTTTTGTTGAGCCTGTTGACAATCGTCGAAAACTATACCGCCCTTGAAAAAATCGACTCCGGTAGCGAGGCTGGTGGAAAAGCAGTGACAGCACAACAAAATCAAAAGATACAACAGACAAACGGTTCCATACCTATAGAGGATTTGCCCACAAACGCAAAACCGGACAAAGGGAAGGTAACAGAGTCCACATAAAAGCCAGACGCATTGTTTAGATTATCGACTTTGGAATCCGCCGGAAATAACTACTGTCCTTCGAGCAATTCAGCGGTTTTTTCACCGGTCCACTGAATGTCGCCGCCCAATCCCTGAACCGTCTGACAATTGGCTAAAGCAAGGAATAAAACAATTAAAACAAGTACTAAAAGAACCTTTTTTATCATTTCCTAAAATCCTTTTTCTGCAAAAATCTTTCCAGGCAACACTCTTGCGCAAATGCGAGAAACCTTACAAGCCCTTCAATGTTAAAGCTATGCACCCTTTTAATAAAGATGTATAATATTATCGGTCAGGAGCAGCAATTTACATAAGAAAAGTTGCAATGAAGATAGCCAGCTTCAATGTTAATGGTTTGCGAGCGCGTCTGGGAGTCGTGTTGGAATGGCTCGAAAAACAGATGCCTGATGTTCTCTGCCTGCAGGAAACCAAAGTCCAAGATGAAGAGTTTCCAATAGAGGCCTTTGAGAAAAGCGGCTACGAGTATATATATTCGGGGCAAAAAAGCTATAATGGAGTGGCGGTTTTCAGTAAAGGACCGATAAAAAACGCCCAATACGGTTTTGAGCAGGAGCCTAAAGATAAAAGCCGCTTTATAAAAGCAGAAATCAATGGTATCATAATCGTCAATACCTACGTTCCGCAGGGTTACTCGCCGGAATCAGAGAAGTTCCAATATAAATTAAACTGGTTTAAACGACTGCAGAAATATTTTGAAAGTAATTTCGAGCCGGCTGAGCCAATAGTGTGGATGGGAGATTTCAACGTAGCTCCGGAAGCAATAGATGTGTATGACCCGGAAGGTTTGCTGGGACATGTATGTTTTAATCCTGAAGTTACAGAAGCTTTACGGTCGGTCACCAAATGGGGTTTTGTAGATTTATTCAGAAAGAGCTGTAAAGATGCCAGCCAATATACGTACTGGGACTACCGGATGCGGGGTTCGTTTAAGAGAAATCTAGGCTGGCGGTTAGACCATATTATGGCAACGAAGCCGATGGCTGACAAATGCAGGAGTTGCTATATCGATAAGGAACCTCGTGGCGCGGAGCGGCCGAGCGACCATACACCCATCGTGGCTGAGTTTAACTGTTAAAGAAGATACCAAAAATGCTTTACAAAAAACTACTTGCAATTCCGGACAATATTTGTTAAACTCATAATTTACGAAAACCTGCAATACTTAAGTAGTGGCAGACAGAGAGAAAACCGAACAATGAATCCTTGAGCACTAGGAATATGGCTGCTGGTTCTTCTAATTGACAATCGAAAAAATAATCAATATGTGGCAGCATTATTGGAGGGCAATAATTATGAGCACAAGAGAAATAAAGATTCTATTTATGGTGATTTTAGCTTTATTTTGTATAAATGTTTACGGTATTGGGCCTACTGATGACACATTCATTGATGAATTCTACCCCGATACAATTAACGGTAGCAAGAATCGTTTGATTGTAAGGTGTATGAACCTGAATCCCGGCGAGTTAGACACTCTGCTGAAATTTGATTTGAGCTGGATTCCGGATGAGGCAGAAGTTCAATCCGCAGAACTTTCTTTATATTATTATCAATACGTTGATTGTGATCCTGTGGGCAGGCAGCTTGATGCATTTCGGATTACAGGAAACTGGGACGAGGACACAACGACCTGGAATAGCAAGCCGAGCTATAACTCAACTGCGGTTGCCACGGCGTACGCACCGGGCTCGTATGGAAGGATATACTGGGACGTTACGGACAGTGTCAGAGATTTCCACAACGGTACATATACAAATTACGGCTGGCAGATAATGGATGTCGAATCAAGCGGCAACTGTATGATTTATTTCCGCTCGAAAGAGTATATGGCAGGCATCGGTATGAGCCCTTATCTCGAGTTAGAATTAAACATTATATTCGTCGATAAAGATGCGATTTATGGAGCCAACAACGGGAGCAGCTGGCCCAACGCCTACACGAATCTTCAGGATGCACTAAATGCAGCGGTTGCGGGTGATGAGATATGGGTAGCTGAGGGTATTTACAAGCCCGATGAAGGCAGCAGCCAGACACCGGGCGACAGAACAGAAAGCTTTTGGCTAATAGACGATGTCGCTATCTACGGCGGTTTCGTTGGTGTTGAGACCAGCAGGGATCAGCGCGACTGGGAAAATAATGTAACGATTCTCAGCGGTAACATCGGCAACACAGGCATACATACTGATAACAGCTATCATGTCGTCTCAAGCGACAGCACTGCAGGGCCAAGCGCTATTCTCGATGGTTTCACAATTAAACGAGGATATGCCGATGGTTCATTATCCTGGCAGGACCGCGGCGCAGGAATGCTGAACGACGATAGTGATCCTACGATTGCCAATTGTAAATTCCGCTACAACACGGCAGAAAGCGACGGCGGGGGAATGTACAACTATATCTGCGATTTGACAATAAGCAATTGCCTGTTCAGCAACAATTCGGCAGAGGAAGGCGGAGGAATGTATAATGGAGGTCATAGCCCCACGGTGAGTAATTGTATTTTCACCGAAAATACTGCTGTAGATGGTGGTGGTATGTACAACAGCCAGAACTCGCCTGTGATTAGCAATTGCAGCTTTACCAGCAACCCGGCTGATAAAGGCGGCGGGATGTACAACAGAGAGGCTGAATCGATGGTTTTCAATTGCAGTTTTACGAACAACCAAGCTACCAATGGCGGCGGGATATTCAATGAACGTTCCCATACTCCGATATTTACGAATTGCGAGTTTATCGGCAATACAGCCAGCGAAAACGGCGGCGGGATAGTCAATGAAAACCTCACTTTTACAGATATTATTAATTGCAGCTTTTCAGGGAATTCGGCGGTTCTGTCGGGTGGCGGCATTTATAACGATACCATAAGTGATCCGAGTTATCCGAAAGTCACAAATTGCATTCTCTGGGGCAACAGCGACAGCGGCGGTTCGGATGAGTCCGCTCAAATTCACGGATGCTCTCCGGATGTGAGCTACAGTTGCATCCAGGACAATGACCCGGACGACGGTTCAATACCCTTCGGCGGCGCAGCCAATCATAATATCGATGATGACCCTCTTTATGTAAATGCCGCGGCAGGAGATTTGAAGCTACTGGGAGATTCGCCGTGTATCGAGGCGGGCGATAATGCATCGGTGCCGGCAGACGCAGCCGACCTTGACGGCGATGGAAACACCGGCGAGCAAACGCCGTTAGACCTTGACGACAACCTAAGATTTCAAGACGGCGACTGTGACGACAACGAGATAGTCGATATGGGTGCTTATGAGTTCATTTGGGTCTATGCAGGCGACCTCGACGATGACTGCGATGTTGACTTCGACGATTTCGCAATATTTTCCAGAAACTGGCTAGCAGGTAAATGAAAGTTAATCCACGGTGAATAGAAGTTTAGTCCCGTTCGACGCGACAGATTCACGAGACTGAAGAATTAGTGGCGAAACTCAACTGGGGAACAGGGACTCGAACCCCGACTAACTGATCCAGAGTCAGTTGTGCTACCATTACACTATTCCCCAGCAACCATCAATTCATTAAATCGAGGCGATTTATTGCTGCAGCCGATATCAATCAGCGTGCGCCTCCGGCTGATTATAACACCGACTTTCGGTTCTTCAAGGTTAAAAAAATCTAAAGACGTGTTTGCCGTCAGCAGAAGTGGCAAATAATCCAAAAACACCCCTTGCCTACTCGTTGCGACGCAATGCAGCGAACAGACAACAGAGCTAAAGAAGACCCGGCAGTAAATTGCAAGCTCATATATCAATCCAATCAGCACATCACTCATTGACAATCTACCGTTAAATCTATAATCTATTGTATATGATTCGTTTTTTTCATATTGCGGTTATGTTCTGGCTGACAGCACTGCTTACCAGTTGCAATGGCCAGAAACAACAAAATACAAAACCCGTCTGGGAAGATGTAAAACTCGGCGACCTCGCCCCCGCCGGACAGAAGCCGCAAATTCAGCGGCTGGATTCCATAAATTTCCAGGTTAATATCTTCGAAACACCGGCTGAAAACACCGGTAAGCTAAATGAGATTTCAGAAATCCTCTACACTCAGCCATTCAGATTCAAACACTTCAAAGCCTTCGGCGCTAATTCATTTTCAGTCGGCTTCGGCAGGACAAGTTTGGGCGACCAAATCTTCGATATGCTTTCAGAAGCCGGCGCAAAAAGAGTCGGCTCGTCAGTGATATTACTTTCCGACGGCCGGTATGACGACCTGCCAGTTAATAGGCTATTCAACAGAACAAGCATTTACTATACTTCAACCGACGGCTCAATCAAGACGGAGAGCATCGGGCCGGGCCAGCTTGCACTGCGAATAAAGGCGCAAAAAATACCGGGTTTAAGAGGCGTCTGCAACGTCAGCTTTACGCCGGTGTCCCCCTCGCCGTTAAAACAGCTAACCACCAAATCATCCGACAGCTCAGAGTCTAATGATACGTTCTTCGAGTCCTGCAGTTTCAGCCTGAAGATGAGTCCGGGTGACTTCATATATCTTCGGCCTTTGCAATACATCAGCCACCAAAACTCATTAGGCAGTCTTTTCTTCAGCAGAGCCGCTGCGAGGCCGTACGTTGTCAGTTTCCTCATCATCTGTACACAAATTAGTGATTGAACATATATGTCCGACGCAACAGTCATACTTACAAGATGTGAAGAATACGACAACACCAAAATAGCGAAAGAGCTGCAAAGGCATTTTGAGCTTCTCGGCGGCCTTGAGAAATTTATCAAACGAGGTGACAATGTCCTTCTTAAACCTAATTTTATCGCTCCGCGCTCGGCACATCACGCGACACAAACTCATCCCGCTGTTATAATCGAGACGGTGAAACTGCTGAAAGATTTCGGCGCAAAACCATTCGTTGCAGACTCGCCTGCCTGGTCAAACGTCGAAAACTGCATCAAAAAACTCAAACTCCAGGAACCCCTGAAAAAGCTCAACGTCCCATATAAACAGCTCAAAAGGGCTAAAAAATGTAAAATCGGCGACAACATCGTCGGGGTAAGCTCGCTCGCTCTCGAAGCAGATGTAATTATAAACCTGCCGAAATTCAAATCACATCAGCAGCTTGTTGCAACCTTCGCTGTAAAAAATATGTTCGGGACCGTTTGCGGAAAGAGAAAAGCGATATGGCATTTTAGAAAAGGAAAAGAGGCTGAAAAGTTTTGTCACTTTCTTATAGATATTTTCAAATACCTCAATCCCGCTCTGACGATTATAGACGCTGTGCACGTGATGGACGGCGGCGGCCCAATCCGAGGCAGAAGCAGGCCGCTCGGCTATCTTATCAGCGGCACAGAACCCATTGCACTCGAAACCGTCTGTGCCAAGCTGATAAATCTTAAGCCTGATGATGTACCGATTATCAAAACAGCAAAAAGCATCGGTTTCGGCTGCTCTGATTTCGAAAAAATTGAAATTCTCGGCGACGGCTTACCTGAAAAACCGTGCACCGACTTCGAATTGCCCAAGCTTATCCCGATAAGATTTTCTTTTATACACGTCTGCAAAAGTATTGCAAAACAAATCGTCCTGCTCGCAAAATCCGCAGTGAAAATTAATCGCAAAAGAAAACTCAACAGAACTCGACACTAATCTCTAAGAGTTGACTCAAGTGCATTTTTTTGGATAATATCATTCTTATGCGAACGAAAAGTAAATCCTTAAACCAGATACAAGCTGCAAACAGTGAATCAAAAGAAACGATTAACATTCTGGGTATTGAGACAAGCTGTGACGAGACGGCGGCGGCCATTGTTGCAGACGGCAAAATTATCAAATCATCGGTAATCGCATCACAAGATAAGCTGCACGAAAAATACGGCGGAGTCGTTCCTGAAATCGCATCACGCGCTCATATCGAACAAATATACCCCGTAATAAAAGAGGCAATCGAACAGGCAAAAATATCGCCCGAACAAATCAATGCCATCGCAGTAGCCAATCAGCCCGGATTGACCGTTGCACTTATAATCGGTGTCACCGCCGCTAAGACCTTAAGCTTTGCCTGGGATAAACCTCTGATTGCCATTGACCACCTGCACGCACATATGCAGTCAGCAATTCTTTCGGAAGTTGATATCAAGCTGCCCGCTGTTGCACTAATTGTTTCCGGCGGGCATACAAGTCTCTATGATTATAAATCGCCTCTTGCGCCGAAACTTTTGGGCTGTACGATAGACGACGCGGCAGGCGAGGCATTCGACAAAGTCGCTGCAATATTGAAACTTGCCTACCCTGGCGGGCCTGCAATAGAAAAAATCGCAAAAAAAGGAAATCTCGAAGCAATAAAATTTCCCCGTACGATGCTCGGCAAAGACTCGCTCGACTTTTCTTTCAGCGGTATTAAAACCGCTGTCCTTTATTACTGCAGAGGTCAGGATATGAAAGGTGAAAATAAGGTTGATTCAATGAGCAAAGAGGAAATTGCCGATATCGCAGCTTCCTTCCAGGCGGCGATCGTCGATGTTCTCGTTGAAAAGACAAAACTGGCAGCAAAAAAAACAAGGGCTGAAACAGTGCTGCTTGGCGGCGGCGTCGCTGCAAATTCAGCTTTAAGAAACAAGCTGCAAAAAATGTGCAATGAGCTTAGGCCGTCAGCAACACTTTTAACTGCTGAGAAGCAATATTGCACTGATAACGCAGTTATGGTAGCCTCTTTAGCCTATCATAAATATAAGGCTGGGATTTTCGCCGATTTAACTATTGAACCGAAGGCTCACAGTGAATAAAAAAGTGCAGAAATGGATACCGAACAGCTAAAGAAATTATTAGAACAGGTCAAAGCCGGACAAATCGATATCAACGAGGCTGTGAATAAATTGCGACACCTGCCTTACGAGGAGCTCGGCTTTGCCAGAATCGACCATCACCGCCAGCTCCGCAGAGGATTTGCCGAGACAATCTATTGTCCCGGCAAAACAGGTAAACAGGTTGCCGAAATATTCTCGAGGATGGCTGGAAAGGGAAGCAACGTCCTCGCTACACGTGCAACAGAACAGGTCTATAAAGCCGTTGCGAAAAAGATTCCAAACGCACGATACGAAAAAGATGCAAGGGCAATCGTACTCGAACAAAAGAAACCAACGCCGAGCAAGAATGCGATACCGATTGTCACGGCAGGCACAGCCGACTTACCTGTAGCGGCCGAGGCGAAGGTTACGTGCGAGATTATGGGCCAGAAGACCGAGCTTATCTGCGATGTAGGCGTAGCGGGACTGCACCGAATTATAAGCAGTCTGCCGAAACTACAAAATGCAAATGTCATTATCGTCGTAGCTGGTATGGAAGGTGCATTGGCCAGCGTTGTGGGCGGTCTTGTAAGCTGCCCTGTGATTGCCGTACCCACAAGCGTCGGTTACGGCGCCAGCTTCGAAGGCCTGTCCGCCCTTTTGACAATGCTGAACTCCTGCGCAGCAGGTGTCACTGTTGTCAATATCGACAACGGATTCTCTGCCGGCCTTACCGCAACATTAATAAACAAAAAAATAGAAGAAGGAAAATAAAAAAGGAGACAGAATACAGGAGACAGGAAACAGCAGACCCAAGACTTCAGACTCAAAACCTACGGGAGATAAGTGCAATATTATCCCTACCTCGCATTTTTGGCAAAGCCGCTAACGTGGCCATCGCCGGCGGGAATGGAGCACAGCGGAATTGCGGTCAGGTACAGCGCATTATTAGACACGTTCACTTTAATTGCTCAAAAGTTGCGTTCTTGCCTGCTTCGCGACGTGCCCCGAAGACGAATACAGCCCGCATCTGAGGCCTCAGCAGTTTAACTCGTTCCTCGTAGGAGCCGCCAGACGATAGTGTATACTGGAACACATCGTCTCCCTGATCTATCAGTAATGCATCAATCGCACCGTAAGAACGTATATTTTGGACTGCGGATTCAAGAGTCTGGCCCCTCCGTCCAGCAAGGCCGCCCACCGCCAACGCTAGAATGTTCCCCGCTTCATTAAGACCGACTAGGCTATAAGCATACACATTACGAAACAACTTCACTTCTACCAGTTCATCGGTCTCTTCACGAAAGCGCCACGTTCCGTTGCTATAGCGTAGCAAGCGGTCTCGTTGCTTGTCTTCTCTGTAGCCTTGGCTTTCAAAAATTTCTCGTATGTAGTCTGGGTCGGCACCCATGTGCTGGAACTGTCTATTCAAAAGAACGGGTTCATTGAGGGAGGCCCTACGAATTGCCAAGTTTTCCAGCAACTCAGCCTCTCCGAACCAGACGTCATCGTATTGTCTCTCACCAAAGAAACGTCTTGGACGTTGATTTGGTTCATTTTTTGTTTTGCTTTTCGGATTCAAATTGGGGAGCTTGAACAGGTGGCGGACATCAGCTATTTGCTCCACGATACCACTAAATTCCACCAACTCGCCTTCCCGGAGTAGCTGAGTCCCGTACACGGCAAACTCGATGTCGTCTGTAACATCCGCCTGCTCCCTTACCAGGAGTACTCGTTTTGTGAGGAAGTTAAAGATAAGGGTTTGAATCCGAACCGCTCCGTCTTTGTACTTGACAAGACAAGTGTACTGCCTAGGAGGTACTCGATTAACATGATCTTCGGGGAGGCCGATGAAA
Source organism: uncultured Pirellulales bacterium (assembly GCA_964493425.1). Classification (GTDB taxonomy): domain Bacteria; phylum Planctomycetota; class Phycisphaerae; order Sedimentisphaerales; family Anaerobacaceae; genus CAYLMG01. The sequence continues at coordinate 107,610 of CAZBMW010000004.1, forward strand.
GTCGGCCTGTTATCGGTGAATGGAGAGCACAAATATGCAACATACCACTCGTTCATGGTGAGGTTCCCACAGCCTTGCATTCCTACAATGGAGTAGTTCGGATAGGTTTTCTCGAAATAGGAGTGATAGTCGGGGAGATTGTCGGAAGACGTCGTGAGCCAGTCAAGGTACAAGAGTCGCTGCTGAGCATCACTCGGTTCCATCAGCTTTTGTTGTTGCTTCTGCTTAATCTCTTCTCTCCATTTCGAAACAGAATCTTGGAGCATTTTTCTGGCCTCTTTGTTAATGAGCCAAGTGCTTTTCCTCTGTTCCAGCGGATCACTAATCTTACGCGACTGAGTCTCCCGATCAATCATCCAAGGCGAACCTTGGCCGTTTCGATGAATGCCCGGACCGTATTCAAAGCCCTTCGAGTAGAGAAGGAAAATCTCCTCCTTCAACTCATTAGAGAAAGTTACAAGGCTCATAGGGAGAAACTCATGTGCCTTTGGCATCCTAGCCTCCTATATCTGTATTCGGTGTCTAACAATAATTAGCTTGATCCGCATAAAATGCGGAACTTCAATTTCCTGCCCGTATATTTAAAATTCTACAAATTCTTCCGGATAATGTGACAGATCCAGTTTCTCTTGTTCGGGAATCAGCCTTATACCCCACTGTTGCACCGCCAATGCACCAAAAAGAATTTCAATGGGAGTTCCATTTTCATCATTCCCAATTTCATCGATAACCATCGCGTGAGTGGATATTCGTCGTCCTTCTATTTCAGCCCCTAAAGGTGCTGTTTCAGTTGTTTCTTTAACCTGTCCACCTATCGCAGAGCGAAACGGTTTTTTGATTTTTGAAGTTATCAATAATGAAGATACTGAGGGAACAACATAAGTATTGCGTGCACCTGTATCAAATAATGTCCAGCATTCTCGTCCATTGACGTTGATCATTTGACGTACTCTTCCCATTGTAAAAATCCTCATTACTATATTTACTTATTATAAACTTTCCTGTTTGCTTGTCAAATCTTTTATTGACTATATCCTGCATTACTTGTAATATAACTCTCAAAATGAAATTAATAGAAACAATACCAAAACTGCAAACGAGAAAACACAACGCTCACAAAGGCGACTTCGGAAAGATATGTATTATAGGCGGCAGTATCGGTTTCAGCGGAGCCGCTGCGCTTGCTGGACGTTCAGCCCTGCGTGCAGGCGCAGGATTAGTGCGCGTGGCTGTGCCAAAATCTGTTCTGCCAATCGTCGCCTCAATCGAACCATCTTATACAACTATTGCGCTTGCGGAAGATAATCAGGGGCGAATATCAAAAAAAGCAATCAATCAAATCTTAACCGCTGTCGAGGAAAATGATTGTTTAGCCTTCGGGCCGGGTGTCGGCGTAAGCGGTGACCTGCAGCAAATTCTCTATACTCTTATTGCTCAACAGGAAAAACCCACAGTAATCGATGCCGACGGTCTGAACAACCTCGCAAAAATAACAGATTGGCCCCAAAAACGAAAAGCAAAACTGATATTGACGCCCCACCCCGGCGAAATGAAAAGACTGTGGGCCGGACTTTTCAGAGAACCACAGCCGTCGGAGCGTCAAACACAGGCGGTACAATTAGCCGCACGCAGCGGAACAATTGTAGCATTAAAAGGTGCAGGTACGGTTGTAACTGATGGAGAAAAAGTGTATATCAACAAGACAGGCAATCCCGGTATGGCATCTGCCGGCTCTGGTGACGTTCTAACAGGCTGTATCGCAGCACTTTCAGGACAGGGGCTGAGCTGTCTTGATGCCGCTATCCTCGGCGTCTATATTCACGGCCTGGCCGGTGACATCGCCGCCGAAAATAAGGGCCAGATAAGCTTAATCGCTACCGATATAATTGATGCATTACCGCAAGCCTTCCAAAAACATCAAGGTTAAGCCAGCCATTGATAAAAAGCAAAGTTGGAAATGCTATTTTGTTTTAATTGTTATGGTATCTGATTCGAGAGCTGTTACACTTGCCCTGAGGGTAACAGTGCCCCGCTGTTTCGTTGATTGCAGGATGAGCAGTCCCCTGCCCTGCCAGCTCGAATGCGAGGACGCCTGATGAGACTCATGGCTGTTCGGATTAGCATTACCCACGCCTATAATCTTCGCTGGTCCTTCGACCTCGAACGTCACCGCAACCTCGCTGTCCGGAACAAAAATGCCTTTAGCATCGACTATGCGAAATTCAATATGAGCTATATCCCTGCCGTCAGCAATTAACTGTTCCGTATCCGCCAGCAGCTTAATCCCCGCGGGCTTGCCTGCTGTTTGTAAACTGTACTCGCAAACCGCACTGCCGTTACGTCTGCCGACGGCTTTTAATGTGCCGCTCTCGAATGGCACCCGCCAGCTCAGTACACGTCCCCTGGCATCGCTGCTGGTTTTGGAAGACAAAGATTTGCCATTTAGAAAAAGCTCTACCTCGTCGCAGTTCGTATAGCAATACACCCTAATTCGTTCACCTTCTGTCCAATTCCAGTGCGAGTGAACCTCGCGCCGCCTGCGGCGTGAAGGTTCCTGTCGTTCTGTTCTCGCCCTGCCTCGACAGGCCAGATAGACCATCGGCTCATCCGTCCAGATACTCTGTCGAAACCAGGCCTGCGGCTTTTTAACTCCGCACAAATCACACAAGGCGCGAGGCCAGGACCTGTTAGGCCAGGCATCTGCCTCACCTAAATAATCGATACCCGTCCATATAAATTGACCGGATATATAATCATTATTTTCCACAGCCTCCCAGGCAGAAAGTGAAGAATCATTCTCACTGCCTATGATGCACCGGCCGGGATAATCATTATGGTCTTGAGCATAATGCCCCTCCTGATAATTATAGCCCGCGACGTCAAAAAGCTGTGCAAATCCTACGGCATTGGAAACCGATACATCCGCCATTGCTGCTGTCACCAGCCTGGTGGTGTCTATTTCCTTAACCGCCTTGACCAGAACCTTTCCATACTTTGTCAGATTTTCCGCCGATGGCCTGTTCGGCTCATAACGCTCACCAAGAGACGGATGAGAGAAGGGGTCATTTGGATAATCAACTTCATTCGCGATGCTCCAGAGAATAATCGACGGATGATTGCGGTCGCGTCTGACCATATCCTGAATATCACGTACCGCCCACTGCTCGAATACCTCGTTGTAACCAGCCTTAGCTGCTGTGCCTATATTTCGGCCTTCAATCCATTTATTTTTGCCCGGCGTGAACTCATCAAACGCCTCATCCATAACCAAAAATCCCATCCGGTCGCACAAATCCAAAAATTCAGGTGCCGGCGGATTGTGGCTCGTTCGAATTGCGTTTGCGCCGATTTGCCTCATTAACTCAAGCCGGCGTTTCCACACCTTTACAGGCACCGCTGCACCGACACAGCCGCCGTCATGATGAAGACAGACACCTTTGATTTTTACATTCCTGCCGTTCAGGAAAAAACCTTCATCCGGGTCAAAGCGAAAGTCCCGGATGCCGAAAGGCGTAATCGTGCTATCAACAACATCACCGTCTGCTTTTATCGTGCTTTTCAGCTTGTACAGATGCGGTGACTCAATGTCCCAGATTTGCGGATTACTTACTGAAAGCTGATGCCTGATAACCTTTTGCTCACCTGTAGTTAACGGATGTCTCGTCGTCTGGCTGGCAACAATTTTATCCCGCTGGTCAATGATATCTGATTGAAGCTGAAAAACTTTTCGGTTTTTGTCATAGTTATTGACCGTGGTTTCAACTCTAACTCGCGCTTTCGATTGTTCAATAACATCTGTGGTGACGTAGACTCCCCAATGAGCGATATGCAACGGGTCAGTTATCCTCAGCCGGACGTTACGATAAATACCTGAGCCAGTGTACCAGCGGGAATCGGCAAACTGCGAATGGTCCACTCGAACTGCAATAACGTTCGTCTCAGGAGCGAAGTTTATATGTTCAGTCAAATCATATTGAAAACTCGAATACCCGTAAGGCCTTTTACCAAGATAATGACCGTTAATCCAAACCTCCGAGTTGTTATATACTCCGTCGAATTCTATCGCAATCAATTTACCTTTAAGCGAGGGATTGATCTGAAAGCTTTTTCGATACCAGGCTACTCCTCCGGGCAGAAAGCCTGTCCCGCTCGCATACTCCGCACTATATGGCCCTTCAATGCTCCAGTCGTGAGGCAGACTTAACAGTCGCCATTCGCTATCGTCGTATCGGGGATTTATCGCTTGTTTGAAATCGCCTTTTTGAAATTTCCAGTCAAAACCAAATTCGATTTCTCTCCGGCCCTTGTTTACAGTCTCGGTTGTATTAACACAGCCGCTCACGACAAGCAAAACGCCGATAAGAGCCGCTTCCCATTTTTTAACACTGTTTTTTCTCATTCTACGACCTCACGAAATATATATTTTTCCCCCGCCGATTTCAGGATAACAGCTTTAACGGAGAGGGCGGGATTCGAACCCGCGGTCCCGACTAATCGGGACACCGGTTTTCGAAACCGGCTCCATCAGCCGCTCGGACACCTCTCCGAATTTCGAAACTGCCGTATAATATAATAAATCGATAATAAATCAAAAAGCAAAAACTTAATCTATACTCAGAACAGGTTTTTGATTTTCAAAACAAACGTTTTCTGCTAAAATCCTATTGCCTGTTAAAAATGTACCGGAGCTTTCGAAATGTATATAATTCCAGCGATAGACCTGATAGACGCAAAATGCGTAAGGCTGATTCAGGGCGAATACAACCGCCAGATTACATATCAAAAAGACCCTGTAGAGCAGGCCAATCAATTCATTTCAGACGGTGCACAATGGCTGCATATCGTTGACCTTGAGGGTGCGAAACTTGGCAAAGCCGTCAACACCGCGACAATCGCCCAAATTGCGGAACTCGGCAGGCTGAAAATAGAAGTCGGCGGTGGAATAAGACAAGAGGAATCGATAAAACAACTGCTCGATATCGGCGTCCAGCGAGTGATAACAGGCACAAAAGCAATAAGCGACTTCGGATGGTTCGCCGCAATGGCAGAAAAATACAAGGGCAAAATTGCTCTCGGGCTGGACGCCCGCGGCTCGAAACTTTCGACAGACGGCTGGACAAAAGAGCACTCAGAAACTGCGCTCGAATTCGCAATCAAGGCAGCAAAGCTGCCGCTCGCCGCTATAATATATACAGATATAACAAAAGACGGTATGATGGCAGGGCCAAATCTTGAAAGGACAAAGCAAATCGCCGATGCTGTGGATATCCCTGTTATCGCATCAGGGGGTGTTAAAAACACCGAAGACATAAAAAAGCTGAGCAAATTAGGCGGCATCGAAGCTGTAATTATCGGCAGGGCTTTATACGAAAAGACATTAAGGCTGGCTGATGCAATTAAAGCTGCTGAGTAACTCTCAGGTTTCACCTGTGCCTGTGTATCAAGGCCAAATAATCATTCAGCCGTCGTAAAATTCCATACAACACCCTTTCCGGCGACAACATCATTACTGTCGGTCAATCCGTCTATCCGCCAGAAATATGTCGTTGCAGGGTCAAGCAGCGAATTATGTATATACGTTGTCCCGCTCTGCCTGCTCACCCTTTCAGGCGACGTATCAGTTGCATTTGCCACTGTATCATAGTCGGTTCCGAGATAAACATCGAATTTTACCGCAGCCGCTCCCGGAATCCAACTCAGACTTAGACTACTTGTAGATATGCCAGTACTTCCCTGAGCAGGACTCGGATTCTCCGCCCTGCCGCCTTCATACAAAGCCTGTACCCCGTTAGCATCCATCGCATAATCGAACACTCGAACCTCATCCATATATCCCTGGTAATATGCATCTGCACCCCAGTTACTTCTGCCGATATAATTCGCTGTCCTCGTAACATTATTTGCAACACCCGTCGTTCCGTATCCAGCCACCTGAGCATCCTTGTAAATCACCGTATTACCAGACGCATCAACAGTCGCTGTAAACATCTGCCATTTATCCAGTTCGATTGCATCGCTTCCAACAACCCTTCCACCGTTCGAGCCGCCTTCCCATATCTCAAAAAACAAGTTATCACTCGTTCCCTCACGCCCGAACAGAATATTATCTGATTCACTGCCGTTACCCAAATCAATAAACCTCGAATAATATTGCTCAGCCGTCGGATACGCCCACACCGAAATCGTAACTCCCTTACTGAAATCTGCGAAACCGTCCGGCAAATCGATGTACTCACCCGTTCCGTCAAAATTAATTGCACCATCGAAAACTCCGGACACAGAATCACTCGTAAAACTCAGGCCGTTCATACACGTTCCGTTCATACCCTTGCCGCTCGAATCAGACGCCGTTGTCCCGCTGCTCTCATCCAGCTTCCAGTAACCCTGCATCTCGCCCTCGGATACATCAAAATCATATTCTCCAAACCACACCTTCATCGGCGTCGAACCGCGATTGGCCCAGGTATAATAAGGAACCAGTGTAATTTCCGTTTCTGTACCGTACAAAACTGTCACTCCGTTCAATGTCCCCGGCTCATACGTTGCTGTAAATTCCACATCTTCGTCCACCACCAAATCAAAAACACTCCCACCGTTATCTATTCCCTCTGCACAGTACACAACAGGTCCCCTCTGAACGGCAACAAGACCAACGTCAGCCGTAACATAAGGATGAGCAATAACCTTGCGCACAGGCATCGGAAAAACAAGCTCTATTGTATCGCCGCTGCTCCAAACTCTGTCTATCCTCGCAAATCCCTTCACCATATCATATTCTACCGGCGAACCATTTATCTCGATTGTAACTGACTCATTACAATCATTCATATAACCATAGAGGTTGCCCGGCATAGGAATATTTCTTGCCCAGCCGGGGATACGCAAATAAACCGGGAAATTTTCCGACTGAGCCGGGTTAACCGTAACCTCAACATCACCATCCCAGGGATAGTTCGTATCTACAGACAGATTTACCGTATTTGACGCAAGCTGTATCTGAGCAGTGCCGTTCATATATAAATTAACATAAACAGCCTGGTCATTATGCGCATAAGCGTATCCGCCGATGCTCATAATATACTTAGCAAGATGCGGCGGACAGCACGCACAGGTGTACCAGTCAGGTCTTGTGTCGCCGCTGCTTTCAAGCTTATTGGGATAAAAGAAATGGTCACCCGAAAGAGACAAACCGGAAAGAATATTGTTGTGCATTGACTTTTCCATCATATCGAGATATTTACCGTCACCTGTCAGCAGGAACATCCGGTGATTCCACTTGGCAAATGCCAGCGACGCACAGGTTTCACAATACGAATTGTTTCCGAGGTCATAATCGACGGTGAAGCCTTCGGGGCCGCCGGGCTGGCCGAGACCGCCGGTAATATATGTCTTGCAGTTGACTATATTATTCCAGACTTTAATGATAGCGTTCATATAATCCTGGTCGAGATTCACTCTTGCGACATCGGCTGCCCCTGTATAAAAGTAGCCGGCCCGCACTGCATGGCCGACGCCCTCGTCCTGTTCAACAAGAGGCACATGGTCCTGGCTGTAAGTGCCGTAAAGGGAATGGCCTTCGGCGTTTCCTCTCTGGTCACAATAGAACTTAGCCAAGTCAAAGTAACGCTGGTCACCAAGCGTATGATACATTTTCATAAGACCAATCTCGATTTCCTGGTGTCCCGGAGGTATAAGCAGGCCATCCTCATTGAAGGTATCGAACAGCAGCTCGGCGTTTTCCTGTGCAAGATTCAGCAAAGAGGTTTTGCCGGTGGCGTTATAATGCGCAACGGCGGCCTCGTAGAAATGGCCCATACAATAAAGCTCGTGACTGCTTCCAAGATTCGACCAGCGTTCCGGCCCGGTCCAGCCTGAATGTGCGCCATTAGTCCTGCAGGTATAAAGATAGCCGTCTTCCTCCATTGCTGCATCAAAGTAAGTTATCCACTCGTCCATAGTAGCATCCAGAGCTGCGTCATAGTTCAAAGCCAGACGGTAGGAAGCAGCTTCAAGTGTTTTGTAGGGGTCGGTATCGTCAAACGGATAACTGCCCTGATGAGAACCACTAATAAGTCCACCAGCCAGTTTGAAATTATCAATTCTGCCTGTATCTATACACTTCTGAATAATATGCGGGATTGTAACGGTGCGGTCGGTTTCCATTCTCTCAGCCCACAATCCACCGGTAATATCGACATCTGTAAAATCCACAGGTGTAAGGAAATTATCCGTGTCAAGAGGCACAGGCCAGTTTTCATATTCATCCAGCCATTTTCCCGCAACAATCTTGTAATCCTTGAAATCCACGCTCATATCTTCAATTAAATCCGCGGCGTAATCGGTTCCAAGCCATCGGTCGACAAGGTACTTCAAGTCATTCTCATCGACATCACAGTCTCCGTCAAAATCCGCAACTGCTTTATTTTTATCGACACAGCGAACCGGCTTAAACGTTATATCGTCAATATAAATCGTCCCTGTTCCTCCCGGCTGCTCATTCGTAGCGTCACCGACACCTATCTCAATTGAGGACACCGCCTGAAGGCGAAACGCCGGATTCTCCTGTAAAAATTCATCAAGGTCTATGTCCCATCTCTGCCAGTACTCATTCTTCAAATCATTTGCATCACCGTCATATTTAACTGCTGCCGTGCTCGGTATCCAGTCATCATCCTCGATAACAACATATAATTTGTCTGCATCGTTGCCGGCACTACCCCTGAAATAAATTGATATAGATTCCATTTCATCCAGCGTCCAATCGCTATTCGAATCGAACACCATTTTGGCGGCCGAATAGTAATCGCCGCTGTCGTTATCAAAGTCAAGTTCCATTGACTTGGCGCTTTTATGAGCTATATCAGTGGAAAGTGTCACTGCAGCCGAACCAATGGCTGACCAGATGTCGTTCAACTCAACGCTGTCATTATAACTTTCAAAATCCTCACCTGTAAAAGTCTCCGCCTGAACGATTAAACCTGCGAAAAAACACAAAAGAAGCGCGGAGAAAAAATAGCGTCTAGACATAAATATCCTCACCCTAATTTTTAATGAGCCTCCTTTGCTAATAGTTCGCAAAAGGCAGGCACCAAAGCACATTCTTTCCTCACTTTTTGCACATGTATATTATACCCGAAATAAGCGTAATTTTCAAGGAGATTCAAACACGCGAATTTTACACCAATTTCCTATAATAAACCTGCTCTTTACAAATCCTCAGGCCGCCTATATCATATCGAAAAGCTGCCGATGTAGCTCAATGGTAGAGCACGGCTTTCGTAAAGCCGGGGTTGAGGGTTCGACTCCCTCCGTCGGCTTTTTAAAAATGAAAAGATAAAAATTAAAATTTCAAAATTTTTATACTCCGCAATTCAAACTCTGAAACAGAAAGAAAATTTTTGAAATCAAAAAGTTTAACGAAATATCTAATAGCGCTCATCATTTTCAGCGTCATTTGCACGCTAACCTTTTTCTTTGCGCCCCCTGCCAGCCGCCATTTGTGGTATAGCATAATCCCGCCCGTCCTTGCAATACTGCTTGCCTTTGTCACCCACAACGTCCTGCTCAGTTTGGGAATAGCAATAATCGTTGGCGGCCTGCTAACACAAGCTCAGGTTTATACCTCAAATCCCATCGCAATTTTAGCAGCACTGAAAACAACCGCTACGTTTGTAACAGGCTCAGTCGCAAGCACAGAGAACCTCTGGATTCTCAGCTTCGTCGTTCTTATCTTCATTATGCTGAAAATCCTCATCGTCAGCGGCGGCTTTAACGGCCTGGTAAGGTTAACTGCAAAAATAGTTACAGGCGAAAAAACCGCTCAGCTCATAACCGCATTTCTCGGCGTCTGCTTCTTTATAGATGATTACGCCAACGCAATTATCGTCGGCTCGGCAATGAGACCCATCACTGACCGCTTTCGCATCAGCCGCGAAAAGCTTGCCTTCATTGTCGATGCAACCAGCGCACCGGTCACAGGCCTAGCCGTAATCAGCACCTGGATTGCAACCGAAGTAAGCCTCTTCGAAGCTGTCTCAAACGAGCTTGGCATAAACAAAAGCGGTTACTCTATGTTCTTCGATGCAATCCAGTTCAGGTTTTACTGTGTAATGATGCTCATCTTTATGTTCCTGCATATCCTGATGAACGTCGATTTCGGCCCAATGAAAACCGCAGAAAAAAATGCAGGCAATGGCGGCAATTTCGATATTCCAAAAAACAATTCCAACAACACGTCTTCTGACGCGATCGGTACTCAAAGAATGGGCAAGCCTATCAGCGCAATTGTCCCCATCGTCGGGCTCTTGATATTCCACATAACTGCCCTCTGGTTAGGAGGTGGCGGCCTAGAAAAAATCTCAAGTGGCTTATCACCTGTGAGCCTCGCCTACTGGCGGCAGACAATCTCCGACGCCGACAGTACAAAAATATTGGCCTTTTCGTCGACATTCGGCATCTGCCTGGCTGCCATTTTTGCACTCTTCGTCGAAAAAATAAAAATTACCGCTATTCTCAAAGCAGCACTGGCAAGCCTTAAGAATAGTTACCTGCCCGTATCAATCCTGATACTGGCCTGGTCGCTGAAAAAGGCCTGTGACCTGCTGGGCACAGGCGAATTTCTCATCTCGGTACTCGCTGACAATATCCCGCCTTTACTCTTTCCCGCTCTTGTTTTTCTCGTCGCCTCAATTACAAGTTTTGCAACAGGGACAAGCTGGGGGACAATGGCTATACTTATTCCAACAGCGATACCTGTCGCTTTTGCCCTTGACGGCAATTCCTACGGCCTTACAACGATGATTTCTCTCGGCGCCGTACTCGACGGCGCCATCTTCGGCGACCACTGCTCGCCGATTTCCGACACCACCATTCTAAGCTCAATTGCAAGCCAATGCGATCACATCCAGCACGTCCGCACTCAACTGCCTTACAGTCTGTCCGTAGCTGCTCTTGCCTTTATTTGCGGCTATCTGCCCGCAGCTCTGGGACTCAAGTGGATATGGACGATTGTATTAGCTCTGGTAATTATGTTTAGTTTTTTAGCTATACTTAAAAAAGTAAACAGAAAAATTTCCTTGTAGATTAAATAGCCCTCACAATTTACAAACAAACAAATTAACGCTATCATCAGTAAAAATAACAAGGCCGAAAACTATGACTATCCGCCAGAAATATAAATCGTTGCAAAAAATCTTAAAAAAGCTCGACAGAGTTGTCGTGGCCTATTCAGGCGGGGTGGACAGCACATTCCTGTTAAAAGCAGCCCTTGATACGCTCGGCACCAAAAACGTTCTCGCCTGCATCGCTGCAGGACCCTCACTCCCCGAAAGTCAGTACAAGCAAGCCCTTAAAATCGCAAAGAAAATCGGCGCGAAAATCTTAACCGTCGAACCAAAAGAAATGGGAGATTTAAAATTCACCGCCAACAAACCCGACCGATGCTACCACTGCAAAACTCACCTGATGAAGCTTTTAACAAAAATTGCAAAAGACAGGGATTTCAATAAAGTCATTTGCGGCCATAATTACGACGACAAAGACGACTATCGACCGGGCCAGCTTGCAATAAATAAATACAAAATCATATGTCCACTTGCAGATGTGAAAATGACAAAAAATGATATTCGCAAATTGAGCAGAAAATTAAATCTTCCCACTGCAAATTTACCCGCCTCGCCCTGTCTTGCATCGCGAATAAGTTATAACCTGCCAATCACTACAGAAAGATTGAAACAAATCGAGCAGGCCGAGGATTTTTTAAGAAAGCTCGGCCTTGCCGAATTTCGCGTTCGTCATCACGATACAATCGCCCGAATTGAAGTCCACCCCGAAGATTTCAACAAAATTACAAAAGAGCCCACCCGCTCAAAGATAATCAAAAAAATCAAATCTCTCGGCTTCAAATACGTAACAATCGATTTACAGGGCTTCCGCTCCGGTTCACTGAACGAAACACTGAACCTCAAATGAATTATTTTAAACCAGCTCTTTCCCCAAAGCTGCAGCGCCGATTATACCCGAATCCTCGCCCAGAGTAGCAAAGCAAATCTCAACCGCTTCTTTTTTCAGCTTCCATATCTGCCGGTCGAAATAATCCTTAATCCTGTCCAACAATATGTCACCGGCATTAATCATTCCGCCTGAAAAGACTATTTTTTTCGGCTCAGTTGTGTGCAGCATATTGATACAAAGAATCGCAAGCACATTGGCGGTCTCATCGGTGATTTTCTTCGCAAGAGCATCACCTTTTTTCAAATGCTCATAAACATCCTTACAGCTTATCTCACCATTCTCATCGAGCACTTTTTTTAGGCTCGATTCCGCACCTGCCTGAACCGCCTCCGCAGCCCTTTTAGCTGTCGAGCTTGCCGATGCATAGGCCTCGGCGCAGCCCTTCTGGCCACAATTGCACAACCTGCCGCCCGGGTAAATTATGATATGGCCCAGCTCAGCTCCGTTACCGCCGGCCCCCTGTATCAATTTACCATCACAGATAATACCGCCTCCGATTCCCGTGCCTAACGTAAAAAATACCATATCGCTGACATCTTTGCCCGCCCCTACGGTAAACTCACCGAAGCAGGCAACATTGGCATCATTATCAAACGCAACAGGACAATTCAAAGCGTCACTCAACATTTGCCTGATTGGCACATTTTTGAATGCCGGCATATTGGTCGAATTGATTATTATACCTTTCCTGTAGTCAGCCGGACCCGGTGTCCCAATGCCAGCCGCTGCAATGTCTTCTGGATTAAATCCGGCCTCTTTGACAAGGCTAATGATTGCATCAGTCATCCGCTCAACGACAACCTCCGGCCCCATATCCGCTTCGGTCGCTACCGATACCTTGCGCAAAAGATTAAGCTCGCGATTAAAGCAACCGACCTTGATATTCGTCCCGCCCAAATCAATTCCAATAAGTATCTCGCTCATCCACAATCCGAAATTCATCCTGTAAACTAAAAACTAAAGACTAAAAACTCAACACTAATCAGGATAGCCGTTAGGAAACTTATTGTGCCACTGCCACGCCGTAGCAACAATACTTTCGAGCTCGGAATATTTTCTCTGCCAGCCGAGCTGCCGCTCCGCCCTGCTCGCATCGCTTGTCAGTACCGGCGGGTCTCCCTGCCTTCTGTCGGCCTCAACAATCTTAAAATCCTTTCCCGAAACTTTTCGAACCGTATTTATAACCTCGCGAACAGAATAGCCCCTGCCGTTGCCGAGATTATAAATCAACTCTCTCGACTCATCGAGCCTCTCAAGCGCAAGTAGGTGCGCCCGGCACAAATCCTCGATATGAATATAGTCCCTGACACACGTCCCGTCTGGTGTGTCGTAATCAGTACCGAAGATTTTTACACTGTCACGCCTGCCCATCGCCGCCTGAATCGTAAGTGGAATAAGATGTGATTCCGGCCTGTGGTCTTCACCAAGTGAACTGTCAAAACCGGCACCTGCCGCGTTAAAATATCTAAGAGATGCATACCGAAGTTTTCCCGCCCTGCTCTGCCAGTGACACATCTGCTCACAGCAAAGTTTCGTCTGACCGTACGGATTAATGGGCTTCGTCGGCAAATCCTCGGTCGCAGGAATGCGCTCAGGTACGCCATACACCGCCGCCGTGCTGCTGAACACAAACTTCTCGACGCCCACTGCTTCCATCGCGGCCAAAACCGTACGTGTGCCACATACGTTATTATGATAATACCCCAAAGGCTGCTCAACGGATTCAGCTACATCAATAAACGCCGCAAAGTGCATAACAGCCTCGATTTCGAATCTCTTCAGTGTCACAACAAGCAGCTCGTAATCATCTAAATCGCCGTCGACAAATTTTAGACCCTTAATCGCCGCCTTATGCCCCTTACCCAGATTGTCATAAACGACCGGCTCCTGCCCCCCCGCCGCAAGCATCGCAGCCATATTGCTGCCTATGTAACCCGCACCACCGCAAACTAATACTCTCATCCCAACCTTTCTATTTCTTAGCTGCCTTTTTTTCTATCCGTTGTAAAATCGCGGTTGCGAGTTCCTCATCATTACCCAGCTCAATCCACCGCTTCAGCTCCGCCTCAAGCCCCAGCCTCAATACCGAGGTTCTCATCCTCTGGCCTGTAATCCTGTCATATTTAATATTGACGCCTTTTTCCGCAGGCTCAGACAGACTAAGCCTCTCGACGATAACCCGGCAATTGATGCAGACCTCCTGCGGCTCTTCTGCAATCCTCAGCTCCACTGTCCTGCGAATGCTGTGCAGACTGGCCTCAGTACTATTCAAAGAGCCTACATTATCTTTTCGCCAGAACTCAAAAAACTGCCCTCCCGCCAGAGGCCTGCTCAGCACATAGCCCAGCTCAGGCTCAGACTTTGCTACCGTAAAATTCAAATCGCGCAGAACCGCCTCCGATACCTCGACCGCCTTAACTCTATCGAGGCCTCTCAGGCAAATCTGCTCAATATTCCTTACACCAGCCGGCTGACCGCAACCCGCAAATACAAAAAAACCGCAAACCAGAACAACTATCAATAGCTTATGAACTGTTTTCATTTTTATCCTTCCTTCCTCAACCGGGCCTACAAAGAAGCCGATACGGCCGCAAGGCCTTAAAAAAAACTTAACGAATTATAATAACCGTCGCAGCTAACCTCAAGAACCAATTATTTTTTGTCGAGAAGTCTATTTCGACGCAAAAAAATACTTGCAATGGACTTATCGCTTTGTATAATAATAAATATGAAACAAAATCATACAGTTTGTTCTTCATTCACCCGGCTGTCAGGCCTGGAGTTGCTCCTTTTGCGCCGCAAGGCGCAATAAACACACTACATACACATACTATCCCGATTTCTTTTTTTTCGCATAAATTCGTAGAATTTTTGCTTCTATTCGTGCATAATAACTGTTTTAAGTTCCGATTAGCAAAAAACTTGGAGTAAGAAAAATGGCTGATACAAAAAATGAAAAAATCATAATTTTCGATACTACGCTGCGGGACGGCGAGCAGTCGCCCGGCGCATCTCTTTCTATCGATGAAAAGCTCGAAATCGCTCAACAGCTTGCGGTTTTAGGCGTTGATGTCATCGAAGCGGGCTTCCCCGTCTCTTCACCTGCACAATTTGAGGCTACAAAGCTCGTCGCCGAGCAGGTTACAGGCCCGACTGTTGCGGGCCTGGCACGCGCAAATGATAAAGACATCGAGGCCGCTGCAAAGGCTGTCGAGCCGGCGAAAAAAAAGCGAATTCACACTTTCATCGCAACTTCGCCTATACATATGAAACACAAGCTCAAAAAAAGCCCCGATGAGGTTCTGAAAATGGCAGTAGCCGCAGTAAAGCTGGCAAAAAGCTTCACAAATGACGTCGAATTTTCACCCGAAGACGCCTGCAGAAGCGAGATGCCCTTCTTGATTGAGGTCCTGACCGCCGCCATCGAAGCCGGTGCAACGACGCTGAATATTCCCGACACCGTCGGCTACATCCTGCCTTACGAGTATGGCCGAATAATTGCACAGTTAAAGGAAAAGGTACCCGGTATCAACAACTGCATCATCAGCACTCACTGCCACAACGATTTAGGCATGGCCGTCGCAAACTCTCTTGCCGGCGTGCGTAACGGCGCTCGACAGGTCGAATGTTCCGTCAATGGACTCGGCGAACGTGCCGGTAATGCTGCGCTTGAGGAAATAGTTATGGCAATACACACAAGAACCGACTTCTTTTCAAAGCCGGGTGCCAAATCGCCTATTCTGAATATAAACACCAAAGAGATTCACCGCACAAGCCAGCTCGTATCGAGACTGACCGGCTTCGTCATTCAGCCGAACAAGGCCATCGTCGGCGCCAACGCCTTCGCTCACGAATCAGGCGTTCACGTCGATGGAGTTCTGAAGGAAAAACTGACTTATGAAATTATGAAACCCGAAACAATAGGCCTGTCCGGCTCGCGAATGGTGCTCGGCAGACACACAGGCAGACACGGCTTCAAGGATAGATGCGAACAGCTCGGCTTTAAATTAAAAGAAGCCGAGCTTGAGCAGGCCTACAACAGGTTCCTTGAAATCGCAGACAAGAAAAAAGAGGTCTTCGATGACGATATCGCTGCGATTATCAGCGATGAAATCCACGTCGTCGTTGAGCATATCTATCACTTGAAGTATCTGCACGTCGCCTGCGGCACGGGTACTCTGCCGACCGCGAGCGTCAAGATTATTGTAAGAGGCGAAGAAAAACAGGCTGCCGCCTGCGGTGACGGCCCTGTCGACGCAGCTTATGAAGCTATAAGAGAAGCTACCGGCCTGTCGCCGAAGCTCGAAAGCTATTCCATCAGGGCTGTTACCAGCGGAAAAGAAGCACTCGGCGAAGCCACCGTTAAAATAAAAGATGACGGCAGAGTCTTTATCGGCCGAGGTGTCTCGACGGACATCATCGAAGCCTCCGCAAAGGCATACGTTGACGCCATAAACAGAATGCTCTCAACTAAAAAACAGGACACCGAAACCGATATAACTGACAAGGTGTAATCAAACGAAAGGATTGCCAAAAATGGCTATGACAATAACAGAAAAAATACTGGCTAAAGCAGCAGGCGCTGAGAAGGTCTCGCCCGGTGAAATTATCGATGCAAAGCTCGACATCGTTATGTGTGTTGACGTTACCACACCTCCGGCTATCACAATGCTCGCTGAAAAAGGCATCGATAAGGTATTCGACAGAGAAAAAATTGTTGTTACACCCGACCACTTTCAGCCTGCAAAAGACATCAAAAGCGCCGAGCTGCATAAACGACTTGATGAATGGGCAAGACGGCACAATATAAAATACTATTACAAGCTCGGCCGCGCCGGCGTCTGTCACGCACTGCTGCCCGAGCAGGGACACATCAGACCCGGCGAAGTTATCGTTGGGCCGGATTCGCATACCTGTACTTACGGAGCCTTTGCTGCGTTCAGTACTGGTGTCGGCTCGACGGATACAGCCGCCGCAATCACTACGGGCAGGCTCTGGTTCAAGGTACCAGCCTCGATGAAATTTGTCCTCAACGGAAAACTGCCAAAAGGTGCTTACAGCAAAGACGTTATACTGACCATAATCGGCAAAATCGGCGTCGATGGCGCCTTATATAAGGCTATGGAATTTACAGGCCCCGCACTTTCCGGTATGTCTATGGAAGCCAGAATGACTATCACAAATATGGCTATCGAGGCCGGCGCAAAATCCGGCATCATCGGTTTCGATGAGATAACAAAGCAATATCTTGACGAACATCTAAAGGAAAACAAATACTACACACACTTCGAATCCGATGCCGACGCCGAATACGAATCGACACTCGAAATCGACTGTTCCAGCCTGGAACCGACAGTCGCCCTGCCGCACCTGCCGAGTAATGCCGTCCCCATAAGCGATTGTGCCGGCAAAGAGATGGACCAGGCCTACATCGGTTCCTGCACTAACGGCCGAATCGAGGATTTAAGAATCGCCGCAAACATTATGAAGGCAAAACAGGTCGCTATCAGAACTATCATTGTCCCCGCCACACCGACAATCTGGAAGCAGGCAAAGGATGAAGGCCTGTTCGATATCTTCTACGATGCCGGCTGTGTAATCGCAGCCCCTACCTGCGGCGCGTGTCTGGGTGGTTTTATGGGAGTCCTGGCTGAAGGTGAAAAGTGCGTCAGCACAACAAACAGGAATTTTGTAGGCAGAATGGGCCATCCGAAAAGCGAGGTTTACCTCGCCAGCCCCGCAACCGCCGCAGCAACCGCCATCGAAGGAAAACTAACTGATTGTAGAAAATATATTTAACATTGAACATTCAACGTTGAATGTTGGAAGTTCAAAGAAAGGCTTTTTATGTCTAAAGCTCACGTTTATAAAAGAGACCATATTAATACGGATGAGATTATTCCTGCTCGGTATTTGAATACTGATGATGAGGCCGAGCTGGCCAGGCACTGTCTCGAAGATTTGGATACCGATTTCGTAAAAAAGGTAAAGGCCGGTGACGTAATTGTCGCCAGTGACGATTTCGGCTGTGGCTCAAGCCGCGAGCACGCCGTCTGGGCAATTCGCGGTGCAGGTGTTAAAACCGTAATCGCAAAAAGTTACGCTCGAATCTTCTATCGCAACGCAATCAATAACGGCTTTTACATCATCGAATCACAGGATGCCATCGATAAAATCAGCGACGGCGATGAGCTGGAAATCGATTTCAAAAATGGTTTGATTAAAAACAATAAAACTGGTATGGATATTAGTTTTAATCCGCTCCCGGATTTCGCACTTGAAATCATAAACGCCGGCGGACTACTGGAACACATAAAAAAGAAAATAAAGTAACCTCTACGACAAGGAGAACTAAAGTGGCGAAAAGTTACAAAATTGCGGTTATAGGTGGAGATGGTACCGGACCGGAAGTGGCTAACGAAGCTGTTAAGGTGTTAAAAACCGCTGCAGACAAATTCAATTTCAAAGTAGATTTGACCGATTTCGACTTCGGCGGAGAAAGGTACAAAAGAACCGGCGAAACACTGCCCGACAGTGCTATCGAAGAGCTGCGAGGTTTTGACGCTATCCTGCTCGGCGCTATCGGTCATCCCGATGTAAAGCCCGGTATTCTCGAAAAGGGAATTTTGCTAAAGGCCAGATTCGAGCTCGACCAGTATATAAATCTTCGGCCGGTAAAACTCTATCCCGGCGTCGAGTGCCCCTTAAAGGACAAAGGCCCCGAACACATCGATTACATCGTCGTTCGCGAAAACACAGGCGACCTTTACACTGGCACCGGTGGATTCAGTATGAAAGGAACGCCGAACGAGGTAGCGATACAAACATCGGTTTATACGCGTTTCCAGGTTGACCGCTGCCTGCGGTACGCATTCGAATACGCAAAAAAACGAGGCAAGAAAGCTCGCGGCCTGAGCAATGAAAATACCGTTGGACTTGTCGGAAAAACAAATGTGCTCACCTATGTTTACGACCTATGGGAAAGGGCCTTTCACGAAATGGGACAAAAAGATTACCCCGATATCAGAAGAGATTATTACCACGTCGATGCCTGCTGTATGTGGATGGTCAAAAATCCCGAATGGTTCGATGTTCTGGTGACAGGCAATATGTTCGGTGACATCATAACCGACCTCGGCGCAATAACTCAGGGCGGCATGGGCATAGCTGCAGGCGGAAACATCAATCCCGAGGGCGTCAGTATGTTCGAGCCTATCGGCGGCTCAGCTCCCAAATATACCGGACAGAACGTTATCAATCCTCTCGCTGCCATTTGTGCTATGCAAATGATGCTCGAGACCCTCGGCGAGGACAAAGCTGCGAAAAAGGTTGAAGATTCAGTCAAATTCGTAACAGGCAATAAGCTCAAATCACTCGCTGCCGGAAAAATGGGATACTCAACAACACAGGTAGGAGATATGGTCGCCGAGAAAACAACAGAATGAATTTAAACCGCGGTTAAAAAAATGCCTGCAAATTTAACACCGGAATATTTCAAGGCTGAAAAGTGGTACCGCGAGGCGGCCACCAATGAGGAAAAAATCCTCGCACTCGAGCGTATGCTCGCTGTTATGCCCAAGCATAAGGGAACCGACCACTTAAAAGCCGACTTGCGAAGAAAACTATCGAAACTAAAAGAAGCCGCCACACAAAAAACAGGCAAATCAAAAACTACAGACATCTTCTACATCCCAAAAACAGGCGCCGCCCAAATCTCACTGATAGGGACACCGAACAGCGGGAAAAGCTCAATCGTCGCAAGCTTAACAAACGCCAAAGTCAATGTCGCGGATTTCCCATACGCCACAAATGCTCCCGTACCGGGAATGGTCCGCTTCGAGGACATCCAGATTCAGCTTATCGACACCCCCCCTATTACTGCAGATTTTGTCACGCCGGGTCAGATCGGCGTTTATCGAAACTGTGACCTTATCGCAATCGTCATCGACCTCTCGGAAGACATCGAACAACAATTGAACATCCTGCTTGATTTTCTCGAATCAAAAAATCTGCTCATTGACGAAAATACACCCGCAACCGACTTATCCGGCAACCGCCTCGGCAAAGCTGCTTTTTATCTCTGCACGAAAGCTGACATTGCAAAATCGAACGCCCTCGAAAACCTGAAAGAAATCACCAAACACGATCTCCCGATAATTGTCACCTCAACCGAAACAAACGAAGGTATCGATACACTTGCGCAAAAGCTTTTCGAACTCTCGAATATCATTCGTGTTTATACCAAACCGCCCGGCAAAAAAGCGGACCTCACCGAGCCTTTCACTCTGCCGGCTGGCTCAACCGTTATGGACCTCGCTAACGCAATCCACCGCGAGCTCGCTGAAAAATTCAGTTCCGCAAGAATATGGGGGACAGGTGTTTACGACGGCCAGAATGCTCCGAAAGACCATGTCCTCAATGACAAGGATATCCTCGAATTGCATTTCACATAAAATCCGGTTATACTTGTCCTTATAAAATCGGCGAGCATACTTTCTATCAATTTTCAGTGCCGTCGAACAAATATGTTAAGCTTGTACAAATATCGGTATATGGAAGGTTACTGTGGAAAGTGTCTAAAGCAGGTAGTTGTATGGCGAAAGAAAACCAGCATTATACCCAATTCTGTTCTAACTGTTCTGACAGTAGGCATCTGGATTCTTTTCTGGCTCAAATCAGCAAAAAAAATGAACAAAAACTTCCGCTGTGCCGAATGTGGAACAGAAGTCTATAAGATAATGCAATAAATTTTCAATATAAAAGGAGTATCTGAAAACATGGAGTGCAATAAGCAAAATAACTTGAAAAACTGCAACTGTACCTATCCCGGCTGCAGCAAGAAGGGTCTCTGCTGCGAATGTATACAGTATCACTTATCTGCAAAAGAGCTTCCAGCCTGCTGCTTTCCCGAGAAAATAGAAAAAACATACGACCGTACTTTTAAAGCCTTTGCCAAGGCTTGGGGCCTGTAAAAACCAGTTGTAAGACAGTAGTTGTGTTTATTTTTATTTACGAGAGTGTTGATTTTTATAAACGGATGATGAAAAAGCACGGACAGCTATTTTTTAAGTCCTGTATAAGTAAAGCTTAATCGATTATAAAGCAGTTATGTTGCAAAAAAGCAACGTGGTGTTAAAATACGTCATCTGCTTCATTTTGGAGCTTCAATTATACATATAAATATAAATATTTGATTTTAAGGCTGTTAAGTAACTTTGTCAGAAAGTTTTGACAGCGCAACATCCTGTTGGCATATCTTTTGCACATATTCTTATTTCGGCTCTTTTAGTCAATGATATTGGGCGGACGTCCAAAAAGTACCGAATTTGGAGGAGGATGATTCCCGCCCAATTTCAGGAACAAACAGAGCTGGCTCGCCAGCTCTGTTAGAAAAATGTACGGGGTCGTTTCGGAGGAGAGCGACTCCGTTTCTAATAGTGCTTTAGCTCCTCCGACAGAGACCTTCTGGCGTATCAACTTCTTAAAGGACGCATCTTTCCTCAGTGTTGACTTTTAACTATTCAACTGCATATCAAGGGAGTATAATCTTTATCTGTATGGAACGGGCAGCCTACAGAATTATTGATGCCAATTTCAACAGGGCAAGGGAAGCGGCTCGCCTCATCGAAGAGTACTGCAGATTTTATTTGGATTCCAGCCCTTTAACTGCGAGGGCGAAGCAGCTTCGTCATCAGCTTTGCGCCGCCGTCGGCCGTCTGGATGCAATCGGACTTATCTCAAGCAGGGACACAGCCGGTGATGTCGGCATCGGCCAAGCCGTGGATAAGCAACTTCGAAGAGCCGACCTAAAAGATAGTTTCACCGCCGCCTGCAGGCGGCTTGCAGAGGCCCTGCGGGTATTAGCAGAGACAATTTCACCGTTCGATTCGCAAGTAGCTGCGGCAATCGAGGATTTGCGGTACAGCTCTTACACACTCGAGAAAGATATAGTCTTGTTCGGCGATGCAGCAGAGAAGTTCAGAAAAGTTCGGTTGTACGTTGTTATCACAAGCAATTTGCCTGCTGAGGTTTTCTCTTTGGCGCAGAATTGTGCCGCCGGCGGCGCCGATTGCATTCAACTGAGAGCAAAATCTATTGATGACGACAAACTATACGCTATGGCCGCCGAGTTCGTCAAAATCTGCAGTGACGGTGGTACGCTCAGCATTGTAAACGATAGAGCCGATGTCGCGGCGGCAGCAGGAGCTGACGGCGTTCATCTCGGCCAGAATGATTTGCCGCCTCAGGCCGCACGAAAGCTCGCAGCCAGACCCTTGATAATCGGCAAAAGCACACATTCGCCGCAGCAATTAAAAAAAGCCTGTGATGAAGGTGTCAACTACGTCAGTCTCGGCCCTGTACACTCGACGCCGACCAAACCGACCGCAGAGGCGGTTGGTCTGGATTACGTTTCGAAAGGCATTAAGACACTTGACCAAACCGGTATCGGCCATGTTGCCATCGGCGGGATAAACACCGAGAATGTCGAAGAAGTGTTAAAGGCTGGTGCGAAAGCAATAGCGGTATGCAGGGCTGTTACCGCAGCCGAGAATCCAAAGACGGCGTGTCAGAGGTTAAAAGAGAAAATCCTCTCATTTGAGCAGAAGTGATTTTTCAGCTTTAGCGCTCAATGTTCGCTTTTACGCTTGTTGTTTTTCACTCTTTGTGATAGAAAGAGTGGTTCAATAACAAAGCAGCACAGACAGATAAAAGGATTAGAATATGAAAGCCGGTATTTTAATCAAAGGTTTGGGGATGGGAATTTTTGCTTTTATCTTAATTGCCATTTTGAACGGCTGTGGAAAGAAAAGGGCTGTTAGCGGAGCAGACGAAAAAATGAAACCGATACCTTTTACAGATGTTAAGATAAGCGATGAGTTCTGGTCACGCAGGATAGAGACAAACAGAAAAGTCACGATACCCGCCGCATTTAAAAAATGCGAAGAAACCGGACGAATCGATAATTTTGCAATAGCGGGCGGTCTGAAAGAAGGCGAGCACAAAGGCGTGTATCCCTTTGATGACACGGATGTATATAAGATTATTGAGGGCGCAAGCTACTCTCTGAGCGTCCAGCCGGACCCTGCGCTTGATAACTACGTTGATGGCATCATTAAATTGATTGCAGCGGCGCAAGAGGATGATGGATATCTGTACACCGCGAGAACGAATAAATCAGAGACTTTGAAATGGCGCTTGGGCGACGAACGATGGGCGAACCTAAGCGGCCACAGTCACGAGCTTTACAATATGGGGCATCTGTACGAGGCGGCAGCGGCACATTTCTATGCTACGGGCAAACGAAATCTGCTTGATATCGCAATAAAAAACGCTGATTTATTGTGCAAAGTTTTCGGACCCGGCAAAAACGAAACAGCTCCCGGACATCAGGAAATAGAGCTTGGCCTTGTCAAGCTTTATGAGGCAACGGGACAGGAAAAATATCTGCAGCTTGCAAAGTTCTTTCTGGATAAACGCGGCCCCGGCGGCGAGGAGTATTCGCAGATGCACAAAAGAGTCGTTGACCAGGATGAGGCCGTAGGACACGCCGTTCGGGCAGGCTATATGTATTCAGCAATGGCTGATATTGCGGCATTGACTTCTGACAAAAATTATACAAGAGCGCTCGACCAGCTCTGGGACAACGTCGTCGGCAAAAAGCTTTACGTGACAGGCGGCCTGGGTTCGGACCCGTCGATAGAAGGATTCGGCCCCAACTACGATTTGCCGAACATGAGTGCATATTGTGAAACGTGTGCATCCATAGCAAACGTCTTTTGGAATCAGAGGATGTTTCTGCTGCACGCCGACGCCAAATATATCGATGTTCTTGAGCGGACGCTTTACAACGCGCTAATTTCCGGTGTTTCAATGGACGGCAGCTTATTTTTCTATCCTAACGCACTCGCCTCACGTGGCCAGCACGCTCGAAGCGAATGGTTTGTCTGCGCCTGCTGTCCGGGTAATATTACGCGGTTTATGGCGTCACTGCCCGGCTATGTCTACGCGAAGCGAGGCGATGAGTTTTACGTCAATCTCTTCGTTACGAGCGAGACAACCGCTGGGCTTGGCGGCAGAAAAGTGCAGATAAAACAGCTCACAAACTACCCCTGGGATGGTAAAGTCAGGATTATGCTCGAGCCTGAAGGGTCGGCAACTTTTACGATGTGCATTCGAATACCCTGCTGGTCGCGGAACAAACCGCTGCCGAGTGACTTATACAGCTTTATGCAGGCTAATGATGAGCAGGTAACCCTTAAGGTTAACGGTGTACCTGTCGCTTTTGATATGGATAAAGGCTACGCACGTATTGATCTTCAATGGGAAAAAGGTGACGTAATCGAATTCAATCTCCCGATGCCCGTCAGGCGCCTGCTGGCAAATGAAAAGGTTGAAGAGAATAAAGGCCGAGTCGCTCTGCAGCGAGGGCCTATTGTCTATTGCCTCGAAGCGCCTGATGCAGAGGATGGCCGGGTCCTGAATTTGCTGCTCGAAGACAACACAAATCTTGAAGCCGAATTCAAACCGGAATTGCTAAACGGCATCACAACCATAAAGGGCATCGCTAAGGCCTACAGAATTGAAGAAACCAACGACGTAGACACTCTCGTTAAAGAAAACGAAAACTTCTTCGCTATCCCATATTATGCCTGGTCACACAGAGGCCCCGCTGAGATGGCCGTTTGGCTCGCCAGAAAAGAAAGTGCCGTTGAACCTGCCAGCATCGCCTCCATTGCCGAGACCAGCACGATAACCGCATCCGAAAAAGGAATAGGCATAGAAGCCGTCAACGATGGCATTATACCATCAAGCTCCTCTGATACATCGTTTCCCGTCTTTACCTTTCTGCCGAAAAAAGACTCAACCGAGTGGCTGCAGTATGATTTTGGAAAAACTTACGAGCCGAGCATTGTCGAGATTTACTGGCTTGAGGATGACGAAAATCGCCTCCCTGAAAGCTGGAAAATTCAATACAGAAAAGACGGCGAATGGAAAGATGTCTGGACACCCCACGGTTTTAGTCTCGAAAAAGATAAATTGAACACCATAATTTTTGAAACGGTCAAAACTGATGCTCTTCGCCTTGAGCTTAAGATGCAACAGGGTTTTTCAGCAGGGATTTTCGAGTGGCGGGTGAAGTAAAAGCAATTATCTAAATCGACTCTTAAAACAATTTTTCAAAAAATTTGGTTGGTTCCGGTAATGAGAAAAGCCCCGTTTACGTTTTATTTGTCCGTCTTTTTTATACTCTCGGCATTGTGCTCCGCAGAACAGACAATTTCGAATGAAAATTTCGTTCTCGTATTCGACGATGACGGCCTGAAAAGCCTCAAACGCCCCAATGACGTCTATGACACAGATTTCATTCTCGACAGAAATAATATCGGCGATGTTTTCGTGAGCTACAAGACTCCTGACAGCAATGATTGGAGAAAAATTCATAAAGCGAATCTTCAAAAGGTTAACAATAACGAGGCCTTATACGATATCAGCATTCCGACAACCTCGTTTCTTTCGCAGGCCAGGCCGAGCGCGTCCGCACGCAGCAGAGCTGTTTATGCCCTGAATGACGAAGCGTACATAGAGGATTCGAGTAACAGGGCAAGCGGCTTTCTGGCCTTCAGAAACAGGCAAGAGACTAAACAGTGGGCACAATATGATTTCCCAAAACCTGTTACTGTCAACGCGGTGGAGGTTTACTGGTTCGACGACCACAATATAGACGGCCCATACTGTGTCCCGAAATCCTGGCGCCTCCTGTACAAAACCGACGACCAGTGGCAGGAGGTTGAAAACCACAATGAATACACAACTGCTATAGACAAATTCAACCGAGTAAGTTTCAAGCCTGTCAAAACCTCGGCACTTCGGCTGGAGCTTGAGCTTTACAAAGAGTATCTCGGTGGCATCCATGAATGGCGAGTCGAGAACGACGAAGACGAAAAACTCCAGCGACAAAGTCACCGGCTGGCTGAACAATCAGCCGAACAGATAAAAGTAACATCGGCCTTCGAACTGAAAGGAGATTGTCTCCTATGGACTGTGAAGGTAAAAAATTTAACCGACAAACCGCTCCAAATCGGCGCACTCGGCCTGCCGCTGCGTTTTAACACGCGCTATGTCCGGGACAAAAACACAACATATAACAAGAGATTGATTAGGCACAACTTCATATCGGCCAATGCCTCATTTGTTTTCTGGATGCGAACCAACGCTGAACCGCCTTATCTTTTGATGACACCAGAGGAAGAGGCAAAATTCGAATATTTCGACACAGGACCGGAAAGAGGATGGGTTTTCTGTCCCTATGTCCACTCCAAAGCAAGAGCAGAACAGATGCGTAAATTAGGCGGCAACTGGCGACAGAAAAACACCTCAGCAATTCTGGCACCGAAAGGTAAAAGCTCCGACGAGCTGACTTATACCTTCAGATTCCAATGGGCAGATGGCTATCAGGGTGTTCGGCAAAAGCTTTACGAACAGGCTAAATTCGATATTAACGTCGTACCTGGAATGACCGTCCCGACCGACCTTTTCGCGCTGCTCGCGCTGCGCACGAAAAACAAAATCGACTCTATAAAGCCGGAGCATCCCGCTCAAACAAAAATCGAATATCTCGGCGAAAAGAAAAAAGACATCCACATTTACAAGCTGACTTTTTCAAAGCTCGGCGAAAATCTGCTTACCATAAATTATGATAAAGATAAAAAGATGGTGCTCGAATTTTTCGCAACCGAGCCCTTAGAGACCCTGATAAAAAAACGTTCGGCCTTTCTCGTCAACAAACATCAGCATCGCGACCCGGGTAAATGGTACAATGGCGTTTACAGCGACTGGGATATGAAAAACCTAATCCTGCGAAGTGCCGACGACCGCGACGGCCTTCAGAGCTGGCTGACTGATGCCTGCGACGATGCCGGCAACGCCCGCCCCGCTTTCGTCGCCTCCAAAAACGTCTTTTTCCCGAACCAGGCCGAGATTGAAAGCGTTGATTACTACATTAAGCACTACCTCTGGGGCGGGATGCAGTGCACCGAAGAAGAGCAATACCCATACGCAATCTACGGAATTCCGAACTGGAAAGTAAATCGCGAAAGCTCAGATGAGGGAATAAACGGGAAAAAACATATATGGAGAATCTACGACTATCCGCATATCGTCCTGCTCTATTACAGAATGTACCAGATTGCAAAATTCTATCCCGAAATGAAAACCGAATGGACAAAAGACCAGTACCTTACGCGCTCATATAAAACCGCCATAGCCTACTTCACCGTACCCCTGGCCGTTAGACGCTGGTCGGCCTACGAAACCGGAACAATGAACGAGGTCATAATCAACGACCTCTTAAAAGCTCTCGATGATGAGGGCAAAACCGAAGAAGCCACCGACCTTAGGAAGCACTGGGAAAAAAAGGTCGAGCATTTCATCAATGACGACCCATATCTTTTCGGCTCGGAATTTCCTTTCGACTCGACAGGCTTCGAATCCACAGGTGCATTTGCAAAATATGCACGGGAAAATCTTAATAAAAAAGACACAACCCTCAAGGTTAAAGCCGACGACGTAAACGAATTTACCGAAAAGCAGCTAAGGCTCAATATCGCCTGCCGCGGCTGGCTCGAGACCGCTTATTACATGCTGGGCAGCGACTTTCGGGCGATGGGCAGTATGAGCTACTGCCTCAGCTATATGTCGCACATGGGAGGCTGGTCAATTATTGATTATGCCCTTTATTATGCCAAAGATCCCTTCAAATACTTACGTTTGGGTTATGCCTCCTATCTTAGTGCCTGGGCACTTATGAACTCGGGCACACCGGAATCGAATTATGGCTATTGGTACCCTGGCCCGGAAAATGACGGCGGTGCCGGCGGCGGTTTCGAACCTGCCGGTTATGGCTGGGGCTGGATTCGCAAATCCAATCCAAGGGGCTCCTGGTATTATAGCGCCGAGGAAGACGTGGGCTTCAACGCTGCCGTAAGGACATCTGCAACCATTATTGCCGATGACCCCATTTTCGGTTTGTTCGCTTATGGCGGCCTGCTCACAAAGAAAAAAGACGCAATAGAAGTTATTCCCAGAGATGGCCTGCGTCAGCACTTTCATATAATAAAAGGCGGCCAGCCTTTCTATATGCTTTTGGAGCGCGACGGCTTCGCAAAAGAGCAGGCTATAGTAACAAGCGATTCGCTGGATAGGATAAATTTCATCCTTGAGAACCGGGCCGCCTCGAATCATACAACAGATGTGTGCCTTTCAGGATTAGCAGCCGGTTCATACACAGTCAAGATGGACAACAAGGTCATCCAGAACAAAACTATCGAAGATAGTGTGGAACTAATATTCAGACTACCCGTCTCAGCTAATTCTAAAAGCTATAAGATAAATATTGCTCGCGCAAAAGGCAGATAAAAATTTTTACAGCCCTTGATGTCTTTTTCTAATAATAATATAAGGTTTTTTGTGAGGTATTGAAAATAGCGTTTTTTGGCCTTTACAGCAGTATTTTTTTGACGATTCATAGCGAATTTTATGCCTGATTTTAAAATTATCCACGAAAGTTAAAATTTTATTATATCTGAGAACCACATTTTTATTATCACTCTGCTTTTCTCGGCTGAGCCGACTCCTTACAAAACCAATCTTGTAAGCCGGCTCGCTACCTGAACGTAAGCCCTTTTATCACAGCTAATTATGTGTTTTTAACTAAAAATATTGAAATCAATGAAAGATAATCGAAATAAGCAGATAAAGCTGCTCAAGAAGATGCGTTTAGTTTTCTTAAGATAAATTAGGGAAACTGTCTTTAGGTTTTCAACAAGTTATCCACAATGTTTGATAGCTATCAAACTTATTGTCTTAAACTATCATATACCAAAGTATTAGCAAAACAGCCGGCTGAAACTACGTAAGTCTTTGTCATAAAAGGTTATAAATAGATATTGAGCTTTCAGCTTTTAGATTATACAATCTGCGCAAAACCAAGCAGGCTTTCGCTTAATGCAGCCGAGTAAATTTTACAGCTATGATAAAAATTAGTATTTCCTGAGTCTGAAAGGAGATTTACTTGAGAAGCAACCAAAAAAGGCTGAGCGAGAAGCTCAAAAACAGACAAAGCTTTGTCGTATTGGCTGAGCTGGCTGCCGGGCCGGGCTTTAATTTTACACCCATAGAGAAGTTCTTACAGGATTACAACAAAACCGATGACTCTGCGATACCGTCGGGATTCGATTTCGTCGCAATAACAAGTCCTCAAAACCCGTCGGGCGTAGCCAATATAGAGCCTTCGGAAGTGCTCCGTCAGCTCCAGAAAAAAGATTTACTTTGTGGCCTTGATTTCGTCCCGCATATCACCTGCAAAGACCAGAACAGCATATCAATTCTAAGCTCTCTTATGGGATTCAAAAATGCCGGCGCACAAAGCGTTCTGGCTCTGACAGGTGATAAGCCGACAACCGCAAAAAAAATCTTTGAGCTTGACTCACCAAACCTGCTCCGCCTCATAAGATACACAAATAATCAGCAGTACATTAAATCCAAACCCGAGAACATTGACAACATCTTTCAGTTTTATGCGGGCGCTGCAGTCTCGCCTTTCAAATACACCGAGCCTTCACAGATGCAGCAGTATTACAAGATGGAAAAGAAAATCAGATGCGGCGCAGACTTCTTCATAACACAAATGGGCTGGGACTGGAAAAAATCAAAAGAGCTGTTCGCCTATTTAAAGGAAAACAAAATCGATGTGCCCGTTATCGGCAACGTATATCTTTTGAGCACAACCACAGCCGCACCGAGATTGATGCACGATATAAAACTGATGGGCTGTTTTGTAAGTGACGAGCTGCTCTCCAAATTATATTTGGAAACCCTCGACGACCACATTGAACGTGCTGCACAGCAGGTGGCGATGTATAAGGCAATGGGAGCTGCCGGCGTTGATATCGGCGGTGTCAGCGATTTCGCTGTCTTTACAAAAATACTTCAAAGGGCGAGCGAAATCGACGACGGCTGGGAGCAGTTCAAGGACAACCTTTACTGGCCGAAAGAAAACGGCTTCTATCTCTATGACGATACCGGCCGAAGAGTAAAGCTGAAAAAATATCGAAAAAAGTTCAGACACCGCGCCTTCAACTTTCTGCACCGCACGATTCTTGATAACCGTTACAGAGGCTTTAGGGCTTTCAGGGCGGTAATGTCTGCATTGGGGACAAAGAAAGGCTCAGGTTTCTTTTACAAATCATTCAACGCATCCGAAAAGTGCATTAAGTACCTGATGTTCGAGTGCCAAGAATGCGGCGATTGCTATCTACCTGAAAATTTCGGATATTGCACGATAGGCGAATGCGAAAAAGGACTTGATAACGTCCCCTGCGGAGACGCAACCGCCGACGGTTACTGCGGCAATAATCTCGAGCGGATTTGCGTCGGCGAGTCTGTATACGAGGCGGCCGCTGCGGAAAAAAATGGCATCGAAATTCTGCGCGCGACCATAAACAAACCACGCAAGCCCGAGCTGGAACATACAGCCTCGGTTCTGAATTACCTGTTTGCCAGAGACCATACGATGAAGAATCCCATAATCTACATTGGCGAGGTCATACACGCATCTATACCAAAAACCGGCAGGATAATGAAACAGCTGGCTGAGCTCGGCCCTGACGCATATACAAAAGAGTCTGGGCCTTTGAATTATATTCGCGCACTGATTGAGTCACAGGTTGAAGAAGGCACCGACTATATCGAGGTCAATCTCGACGCCTTCGGAGAAGATGACCCACAGATTGCTGTCGATATGATGAGAAACTATGTCACGCTTGTACGTAAATGGGGCAGCGGTATCCCCGTCTGCGTGGACAGCAGCAACGACGATGTCCTGACAGCTGGCTTGAAGGAATGGTACAACACAGACGAACCTGTTGCTAAACCTCTTCTGAATTCTATCAAGGTCTATACGATGGATAAGATGTTTGCCCTGAAAAAGGATTATAATTTCGGATTCATCGGATTATTGGTAAGCGAAGAAAAACCAACCGGGCCGGGCGGCTCGCACTCCGTTGACGAGCTCTTCTCACTTGCCGAAAGGCTTTTCGAATCGGCGGTTGACAAATATGGTTTCAAACCGGATGAGATTTTCTTTGATTCTACTGTCTTTCCATTAGCTATAGATATGCCTATGGAACCGGCTGTGCCGGGTTATACATACCGCGCCTTTGAGACCATCAGAAGAATTAAAAACGACCGCAGAATGAAAAAAGCCCATTTCTCTCTTGGCGTAAGCAACAGTGTCCGGGAGCTTCCAGGCCGAAAAATCGGCGTCTGCAGGGCCTATACGGCAAAGGCTATGGAATACGGACTTGATGCAGCTATCCTGAATACTGCTCACAAATATGGTTACATTGAGCCCGACCCGGGGCTTCTGAAGCTTGTCGATGCCTTCGTGAAAATGGACGGCTCAGCTGATAAGCTAAATAAAGCTATGAATCTGATGGGCGAATTTTGCGCAAAGAATAGAAAAAAAACACGTTAAGAATTTTTTTTCGGGCTGGCAGACGTCCTTAGCTCTAACGGTGACTCCGTCCGCACCAAAAATCTTGTTTTACTATTCAAATCAAGCTGATTATAGGAACAAAGCGGTAAATGACTAAAAAAAACTGAGCAAAACTTGCCGCTTTGACGCTGGATAATCTCAAATAAGCACGACATATTAAAGTGTCACCGGCTACAGTTGTACCCTATTTTAAAATCTTTTGTAAAGTAATCTTTTCTCTTTGACGATTTTCAAATATAAAGCTGACCGTCTTTATAAGGCTATTTAACGATGAAACAGAAAAGCGAGCGAAGAAGGGAAAAAAGGCTTCGTTATCACTGGCCGGTGTGGTTCGCTGAGGATTTCAACGAAATCCTTTTGCAGGGGCAAATGGTTGACGTAAGCAGTACAGCAGCTGCCTTTACCTGTTACCCGGACCAGAACTGTCCATACCCGGGCCAGCCGATAACGGCTCGCTTCAGTGTCCCCTGCTTCAGTTCGGATAATAGTTTTAACCTTGCAAATTTCACTCG
The DNA here is from genome assembly GCA_964493425.1 of uncultured Pirellulales bacterium. GTDB lineage: Bacteria > Planctomycetota > Phycisphaerae > Sedimentisphaerales > Anaerobacaceae > CAYLMG01. Next base: position 139,689 of record CAZBMW010000004.1, read on the forward strand.
CTCTGGTAGTGTGCATCGTGTTGATAAGGTGAGCAACTTTCTAAGCCAGATAGCCATCCAGTTCGCCGAGCCTTTGCCTTTTAAACCCGGCGAGCAAGGCTCAAGCGAGCTTGACACAGCCCAGAGACTCAAGGCCGTGACCATATAGCAATCCGCATAGGTTCCCGCTTTTTTCGCAGTTTCCAATCTGTATTAATGTCAGGTTTTCTTATTTAAAAAAGCGAGGCCTGCACTATTGTGCAGGCCTCGAAATTACCTTTGGTTGAACCACAGAAAGCTTAGCGTTTTCTGCGTATCAAAGCAAGTCCACCTAGACCAAGCAGTGCAATTGTTGCCGGTTCAGGAATAAGCACGAAGTTATCAAAGTCCATCGAGCCAATCCAGGCCGCATCATAGTTAGCCTGGAAAATACCGACCTGCAGTTCTGCCGGCATATCAGGACGATCGACAACCAGAGGAATCATATTATTCGGGTCACCGGGATCTGTTGTCATCAGCGGGTTATAGGTAACGCCATCCGGACTCGTATAGAAGTAGAACGCGGTGCCTATACGCTGAAGTCTCAAATACGGGTCACAGGGATAACCCTTAATGCCCATCTCTGTGCTCGCACCGCCGACAGTGGTACGAATATGATTTCCTACGCCCCATTCCGGAAAATAGGTCAGGTAAACCCAGTTCTCAGTGGCATCACCGGCACTGGCAGGGTCACGTGCCATCAAGCCGCCCAGATTACTCCAGATAGCGTTTTGTGACACTATTTCGACCTCGGCTATAAAGTTGCCGCTGCCTGCTGCGTCACCGGTACCTACCATCTTGTAAAGGAACGGACCGCTGTTGAGGCCGTCTACCCAGTAGCTGTCTATACTCATGATTCTCAATACACCTGGTGCTTCACCCGCGGGATCCAAACCGTACCCTGGTCCTGCCTGTACCTTATCAGGATCGGTGCTGACATCATATTCGCCGAGACCATAGTTGAACGTCTCAACAAAATTGTAGGCCACCTGCGTTCTTTGTATGTTGTCAGACGCCGGGGCTATCGATATGAATCCATCCCACATACCGATAGTCCAGGGACCGCCAGGGTATGGATTCGCGAGGCTTTGCTCGTACCAGCCAAGATAGTTGACTCTATCCCAACTAGTGGGAGTAGTGGTGATGTGGTCGAAGTTATCCTCGAAATATACTCCCTGGGCTGCACCGGCAAAGGTAATAATTAACATAAGAATTAACAGTTTCTTCATCATCTTCTCCTTACTTCACTAACTCTTCTTTTGCATGGCTTACAAAAAACCAAACATTTAAAACTGCTCTCGACAAGTATCCATCTTTTTAATCTCCGTTTGGCAACACACCAAACAGCCCTTGCCAGTGATGAATACAAGTCTTAAACAACTTTCACAAATATTATTAAGAGGCGAAAAAGCGGAAGGAATCTTGCGGTTACCCTTACTCCCTATGCTCAATTTTCATTCAGAGCCTTTGGCGTACGAGTCTCCTCACCCTTCTCACTTCACCCTCTCTGCCAAATTATTACTACAAGGACAGATAAAATCCCATAAGCACTTCTCTATAAAGGGACTCACCCATCTCACATATAGTATTACAATACCATTTTTATTGTATTTTTGTCAATATAAATATTTATGGGATAAGAAAATTTTTTGATTATAACCAGCCTAAAACCCTGTAGGGCACATAAAGTGCGTATACAAAGAAAGTTATGTTTCTCTGCCTACCAGCGATATTGGTAAGCAAATCCTTATACCAACCGGAAAATAAGGTTTTTTTTCGGTGGAATCAGCTTTCGGTTGATGGGCAAATACGCATCTCTAATTTTTGATTCCAAATTCCGGTTTTTAGCCTTATTATACTTTTATTATGCTTGAGAAAGGACTCGTACAAATTTATACAGGACTAGGTAAGGGCAAAACGACGGCTGCTTTCGGCCTCGCCCTGCGAGCTGCAGGCCAGGGTAACAAGGTCTTAATATATCAATTCCTAAAGCCTTCACCTATCGATATCGGCGAGCGATTTGCACTAAAGCTCGGAGCCGTTAGAATAAGAGTCGAGGCTCTCGATGTTGCTTGGGATGAAAATTCGCTCAACGACAAGGAAAAAGTCGCCGAGGCCAAAACCGCAATCGCAGACGTCCTTAAACGTATCGCAGAGACAGCCGAAAAAAGATTCTACGACGTGATTATTCTCGATGAGCTCGTATTTTGTCTTTCAAAAAACCTTGCAAAACTTGAAGATATCACCGACATTATCAAAAGAAAAGACTCAAGAGTCGAGATTGTAATGACCGGCCGAGGTGCCAGCGATGAACTGATTGATATGGCTGACCTGGTGACGGAAATGAAAAATATAAAGCATCCGTTCGATAAAGGAATTGAAGCCAGACAAGGTATCGAATTTTAAAATTATATTCGGGACGTTTAGTATGGCGAAAAACATCGCAGCAATTATCTGTGCTGCCGGCTCAAGCAGCAGATTCCCCGGCAAAAGAAAAAAGCCCTTCGTCGATGTAGCGGGCAGAGCGGCTTTCGTAAGAAGCATAGAGCTGTTCGCAAACCGCGATAACATCAAACAGATTCTGCTGGCGATTCAGCCAGAAGACGAGGAGATGGTACAGATTAAATGGGGTGCGAACCTTAAATTCTTTAACGTCAAAATCTGCTTCGGCGGAGCAGAACGTTTCGAAACCGTCCAAAAAACGCTCGAGCTTATCAAAGACGATATCGACCTTGTAGCAGTCCACGATGCCGTCCGCTGCTGTGTCAAAAAACAATGGCTCGATGATTGCATCGCAGCCGCCCAAAAATCTGGAGCAGCCATACTGGCTGCGCCGGTCGTCGCAACACTAAAAAAAGTTCAAAATGGCTCAATAGTCGAGACCATTGACAGAACCAACCTTTACCAAGGCCAGACTCCGCAGGTATTCGATGTAAAGCTTCTAAAAGACGCCTATGCGAATCTGAAGAACCTTGACAGCAGCAAAATCAGCGACGACGCAATGCTCCTTGAAGCTTTGGGACACAAGGTATCGGTGGTGGAGACTGATACATCGAATATCAAAATCACATCAGGAAGTGACATTGCCATAGCCGAAGCCATCCTCAAATCCCGCCCCTCTGACCGCCCCACAAAACCAATAGGCCCATACGAAGAAGCCCAATGGTAACTTGAGGACAAAGATGAATATCCTTCTACAGTCAGATTGGGCTTTGAGTATCACTCGAAGTTGTAGTGTTTTCGAACCGGCTTTTTGACCTGCCAGGTGCATTCGAGATCAACGGGAAAAACCACCAGATCACCCGGCCCGAAACTCACAGAATTTTCACCATCTGAAACGGTCACATCACCTTCAAGTATCAGGCAGGTTTCCTTCTGCGTATAGGCCCAGTCGAAAGTGCTCGGCTCACAGGTCCATATCGGCCATTTCTTGCATTCCGCAGCCTCCTGTTCGCTCGGCTTTTTGACTATAACATCCTTAACCGTAGGCATATTAACTCCCTTACAAAATAATTTCTAAAGTCATTTGAAGCACACATTATAGCTGCTGAGAACTATTTTTGAATACAAATGTAGAAATTTTCGCAAAAACCTGTTATAAGCAATGCCTCTTTATTGCTAAATCTTTATTCTTATGGAACAGCAGCAAATTAATAACGAAAAATTTCAAAAATGGTTCGACGATTACGTAACCGGTTTTTACGGCAACGACGAATTCTTCAACGCCAATATCAAGCTCAAAGACGACCACAGCAGAAGGGTCTGCGACGAGATGCAGCTCTTAGCCGAAAAGCTGAACCTGCCGGATGATATTAAACGGACAGCTTATCTGATTGCACTTCTCCACGATATAGGCAGATTCGAGCAGTTCAAAACCTACCGCACATACAGAGATGCAACAAGTGTCAACCACGCTGTTTTCGGCATAGAGATTTTACGCAAGGAAAAAACGCTCGACGAGATACCTGCAGAGCAAAGGCGAATAATCGAAAAGGCAATTGAATATCACAACTTAAAAGAGCTGCCAGCAGGCCTGGACGGTGATTTGCAGCTGTTTTGCAAATTGCTGCGCGACGCCGATAAGCTGGACATATTTTACGTAGTCGTAGTGTATTACAAACAATACGAGCGGGACCCGGAAGCCTTCAAGCTGGAAATCGAGCTTCCGAATACGCCGGGTTATACAAAAAAAGTTCTGCAGGATATTTTGGCAGGCCGCAGGGTTGATTATAACGAGCTGCAGAATTGGAACGATATGAAGCTGCTACAATTGAGCTGGGTTTATGATTTGAATTTTCAGCCCGCCCTCGAGCGGCTAAAGCAGAAGGGGTATTTGGAGATGATAATCAGCTTTCTGCCGGAAACCGATGACATTAAAAAAGTAGCACAAAAAGTCCTCAATTTCGTCGAGAAAAAAAGTAGAAAATGAAGCGTAAATTAATAGGGGGAAACTGATAATCTTTTTAATTTTAAACCCAAATTTATGCCAGAATTTCAAATTTTTAAATTGGATTGACAATTTTTGGTGTGTGGTTTAAATGTAGCCGGCCCGCAGGATTTCCCGGAAAGGGGTTGATTATGGAAACACTGCTAAAGACAAAAATCGCAGGAATCGAGCCTAAACGAGGCAAAGTGCGAGATATATACGAATTGGGCGATAAGCTGCTGATTGTCGCAACGGACCGGCTAAGCGCGTTTGACGTTGTTATGAAAACGCCCATACCGTACAAGGGCAAGGTCCTGACCCAGATTTCGAAGTTCTGGTTCCAGCTTCTCGAAAGCGAATTCGAGCATCATTTCATAACCGACGATGTAAAAAGCTATCCGCAGCCGTTCTGCGATTACACCGACGAATTGGCGGGCAGGAGTATGCTCGTTAAAAAAGTCGAGGTACTGCCAATCGAGTGCGTCGTTCGCGGATACCTCGCGGGTTCCGGCTGGAAGGAATATAAAGAGAACGGCACCATCTGCGGAACGAAGCTGCCCGAAGGTCTCAAGCAGTGCGATAAACTGCCGGACTTCATTTTTACACCTGCAACAAAAGCCGAATTAGGCCAGCACGATGAGAATATCAGCTTCGAGCAATGCGTTGAAATACTCGGTGCCGAGCGCGCTGAGTTCGTGCGCGACAGCAGCCTGGGCATATTCGAGGAAGCGAGCAGCTACGCAGAGAGCAAAGGCATTCTGTTAGCCGATACCAAATTCGAATGGGGTGTTACCAACGGGCAAATAATTCTGATTGACGAGGTGCTGACGCCGGATTCGTCGCGGTTCTGGCCTGCAGATAAATACGAGCCGGGAAGAGACCAGGAAAGCTTCGACAAGCAGTTCGTTCGAAACTATCTCGAGGATATAAATTTTGACAAATCCGGGCCCGGAGTCGAACTGCCGAAAGATATCGTGGAAAAGACAAGTGAAAAATACGTCGAGGCGTACGAGCGGCTGACAGGCAAAAGATTCGAGGCTTAAGTGACATTAGAGAAAAACGGTTTGGCAGTGCAGCGTCAGCAGCTTGCTATGCTGGGATTTGTACATTTCGTTGCGGATATGATGGGCAATTTTCTGCCAGCGATAATGCCGGCCGTTCGCGAGGAATTTGCATTGACGCTTACGATGGGCACGGGCGTGCTTTTTGCTTTTTATTTCGTGCATAACGGACTGCAGGTCTTCATCGGGCATCTTCGTACGGAAAAAGACAAACCCCTTTTCCTGCCTTTGGGCCTTTGTCTGTGCGGCGCGGTTTGCTTTATATCGATGCTGAGCGGCATCGGCTTTGCGTATCCACTGATACTTGCGGCAGCTGTAGTCGGGGCGACAGGTATCGCGATGATGCACACGGAAGGATTGCGGGCTTTGCATAATCTCGAAAGAATTTCGGCATCGATGGGCACTGCCTATTTTATGGCGGGCGGCTTTTTGGGCGGAGCGTTCGGCCAGTGGGCAGCGGCGCTTCTGGTTGAGAGGCAGGGATTTGCAGGACTGTACTGGCTTTTAGTGTTGCCGGCACTCGCTCTTGTTTTGACTTTTGTTTTCAGGATTCGTCTTGCGGTTGATGACGAAAGCGGCAGTGATATTAAAGGAGGCGCCGAGCGTTACGCATTCCGGCAGGTATTCTCGATGGCGCTTATCTCGGCGGTGGGGACATTTATGATGCTGTGGTTTGTGCCGGAAAGGCTCAAGGAGCTGGGATTCAGCCTGAGCTTCGGCGGTTTCAGCCTGATGATGTTCACACTGGCCAGTGCTGCAGGCTCATTTTTCTGGGGCTGGTTCGCACACAAAACAGGACAGTTGCGCTGTGCATTAGCTGCTATGATATTGAATCTGCCGATATTGATTTTGTATTTGTTTCTGATGGCCAGAAGCTGGGCTGTAGTGCTGCTCTTCGGGGTCGGTTTTTGCGGTGTGGGAGCTTACGTAATGATGGTAACAATGGCCAGGCAGGCAAAGGGACTGAAGATTGGTCAGCGGATGGGTCTGCTCGTCGGCGGGACCTGGGCGGTGGCTGGTGCTGTTGCTCTGGGCGCATCGACATCTATGCAGGCAGCGATGCTGCTGGGCCTTGCACCGGTTTGCTATGCGATTTCGGCAGCTATCGGCTTATGGATTATGAGCACAAATAGACCGCTGAAAACACAATAAAAAAGACTTATCTTAGAAAATTTTCGAAAAAGCATTCCACGAAAATGGTTTTTCACGGTTATTATATAGGGAGAAGTTGAAAATATTCAGGTTGAAGCGAAACAAGGGAAAATGAATAAATCCAGACGTTTGGAAATTTTTGAGAAGCTGCGACAAAGGAATGCTGGATTTCTTACGGCAGTTCTGTGGAAACTCACTGCCGACAGGGAGCTGTTCGTTGAGGCGATGCAGATTGCACTGCTGAAAATATGGCAGAATGCTGAAAAGCTGGATAATAACAAAAAGGCAACCGCATATATTTACAGGATCGCTTTGAGTGCGAATTCGCAGGCGTGGCGACACCGAATCGGCAAAAACGGACAGGTGAGTTTAGAGGCCTTTGCGGCTGAACCGGCAGCGAGGCAGCGAAACGATAACAGTGACATCATTGACAAAATAAGGCTTGTGATTGCGAAGCTGCCTTCGAAACAGGCAAGAGCAATAGTGATGAGATATTTTGAGCAGAGCGATTATACTGATATAGCAGAGAAGCTTCGCTGCAGCGAGGCAGCGGCACGCTCGAACGTTTCTAAAGCGATAGCAGCATTGAAGAAAAAGCTGCGTAGTTTACATGGGCTGGAGTATTAAGATGGAAAAAGAGATTGGAAAGCTGCTGAACAAAATCGGTTCCGAGCAGGTTCCTGCTGACGTGGAAAGAATAGCTGAAAGTGAATTCAACAAGTTCAGTGACAAACTGAAAGAGCAAAAAATAATAAGTTTTAAGGAATATTTTATGAAAACGAGACTTATAAAGATAAGCGTTGCGACGGTGATAATATTAGCGGTTGTTCTGGGGATACCGTTTTTTAGTACGAACGGCCCATCGGTCAGTCTGGCGGGTGTCTATGAGAAGATGCAGCTTATAGATGCGTTTATGTATAAGATGGATATGGTTATGACGGGCAGTTTTCAGCCGGGAATGCCAAGCGGTCCTTCGAATATGAGAGGTACAATCCTGATATCGGAAGAATACGGTATGAGAATGGATACACAGATGGATATGTCCGTAGGAGGCCAAGAGATGATTCAGCATCAGCAGATATATATGCTTCCTCAGGAAAAAAAGGCATACACGATTATACCTAATATAAAGCAGTATATAGAGATGGAATTTACTGATGATTTGTTCAAGAGGATGAAAAAAGAGAGCAACGACCCGAGGGATACAGTGAAGCAAATTCTAAAAAGCCAATATATCGAGCTCGGCAAATCAACTATTAACGGCATTGAAGTTGAAGGTTTTGAAACGACGGACCCTTCATTCACGGGTGGAATGATGGGGGATGTGAAAGTAACGGTGTGGGTGGATTCGCAGACGTGGCTTCCCGTTCGTATGGAAATATATATAAAAATGAACGAACAAGTCCAGATGGAAGGAGTTATGGACGATTTTCAGTGGGGTTTACAAGTGGATGCAAGTGAGTTTAAGCCGATGATACCGGATGATTATACAACTCCACTGCCGGGTGGAATGAAGATTCCGAGCTTCAGCGAAGAAACAGCTATCGAGGGACTGAAGTTCCTTTTGGATAATAAAGGCGAATACCCCGAAAAACTGGATCTTATGACTATGATAAAAGATGCCACCGATATTTTCGGACAGATAGAAGACGTAAATAATCTATCACAGGAAGCTATAGCACAAAGGGTGGTGGAAACAACGCTGCCGGTACAATCCCTCGTCGGATTTTATATGACGCTTGTTCAGGACGGCAAAGAACCCGCCTACTATGGTGACGTCGTCAGCCCCGCAGATGTCGATAAGGTCCTTATGCGGTGGAAAACAGGTGAGGATGAGTACAGAGTGATATATGGCGACTTGAGTGCAGAGACAGTCAACGGCAGCATATTAGCCGAGCTTGAGAGTCAGATAGAACAATAGTCGACTGATATTAAATAAGAATTGAAGGCAAAGCCCCCGTGTTTTGCTGTCGAAGGACAGCAGCGGGGGCTTTTTAATGCGTGTTTTTGGGCCGAAAGGTAAGAAAAGATTGAAATTTTTTTATTTTTTCTGTCGCAAAGACCGCCTGAGTATCACTATATAGCGGAAAAGGTAATTGAAGTAAATCAATTGAGGTGCTGATATGAGTGATAGCGATAGATATTACGTACAAAGGTGTTTGGACGGCCATCCGGACGATTTTCGCTTCCTTGTCCGCCGATACCAGAAAGCCCTGCTGGCATACCTTGCAGGCAAACTTTACAGCCTGGAGATGGCAGAGGAGGCGGCCCAGGAGTCACTTGTCAGGGCTTTCTTTAAGATGGAGAAACTAAGGAATCCCGATGCGTTTTTTTCATGGCTTCTGGGAATCGGCGAGCGCGTTGCCAGAGAGATGAGAAGAAGAAAGCAAATCGAGCAACAGCGTGAATTCATCGAAGCGCACGCAACGCAGACAGCAAAAGCAGAGCTCTCGCCCGATTACGGACTTGAAGCTGCAATATCAGCACTCCCACAGACATACCGTGACATAGTCCTGCTAAGATACTACGGCGGGCAGAGCTGCAAGGATATAGCAAAACAGTCGAGTACGCCACTGGGAACGGTGACAAAACAATTATCGAGGGCCTATGCTATGCTCCGGGATAATCTCGAGCAAAAGCAAAATTCGAATTACGAGGTGTCAAAATGAACTGCGCAGAATGTAGAGAATTGTTAGTCGGTTTTCTCGAAGGTCTGGTTGACCAGGCCGAAAAGAAGAGAATCTCCGAGCACATCAGAAGCTGTGCCGGCTGCACCGCAGAGCTTGAAAAACTCGAAAAGCTTCACAAGTCTCTTATAAGCAACGGCGAGACTCTCGGAGAAAGTGATTTCGAGGCTGAAGTCTTCAACCGGATTCTTCGGGAACAAAAAGAGAAACTAAAAGATTCCGGCCAGGCCGGTCAAACTATTAATTTCTGGAGAATGATTATGAAAAGTCCAATCTTAAAATTAGCCGCTGCTGCGGTGATAGTAGCAGCAGGTTTGTTCTTTTTTACTCAGCCGGGCTCTGTCGCTCTGGCCGAGGTAGCCAAAAAAGTCAAACAATTCGACACACTTATTCAACATGAACACAGAAGCGTTTATGCCATCGGACAAACGGAGCCGGGTTTTATCACAAACGCGAAGAAATATGTCTCCACAGATTACGGCTCTGTCGAAAAGCAGTACGACCCGCAGGGTAAGCACATAACAACCACTTATCTGCTCAAGAAAGATCAAAAGATTATTACCCTTATGCATGAAGCCAGAATGTATTTTACTATTGATTTGAGTGGTACCGAGCTTGAGCTGCCGGAAGGTCTTGATGCCAGAAGTTTAGTCGAATGTATAGTAACCGAACAGAATCCGAAAAAGCTCGGCCGAAAAGAAATTGATGGCCGAACGGCAGAAGGTTTTGAAGCTGTTAATCCCGAAGCAATGGCTAAGCTGTCCGAGCTTAGCGGCGGATTGATGCCTCTTGGTGACAGTACCTGGCGGCTCTGGATTGACGTCGAGACGAAACTGCCCGTAAAAATTGAAGGTGACTTAATATTCGAAGAAGGTCCACTTACAGGCTTCATAAAAGCCCAGATGAAATTTGAAACAACGAGCCTCGAATGGGGTGCCGAAATAGACGACAGCATCTTCGATTGTGTTATCCCCGATGATTACACGCTCGTTGATGCTTCGAATTTTACAAAATAAAACAATACTTAAAGCCAAAAAGCTTGCCCCCGCATTTTGCTGTCGCACGACAACAGCGGGGGCTTTTTTATGTGCCAACAAGACCATTTTTTGATATATTCTTCAAAAAGCTGTATTTCTTGCGCCCATTTTGGCAAAAAGGGCCCGTCATATAAGCAGAAGCCAGCTGGTATTGAAATTTAGTATTGGAAAGAGAATTGGAAACAAAAACAGATTTGGAACTTATTGAAGCTGCTTTTGACGGTAATGTCGAAAGCTTCGGCGAGATTTGCAGCCGATACTATACGGCTATGGTAGCACTTGCTCATTCAAAAGTGAACGATAAAAACCTCGCAGAGGATATTGCTCAGGAAACCTTCACAAAAGCCTGTTTTAAGCTCAGGTCTTTAAGGGACAAAACCAAATTTGCATCGTGGCTCGGAACAATCTGCAGAAACCTCTGTTTTGATATGCTCAGAACAAGTGACAATTATGAAGACCGTGATTTGTCAACGATATCAGCAGCGCAAAAAACAGGCGACCTCGAAGAGGTCGAGCGGATAAAAACGCTGGTAGCGCAACTGCCGGAAAAGATGCGCGAGATTATCTACCTGAAGTTTTATAACGGAATGACTTATGAGAAAATCTCGCAGGTCCTGGGAATATCGAAGCAGGCGATTAACGGCAGACTAAGACGGGCAAAAAAAATGATCGCGAAAAGATTAAAAAGTTAAACGGTGACAATTATGAAAGAGCAGGATAATAATCTGGATGAAAGGATTTCGAAGTCGATTAACGGCGGCAGAGTCGAATTCGATTTTGAAGGCTGGAAAAGCAAAAATCCCGAAGCGGTAAAGGCCTTACAGCAAGGCCCCGAAAGCAGCAGCGCCAAATCACTAACTGAAGATTTGAATTTATGGAGAATGATTATGAAAAGTCGGATTATAAAATTAGCCGCTGCCGCGGTCATAATACTGGCGATCTTCTTCGGGTTTTTCAACACGGGCAACCAGTCGGTTAGCCTCGCGGGTGTATTAGGAAAGATGCAGCTTGTAGATGCGTTTACGTACAGGATAAATATGGTTACGACAGGTAATATGCAGCCGGGTATGCCGAGCGGCCCTTCGAATATAGAGGCTACAATCCTGATATCAAACGATTACGGGATAAAGATGGACAACAAGATTGAGATGGCCGGTATGGGTTTGAAAATGAATCAGAATGTCTATGTTGTGCCGGAAGACAAATCAATATATATGATTTTGCCCGAACAGAAAATGTATATGACTATGGAACTCGATGAGTCCTGGCTCGAAGAGATAAATGAAGAAGACCCAAGGGACATAGTAAAGGAGGTTCTCAAATGCAAATACACCGAGCTCGGTAAATCGACTATCGACGGCATCGAGGTCGAAGGTTTTGAAACAACTGACCCTGCGTACACGGGTGGGCTATCGGCAGATGGAGATTTAAAGATAACGCTGTGGGTGGATTCACAAACCTGGTTGCCTGTACGTATGGAAATGTATATAAAGGCCAGCGAGCAGATGCAAATGGAGGGCACTCTCGAGGATTTCGTATGGGACCTGCAGGTAGATAAAGCCGAGTTCGAGCCGATTATCCCGGATGACTATACAACTCCGCTGCCCGGCGGAATTAAGATACCCGGCTTCAGCGAAGATGCAGCTTTGGTCGGCCTTCGAAACTTCGCACAAGCTGCGGACAGATACCCGAAAAATCTGAATATACTTGGCCTTACACAGGAAGCTATGGCTCTTAGGGACAGTATCCTGAATGCGGATACCGAAGAAGCCGAGAAGCTGCGCCAAGAAATAGCACAAATGTCAGTAGAAGAGCGTATTCGGGACGGCGCTGCAAAGATGCTGCCTTTCCAGTCGACGGCTATGTTCTTTATGAAACTCGTTCAGGATGGTAAAGAACCTGTTTATTACGGCGAGACGGTCGGCCCCGACGATACCGATAAGATTCTCCTGCGATACAAAACAGGCCAAAATGAGTACCGTGTAATTTACGGCGACCTAAGTGCCGAAACTGTTGATGGTGATACATTAGCTGAGATTGAAAGTCAGATAGAACAATAGTCGCAAAATCAGATTAGTACGAAAGCCGGGCAATCCTAATCAAGCCCGGCTTTTTTATGCGATGAGAAAATAGCCAACAGCTCCTTATAAAAAGATGATATATTCTGATGACAGCAGTCCGCAGAAATGCTAAACTTCTCTCTTTATGGATTAAAAATTTTTAAGGAGATGAGTATGGATTATGAAAAGTTCATCGATGAGCAGATATCAGATATCAAAAAAACTGTCGGCGATGCAATCGCGATAAATGCTCTTAGCGGCGGTGTGGACAGCTCGACAGTAACGGTACTGGGACACCGCGCTATCGGAGAGCAATTGAAAACAATCTTTGTGGATAACGCCCTGATGCGCGAAGGCGAACCGCAGCGTGTGGTAAAAACCTTCGCTGATATGGGAATCCCCGTAGAGCTGGTTGACGCACGCAAGGAATTTTTATCAGCCCTGAAAGGACTGACCGACCCGGAGCAGAAAAGACAGGCAATCACAGATACATTCTATTCGAAGGTCTTCAGCAGACTTGTTAAAGAATACAAAGCCACGTTTCTGTTGCACGGGACAATCCTGACAGATATCGAAGAGACTGTTGCCGGCATCAAGAGGCAGCACAACATTCTTGCCCAGCTCGGCATCGATACGGAAAAATCATACGGATACACGGTGCTCGAGCCGCTTAAAACGCTGCGAAAAGATGACGTCCGCGAGGTTGCAAAGCTTCTGGGTATTCCCGCCGAGCTCTCGGAGCGGATACCCTTTCCCGGCCCAGCACTTGCGGCGAGGATTGTAGGTGAGGTCACGGCTGAGCGGCTCGAAGTCGTCAGAAAGGCAACAGCCATAGTCGAAAAAGAACTCGCCCAAACAGGTGCGTTTCAGTATATGGCGGTACTGCTCAACGATTACGCAACGGGAATCAGAAATAATAAAAGGGAGTTCGGCCAAATCATTGTTGTCCGCTGCATTGAGAGCGTCGATGCCCGAACAGCGACCGTAACCGAGCTGGGCTGGAGTAAACTCAAGCAAGTGAGTGAATTAATCACGCAGATTGACGGAGTCAACCGCTGCCTTTATGACCTGACGCCGAAACCGCCGGCGACAATCGAGTACGTCTGAGGGTCTTTACGAAAAGCACTTTTTCGATAAAACCTCAAATAAATCAGGTTCTAAATACGAAAAGCAGCGGTTTTCAGTAAAAACTTGACAAATACCGAAGGGCTAAATAAACTTACCGGTTCGTTCGGTATAGAATAAAAAAGCTAATTGAGAACCCTAAGTAACAAGGAGAACTGCAAATGGCGACAAAGGTGGCAATTAACGGATTCGGCAGAATCGGCAGAGCGATAACGAGAATATTAATCAGCCAGGCTGGCGAGCTTGACTTGGTTGCAATCAATGACCTGGCTGACGCAAAAAGTCTGGCGCATCTGTTCAAGTACGATACGGTAATGAGAAAATGGAACGGCAGCGTTGAAATAAAGGGCGACAATCTGGTAATAAACGGCAAGGCCATCAAGGTCCTGGCGGAAAAAGACCCAACGAAACTGCCGTGGAAGGATATGGGCGTAAAAATTGCGGTCGAATCGACGGGCGTTTTCCGGACGAAAGAATCACCCAAGGGCGGATACGGTGACCACCTCAAGGCAGGTGCTAAAAAGGTTGTCCTGACAGTGCCGGCAAAGGACGATATCGAGGCAACAGTGGTTCTGGGCGTTAATGACCAGGTTCTGAAACCCGAGGTTAGCTGTATCTCCAATGCGAGCTGCACGACAAATTGTCTCGCCCCGCTTGTTAAGGCACTGCACGATGGAATCGGCATTGTAAAAGCTCTTATGGTAACCGTTCACGGCTACACAAACGACCAAAGGGTTGCTGATATGATACACAAGGACCTCCGCCGGGCCCGCGCCGCTGCTATGAATATTATCCCGACGACGACCGGAGCCGCAAAGGCCGTCGGCAAAGTCATACCGGATTTGAATGGCAAGCTCGACGGTTACGCACTTCGTGTGCCGGTCGTTGACGGAAGCTGCATCAACCTCGTTGCAGAAGTAAAGAAAGAGGTTACGGCTGAAGATGTTAATGCCGCTATTAAGGCCGCTTCTGAAGGAGGCCTCAAAGGCATACTCGAATACTGCGATGAGCCGATTGTCAGCAGTGACATCATTGGAAATCCTGCTTCGAGTATTTTTGACTCGCTGTGCACAATCGCGAAAGGTAATATGGTACAGGCCGTCAGTTGGTACGACAACGAGTGGGGATACTCGCAGAGAACGGTCGATATTATGAAAAGAATCGCAAAAATGTAAAATTAATAACAACGGCCCGTGCTTTTTCGCTCGGGCCATTTTAATATATTGTGAAACGTTGATCGCGCCGGTGCTTCTTTTATATGTGAGGGATTGAGAGATGGATAAAAGAGAGCTCGAACAAACGCTTGTACTCATCAAGCCGGACGCCCTTAAAAATTCCATCACGGGATTCATCCTTTCTCAGCTATCAGAATTTCATACGGGGGCTCGTTTTGCTGCTGCCAAAATTGTCAATGTCAACAGAATGCTCGCCGAAGAGCATTACGCCGAGCATAAAGGAAAAGTCTTCTATGACGCCCTGCTCGACTTCATTACCGGCAAGGCCCATTACCCGGAAAATGAAAAATGGAAACGCAGAGTAATCGCGATTGTTTATCAGGGCCCCGATGTCTTGAACACAATCCGCAAAATTGCAGGCCCGACAAATCCGCACCAGGCAAGGGAAGAAAGGCCCGGCTGCCTCAGGTCGTTGGGAACACTGGTACCAATCAAAGACGCAAAGGGAAACGCCGTCGATAATCGAATGGATAATCTCATTCACGCCTCTGCCACAGCCGACGAGGCCGAGCGGGAAATCAAGCTCTGGTTTCTGCCGCACGACATCCCTCCGCTTATGCGAGCCTACCCCACCGAGATATGCCGGACGCACTACTATTACAAGGACGGCCGGCTTTATGACACCTATGAGCCCGAAAGCATATTCCTGCTGGCACCCGGAGACGTAGCTTGGAAAACCGACCTTGATATTCTCCAAGGCTGCGCCCAGAAGAAGAAAACAAAGGCGAGCTTGAACAGTGTGATAGCCAAATATCTCATCAATAGAATTGCACAGGATTAACAAAATCGCATTCAAAGAAACACAGGAGACCATTATGGCTAAGAAAACTGTAGCTGACATCGATGTTAAAGGCAAAAAGGTCCTTATGCGAGTCGATTTTAACGTGCCGCTCGACGATGATTGCAACATTACCAGCGATGACCGCATAGTCAAAGCCCTGCCCACGATAAAAAAGATACTCGACGGCGGCGGTGCATTGATTTTAATGAGCCACTTGGGCAGACCTAAAGGCGAAAGGGACGAGAAACTTTCGCTAAAGCCCGTTGCGAAAAGACTATCAGAGCTTCTCGGAAAAAATGTTGTTTTTGTCAATGACTGCATCGGCGAGGAGATTAAAGCAAAAGCTGCCAGCCTTAAAGCCGGAGATGTAATGCTTCTCGAGAACCTGCGATTCCATAAAGAAGAGACAATAAAAGACAAGGCTGCGAAAGAAGATGAGCAGCTTCGAGCGGCGAAAGACGGCTTCGCAAAACAGCTCGCAGACTTGGCGGATGTATATGTCGATGACGCCTTCGGTACCGCACACAGGGACAATGCATCGATGTACACCGTGCCGTCGCTTATGGAAGGCAAACCCCGCGTAATCGGTTTTCTAATCGAAAAAGAGCTTAAGTTTCTCGGCAAGACCGTAAGCAATCCCGAAAAACCCTTTGTCGCAATTCTCGGCGGAGCAAAAGTATCCGACAAAATCGGTGTTATCGAGAACCTCATCAACAAAGTTGACAGCATACTCATAGGCGGTGCTATGGCATATACCTTCTTAAAGGCCCAGTCACACCAAATCGGAAACAGCCGGTGTGAGGACGACTTTTTGGATAAAGCGACAGCTCTTTTGGCACAGGCCAAAGATGCCGAATGCGAAGTCGTACTGCCTGAAGATTCGGTCGTAGCTAAGGAGGTAAAAGAAGGCGCTGAATATAAAACTGTTGGTAAAGACATCGATGATGACTGGATGGGGCTAGATATCGGCCCGGAAACGCAAAAGCTTTTCGCTGAAAAACTCGAAGGCGCGAAAACAATAGTCTGGAACGGCCCTATGGGCGTATTCGAGATTGAGCCGTTCGATGAAGGCACAAAAGCCGTAGCCAAGGCCGTTGCAGAAGCGACAGCCAAGGGCGCCCGCAGCGTAATAGGCGGCGGTGACAGCGCAAGTGCAATCCAGAAACTCGGCCTTGAAAATGAGGTCAGCCACATTTCGACCGGCGGCGGTGCATCACTGGAATTTCTCGAAGGCAAAAAATTCAAATGCCTCGCAATCCTCGATGAAAAATAATTCCGCAGATTCAAAGCCAATTTCGGGAAAAACGAACCCAATTTTGGGCCAAAATTGGCTTTGAATTGGCTTTGTTTGGCTTTGTTTTTGGAGCTTTCAAGGGCAATTAAATTGCCGTAAGTATTTGTAATACATGTATTTATATCATTTCGGTTGATTTTAAAATTGGCTTTGTTTTGCAAAAAAAGGGTTAATTTGTAGAGATCTCTCGACAAATGTAGAGGTGCCTTATAGGCACTTAAGCTACTGGGTTCACGGTACTTACGCCTTAGTTGAGACTTCGGCGTACAGGCAATTTTCATAGTGCTAAACATTCGCTACTCCTTGTCAATAAAGAGCTTACGAAATAAATTTTGTCTCCCTCGACAGTGCTCGGGACTAATGTTGGCCTGCTGACCGATGCTTGAGGATACGCCCTCCATTCGTGTGTTTGCTAACACACAGCAGTTTATATATCATAAATGGCCTGTTTGTCAAGGAAAATCTAACAAGTTTTTCATGAAAGGTAAAAATTAGTTATTCGCAGATGGCCTCAGATAGTGTAATTTATTTTCACTTTACTGATATTTGATAGTATTTAATGTTCTTAAACTATTGCGAGATACAAACGAAAAATCTGATTCATGAGTTTCAGAGAATTCTATCAATATAAGTAGTTAAGAAAGCGGCAAATGTCAAATTTCACAGGGCAATTTTTTGGTGGCAGTTGGACTGAGAAAAAGCTTGAGATTTTGAGGAAATATCTCGAAGCTTATAATACAGCCCTAAAAAACAAACCTTTCAAAAGAGTATATGTAGATGCGTTTGCAGGGACAGGATACCGACAGGAACGAAAATCTCAATACGACTATGTTGATTTGTTTGAAGACTTTGAACAAGAAGAGTCCAGGCAATTTCTTAAGGGGTCTGCAAAATTAGCCCTTGAAGCAAATCCGCCATTCCATAAATATATTTTTATTGAGAGTGATAAAAAGAAAATTATTGAATTGGAAAAACTACAAAAGGAACACTCTGATAAAGAAATTGAAATTATGAAAAGTGATGCTAATGAATTCATTCGAAATTATTGTAAAATAGAGGATTGGCCAAATACCCGCGCAGTTTTATTTTTAGACCCATTTGCCACAGAAGTAGAATGGCCAACAATCGAGGCAATAGCAAGAACACAAAGTATTGATGTTTGGATACTTTTTCCGCTTATGGCGGTTAATAGGCTATTAGCGAAAGATCCAGAAAAAATTTCATATGATCGTTTAAATAAAATTTTTGGTACAGAAGACTGGTTTGAACATTTTTACAAAACTCGAACTTTAGACGATATTTTTGGTAAATCAGTTGATAAGATAGTTAAAGCATGTGATTTTGAAAGAATTGGAGATTTTTATAAAAAAAGATTAGGAAATATATTCTCTGGCGTTGCAGAAAAAACCAGAGTATTTTACAATAGTCGTGAAAGTGCGTTATTCCAATTGTTTTTTGCTGCCGGAAACGTCAGAGGTGCACCTATTGCTATTAAAATTGCAGAATACTTAATGAGGATCTAAATGGGATTTGAATCCAAAATTGAATGGACAGGTTCTACGTGGAATCCGGTAACCGGTTGTACGAAGATAAGCTCCGGTTGTGAGAATTGCTATGCAGAAAGGATGGCCAAACGGTTGCAGGCGATGGGACAGCCAAATTACCGGAATGGTTTCAAATTAACACTTCATCCCCATGCTGTCGATTTACCATTGCGCTGGAAAAAGCCACAAATGATATTTGTCAACTCTATGAGCGACCTTTTTCACAAGGATGTACCGCTTGATTTTATAAAAGAGATATTCAATACAATGAACCTTGCTTCTCAGCATACGTTCCAGGTTTTAACGAAAAGGGCTGAGCGTCTGTCAGAATTATCAACAGTTTTACCCTGGGCTGAAAATATCTGGATGGGAGTAACTGTCGAAGCAGAAGATTATAAGCAAAGGATAGAATATCTACGCCAAACAAATGCATTTATTAAGTTTTTATCTTTAGAGC
>CAZBMW010000005.1:0-108857 GCA_964493425.1 uncultured Pirellulales bacterium
CATGCAGGCGTCGAGGCTGCTTTCGCAGCCGCAAAAATCGGCGCTAAAACCGCACTTATCACTATCGGCAAAAATACAATAGCAAAAATGAGCTGCAATCCTGCCATCGGCGGCCTTGCAAAAGGCCAGATTGCACGCGAAGTCGATGCCCTTGGCGGTCTGATGGCACTGGCTACCGACGCAACTGGTATCCAGTTCAGAATCCTGAACCGCTCAAAGGGCCCCGCTGTCCAGTCGCCACGCGCACAAACCGATAAATATAAATACTCGCAATGGATGAGAAATACCCTCGAACAAACACAGAACCTGTCAATCGTCGAAGCATTGGCCACAGACATCATCACCGAAAACAATGAAGTAAAAGCAGTCAAATGCAACGACGGCACCGTATATCAAACACAAACAATTATCATCGCAACGGGGACATTTCTGCAGGGCCTGATGCACATCGGCACCGAGCAGTTCGGCGGCGGCCGGCTCGATGAGCCCACAAGCACAGAGCTTTCACTGAGCCTGCAGCGCCTCGGATTAGAACTAAAACGCCTGAAAACCGGCACACCTGCACGCCTCGACGGCTCAACCGTAAATTTCGACAAGCTCGAAATCCAGCTCGGTGACAGTGTTCCTGTCCCTTTCTCATTCTTAAATGACTCAATCGACCGCCGCCAAATCCCCTGCTGGATAACCTACACAAACGAAAAAATTCACAAGCTTCTCAGGGACAACCTTGACCGCGCACCTTTGTATACAGGCCAGATAAAATCTGTCGGCCCGCGATACTGCCCCAGCATCGAAGGCAAAATCGTCCGCTTCGCCGACAAAAACCGCCACCAAGTCTTTCTCGAACCTGAAGATGAAAACATAACCACAATCTACTGCAACGGAATCAGCACCTCTTTTCCGAAAGACGTTCAGCAGCAGATGCTGAAATTGCTTCCCGGTACGGAAAACGCAAAGATAGTTCACTTCGGCTATGCAATCGAATACGACTATTGCCCGCCGTTTCAGCTCAAAAACAATCTCGAAACAAAAAAAATCGATAGGCTCTTCCTCGCAGGACAAATCAACGGCACCAGCGGCTATGAAGAGGCCGCGGCTCAGGGCATCATCGCTGGCATAAATGCAATAAGAAAACTGCAGAACGCAGAACCCCTTGTTCTTAGCAGAGAGCAGGCCTACATAGGTGTGCTCATCGATGACCTTTTGACCAAACAAATAGATGAACCTTATCGCATGTTCACATCTAGGGCGGAATACCGATTGAGCCTGCGGTCCGATAACGCCGACCGAAGATTAACTCAAATCGGCAAATCCGTCGGCCTTGTCGATACAAACAGATGGCAAAAATACACCAAAAAGCTTTCCGACATCGAAAAGCTAAAAGATTATCTAACGCACAATAGACGGGGCAGTTTCACCCTATGGCAAATCCTATCCCGTCCGAACAGCCCATTGGCCAAAACATTGTCCGATAACGAGTTTGTAAAAAACGAGCGTTTTGACAAATCCGTCCTTGAAGCCGTGATTATTGACGCAAAATACGCAGGCTACCTCGTAAAACAGCAAAAAATCGTCGCCGCTCTCAAATCGCTCGAAAAGAAAAAAATCCCTGCTAACATCGATTATAACAGAATCGAACATCTGCATGCCGAAGCAAAGGAAAAACTCACCGCATTTCGTCCCGCGACAATCGCTCAGGCCGCCCGAATCGCCGGTGTAACACCTGCCGACATTATCGTTATCCAGGTATATCTGAAAAAATATCACTAAAAGCCTATGGAACTTACTGACAACATATACAACAAACAATTAAAACGCAGCCAGCCGAAATTCAAGCTCTGGCGCTATGCCGGCCTGCTGCTGACTTACAAATGCAACTGCGCTTGTCGCTTCTGCTATTACAACTGCTCACCCGAGAAAGGCGGCCTGATGAGCAAGGATATTTTCATTAACGCCTGGCAGTCACTTAAATATCTCGCAGGAGAAACTGCAAAAATTCACATCACAGGCGGCGAACCGTTTCTGTATTTCGAGCATATGTGTACTCTGCTTGAAGAAGCAAAAAAACAAAAGCTCGGCAAAACATATTTTATCGAGACCAATGCCTTCTGGGCCGAAAACAAAAAGAAAATAAAAGAAAAACTAAAGACACTCGACCATCTCGGTATGCACCGGTTAAAAATCAGTTGTGACCCGTTCCATCAGGAATTTGTCGATATTGACCTGATAAAAAGACTCGCCGATATTGCGACAGAGCTTCTCGGCCCGCAGCGAATCCTCGTTCGATGGCAAAAATATCTCGACGAGACTGTCAATTCCAAAAATCTCAATGAAAAACAGAAGCAGCAATTATTTATCTCAGCAACAAAAGATTACCCCTGCCGTCTCACAGGGCGGGCTGCGGAAAAAATCGCTCCTTTGCTTAATGCCAAACCTATCGAACAAATCAAGCTGCAAAACTGCAAAGCATCTTTGCTGGATGCAAAAGGAATTCACATCGACCCGTACGGCAATGTTTTCAGCGGCACCTGCAGCGGCATCATTCTCGGCAACGTAAATCAAATACCGCTCGAGATTATCTGGCAGAACTTTCAGCCGGAAAACGACTCTATAATTAACACGCTTTTTAATTTCGGTCCTGCCGGCCTGCTCGAACTCGCCGAAAAAAACGGTTTCAAACCGCAGCAAATCTATGCCGACAAATGTCACCTCTGCTCTGACATTAGGCAATTCTTCTTTAATAATAGTATGTTCCCGCAAACCATCGGTCCCGCTGAATGCTATACATAGAAATAAGAGATAACTCTTTCAGATTAAACAACATAAATATCATATCTCTTTTAGTTCCAAGCACTTATGAAAGAAACGGGCTGGTCTTAGTAACCTTTTACATAAAAATTCTATAAAAAAGCCTTGACATATTGTACTCTGCATTATAGAGTACTCTGTATAATAACTGTAACTATTAGAAAAACACTAACAGGAGAATATAATGAACATTTCTAAAGAAGACGCCGAGCAGTCACTAACGCTTATAGAACAAACAACCAGGCAGGCAACGAAATCTCTTATTGCCTCGTATGAAAGCATAACATTAATTATATGGGGCTCTGTCTGGATGATTGCTTTTCTGGGAACTCACTTTTTCCTCGAATGGGCCTGGCCAATTTGGATTTCGCTATGCTCTGCAGGCTTCCTGACGTCATTTTTATTCTACTACTTCAGATATAGAGCAGGTACTCCCACAAAGAACCCGGAGGCGGGAAGGATTGGCAGAAAGTATTTATGGTACTGGGCAATATTATTCATCTACCTCAGTATATGGCTGAACATCTTATCTCCCATCAGCGGCCTGAAAACAAACGCTTTCATTTGTTCGGTTATAATGTTTTCCTGGATAACAGGCGGTATATGGTCGGGCTCAACTTATCTTATCCTGCTCGGCTCTACTATTACTGCTATTATTCTTACAGGTTTTTATTTTATTCCAATTTCCTATTACTGTTTATGGATGGCGTCAGCCGGAAGCCTGCCGATTATCGCAACCGGCTTTTACATCAAATTACGCTGGAGACAGTGATGGCAGAGCTAAACAACATCATACATCAACCTGCCCGTCTGCAGATTATGTCGGCATTGATGGCACTTGATACTAATGAACTGGCTGATTTTACATACTTAAAAAAGCTCTTGAAATTAACCGACGGCAATCTCGGCGCTCATCTGGCAAAACTCGAAGAGGCAGATTATATAAAAATCGAAAAAACCTTTATTGACCGCAAACCTAAAACATATATCAAACTCACTGACAAAGGCCGTGACACCTTTGACGAACATATAAAAGTCCTGAAAAAAATAATCAAAGATACCTGAAAAAAATGTAGGAAAGGAGAAAAGAATGAAAAAAGCATTATGTACCATTATTATCTCAGCGTTGATTTTAATAACAGCCTTTTGCTTCGCAGAGGCAGAAAAAAAAGACACGACCTCAAAATCTGAATTTACTGTTCGCAAGGCCGATGAGCAAACCGTGCTCTACACAATATACCGTGGCCCATACGAAAACATCGGCCCGGCCATCGGTAAGTTATACGCTCTTGCAGGAAAAAACGGTCTGTTCCCCAAAGGCCCTTTATCCTGCGCCTATTTGAACAATCCTCAGCTCGTCTCAAAAGAACACTACCTGACGGAAATAAGAATCCCCGTCGATAAAAGCGCTCTCAAACTTGCCGGAACTCTCGGTGAAATGACTGATGTTAAAACGCTGTCGGCATCCAAATTAGTTGTAACAAAAAAACCCAAAGGCACAACTGTCCAGTCCCCAATTTATGACAAATTACATACCTGGCTTTATAAAAACGGTTACGTCAGCATGGATAATGCTTGCGAAGTTTTTCCCTCTCAGGCTATGACGGGAAGTTACGAACAGACGGAAACCGAGATTATTGTGCCGGTTAAAAAAACAACTTCTGAAAAATAATAATCGAAATAAAACCCACAGAATAACTAAAGGCACGGCCTTTATTTATAAAGGCCGTGCTTTTGTATATACTCGGTAACTGCAGGGCAGACCATATCACTTACATCCTCACCTGCCTTTAATCTCCTGCGAATCTCAGAGCTGCTTATATTAATCATTGGCGTCTCGATAATATTGGCCTGCAATTTTTCAACCCGCTCGGCACCCCACACTTTTTCAAACCTTGTAAAATCCGGCTTTCCACAGCCGGCCCTGTACATCGCACACAAATTACACTCATCTATCAACTCAATAACCATGTGCCACAGCACGAACTCATCTATCGTGTCGGTTCCCATAAGCCAGTAAATCTCGGCATTTTTGCCGCAATCTCCCTTAAAATGCCTCACGGTTTCAATAGTGTAATTGTTGCCCTCTTTGCTCAATTCATAATCACTAACCTCAAAATCACTCTTGCCGCTTATTGCAAGCTTTATCATCTCGAACCTGTCTGACGCAGACGCTGCCGGCGATAATACCTTCAGTGGCGAACGCTTCGCAGGTATAAAGATTGTCTTCTCCGCTCCGATTTTCTCTGCTGCATAAGACGCAACCTTTGTATGCCCGAGATGTACCGGGTCAAATGTTCCGCCGAACAAAGCTATTTTTCTATTAACCATAAGAAATTAACAAGATAATTGTGTATTATTAAAACCAATCTGATAAAAAATTTTTTAAAAACTTTACCCTCTTAATATCTACTGCGACAAATCAAAAACACTGAAAAAAATAACCATTATGTTATCACAATAAAAAACAACCCGGCAACCCAAAAGTATATTCTTTGACAAAACAAATGTCCATACGCTTAAAGGCTAATCTCGTCAAACGTGTCTATAACACTAATATAGCGTACCCAAAGTACATTTTTGTAAAAACATTCAATACGGCCGCAACTACAACTTAACACATACTAAAGATGAACGTAATAAGATGACTTACAACTTAAACCCTAACAAACCAGTCTCTCTATTTGCTTTTCATCGTCAACACGATAAAAAAGAACATTGCGCAAATCAGCAATAGGCAAAATTTTTATGAAGTATTTTTAAGCAATTTGACGATAAAATACTCAACAAGAAATATTTGGTAACTTAATAATGTTAACTTGAATTGAAAATTATAATTTGCCGAAAGGAGAAATCAAATGGCAAAAAAGAAAAAGGCCAAAAAGAAAAAAGCCAAAAAGAAAAAAACAACTAAAAAGAGACCAGCAAAAAAGAAAAAAGCCAAAAAGAAAAAGAAAAAAAGATAATGCACCATTTGATGAAAAAAGAAGGTCTCATCTTTGTGATGAGACCTTCTTTTTTATGCTAACATAGAATTCCTGCAGCTCTTCAAGCTCCTCTTTTAAGTAAACGACTCTTGAAATTATTCCGTAATCACTTATACTCCCGAAAAATGCCATATATCTGCTGAATTCGCACCTCTGCGATAAAGCTTTGTAAGAGATAGATGCAAATGGACTACTTTAACTATAAAAACGGCAAATTATTTGCCGAAAGAGTCGATGCCGAAAAGGTCGCCGATAGCGTCGGAACGCCCGCCTACGTATACAGCAAAGCTACCTTTCTTGACCATCTCGAAAAAATCCGAAATGCCTACAAGGATATCGACACCACTATTTGTTACTCCGTCAAGGCCTGTGGAAATATAAATATCCTGAGATTCCTCACTGATGCCGGTTGCGGTTTCGACATCGTCAGTGGCGGCGAGCTCTACCGAGTAAAACAGGCCGGCGCAGATATGACAAAAGTAGTCTTTGCAGGTGTCGGAAAAACCGATAACGAAATCCGAGAAGCACTGAATGCAAACATCGCATATTTCAATATAGAATCACAGCAGGAGCTCGAAAATCTCATTACCCTTGCACAGAAACAAAATATATCACCACCGCCAAAAGCTGCTCTGAGAATCAATCCCGATATCGAGTACAAAACTCACGCTTATTTAGAAACCGGCAAAAAGGAAACTAAATTCGGAGTCGACATCGAACTTGCTGAAAAAATCTTCAGCAAATTCTCCAAAAACAAATACATCAATCTCTGTGCTATACACATCCATCTCGGCACAAGCGGAAAATCCATCGATCCCTTTGTCAACGCCGTAAAGAAAATCCTGCCTTTAATCGACAGACTCAGGGCAAAAGGTCATACCATAGAAGCACTCGATATCGGCGGCGGCTACGGCGCCGACTATGAATCCGATACTGTCCCTTCTGCAGCCGATTATGCTTCCGGCATCGTACCCCTACTAAAAGAAAAAAAACTAAAGCTAATACTCGAGCCGGGAAAATCCATCGCCGCAAATGCTGCTGTTCTGCTCACTCGCGTACTTTACACAAAGCAAAGCGGCTCCAAAAAATTCGTCATCGTCAATGCCGCTATGAACGACCTTATCAGGCCAGCGCTTTATCAGGCGTTTCATTTCATCTGGCCGACAAGAGTCAACGAAAATATGATTCCGCATAAAAGAACCGCCGACCTGAAAATCACCGGAACAGAAATTGTCGATATCGTTGGCCCGATTTGTGAAAGCGGCGACTTCCTCGCAAAGGATAGAGCACTGCCGCCAGTAAGAAGAGGCGAGCTGCTCGCAATATTCACAGCCGGTGCTTACGGCTTCACAATGGCAAGCAACTACAACGCCCGGCCCCGCGCACCAGAAGTCCTTGTTGACGGCGATAAATTTTCCGTCATAAGAACCCGAGAAACGTACGAAGATTTAATCGCCCCCGAAAAATAAAAAAGAATGTTAATAATGAAAAGAAGCAACCTGTGTTCACTTATATGCCTTGCAGTATTCATAAGCTCGTATGCAAATACGTGTTTATCAAACAACACCGATGCAAATGATGTCAATCAAATAACGCCGACCAAAAAATTTCCTACCATCGACATAAACAACCTAGCTGTTCACGACCCATTCATACTCGCAGAGCCAAATACACAAACTTACTACATCTACCAGGGATATGCGCCATTTCGCAGACGAGGTGCCGCTGCCAGGCTTTCTGAAAATGCCGGCGTCATCGCTTACACGAGCAAAGACCTTGTAAAATGGCACGGCCCAAAGCTTGTGTTCGAGATACCGGAGGGCTTCTGGGCCGACAGAAACGCAGGACCATGGGCACCGGAAGTCCATAAGTATAAAGGCAAATACTACCTTTTCACAACTTTCCACCGATGGGGCGAGCGTGACCCGAACAGCTATGGCGGACGCAAAATTAACAAACGCGGAACGCAGATTTGTGCAAGTGACAACCCACTAGGCCCATTTAAATCAATAGGAAATAAGCCACATACGCCGGACGGTGAGATAACTCTCGATGGCACTTTCTGGGTCGAGGATGGCCGGCCCTGGCTGATTTATTGCCACGAGTGGGTTCAGATAACCAACGGCCTGATAAAGGCAATCAGACTTAAGGACGATTTGTCCGGCACAATCGGTGAATCCATTACACTGCTTAATGCAGCCGATTTCGATTGGGTTGACAAAGACCCAGGAGCTGTAACTGACGGCCCGGAATTTTACCGTATGAAAAACGGAACACTGGCTATGCTCTGGTCAAGTCATAGCCGGCACAACCTGTACGCACAGACAGTCGCCTATTCGCCATCAGGCAAGCTGGCTGGCCCCTGGAAACACCCGGACAAACCTTTGCTCTGGGACGACCGGGGCCACGGTATGATTTTCAAAGATTTTGACAGCCGATTGCTGCTGGTCTTGCACCGCTATTTTCAAATGCCGAGAACACGCGTACAAATCTGGCAAATCGAAGACGCCGACGACGAGCTCCGCATAAAAAAACAAATCCTCGGCAGCCCATAAATCAAAAAAATTCAGACACCGATTAAATTTACACGAGCAACAACTTAAAGGCTTCGTTCGACAAAGCCTGTATCTATCTTGTTCTTGACGAAAAGATTGTGTGAAAGAATTGTCCTGCAGGCTGGTATTGTGGTCTTTATCGGCTCGATAACAAATTCATCGAGCGCCCTTTTCATTGTCGCTATCGTCTCATCGCGATTTAATCGATGGACAATCAGCTTGGCAATCATCGAGTCGTAATTCGCCGGAACGGTATAACCCTGATAAACATGCGTATCAACTCGAACTCCCGGCCCGCCCGGCGGAATATATCTTTCAATCTTGCCCGGACAAGGCGAAAAATTATTCTCTGCATCCTCGGCGTTTATCCTGCACTCCATCGCAAAGCCGTTATGACAAATATCCCTCTGCTCCAAATCGAGCTTCTCGCCCGCCGCTGTCCGAAGCTGCAATTGTATTAAATCGAAGCCTGTAACCATTTCCGTTATCGTATGCTCGACCTGAATACGCGTATTTACTTCGATAAAATAAAAATCCTTCCTTCTATCCAGCAAAAATTCAACCGTCGCAGCGCTGTCATATCCCGCCTCTTTAATAATCCTCATCGCCGCGCCGCAAAGCTCCTCTCTTGTCCGCTTATCGAGCACGGGACAGGGCGATTCTTCAATCATCTTTTGATGTCTTCTCTGCGTCGTGCAGTCTCTCTCATAAAAATGTAAAATCTTTCCGAACTTATCCGCCAGCACCTGTACCTCGACGTGACGCGGTTCAGCTATAAACTTCTCAAGGTACACCGAGCCGTCACCGAACGCCGCCTCCGCCTCCGAGCGGGCGGCACTAAAACCCTGCCGAAAGCTTATCTCGTTATGTGCAAGTCTCATCCCTCGTCCGCCCCCGCCCGCAGCCGCCTTGATTATCACCGGGTATCCGATTTGCTCTGCTGTCTTCAAAGCCTCTGCCTCGTTTTCCACTACTCCCTGCGAGCCCGGTACCACCGGCACCTCCGCCTTCTGTGCCAACTGCCTCGCCCTCGCCTTGTCACCCAGAAGCCTCATCGCCTCTACCGGCGGGCCAATAAACTCTATCCCGCAGTCACCGCATATCTTGGCGAATTCGATGTTCTCCGCTAAAAATCCATAGCCGGGATGAATCGCATCAACATCTGCAATCTCCGCTGCACTTATTATCCGCGGAATATTAAGATAGCTTTGAGCCGCCGGTGCGGGACCTATACATATCGCCTCGTCGGCAAATTTAAGATAAGCCGCGTCCTCATCCGCCTGCGAGTAAACCAGAACCGCACCTATACCAAGCTCGTGGCAGGCCCGCATTATCCTGACTGCTATCTCACCGCGATTTGCTATCAATATCTTCGAAAACATATCTTGCCACTGTCACCTGAAAAAAACTACTCACCCCTGACCTTGAAAAGTACCTGTCCGTACTCGACAGCCTGGCCGTTCTTGACAACTATTTCGGCAATCGTCCCGCTCACCTCTGCCTTTATCTCGTTCATCACCTTCATCGCTTCTACGATACAGACAACAGAATTCTCTTCAACCTTGCTGCCGACTTCCACAAAGGGCTCCGAATCCGGGCTCGGTGCCGCATAGAATGTCCCTACTATCGGCGATTTTATCTCAATCAATTCCTCTTCAGCAGGACCTTTAGCTTCGCCGCCGACTGCCTGCTGCGCTTCGGGCGATGCAGCCGTCCCCGGGCCCATCGCCGCCGCCGGCACAGGAACCACACCAAAGCTGCCCTGTCGGCCGAAACGCTTCAATAAAATCTTGTCGTCGCCGTGCTTTATCTCAACCTCTTCAAGGTCGTTGGCTTTCATGATCTCAAGTACATCCCTTATCTTGTCAAGGTCATTATCTTTATGACTCATTAACGTATCCTTTCAAAAATCCCCAAACCACTATCCTGAGCAAGCTGCTTTCAGCCCCGCTGAGCCGGTAAGTATATCTGCTGCGCGCCTTTTTGTAAACAATTTCCCAGTCTCTGCCACGACCAGTATTTATCTTTTTAGCGGCTTTTACCATATACTTTTGATGTAAAATTAGGATAAAATGTAAAAAATTTTGTTCTGATGCGTAACAAAAACCAGACTCAATTACATATATTAATGGATGAAAGAAGAATTGAGCCGGACAATAAGCATAAGATTGCTGAAAATCAGGGACAAAGACACCATTAAAAAATGGTTCACCGAGTTCGCAGACAGACTGTACACCATAGTTTATTACAGGACAGATAGAGACAGTGACTTAGCCGCTGATATTGTCCAGCAGACCTTCACTACCGCTCTTTTGAAAATTGAAGAATACCAGCCGGCCCGCGGTGATATGCTCAACTGGCTGATTTCTCTGTCGAGAAACATCACCAAAAAGATGATGAAGGAAAAAAACCGGCAGCTCTCTTACGAGCCGCAGTTGCAGTCAGTCAACGGCCGGCTCTTTCAATTGTGCTCGGCAATAGACACACATCCCCTGCCAGCAGATATTATCGAGCAGGCAGAGCTTGCCGACCTCGTTCGAAAAACTCTTGCACTGCTCCCCCAACGATATCGAAAGGTTCTAAGACAATATTATTATGAGCAAAACTCAATTAAACAAATCGCCGAAGCCGAGCATCTAAGCTCATCAGCACTGCGAATATTACTTTACCGTGCGAGAAAAGCTTTCAAAAAACATCTGCTGAAATCGGCAAAATCCATCGACCGTATTGATTTATATTGAATAAGGGAAAACAAAATGGCGGACGAAAAAATATTCGAAGATAACTTAAAGCATCTGTTCAAAACTGTCGGCCCGGAAAAACAAATCCCGGACGATAAGAAAAATCGGATTCTAAATCAACTTATCAGCACTAAGGCCGAAACCGCACCTGCCGGCAGAACAATCCCGCTATGGAAGCTTATCCTAAAAAATCCCGTTACAAAACTGGCAGTAGCTGCCGTTATTATTATCACTGTTGGCCTGTTCATTGTTTATCTGGGCCCGGATGAGCAGAAACCGACAGATAAAGATATAATAATCGCAAAGTCGCCGGCCGATATGACCTCGTTTTTGTCGATGTCTCTCGCCTACAAAAACAACGGTCTGCCCGGCCTTGAGAAACATTGCGAAAAAGCTGCTAAAACAATGAGCAAAGAAACACCGAAAATTACACTCCCCGGTATTCTCAAAGAATTGAACAATAACAAAAACCTAAGGAGATAATTATGAAAAAAACAAAAAATACAAAAAAGTTAATTCTTTGCACCGCCGCCCTTCTGCTAATAACTGCATCAGCATTTGCAAACGAATACCCACCTGACAATGCAGCCGTCCTTTATTACAAAGCCTTTATGCTCTACAAACCCGATGACACTATGGATGATATGCTCGGAGACTATGTAAAAGGAAAAACCGCCTTGAATGAAACAATCACCGAATTCTTAACCAAACGGAAAACTCAAAGGATTATCGCCGCGGTGACAGACGCCTCACAAATGCAAAATTGCGACTGGGGCCTTAACCTCGACGAAGGCTTCGAAATGGAAATGCCCTACTTAAGCTCATTCAGAAGGCTCTCCTACCTTATCCTCGCAGATGCAAAGCTTCTTGCCGAGCAGGGTGACCACAAAGCCGGCCTCTCGCAATGCCTCGTCGCTAAAAAAATGGCAGTTCACGCCGGCGATGATACACTTGTTTCTTTTCTCGTTTCAGTTGCCATCAACGCACTTGCAAACAGCGCCATCCAGGATATCCTCAACAGCGATATAGACATTCCAACACTAAACTGGCTCAAGGAACAGCTTCAGTCAATACAAACAATCCAGCCGCAGGTCAAAGATGCTCTTGTCAATGACCTTAGTATAGCCTTAAACTGGAAAGAGCAAGCTATTAAAGAGATTCCTGTCGAGTCTTTTTCTAATGACCCAAAAGACCAACAGAAGTTCAAAGAGATAATTAATAACGATGAACTGCTCGCCAAAAACATCGAATATTTCAAACAGCATATGAATCTTGTTATACAGGCCTTCTCGCTGCCATATCCAAAGGGCTATGAAAAATTGAAAGAAATAGGAGATCTTCCGGGAAAAGATGCAAAAAGTAATCCTGAGGCATATTTTACGGCGGTGTTCTTCCCTGCGGTCTCCAAGGTATACATCCTTGATCTAAGAGCGAGGGCCAATGAATACGCCCTGAATTGCGCCGTTAATATCTTCATCGAAAACGCAAAGTACAAAAAGCTGCCTGACTCGCTCCCCGCAAATTCACCGGTCAACCCCTTCAGCGGCGAACCATTCATCTACGAAAAAACAAACGAAGGTTTCATACTCAAATGTGATGAAAATTCCGTGCCCCAGGAGGAAAAAAAGTATATGGATAAGTATGAGTTCGAATACAAATTGTAAAAGCCCGTTAAAAAAAGGCCGGGTTTATTTTAACCCGGCCTTTCCCCTCTCCCCATCTTAAATCCATTCAAATTACTTCAAGACCAACTATTGTTATATCATCTAGGTCATCCGGATTAACCTGACGATGCTGAGCGTGAAAGCTTAATCTGTCATTCAACTCGTTAATATCCAAATCTTTATAACCGATAAACTCATCCGAAAAAACAAAGCTCCCCCTATCATCAAAACGCCCAATGAATCGCTCCGCGCCGTCGGAATACAACAAAAGCTTGTCACCTCTGATCAGCTTTACAGTCTGCTGAACAAATCTGGCGTCACCGAACACTCCAACCAATGAACCCTGCTCCTGAAGTTGTTCCGGCTGACAGCCCGAACGGATAAGTATTGGGTATGGATGCCCCCCGCGGGCAAATGTAAGCTCAAGCGTTTCTATATTCAAAAGACAATAACAACACGTAACGAACTGATTGCCCGAAAGCTTTTGTTCTGTCATTCGCAAATTAAGCTTTGACAGCACCTCCTCAGGCCGGAATACGCGATAGCTGTTACCGATTGTCTCACGCATCATAATAGCTTGCTTCAGGTACATCGTCAAAAGAGCCGCCGGCATCCCGTGACCTACAACGTCTGCTATATAAAAACCTATATGTTTCTCATCTATACGCGCAACATCGTATATATCGCCCGAAACAACCTCCGCAGGCAAAAACGTTACCGCCCACCGAAATCCCTCAGAATTCGGCAAAAATCGCGGCAAAAAATCCCGCTGAACCTGGCCAGCCATAGCAAGCTGCTCAGCCATATTATTTGCGAAACTCTCTGCATCCAAATAGTTCTTGGGCATCTCAACTTCCGTTTGTGTTTCACTGTTCATATCATTTCCCCACGCTATTAACTTGTTACTCAAAAAGCAGTAACTTTCTCCCCCCCTTTATTTATCGGACCTCATCCGACATAACAGTTCCCCTGAATCGCTACAAGGCTATTTTCGGTTTATTAAGCCCTTGACTTTGTCTCTTTATTTTTTTTCTTTTCTTTAAGTGAAGACTGCTGGATTGATTTTCGTCAAAAAATCTTTCTTAGAGCCTTATTTGACTGCTAAAGCTATCCCGCAAAAATAGCTGAGCCTATCCTCAATATCGTCGCCCCCTCCTCTATCGCGACCTCATAATCACTGCTCATCCCCATACTCAGCTCACCGAACTCCTTACCGACTATCCCCTCACCCCGCATCTCCATAAACAGCTCTCTTGCCCGCACAAAGCAGGCCCTAATAACATCTGTATTCCGCGTCAAAGGAGCCATAGTCATCAGCCCGCAAAGCTTCACGTTACCAAGAGTTTCTATCTGCTCTGCAAGGTGCGTCGCAGCACCAACCGGTACGCCGTACTTCTGAGGTTCCATTGACGTATTTACCTGTAAAAGAATTTTCGGGCAAATATCAAGCTTCGCCGCTGTACTGTTTATCTCTTCAGCCAGACGGAGAGTATCAACCGAATGTATCAGAGACGCTATCGGAAGAACCTGGCGAACCTTGTTACGCTGAAGGTGCCCTATCATATGCCAGTTCACCTTCTCAGCAAGGCTATTTCCCCTCCCGGCCTCTGCTCTCAAAAAATCCTCTACCTGCCCTGTAACCCTCTTTAACTGTTGAACGCGGTTCTCTCCAAGCTCAGCTTCGCCTAACTTAATAACCTCCTGCACCGCCTCAAAGCTTGCCGACTTCGTCACTACTACAAGCTTTATCTCCGAACCAGCTCTACCTGCACGTTCACACGCTGAATTGATGCTGTCCTTTAAACGCTGTAATCGCTCTGCAATTTTAGACATAGCTGGCCCTTTCTAATCCTGCCTTAAAACCAAAAACCTCTCACAAAACACACATCAGACTATCAATTTAGCTCTCTGTTTACCATCCAAAAACATATCACAATAAATCTCAAAATCCGCCTCAATGCAACGCTCTCTTCCCTGCAAAATATCCTTGCGTAACAATAACCTTTGAAATCAAAAAATCCAGCAAAATTTCTACTCTCCTGTGACACATTCGATGCAGATACAACCTTTCGTTTTAGCCGCCTGAGATGCTATTGTATCAGCTCTCCTGTTACACAAAAAAATTTTAATTTTCTCCTTATCAAATTCGATTTACGCCCGAAAATAGCCTGTAAAAGGCCATTATTTTGTTGTTGTTCTTTTATAAATAAAATAAAAATTTTTTGAATTGATTTCACTGGCAATAAATGTTAAAATCAGGGCGTTAAATAAGTTATAAGTCGGGTGAAACAATATTCCTTCGGATGGATGGAAATACTGAATTTGTTTTTTGCTTGACAACTTTTTAAATAAATCTATAGTCTTTAGTTTTCAAAAACAAAGCCCCTAAGGGGGCTTAAGATCCTCGGCGAGGCAGCGTGGTATACCGGTTTCCCCCCCAGCCGGTTCCACCACCTCGCCTTTTTTAACGCGAAAAATGGCTATACAAACTCAAAAAGGCCCTAAATCTGCCGATTATAGCGATTAAGTAAAATAGAAAGAAACTACTGCCCCCGAATCTGAACAAAAACACGCCTGCTTCGAGGCCCGTCAAACTCACAGAAATATACGCCCTGCCACGTACCAAGCTCAAGCGAGCCGCCCTTTACAAGAAGCTGCTCACTGCAGCCGACAATAGAGCTTTTGATATGAGCATCAGAATTGCCCTCGCTGTGCCTGTAGCCGCTCATATTTGACGGTACAAGCTTAGAGAGCATCATAAGTATATCGCTGACAACATCAGGGTCGGCATTCTCATTTATCGTAATGCCTGCCGTCGTATGCGGACAATACACTAAAACCACACCCTCACGTATCCCTGATTGACCAATCAGAGAATTAACCTCGCCCGTTATATCAATCATCTGCTCTCTGCTTCTGCTGCGAACCCCGAATTGTTCCGTTACTATCTTCATCTTCCACGCCTTATCATTTTGTGTTCTGTATTCTGTGTCCTGTATTCTGTCTTTCTACATTTGCTCAACAACCTCTATCCCCAAAAGCTTACCCAATCCATGCCCTATCGTCTTAGCCGTCAAATCACAAAGCATCAGCCTCGTAGGCCTTTTATCAGGCTCAGCCTGCAGCACGGGGCAATTTTTATAAAAGCCGCTGAACCTCTGCGCAAGCTCATATAAATAGCCGGTCAAATAGTTAGGCCGATAGTCCAACAGCGAAGCCTCGATTACCTCGCCGTATCGAATAAGCTGCTTTGCCAAATCAATCTCGGCCGGCTCACTCAAATTCAAATCCTCAACACTTTTAACCTTCGCAAGCTCCTTCTTATAATTTACTCCTTTTTCAGGAGCTTTTTGCTCAATCGACTTTATCCTCGCATATGCATATTGCATATACGGAGCGGTATTTCCCTCCATCGCCAGCATCTTATCAAAGCTGAAAACATAATCGCTCGTCCTGTTATTCGAAAAGTCCGCGTACTTGACCGCACCAATTCCCACCGCCCTTGCAATATCGGATTTCTTTTGTTCGTCAAGCTCGGGATTCTTCTGCTCTACAATTTCTCTTGCCCTTTTCACCGCCTCATCAAGGAGCTCTTTTAGTTTCACATTCTCGCCCTCCCTTGTTTTCAAGGGTTTTCCATTCTCGCCAAGCACACTGCCGAAAGTAACGTGAAACGCCTGTCCCTCTTCGAGCCAGCCGGCCTGCTTTGCGACCGCAAAGAGCATCTCGAAATGCAGCTTTTGCCTCGCATCGGTGACATAGATTATTTTGTCTGCCTTCAGATTCTTAATACGATACCTTATCGCCGCTAAATCGGTCGTCGCATAAAGATATGCACCATCGCTTTTTTGGATTATAAAAGGCAAACACTCGCCTTCTTTATTCTTAAAGCCCTCAGGAAACACACACACCGCCCCCTCAGACTCCTCAGCCAAACCTTTGTCTTTTAATTCCTTAACAACATCGCCGAGCATATCCTTATAAAAACTCTCTCCACGAATGTCCTTTTCCCTAAAAATCTCCTTCCCTAATAATTCATAAACTTCGAAACAACTTTTTAATGTTATTTTTCGTGCTTCTTCCCATAATTTCCTTATAAAAATACTACCCTCTTTATGAAGCTTAACAGTAAATTCCCTTACTTGTTCAGCAACATCATGGTTTTCTTTTTCAAGAAGACTAATCCTCCTATAATGATTTTCCAAATTATCTAAATCCAATTGTACAAAGTCACTTAAATCCTTTTCAGGATAATCTTCAAATAATTCTTCCCAAGTTGCTAAGGATGGTGTGCCTAACCTTTGACCCCATTCCGTATCTGCAAATGCCTCGCGTGGTAACTCTTGAAAAGCATGTCGATATAAAGAATAGGCAACCATCCCCATTTGTAAGCCCCAGTCACCGATGTGGTTCTGGCGGATGACTTTATGTCCTTCGAATTCGAGGAGTCGGCAGATACAGTCGCCTATTATGGTGCTTCGCAGGTGTCCGACGTGCATCTGCTTGGCGATATTCGGGCAGGAAAAATCAACCACGACCGTCTGCGCTTTATGCGTTTTTTCTATCCCCAATCTTGCCGAATCTAAATTAAGCTCTAAAAGCATTTTTTCGAGGAAGTCTTTTTTCAGGCGGAAGTTTATAAATCCCGGCCCGGCAATTTCAACTCTTTCGCAAATATCACCGACATCGAGTTTTTCTATTATTTTCTCTGCAAGCTCTCGCGGGTTCATCTTTAGCTGTTTTGCAAGTGCCATCACACCGTTGGCCTGGTAATCGCCGAACTTCGCATCGGTTGCAGGACCGACGAGCGCTGCGCAGCCCTGCCGGCCGACAATCTCAGCCATCACGGCACTTAACCTTTCATCAAGTATATTAAAAACCATCTTCATTTTTTAAAATTTTTTCTCTGTGGTTCGATTCAAGCTAAAACTCTACTCTTTTTGCGTCGCCCCAGAGAAGCTCCAGGTCGTAGTAATCGCGGAACTCACTATCAAAAATATGCACAACAATATCGACAAAGTCCAGCAGTATCCATTTTGCCTGCTCGTAGCCGGCCCTGCCGAAAACTGAAAAGCCGCTGCTTTTGGCCTCCTGGCTAATCTCGTCGGCTACGGTCCGCATCTGCCTGTCGCTCGTACCCGTCGCAATCACAAAAAAATCGGTCGCCGGCGATTTGCCGCGCAAATCAAGAACCAAGATATCACCGCAACGCCGCTCGGCTGCAATCCTGGCAGCAGCAATACTCAATTCTTTAGCTAATGTAGCCCGGCTCTTCGCCAAATCAAACCCTCAATATCACAAGAAAACGGGACAGCCGGTAAAGGCTGCCCCGACAAGATACACTCTGAAAATAATAATGTCAACGTCACGAATAAAGCCCATCAATCGCCTATATGCAGCCACCCTCCTATAACAGGTGAAAGTTTCACGATAACTCCCGCGAACACAACCGCCACCATACTCATCAGCTTTATAAGTATATTCAAGCTCGGCCCGGACGTATCCTTGAACGGGTCGCCCACCGTATCACCGACGACGGCGGCCTTATGTGCATCGCTTCCCTTGCCGCCGAGGTTTCCCTTCTCGATATATTTTTTGGCGTTATCCCAGGCACCTCCGGCATTATTCAATGTCACCGCAAGAACAAATCCGCAGGTCAGCCCGCCGGCCAGCAGTCCCAGCACACCCGCTACGCCGAGCACAAGCCCCGCTATGACCGGTACAAGTATCGCCAATAGTGACGGAACAACCATCTGCTTTTGAGCTCCTTTGGTCGATATAGCAACACATCGTGCGTAGTCAGGTTTGCCCGTACCCTCCATAATCCCTGCAATTTCACGGAACTGCCTTCGCACCTCGTTGACCATATCGCCGGCTGTCTTACCGACCGCCTTCATCGTCATCGCGCAAAACACAAACGCCATCATCGCCCCGACAAACAATCCGCAAAGCAGCTTCGGGTTCATTATGCTCAAATCATACGCCGCCACGAAGTCGGTTATCCTCGCTGTCGTGACATCGATGGCTCCTGCTGCCATCTTGCCTTTCGAGAAAACGACGTTACCCACTTCATAAATCCCGCCATTCTCTTCTGCAAGCCTTCCTATCCAGACACGAACCGACTCAATCAGCGCCGCCAATAGTGCCATCGCCGTCAGCGCGGCTGAGCCTATCGCAAATCCCTTGCCCGTCGCCGCCGTCGTATTACCCAGTGCATCCAGCGCATCGGTCTTCTTTCGAACCTCAGGGCCGAGCCCGCTCATCTCGGCGTTACCGCCCGCATTATCAGCTATAGGCCCGTACGCATCCGTCGCAAGCGTTATCCCAAGCGTCGCGAGCATCCCGACCGCCGCAAATCCAATCCCGTAAAGTCCCATACCGACGTTACTGAAACCGCCCGCCAGACCGAACGCGCATATAATCGCAATCACAATTGTCACTACCGGCAGGGCCGCTGAGTACATACCCGTCGCAAAGCCGTTAATTATCGTCGTCGCCGCACCCATCTTCGTCTGCTCGGCAATCCCTCGCGTCGGCGAATACTCATCCGAGGTATAGTACTCGGTGAACTGGCCTATCAGCACGCCGCCGATAAGACCCGAAACAACCGAGCCGAAAATCCCCCAGCTTATCCAGTCCGTCGAAGCCATCACCAAAAGTGCTATCACAATCAATATTGAGCTGCTCAATGTCCCCGTCAATAACGCCCTCAAAAGATTCTTCTGCGATGCCTCTTCCTTACACCGCACTAAAAACATCCCGATAATCGAAAGCAGTATCCCAATGCCGGCAACGACCGTCGGCGCTAAAACGGCCTTGAACGGGTCCATCCCAACCTTTGATAATACATTCGCTCCCAGGGCCGCCCCCAGCGCCGCCGTCGCCAGTATCGAGCCGCAATAGCTCTCGAACAAATCCGCACCCATCCCCGCAACGTCACCGACGTTATCGCCGACGTTATCTGCGATTGTAGCCGGGTTACGGGGGTCGTCTTCGGGAATACCGGCCTCGACCTTGCCCACAAGGTCGGCTCCGACATCGGCAGCCTTCGTATAAATCCCGCCGCCGACACGGGCAAACAAAGCCTGCGTTGATGCCCCCATCGCAAATGTCACCATCGTCGTCGTAATCTCAACAAGCTTATGGTCGGGATTCATCCCGGCCTTGACAAGCGTAAGCCCGAATAGCTCCATACCATTCGCCATATGTTCCGGCGTATAAATAATACTATCGAGAATCCAGTACCATATCGTGATATTGAACAGCCCGAAGCCTACGACTACCAACCCCATTACCGCCCCGCTCCTGAACGCAACCTGCAGGCCGCGATTGAGACTCTCGCTCGCCCCCTGCGCCGTTCGCGATGATGCGTTCGTCGCAGTCTTCATCCCTAAAAAACCCGTAAGTGCACTGAAAAAACCGGCTGTCAAAAAGGCTACCGGCACAAATGGATTCTGCAAGCCGAAGTAAGCTAAGACGACAAAAAGCACAAACAGCAGAAAAAATACAAACGCCACCACCTTATACTGCGAAAACAGGTACGCATACGCTCCCTCTCTGACGTGCCCTGCTATTGTAATCATCTTTTCCGTACCCTGCGACGCCGACATCATCTTCTTATAGAAAAAATACGCGAAAACCAATGCAATAATCGAAGCCGCCGGCGCAAGAAACCATAACTTTGGAATCTGTTCATACTGCTGGCCAGCCGCTTCCGCCGCCGATGCTACCGCAGGCAGAGCCAAAACTGCTGCCGCAAACACCAAAAAGGCCTTAACATCCTTCACTCATTTTCTCCTTAAATTTCAGCTACCTTTCTAATTAATACAAACAAAACGAAATTTTGCAGTTTAACCAAAACCCCATCTTTTGCAAGAACTTATTTACACCGATTTTGTTTAGCCTCGGCGCGGGTGTGGAGCGCTCAAAAATAACAAAAATATGCAAAAAGAACCCAATTGAGGCCCAAAATTGGCTTGCGTTTGGCCCAAAGTTGGGTTTGTAAATCATCAATTTTTCAAATGTTGTAACCTGCTTATTAAAAATAATTTGACGCATTTTATAAATCTGCTAAAATCCTGTGTTTTTGGTATTGTAGTGGAGTTTGTCTATGAAAAGTTTTCTTGCGAAAAAAGAGGATGTTCAGCAGCGGTGGTTCGTTATTGACGCTACGGACAAGGTTCTGGGCAGGATGGCTTCCAAAATTGCACCTGTGCTTATGGGCAAAAATAAGCCTACCTACACTCCCCACGTCGATACCGGCGATTACGTCATTGTCGTAAACGCCGAAAAAATAAGGGTTACCGGCAAAAAACAAAATACAAAAGAATATGACCACTACACCCATTATCCCGGCGGCAGGAAGGTTGTCAGCTTCAGTAAGATGATAACGGAAAAGCCGGAAAAGGTAATCGAGCACGCGGTCAAGAGAATGCTGCCGAAAAGCAATCTCGGCAGAAAAATGCTTAAAAAGCTGAAAGTTTATCGTGGACCTGAACATGAGCATCAGGCTCAGAAACCTGTAACTTTGGAATTGTAGTTTTAATTGTGACGAAAGACTATGGCAAAAACGACGGAAAGCGAAAAAAGCGATGTAAAAATCGGCAAAGCCGAGGATAAACCCACACCAAAAAGCGAGCCTAAATACGGGTACTGGTGGGGTACGGGCAGACGTAAAAGCTCGGTGGCGAGGGTGCGGATTCGCCAGGGCGAGGGCAAACTGCTCGTCAATAAAAAAGAGCTCGGCGATTATTTCAAGCGTGAGCAGGACAGAAAAGCAGTCACAGCTCCGCTGAAAGCTATCAAGGCAGAAAAAAGTTTTGATGTTTTTGTCAATGTTAAAGGCGGAGGGACAACCGGCCAGACAGGTGCAACTGTCCTGGGGATAGCAAGAGCATTGAAAAACTATGACGGCAATTTCACCTCGGTCCTGCGTGACGGCGGATACCTGACGCGTGACCCGCGAATGGTCGAAAGGAAAAAGCCCGGCAGACCAGGCGCCAGAAAAAGATTCCAGTTCAGCAAGCGTTAAAGTTTCGATAATTAGTTTTTCATCGGCTGCCGCGGAGTCAACGGAAAGGATAAGTTTTTTCGCAAAAGCGAAGGTTCCCTTCCGAATCAAAGCCAATTTCTCGAAAAACGAAGCCAATTTTGGGCTGAAATTGGGTTCGTTTTGGCTTCGTTTGGCTTCGTTTTTTCGTTGGCAAAAGTTGCATAAATTGTCATATCCGCTTGTATAATAAGCACTTATGTTCATCTGGTTATTTTTTAAATTGGGTTCGTTTTGCATATTTTTGTTTTTTTTGCGCGCGGGATTTTGACAGTCAATTGGTGGATTAGTTGATTGGTGAATTAGTCGGTTAGTTAATTGGTTCTCGTTCATTATATAGCCTTAGCAAATAAGAACTTACAATTAAATTTGACTTGAACTTCTGTTCTGATACTTGCGGGACTCCGCAACCCCGTATTCGGGGCCTCCCCCAGTTAGAATTATTGTACTAATTAAGGCGAGATGTTCAAGAGAAAAGAAGTCAGAATTCAGGGGATGGACGACAGATTCTCGATGCAGGATGCCCGATACTCGTAACGACAAAATGCGGTTTCTGCCGGAGGCCGCGATGAGCATCGCAAAGTAGCACGCAGGCACGCAAGTGGCGAAGTGCGTAAGAAAAGATGCGAACCGCAGGCAGAAACCACATAGATTTTTGAAACGGATTTCCACAGGTTAACACGAATTTATAAAATAAATTATGCTTGAAAATGTCCGGATGAGAAGGTATAAAAGCCTTTTAGCTGAATATTATTGATGTTAGACAGCGAGAAGAAACATTTAGACATAAGATTTAAAACTTATTAGAAATATGATGAATTATATAAGAACAATACAAATACAAAATGACAAGCAAAACAAACAAAAAAATGAAAGAAACGAATAAAAACGAAGAAAGTTACACTAAGGAACAGGCAAAGCGTCTTTGGGAATATAGAATACAAGAAGAAAACGTTTTCTACAGTAGTATCAATATATTCTTAATTGTAGAATCAATGCTTTTTGTTGCAATCGCAACAATTCTAACCTCTAAAAATCTATCTGGGCTTAATCCAATTCCACAAGCTTTAACTTTGTTAGGTCTGATCTTTACATTGATTTGGATTTATGTCAATTGGCGTCGTAGAAAATGTTACATTCATGTGAGAAAATTAACTGAAGATGCTTGCCCTGAATACAAAAAACTTAGAGAGGATAGATCTAAAGGTCTAAAAGCCCCATTTTCATCTTGGGCAATAATGACATATCTTATACCACTGATGATGTTTGCCGTATGGGCTTTAATTCTAATAAAGATGTCAATATAGTTTATTTCGTTTAATAAATTATAAATCCGAATATCGAAATCCGAAGCAAATTCAAAATCCTAAATGTCAAATGATAAAAAAAGATTGCTTCGCTCGCAATGACGGAGTTTTTTCCTTTAAGTCAGCGGAGATGCGAGTTTCTGCCGGAGGCCGCGATGAGCATCGCAAAGTAGCACGCAGGCACGCAAGTGGCGAAGTGCGTAAGAAAAGATGCGAACCGCAGGCAGAAAACGGAATTTAGAACGTAGAACTGAGAACTTAGAACTTTCAGAAAAGAGAAAATCCAACCACGGATTAACGCGGATTTGCACGGATTGAAATTGGTTATATTTATAAGTCAGCAAAATATGCGGTTTATGCCGGAGGCCGAGGGACAGAGGGCGGAAAAACTAACCGAAAATAGCCCCAACATAAAGTTGGGGGGCTAAATGAAAAACATATTTTATGGTTTTAGTTTTCTGAGCTCTTCGAGATGTTCGAGATATTTTTCGGGGCCTCCCTCGCGATAACCGGTCCTTGCA
Organism: uncultured Pirellulales bacterium; assembly: GCA_964493425.1. Taxonomy (GTDB): domain Bacteria; phylum Planctomycetota; class Phycisphaerae; order Sedimentisphaerales; family Anaerobacaceae; genus CAYLMG01. Next base: position 23,633 of record CAZBMW010000005.1, read on the forward strand.
TATTCTCCGCCTTCGGCATCGGCGAGGATAACGGTCGGTAAACCAAGTACGCCATACTCTCTATATAATTTTTCGTTCTGCCTATAGGACCGCTGAGAAAGCAAAGACTGGTCCTGCGGGAAATCGAGAACCAGGATGACAAAATGCTTTGTAACCTCTTTTTTAAACAACTCAGTATTAAATACTTCATCATCAAGCCTTTTGCACCAGAGACACCAGTCGGAGCCGGTGAATTTCAGAAGAATGTCTTTATCTTCCTGAGCGGCCTGCATTTTTGCTACAGCCAGTATTGATACACCTTTTTTGCCGCAGGATACAACCGACATTGATAAGATTATTAGGGTAAGCGTTATCGATGCTTTGATAAGTTTTTTCACAGTGTAATCCTTTCAGATATTATGTTAATCGGCTCATCAAAATAATACGAAATAGTCGGCCTGCAGGCAAGTGTAAAAGAATCAGCCGGCATAATAAGTTAGGGGAATTTTTATAGGTCGTCGGCGGAACCGGGAAGCGGGCTTTTTCTCATTAACCCGAACCGCGCTTAAGCCGATAAACAATTAAAAGGCAAGAAAAACAATTGAAGTTTAGGAGAACGAAGATGAGTATACAAAACTGGTCTGAAAATATTATACTTGTAGATTTAACTGCAGAGCCAGGAATAGCAGACGAGCTGAAAGAGGTCACAGAGACGGTCCGCGACAGAGGCGACTGCGACGTTGTGATAGACTTTTCGAGAGTTGATATAATAACTTCATCGAGCATTTCGGCACTATTGAGACTTCGCAAGCTTTTGTACGACTGCGAACACCGGCTTGTCTTCTGCAACGTTCCGGCAGCGACAAAGAACGTTTTTTCGACAACAGGGATAGAAGAGATTTTCGAATTTTCAGAAGATAAATTCACTGCACTGGCCGGTTTGCAACTTGTTAACAAAGAATAGCGACAGAAATGCCTTGACAATCGGCTTAATTATGATATAATGAAATTTGGTCTGTAGAGCCGGCTACGAAGGCCGCTTTTCCAAGCGGAATTCGTAATCTGCTCGCAGCATTTTTTCAGGAAACAGTTTGATGAATGAAAAAGTATTGCTTCAGGTCGAGCAGATATTAGGTTATCAATTCAACGACCGTGAGCTTTTGGCTCTTGCTCTCACACATTCCTCAGCAGTTACGGACCGCATTTTAAGCAACGAAAGGCTCGAATTTTTCGGCGACGCGATTCTGGGTATGATTATCTGCTGTAATCTTTTTGAGACATTCGGCGACTACCTCGAAGGTGACCTGACTAAAGCCAAGAGTATGCTGGTATCCCGCAGAAACTGTGCCCGGATAGCAAGGCAGCTCGGACTAAATGAATATTTGAAAGTAGGCAAAGGGATGATTTCAAGCCGGGCATTGACGGGCTCTCTGTCGGCGGGTCTTCTCGAGGCAATCATCGCCGCTATTTATATCGACGGCGGGTTCGAGGAAGCGAAAGAATTTATTCTCAGGTCTTTCGCGTCTGTGATAAAGCAGGCTCAGGTAGAACGATACCATGGTAACTTCAAGTCACTTTTGCAGCAATACTCTCAGCAGCGTTTCAATAAGACGCCGGTTTATGAGCTTTTAGATGAAAAAGGGCCCGACCATAACAAGTGCTTCGAGGTGCAGGGGATTGTAAACGGGCGGCGTTTTGCAAGCGCGTGGGGGACAAACAAAAAAGAAGCGGAACAAAAAGCGGCATTTAACGCACTTATAGAACTGGGTATCCTCAAGAATATTCGCGACATGGATGAAGGTGAGTGAAAAAGATTAGTGTATGGGTGTATGAGTAAAAGCTGAAAATAGTAAATGCTCTTATTCGTGTCGCAGTGACTCGATGGGGTCCATATTTGCGGCACGGTATGCGGGGTAGAGCCCGAAAGTTATTCCCACCATCGCACTTATTCCGAAAGCCAATACCAGCGAGCTGACCGTTATAGCCGTACGCATATCGGTAAAGCGGGCGACCATATCCGGTATAACCAGGCCTAGAACGATACCGAGAAGGCCGCCGAGAAACGTCAGCAGCAGGGTCTCTGAAAGGAACTGCAACACGATATCCCTCTTTTTGGCACCAAGCGCCCTTCTGATGCCGATTTCCCTTGTCCTTTCACTGACAGTTGCAAGCATAATGTTCATAATACCTATACCGCCGACAAGAAGCGAGATGGCAGCTATCGAGCCGAGTACGATAGTAAAAATTCTCTGTATTTCCTTGGCTTGTTTCATAAGCTCAAGGGGAACAATTATTTCGTAATCGTTTTTCTTGTGGGTTCTTAAAAGAATCGTCCGGATACTTGGGCGGGTGAGCAAAACATCATCAATTGTTCTCACCTGGACTATTATCTCCTGCAGCTCCACCCTTTCTATACTTCCGCTGGTACCGGAAATCTTCAAAGACATTTCCCCGAAACGCTCTCTGCTGGTAGTTAAAGGAATATAGATTTTCCCCTGTTTTGCACCGCCCTTTTCTGTTTCCGTGCTGGTCTTGGCCAATCCAAAAGTGCCGGCTGTGTTAGTCTTCGCCTCGGATTGTTCTGTGGTAATTCCTACGACTCGATAGTAATCACTTGCGATTTTGATGGTCTGGCCTAAGGGATCGTCAAAACCAAAAAGGTCTCTTACCACCTTTTCATCGACAACGCATATGCCTTTTTTGTAGTGCATATCCATAGGTACTATAAACCTGCCGAATTTTATCCTAATCGGTGATATATCCAGATACCAGGGAACGGTCCCGACTACTTCGATAGAAATCCTCCTGGCGCGATACTGGGCCTGCTGTGAAATAAGGCGGTTGGGGACGATAACACGAACGTCGGGTATGCTGTTCTGGATGCGCTCCGCATCATCATAAGTAAGGCCGTATTCCTTGAGCATCTGCTGCTGAACGGCAGATTCTTCCTCGGGCGGCTGGACAGTTTTTATGATGATATTGCGACTTCCAAGCTGAGAAATCTGCTCCTGTGCATTTCGACTTGCGCCCTCGCCGATAGCCAGCATTGCGATGACCGAAGAGACGCCGAAAATGATACCGAGCATCGTCAGGGTCGAGCGCAATCTATGCATCCAAAGGCTCTTTACTCCCAGCTTAACCGTTCTTTTGAGACGAAAAAAAATCATAAGAGACTATTAATTTTGCTCCTTATAAACTTGTCTGGCAATCCGGCCATCGAAAAGGTGAATGCACCTCTGCGCATGCGAGCCGATATCTTTGTCATGTGTTACGACAATAAGTGTCTTTCCCCGCTCGTGGAGTCTGTCAAGCAGGTGAAGTATGTCCTTGCCGCTCTGTGAGTCGAGATTTCCGGTCGGCTCGTCCGCAAGGATAAGCAGGGGGTCGTTTGCCAGCGCCCTTGCGATAGCGACTCTTTGCTGCTGTCCGCCAGACAGCTCCGTGGGACGATGCTTTACCCTGTCGCCCAGTCCGACCATTTCCGCCAGCTCCAAAGCCTTCTTAAAACTTTCGTGCTCAGAAATATTCTGATAATACATAGGTACCTCGATGTTCTCGATAATGTTGAGCTGGCTGATAAGATTAAAGGACTGGAAGACGAATCCTATTCTCGAGCCTCTAATCTTAGAAAGCTGGTCGTCATCGAGCTGGCCGACCTCTTTGTCGCCGAGGAAATACCTACCGCTTGTCGGTCTGTCGAGGCATCCAATCATATTCAGAAGAGTAGATTTTCCGGAGCCGCTCGGCCCCATAATGGCGATGTACTCACCTTTTTTCACGGCTAGATTTATGCTCTTCAGGACCTTCAGCTCGTTGGTGCCCATCAGATAGCTTTTGCATAAATCCTCGAAAACCAAAATTGAGCCGTTGGTTGTAAGGTTTATATTTTCAACCGGAGCTACCATAGCGCTTCTTACCCCCCATTATCCGCCGTGTCGCCCTGTCTTCGAAAACCACCCTGCCGGCCGTCGGCCTCTCTGCGAAATCCTCTTTGCTGCCGGTCACCACCCTGCCCTTCAGGCCCCGTTCGGGGGAATCCTCCCTGCTGAAATCTCTTCATTGCCTGCTCCATTTGTTTTTGGAGCTCAACTTTGAATTTTGCCTCGTCTTCGTCGCGAAGCTTCTGAAGCTGCTGATACTTTTCGGGGTCTCTTTGCTTCAACATTGACATAATCCCGTCGAGCGCTTGTGCGGGCATACTATTTACGTCCGGCATACCCATGCCCATTCCCATACCCATACCTCTTTGTCCTCCGGGGCCTTCGGCTCTTGCCCGTGCTACGGTTTGTTCTGAAGCTTCCGGCGAGCCGCTAGGTCCGGTTTCAGTCTGCTTTTGAGCGGCACTTTCGAGCAGCTGCTGCTGCTCGGCTGACAGAGCAAATGCAGTTGATGAATCGCTGAGCTGCGGCGGATTCATCAGAACCTGCTCGCCTTGCTGCAGGCCGTCCACGACTTGTATAAACATATCGTTGAAGATTCCTGTTTGCACCTGTTTTTGCTCGGGGCCATCGGAAGTCATAACATAACAAACTTTCTCTCCGCCTCGATTCGCCACTACCTGAAGAGGAACAGCAAGCACATCCTTTTGCTGCTCGACAAATATCGTAACCCTGCAAGACATTCTAGTTTTGAGGAAATCATGCGTACCATCAAGGAGGATAAGCGTTTTATAAACCTTGAGGTCGGGATTTAACCATCCCCTTTGCTCATCGGGCAGCGGCGCCACTTCAATGACTTCTCCATTTAAAACCCTGTCCGGGAAAGCATCCATAACTATGGTTGCGGGCTGGCCGGGGCGAACTTTGTCCACCTCGGTTTCGTGTACACTGATTTCGGCAACCATTTCAGCGGTGTTAGGCATCGAAATAATGGTCTGGCCTTCACTGACCGACTCACCCTCGGCAATTATCCCGGTTCCGCGCATTCGTCTGAATCTATCGCCTTCCCCGCTTTCACCATAAGTGACAAGGCCTGGCGCTTTTGCTTTTATTGTACAATATTCGATTTGTTGTTTCAGGTCATCAACCCGTTCCTTCTGTCTGCTAAGTCTCTGTTCAGCCATACTGAGCGTAGCCTGGGCCTGTGCGAGCCTCGAACGGCACTCGGCATATGTCCTGTCGAGTGAGCGTTTAGCCTCGATATAATTACTCAAGTACTGCTCAGCCTCTTTAGGCAAATCATATCTAAGGAACAAATCAAGAGCGACTTCGGCGCTTTCTGCGGAGAAACGCCGATTCATCACGGTCAGTTTGTCCTTTTCGAGGTCAAGGTCCGAGACATAATTTGCGTCGTGAAGCTTAATGGTTCCGGCCAGGGTGGCTTCGGCGGTTGCAAGGTTGCCTTTCGCCAAAATGATGTCATCCTGAAGCTGCTTGAGCTGCTGAGAGGCGGCAGAACCCATCAAAACATTCGGGTCATCTCTGACCTGTGCGATGATAGGTGCGATATATTCCGACAGATTCGAGGCTCCATTCACATCTCTGATAAGCTGTTCGGCTATTTTGTCTCCGAGATACTTTTCGAGGTCCATCTTCGCAAATCTTACGGTCATTTCGGCGTCGGCGATATCGCTTTCATTTTGCTTTACCCTTATATTATAGCTCTCTTTGGAAGCAGTATGTGATTCCTGGTCACCGGCAAGCTCCATTTCCTCCTGGGTCAAATTATCTCTCAATGTTGAAGAATCCAGCTCCACGAGCACCATACCGTTATTGACATCCTCCTGCGTGACATAAGTACCGGCAGGTACGAGACTGAGTATCATAGTCTGCGACCTTCGCTCCACCTGGCATTTATATTCGATGGAATTTCGCGCTCTGATACTTCCAGCTTCTGTAACCGTAACGGTCAAATCCCTTTTGTCAACCGTATATGTACCGCCGGCATCGGAGGTGACCGATTTCGTATTTACCGTTGTTGCCATCAGGCCCAGCGCGGTCAGTGCGATGGCTATAAAAATCAGGATAACAAAAAACCGCTTTTTATTAATTACAGCCCCCCGCAGATTCCCATACCTATTTTTAAGATTGCTTTTTAGTTTTTCTCTATGCCTATTCATAATATTTTTCCTTACTCCCACATTCCGTCGGGCTTTACCCTTAATACACCAATATCGCGGAAAAAGTTCAGTTTTGCAATCGTGTGGTCGACCAGAGCTGTAGTAACACTATTTTGAGCAGAGACTATAGCATCCTCTGATTCGAGCAGGAGACGTACGGTTCCCTGACCATATTCCAATAACAGCTTTTCACGGTCAAGGCGTCTCAAGGCTAATTCGAGGCCGATTTTCTGAATCCTGTAACTCTCGGCGGTTTCGGCGAGGTCTCGATAAGCCTGCCTGACAGAGAGCTTTATCTGGTCAACTGATTCGTCGTAGTTTCTCTTGTCCTGCTGTAAATTTATCAAAGCTCTTCTATACTCGTTCCTCTCGGACTTGCGGTCAAAGGGCAAATCCGCATCAAGTGCAAGAGAATACTCGCTTTCGTGAAACTGCAGCCTCGTGAAATCGGTACCATCGGGTGAGTCGGTGTCCATACTTGCGGTCAGGTTCAACTGCGGGCCGAGACCGTCGGCTGCCAGATCGAGCTTTCGAACCGAATCCTGGATCTGGTCTCTAGTATTTATAAGGTCAAACCGATTTTCCAATGCCGTATCAACAGCCTCCTCGACGGTATATTCCGGCTGGCTTATCCCTATATTTTCCAGCGCCCTAAGCTCGTTCTGGTCTAAAATTATGTTCGCATCGGTCGGCAGAGCCAAACTTATTTTAAATCTGTCGAGAGCCTGTTCATAATTTTGCCGGGAAGAAACGAGGTTGTTTTCTGCGCTGAGCAGACTTTGCTCCGCCTCGTCGGCATCATATTGCGGCCTCTGGCCAACCTCTACCTCCATTCTCAACTGGTTGGTTGACTGGACGAGACGTCTGTAGCTGGCCTGGTTAATGTTAACACGCTCTTTCTGGAGTAAAACATTGTAATAATCAGCTACGATTGAGGTAACAAAGGTCTGCCGATATCGGTTAAAGGTGCGTATATCGTATAAAACATTCCTCTCGGCCTGTGTGAGGTTTTCCAGAGCGGCTCTGCCCGCACCCGCGCCGAGTATGGGAGCGGTAACAGTGGCATACAAAACGGAAGCCAATGAAGTCTGTGGGTCACCGGTAAGAAACCTGGCCCAGTCAACAGCCAGGCTTGTGCTGATTTGTATTCCGTCCGCCAGCAAGGTATTCTTTTCAAGACTGTACGACGAACCGATTGTGGCACTGTCCTCCGATTTTGTCACATTGGGAGGTGTATCGTTGTACGTCCTTGTATATTCAAGGTCAATTGTGCCGAGCCATTTCCAGGCGTATTCGTGCCGTGTCAGAGTTAAATCGAGAGCGGCGAGATAAAGTGACTCTTTTTGATTTTGATAATCCCTGCTATGTTTTGTTGCTATTGCGACGGTGTCTCTGAGAGTTAAAACGCCGTTTTCCGGTATCATCTGAGAAATTTCCGTAAGATTCGGTTCGGCATCGCTAAGTTTATAGTTGACCTTGTAACCGAAGCGTTCCTGCCATTTACTATCGATGATGTTATAGACCTCCTCGTCGGCCCCTTTTTTATATTGTTCTGGTGATGCGCAGGAAGCAGCCAGACCAAAAGCCATAGCAATAAACAGCAACACTATGCACAGCGATTGCGGTTTAAAACGACAAAGCACAGGTACACCCCTTTCCCAATGAACCTCCCTTTTCTTAAACACCATCCTCAGTTATATTTATCTCATTATACAATAACGGCTTACAAAATTAAAGTAAAAAACTCCTTCGCCTCTGAAGCTGTCAAAATTGCAGCCAGACATAAAGGGAGAAGTTCCAATAAAATCATTAAAATCAACAAGTTAAAACAAAATAATAAAACATAAAACAGGTTATTTACAGTTCTACCGTCTATTTATAAGACGCTTTGCTCTTCAAAAATATTTCAAAAAAAACCGAAACCCGAAATTCCACAGAAGAAAAGAGGTCCAAAACTTATTGCAAAAGTGTAAAAATGCTGCTAAACTAAGCCAGGATTTGGATTTGGCGGCGTGGCCAAGTGGACTAAGGCGACGGTTTGCAAAACCGTTATTCGTGGGTTCGAATCCCACCGCCGCCTTCTAATAACCAACTGATACTATCTTAGACGCTCTACAATCTGCTTACTGGTGAATTAAATAATGAAAACAAAAGAAACTATGAGCTCAAGAGAGCGTGTTCTAAAATCGCTGAACCACGAGGAGCCCGACAGGGTGCCAATCGACTTTGGAGGATTCCAAACCGGGATACACAAAAGAGCTTATGAGGAGCTGCTCAGGTATCTCGGTTCAAAAGAGCAGATAAAAATGCTCGATGCTGTTCAACAGCTCGCCGCGCCTTCGGAAGAGATTTTGCGTCGATTCAGAATTGATATCAGGTATGTTTGCGCGCACGGGCCTGACAGCTTCAAAGGCACAATTGAGCAGAACGTGCGGGACGGCAAAAAATGGCACGATTTAAAGGATGAATTCGGCGTCATCTGGTCGATGCCGGACGAGCAGCAGCTTTATATGGATATATCACATCACCCGCTCGCTAATGCCTCTATTAAAGATATAGAAAATTATCCTTTTCCTGACGGCGGTGACAAGACAAGGTTTACCGGAGTAAGAGAGGAGGCTCTGCAGGTTCGCGAAGAAAGCGGCTGTGCCATATCGACAGGTATCGGCGGTGTGATTTATGAAACCTGCTGGTATATGCGTGGTCTGGAACGATGGTATATGGATATGATTGAGAACCCGCGGTTCTGTGAGGCGTTGCTCGATAAGATGCTTACGTTCTGGCTTGATTATTACACGCCCTTTATGGCTGAGATTGGCGACATCGTCGATATTGTGATGATAGGCGATGACCTTGCCGGCCAGCACGGGCCGTTATTTTCACCTGGCTTTTACCGGCAGGTCGTCAAGCCCCGCCAAAAAAAACTTGTGGAGCATATCAAGAGCCTGACGAAGGCAAAGGTATGGTACCATACGTGCGGGGCGTGCATTGATTATATACCGGATTTGATAGACAACGGCGTAGATATTCTGAATCCCGTTCAGATAAGCGCAGACAGGATGAATCCCAAAGAGCTGAAGCAGCGGTTCGGCAAAGATATAGTTTTTTGGGGCGGTGGCATAGATGCGCAGCATATACTACCCTTTGCAACACCCGACGAGGTAAGAGAGCAGGTCTTCAGGAATATAGAGATATTCAAGCCAGGCGGAGGTTATGTTTTCAATAACGTTCATAATATTCAGGTCGGTGTACCGGCTGAGAATATCGCGGCCTTTTTTGATGCCGCTTACGAATACGGATTTTACAAGTGATGTACAGAGACAAAATAAATGTATCCATTTCTCGGCGTTACTCTTCATTCAATCGGCGGATTTGCAGCAGCCAGTTTTTATATTCCCTATAAGAAGGTCCGCAACTGGGCGTGGGAGAGTTACTGGCTGGTTGGTGGATTTTTCTCCTGGATTATTGTACCTTTTGTTGTGGGGCTTCTGACAGTTCCAGGACTGGCCGGCATTCTGGTCAATGCACCTACCAAAAGTGTTTTGACATGTTATATTTTCGGTCTTCTGTGGGGCATTGGTGGCCTGACATTCGGACTGTCGATGCGGTATTTAGGTATGTCACTGGGGTACGCTCTTGCACTTGGATTCTGCGCGGCGTTCGGGACGATTATTCCGCCGATATACAGAGAAGAGTTTATCGGCCTTGCAACAAGCTTATCAGGACAAACAACACTTGCAGGAATAGCGGTCTGTCTTGTGGGGATAGCGATTTGCGGCTGGGCGGGAATGCTCAAGGAAAAAGAGCTTACGGAAGAGAGCAAGAAAAAGACAATTAAGGAATTCAACTTTGCCAAAGGTGTCTGGATTGCGATATTTGCGGGCATTATGAGCGCGTGCATGGCACTGGGGATAGATGCCGGCAAGCCGATAGCGGCCCTTGCGGTAGAAAAAGGAACAGGTTCTTTGTGGCAGAACAGCGCGGTTTTTGTATTTGTCCTCGCTGGCGGATTCACGACAAATTTTATATGGTGCGTGCTTTTGAATATTAAAAACCGTACGGGCAAAGACTATCTGGACAGCGGCCAAACACCACTTTTAAGCAATTATGTTTTTTCAGCGCTTGCGGGTACGACGTGGTATATGCAATTTATGTTCTACGGAATGGGAACGACAAAGATGGGAAAGTATGATTTTTCAAGCTGGACAATACATATGGCCGTCATTATTGTCTTCAGTAATATGTGGGGATTAATATTTAAGGAATGGAAAGGTACAAGCCGACGTGCACACGCAATTATTTTTATTGGAATAACTGTGCTGATAGCCTCGACGGTCATTGTTGGGCTTGGAAATTACCTCGCATCACTGGAAAGATAGCCGTTGCGATGCAAGGGTTCGCGGCTTCCAAGTGGAGGTCTTAGCTGGTGCTGTCACAAAAGACGATATTTTTCACTTAATTTTTTTAATTATTGGCTGTCCTAATTTATAATTATTTCCAAAATCCTTATTTGACTTATTCATTTTTGATACTATAATAATTTTTATGAATAAATTATATGTACTGACATTAGCATTGTTATTAATAACCGGATGTGAAAGCTCACAAGGTCCTTCTGAAGGCCAGTACGAGCGTGTTTCCCGTGAAATCGAGGAGCTGAAGCGGCAAGCGGAGTCGGCGGGCATAGGTGATAATATCAAGATAACGGTAAATATGCTCTCGGCAAGTGAAGGCGAGAGTTTTGCAATCGATTCTCTTCTGCAGTATGTCGATAAGAATGTTACTATTACCAAACACCCGGAGTTATTCAACCAGTCAGGTCTTGAGATTGGCATCGCAGGTCAAAATTTCAAGGCGATGTTGGACATTACGAAACAGCAGCTAAAATCATCCGAAGAAAGTGAGCTATTTATAGTTCTTTCCGACGGCTCGAGTGGCTACATCAATATAGGTAAAGAAATATGGGTTCCTCAATTTTATTACTCCGGCCGATGGTACAGTTCTGTTGGATACGAATTTCGCCAGGCGGGCAGGAGTTTACAAGTGACAGTCCAAAAATTGCCATCGGGCCTTATCGATATGGAACTGACACCGGTATTTTCAAGATTTTTAAGCAACGGCGGTGACCTTGAACTGACCGAGCTTTCGACGCGGGTAACCGCCCGACCCGGCCAGAGCCTTGTTATCGGAGGCGGCGATACTTCCGAGGAAAACGTAGCTACAGCCCTGCTAAGCTATAGCAAATCCGGTGAAAGGAAAAAAACAATCATCACAGTTACTCCATACGTTCAAGAGTAAAGGTTAAATTCCCAAATAAATAAAGGGCGCCGGTGTGAATACCGGCGCCCCTTTATCAATCAACGTTAAATTTTTATCCGTATAAACTCAACGTTTTCCAACTCAATTACTCCTCAGTGCCGACAAGCCAATTGTTGGCAAAAAGTGCTAAGTCTGCAAAATCAACATCTCCGTCAAAGTCAAGATCTCCAACTAGAAGCGGATAAGCAGAGCTTGAAACCGGAGCGAGAAGCCACGGACAGTAGAGCACGTTCTCAGTAACCTTGTTTCCAAGACCATCGGCGTTCTTGATCTCTTCAACGGCAGGGCAGATAGTACTGCCGTCGGTCTCGATCGTGCCGTTGGGGTCATTTGGCCCACTAATATCGCCCCACCAATTGTACTCAGCATCGAACACTGAGTTCGAATCATCGGCAGCAGCAGCACAGGTTACGCCGGCTGTGCGGTTGTCGTAAATGCTGTTGAAGTTGGCAGTCGATGTCGGACTATCAACCACGCCAATACCCTCATAGTTGTCGTGAATAATATTGTCAATAATGGTAGCCGTAGAATCGGCTTCGTCACCGTAAGCCTTCCAGCCGTTAATATAGATTCCACTTGAAGTCCAGCTCGGCTCGGGCTCGAAGGTATTATCACAGTTATAAATCTCGTTGCGTTTGATTATAGCACTTGAAGCGGTAGCCGGGTCGGAAGTTCCTGATATACCTTCAACTTCGATGCCATAGCACACCTGGCCCTCGTCTGCATAAACCTGTCCTACAATCTCATTGTCCAAAATCTGAGCGTCGGTGTTATTATAAACGAGGATGCCTATTCTGCCGTAGTTTTCTATCAGTGTGGTCATGACCGAAACAACCGAGCCGTCCCAAATTCCAATTGCAGTACTATACATATCACCAGCGGTGTTTGGAGAAACGGTGCAGTCTTTTACAGAACCGCTTGAACTCTGATAGATAACACCATAGTTTTTGGTGTTGATTGTGCCCAAACCATCACCTTGAATATCGAGCATATTTTGCACGATATTCACAGAATTATTTACAAATACCACACAATCCCTGGCGCCATAGTTTGTGTTTACCGACTGAACGCCAGTTACAACAGGACTGCTGCCGGCAGTTATAGTAAGGTTGGTTTTACCGTCAACCGTAAACGGACTGTAGTTACCGTCGTAAACATAAACACTATTGCCGTCGGTTGCGGCATCAACAGCTCCCTGAATATCATCAAAGGCGTTTAGACTAATGTAATAGTCCTGGCTGCCAACGAACACCTGTGTAAAGTCGGGCAATCCTGCCCAGTCGTCATCAACAACCAAATCAGGAGCAAGCTGTGTGTAATCACCGCAGTCTTCGGGAGACAGTAACCATGGGAAGTAATCAACATTAGCAGAAACTTCATCACCTGAGCCGCCTCCTACGCCACCGGGCCCTGTGTCACTGCCCCACCAGTTGTTCTCGGCATCAACCATATAAGCTGTCTGGTTTTCCATACCGTCGCCGTCGTTGTCGTGTATTCTATTGCAGGTAAAAACATTACCCGAGCCAGCATCATCGTCAATAAATACGCCGTCAGCCTGGGTTTCCTCATAGCTTTCACCTTCCCAAAATGTCAGCTCGGTTGTGCCGGTGATGGTGTTATCAGTGAACGTGTTGTCATAAGCACCGCTCCATATTGCAATACCGGCGAATTTAGCGTCCGAAATGGTATTGCCCGTGATAGTATTGTCGTGTGACTCAGCAACACCATCCCACATGTTCTGCACCAAGATTCCTACACCGTCACAACTGCTGATAGAGTTGTTTTTAACAACTATGTTATTGCCGCCGTCGACCTTGATAGCGGGCTGGCCGCTGTCAAAATCTCCGGAATCCGTTGTGATTTCATTATCTTCGAATGTGCACAGTTGCGCGTTGTACGCAACAAGGCCTCGTATATTTCCCGTAACGGTATTGTTCTTTACAATGATGTTCTGGCACTTGTCATAACCACCATACCATTCAGAAGAGTACAGGAAAATGCCTGCCCCATCCTGGTCGGAATTATGACCGGTTACAATGTTACTCGAGACGTTGACGTCCTCAATAACACCATCATCGTTGCCTCGGACAATAATTCCCTCAAAGCCGTTATCTGTGCACGTGTTGTTAAAGATAGTACCGGATACAGTATCCTCGGTACTTTGGACATCGATTCCGACTCCCGTGTACTCACGAGTGGGGTCGGCTACGTGCGGGCATCCATTGTCCGAGCACGTGTTGTTGGTTATCGTGACCGGGCCTGAATAGTTACCAACCGAGATTCCGTCAGCGGCATTATTCTGAGAGATACAGTTGTTGACAGTAAGACCTTCGCTGTATTTATGCGCGCTGACACAACGTGCCTTGGTAGCAGATATGCCGGCCTTGCCGCAGTTTTCCGCCTTGCAGTTCTCAATCAGGACGTTCTTGGAGTTGGCAACACATATGCCGATTATCTGCTCCCTGCCGTCACCCATGCCATTTACGCCTATATAGTAGTGTTTATACGAGGTGATTACATATGTGTCACCGGTATCCCAGTCGTTCTCAAGACCTCCTGAGAGCGTGGCTGTTACTGTAGTTGCAGTATTGGCTGTGATCTGTCCATAACTGCGAACGGGGCTGTAATCTGTGTCCCTGTCGCCATAGTTATGTATCCACATATCCTCGAGCTCACCAGGCGTCCAGGAAGCACTGGCATCCATAAGTACATCCATATCGTTTGGGCCTGTATGAGTGCCGCTTGCAATAATCGGCGGATTGAGACCTACATTTTTCACGGTAAAGCCTCTAAATGTAACATCTTCAACAACCTCATCATCACTTCCATATCCGCTAATCAGGACACCGGCTCTGGAAGCATAAGAAGAGGAACAGTCATAGTGCCAGTAGGGTTCAAGGCCATTCATATCGATGATACTGGCATCGATCCCAGCACCTTCGATTGTCAAGCCGTCCGTTGTTATATGCAGATATTCGGGATAGGTTCCCGCTGAGGCGACGATAGTGTCACCTTCATCTGCATCGTCAATCGCACCCTGAATAGTACTATACGTAATCAATTTTGTAATATTCTCGACGGGGTGTATTCCGCTTGCGCCACAATTCTCATCGGTACACCACGGGTCATAGTCAACATTATCAGAGACCTCATCGCCCGAGCTGCCGGGATTAGTAACAGGATGATATGGGCCGGCTGCATCGTTCCACCAGTTTAACGTGGCATCAAGCTCAACAGCATCTGTGTTTTCCACGCCCATACTATTGCCCACGATTTTATTGTTATTTACAGCAACTCCAGCGGCTGAACGAACCTGAATACCAACATTGTTAGAGAGTATAGAGTTGTTCTGAATCGCAATACCGCTTAAAACTTGAGAAGCGGCACCTACTCTTATACCCTGATTGAAGCCAGAAAAACCCCGAACAGTGTTATATGTAACTGTTACGTTTTTCTGCTCACGGCCACCAAAGTCCTGCAAGAGGATGCCCTGTAAAGCTCCCACCTCACCATTAAAGTGCTCAAGATCCGTCTCAACCAAATTTCCGGTGATAACAACATTCGACCGCTCGGTCGTGATACCGCGAACAACGGTACCTATTATGTTGTTATGGTGAATCGAAACAACACCGGCAGGCTCCGGGTCAGAAGGCGTATGATTAATAAATATCGCCTCTATACCATGTGTGCCCTCCGCCAAAGGCTCGATGGTGTTATAGTAAATCTCTAAACCATTGAGGTCACCTGCACCTCCATTGCCATCACGATAGGTCTGAATGGCCTGTGAGATTTCATTAAGTGAATTTGCATTGGTCGGCTGGAAGATATTATTGTGTATCTTGACATTATCACCGCCAATAACCATTCCGCTCGAATACTTCATCGCCTCGTAGTCAGGCCCCTGGATTGTGAATCCGCAAATCTCGACGTCGTTACCGGTAATCTCGATATTCGGAGCAACCAGAGGCCAATCGCCTTCATCAACATTCGCCACTCCTTTTATAAAAGTAACGGAATTTCCATCAGTTGACGCGATTGTGAGACCGTCGCAATTTATTACAAGGTCCTCTTCATACGTGCCCGGATGCACGATGATGGTGTCGTACTCCTCATGCTGGCAGGCGTAATCAATCGCAGGCTGGAGGTCAGAGAAGTCATAAACTTCTACAGGGTCGCCCAATGCACCAGCTCCTCCTCCGGCTGGGCCTACTTCCAATACTTCCGCTTGTGCCAAGCTGCCTGTAAAAAGCACAAGAACTGTTAAAATGTAAATTATTGAAAACTTTTTCATCAACTTTTCCTCCGAAAAATTCCTCGCTGTGGACCACCCACAGCAAAACCGTTTTCCAGTCCATTGGCACAAATTCATTCCGTTCGCTCAAGTATGATTTTCACATGTTCACCTCCTTCCAATAAACTTGAGATGTTCAACTGTTCCAAGAAAAAATTTCCCCAAGATAAAAGGGTAAATATTTGATGTGACAAAAAATAAATAAACACACTTATCCCGGCTGAAAGTCCGGCACGAATAAAGCAAAGTTTTCACCTCTCCTCACACCCTTTCCCGCGAGAACCGGTTTAGCTAAGATTCAACAGCCCTTCTCGTTTCCGAAAATTATATGGTTACCATCCGTGGGGATAAACACCTGCAATAATTCATAAAACTTTATGCTATATCAAATGCCCTATAATATCAAGCAAAAAATGTAAATAATAGAAGCTTTTCTATAACATTATCATCCTAACCTTCTTTTGAATAAAGACTTGTAAAAAAAAGAGGCAAAATCCACATCTCTATAAAACAGGGGCGTCGGTTTTTATTTCCGACGCCCCTAAACAATCCTTTTTCAACCTTCTAAAACAGTAAGCTAACCGATATCGGAAAGCCCGCTGTTAATATCTTACTCACATCCTTCAAGCCAATGTTCCGCTAACATAGCAAGGTCAACCATATTAACACAGCCGTCAAAGTTTAGGTCTCCGACTGGAAGCGGATAAGCAGAGCTTGAAACCGGAGCGAGCAGCCACGGACAGTAAATAACATTGCCGTCACTTACATCATTACCGAGACCATCTGCATTCTTTACAGTCTCGACGCTGTAGCAATCGACTCCATCGGTTTCACTGACACCGCAGGGGTCATTTGGGCCACTGATATCGCCCCACCAGTTATAACTGGCATCAACTACAACACCACCGGTATTATTAACTCCATAGTCTGCATTTCCATAAATAGAGTTGAAGTTTATAACGACACCCTTGTGGCTGTCTTCTACATGAATACCATCGTTGCAGTCGACTATTTCATTGCCAAGTATCCTCAGGTCGGTAACCGTATAGAAGTAAATACCCAAGTCGGTGTTTTCAACGATGTTATTCCTTATAGTATTATCGTGTATCAGACCAAGGGTCGCCTCGATTTTGTTGGGGTCACCCTCAAGTCCTATGACGCCTGTCTCTATACCGACTTCGTTATCCAAACCGGTACCTACAATGTCATTATCGACTATCATATTGTATGATATATCCTCATATCCCGTCAGGTCGTCAAAACGGCCATACCGCAGGTCGAGACATAGTGCGATGCCTGGACAGGTGTAAGCAGGGTCTGCGGCCTGTGAAATGATTGAGTTTCCTTTAACAACATTATCCTGAAGGACAACGTAATCGGGCGGATACGAGCCGAGGTAAATTGCTATACCACCGCCGCCAGAGGCTTCTGTGTAGTTAAGCAGGTTGTTTGTTATCTGCCAGCTGCTTCCAGCGTAATTCGTTATTCCCTGAACCGGATTGTTGACAGTCAATGAATCAACTACCACTTCATCGGCAGCTCTGCTGAAAATAGCGAAGAAGAAGCTATTGGCACTGTTGCAGTCAATTGTGAAGTTCTTTATCTCAGTGCCGCTTGCACCCGAATCAAGTCTGAAAGCGGTTTCCAAAGAACTACCGTCCTTGTAAGGAACACCGCTGGTGATAACCGACCCGCCTGGATTAGCGCCTATAATCGTTAGGTCTTCGTCTATCAAAGCTCCGGCATACTCTCCTGCAGCAACACTGATATTATTGCCATCGCTGGCAGCGTCGACCGCTCCCTGAATGGTGTCGAAGGCGTTGAGGCTAATATAATAGTCCTGGCTGCCGACGAATACCTGTGTAAAGTCGGGCAGACCTGCCCAATCATCATCAACAACATAATCAGGAGCGAGCAGTGTGTAATCTTCGCAGCCGTCTATGCTAAGAAGCCAGGGGAAGAAGTCAACACTTTCAGAAACCGCATCACCAGTTCCTCCACCTTCTCCAGATGGACCTGAGGCATCGCCCCACCAGTTGTACCTGGCATCGACCTGCTCCGGCGAAGTTATTATACCATCGCTCTCCCAGATCGAACTTAGCACGCCATAGTCACTGTTGCCGCTTATTTTGTTGCAGCGGATTTCGGTGCCCGACGGCGAACTGTGCTCCCAGGAATAATCTATCGCCATGACAGCAATTCCTTCATTATTATCCATTACCTCGTTGTACCTGACGATGGTGTTTACCGATTTCTGTTGGACGCTTATCCCAGTTTCATTATCCTCCAGTATATTATTCTCAATGAGATTGTCTTCTGCAGGCGCGTCATGGTACTCTATGTATCCTGCAATCTGTATGCCTCCCTCACAGTCGTGCACGTAGTTATCCGAGACCAAGACGTCGCTTGAGCCAGCCACGAGAATTCCCGAACCTGACCAGTCTGGAGATTCGAGGTTTGCTCCAATAACCTCGTTTCCAATTACAGTTCCGGTGGTCCCGTCGCCCACTTGAATACAGTTGTTGTTGTGCTGACCTATGGGTTCCGTGATGATGTTGTTCAGTATGTGGACTACATCAGGGTCATTATCCAGTGAGAAGGCTCCAGCCAGGATTCCCGCTCTTTCGTAGTTTTCGACCGTAAAGCCGTCAATAGTGGCAGTGGTGCCAACCCCATCAATCAGAACCCCAAAATCAAGTCCAAGCCCTTGGGGGTTTATGATAGACTCAGGGCCACGTGCCTCTGTCGCCGGAATGCCGGCGTTGGCACCCTTGAGCGTCAAGGACTTGTCAATGTTTACGCGCTCGTTGTACGTTCCCGCTGCGGCGACAATAGTGTCACCTGCATCTGCCTCGTCAATCGCACCCTGAATAGTACTGTAGGAAAATCCTTTCGTAATATTCACGACGGGGTGTATTCCACTTGCGCCACAATCCGGAGCGGTACACCACGGGTCGTAGTCAACATTATCAGAGACCTCATCGCCTGAACTGCCGGGATTACTAACAGGATTATATGGGCCGGCTGCGTCTCCCCACCAATTGTTCTCGGCATTGAATGTATTCGTGTGCGCATTCTCAACACCGTACCGCGTGCTGCCGGTAATGAGATTGAAATGTGCTTCATTGCTTGCATGATGGACGAACAAACCCACAACGTTCCCCGTCAGGGTATTTTCCTGAACAACGACACCAGTAGGGCTTACTCCGATTCCCGGCATTGCTCCAATAATGATTCCCGAATTCCAATATGTGTCGTCACCTACGGTCTTTGAATCGGCATAGGTAAGCCCCATATTGGTGACAATGTTATTGGTAATCGTGCAATCCGACGACCACACCTGGATTCCATTGATTCCATCCGTAACCGTGTTGTTGTTAATTAAACAATACTGGCTGGAACCACCTAAATCTTCAACGTGGATTCCTGCATAGTCCCAATCACCCGTGCCGTCAGCCCCGTAGTAATTACAGCCTGTCAGCGTATTACCGGTAATCTCAGTATAGGCCTGACCGAAGACAGTGATACCCTGCCACTTTGTTGCGGTGATAATGTTTTCACTAATGATGCTCTTCTCACCATCATTTGCTACCTCGACAGGGTAAAGTTGTATTCCGGGCCCTCCAATATCGGAAAGCGTATTACCAACGATTGTATTCGTTTTCGTATCAGAGAAAATGGCCTCATTCGTGGTATCAGATATCTGGTTATAACTAATAACAACTCCAGGACCACCCCAGTAGTTAATACCTTTAGCACTCGTACAACCGGAGATAACGTTGTACGTTATCTCGATAGCGGTGCCTGTATGGTTGGTAGATTCTATTGGCTGCTGAGTATCTACGCCCATGACATGGTTGTAGGAAATCTTCACGTCAGAGTTTCCCTGGTTGGAGATACCCTGCCACTCGGGATTAGAAACCGTATTGTACAGTATCTGGGCACCCGGCGAAGACGTATCAATGTAAATACCGTGTGAGGTTGAGTTTAAAACAATGTTATAACTGACTGTAACGTCGGCCACACCGTGAATCCATATCCTGTTCCCACTTATCGTAAACCCGTTCAGTATAACCTCCGCCGCCGTTATCTCTACCTGGCCACCATCAATGACGGATTCGCCGCCGCGGTCGGTGCTTCCGTTAGGATCTACATCCTGCTTTGCACCAACCAGTGTAAGACTCTTGTTCACCGTAATGTTTTCCGGATACGTCCCCTCATGCACAATAATTGTGTCACCCGGATTGGCGTAATCAATCGCAGCCTGAATACTAGTAAAGGGATAGACATGGATATCATCCAACGTGCCCACACCCCCTCCGGCTGGGCCTACCTCCAATACCTCTGCTTGTGCCAGGCTGCCTGTAAAAAGCACAAGGGCTATTAAAATATAAATCATTGAAAACTTTTTCATTACCTTTTCCTCCAAAAAATTCCTTATCTGCGGACTGTCCGCAGATAAATATTTTTGTCAGTCCCTTGGCACAATGTCACTCCGTTCGAATTTATTGCTCACTTTCACCTCCTTTCAATGAACCTGAACCGTTCAATCATTCCATAAAAAAATTCCCCTTAAGAAAAAAGGGTAAATATTCGATGTGACAAAAAACAAATAAACAGACCTATCCTGACCAAAAGGCCCGCAATAATTAAACAACATTTTTACCTCTCCTCACATTCCCTTTCCACACGCACGGTTTTAACCAAAAATCAATCGCGTATCTTATTCCCGTTTATTATGCGCTTATCCTCGTGCAGATGAAATTATCACCATCCATAATAAATTATAGAACCTCATTTTATATCAGATATCCTATAATATCAAGGAAAAAATCCAAAAATACAGAATTTTCTAATTCCTTAAACAGTTGAAAATTCTTTAAGAAAACGCTTTTTCAGGGTAAATTGCCTTTTTGAGACTAAAGCCTGATTAAAAAATGGATTAATCTCTAAAATTTCTTTTAATTCAATCGATTGAGTAAGACAAAAAGGGCGATTTGACGGCACCGAAATCATCTATATCAGTTAAAAAATAGATACCAACTGCCATACCGTCCAGAAGCGGTTCAGCCGATGTGCAAGTTTTCTGATAAACGGCTGGAAATTCCCGGCAATATCTGTTTACTATTGAGCAACCAGAGTATCAGAATAAGGACTAAAAATTGTGAAGGTAACCATAAATGACAAAGTACTGCAGCTTATTGAAGGTGATATTACTGAGATGGACACCGAGGCAATCATTAACGCAGCCAACGCAAAACTGGTTCTCGGCGGTGGCGTTGCAGGCGCAGTAAGAAGAAAGGGCGGGCCTTCAATCCAAAAGCAGTGCAATGAAACCGGCGGCACTTTTGTTGGAGGGGCTGTCATAACAGGCGCAGGCAATCTGAAAGCTAAATATGTAATCCACGCGGTTGGACCAAGAATGGGCGAAGGCAATGAAGACGAAAAACTCAAGAGTGCGACTTTGAATTCGCTAAAGCTCGCAGACGAAAAAGGGATAAAGAGCTTAACCTTTCCTGCAATAAGCACAGGAATATTTGGTTTTCCTATTCAAAGATGTGCCGAGATAATGCTGGAAACCGTCACCGAATATCTCAAAGGAAAAACAAAGATTGAAAAAGTCTGCTTTTGTCTTTTCGACAAAAACAGCTATGATGTATTTGAGAAACAGTTGCAGAAAGAAGAACAGAAATGAAAGCGATGGCGTTTACGAAGCAGTCTGCGATAGAAGAAAGACCGCTGAAGCTTATAGACCTACCTCAGCCGCGAATTTCCGATAACCAGATTCTGATTAAGGTCTCGGTCTGCGGTGCGTGTCATACCGACCTCGACGAGGCTGAGGGCAGGATAAAGCTCGAGAAGCTTCCGAGAGTACCCGGCCATCAGGTAGTGGGAACAGTTGCAGAAAAAGGGAAAAGCGTCACGAGATTTCAGGAAGGCGAGAGGGTTGGAGCTACGTGGCTTTATTCGAGCTGCGGCGAATGCCGGTTTTGTAGAGAGGGGACGGAAAATCTTTGTGAAAAGGCCAAATGGACAGGCAAAGACGCCGACGGCGGATACGCCGAATATATGGTTATCGGTGAGGACTGCGCTTATAAACTACCTGAGAACTTCAGCGATTCGCAGGCAGCGCCTCTTTTATGTGCGGGTGTGATTGGCTATCGAACATTAAAACTTGCAGAAGTTAAGGACGCTGAAAGTGTCGGTCTTTTCGGTTTCGGAGCGTGTGCGCATATTGTGATTCAGATATTGGAATATAAATATCCTGCCAGCAAGGTTTATGTTTTTACAAAAACAGAAAAACATTCGGAACATGCTAAGAAGCTCGGGGCAGTATGGACCGGCTGTTCCGGTGACAGGCCGCCGACAAAACTAAACAAGATAATGGATTTTACACCTGCCGGAGAATGCGTCCGCGATGCTCTGAGTGTTTTAGAGCGAGGGGGACGGCTGGTGATAAACGCCATCAGGAAAGAGACACCCATACCGGCGCTGGAATATGACAGATATCTATGGCTCGAAAAGGAAATAAAGAGCGTGGCGAACGTTACCCGCGCAGATGCCGAAGAATTCCTGCTCCTGGCGGCACAGATTCCCATTGAGCCAGCCATTGAGGAGTTCGGCCTCGAGCAGGCAAACGAGGCTCTGCTGGCAATAAAGCACTCAAAACTGAAGGCAGCGGCGGTATTGAAGATAAGCAGATAAAAATAATCGAGTTAAAATAGGCAATCCAGCATTTGATTCCGAAATATAACCGCTTTTTTTGAGCATTATATTCGATCAAAAACAACTCTCAGGAAAATATTTTCAAATTTGCATACCAATAGCTAAGTTTCTTGACACTGAGAATTTCTTAACTTATCATAAGACCACATAGATTTTATTTTATTAACATTGGGAGATTGCAAATGAACGCACTTCGTTTTCTGCGTGAATCATTGAAACACCCGATACAAATAGGTGCTGTTATTCAAACTTCAAAATACGTTGGCAAAAAGATGGCAAAGCATTTAAACGGCGGCACGAAGGTTTTGGAATTCGGCGCGGGCGACGGCAACATAACAAGACAGATACTGAAACAACTACCCGCAGACGGTCAATTGATATGCTTTGAAATTAATCCGAATTTTTGCGATTCACTGAGAGCGATTGAAGACGACCGGCTAACAGTTATCAATGACGATGCAGGTAATTTTGAAAATTACATCGATGAGGTTGACTGCATAATATCAGCACTGCCGTTAAATCTGCTGAAAAAATCGAAAAGAGATGAAATCATTGCAAAGTCCAGCAAATCCAAAACATTCGTTCAGATCCAATATACTCCATTTCTCGCCGGTAAGATGAAACAGTACTTCGAAGATGTGAAGATAAAATTTGCGCCTCTAAATCTGCCGCCTGCCTTTATTTACGTATGTCAGTAAAATAATTCGCGATTACAAGAACAGCAAAAAATATTGCGTTTTCGATTTGTGCCTTCACTGTTTAACTTCAGGATTTTAGCGAAATTTTTTATTGACAGCTTTTTTGTTTTTGAATACAAACATTTTATTGCGACAAGGCTATTTAGCCACAGCAGCCGATGGGCTGATAAAGCAAGTCGCAATAGCCAGACAGGGTGATGAAAATAATCTCATTAAATCGCCTGCGTCTGGCTTTTTTCAGATTGTCACCTGCATCTGATTAGCTGGCTCGTGTTGAAAGCAACATGCGGGATATGAGTTTTCAAATCCCCTATGAATCGCAGGCCATCCTTGAAGTAACCCGCTGTTGGTTTAAGCTCGGAATGAAAACCGGTGAAATATCTGTTAATATTATCAACCATAAGCTGACGCAGGAACTTACTTGCCATCGAAGCAAGTGAAACAGGCAGATATTTGGTGTCGGCGCCGACGACAAAGTGCAGACGCATTTTTTTATCGGCTTCTCGCAATTCATAGCTGCTTATGGACTGCGACTCTTTCAAGATTGTCAGCTCAAGGCCCTCAAACATTCTTTGCAGGTGCTTTCTGTAATGCACCCTGCCGCCCTGCCTGTCGATAACAATTTGCAGGTTATGCTGCGAAAATCTGTCCCAGACAGCCTGAATCAGCTTTGATGTAGCGGTAAAAAGAACCGAGGATTTGTTTTTGACCTTTTCAACCATTGAGTTGTAATATTCGACGTCGAGGCAGTTGCTTTGAAGCTCGAGCAGTTTCATTTTGTTGGAATCGAGGTCATCGGTAAAAACAGAGGCTGCGATAGCAATGTCACCGGTATCCGCTGAAAGCACATAATTGTCGCAATCTTCGTACCAAGCGTACTGTTTCAAGCGGGCTAAACAATCCGGGCAAGTGCGGCTGAGCAGTTGTGAAAGAGTTCGCGGCTCGCTGCCGAGCGACTTCAGGCAGGCAAGGACCGTTCGCTGCAGGTGCTTTAAGCCGAGTGATTTACTATATGCCTTTTTGCTGTCGGTTATGAGCAGCCTGCCAGCGAGACGTTTTCTTTTCAGGCTGACACTTTTATGCAATAGCTGCCAGAGGTCGGCGTCGAGCAGGGAATCATCAATAGAAAATACAGCCGATGATATAACCAAAGGCCCGAGAATCGGGCCGAAACCGGCTTCATCAATCCCTGCCAAAATCGCCATCCGTGAAAGACCTCTTCGATAAACTTAGAATTACTATGACAAAGCAAGATAAAAATAAGATTATAAATTAAAAATTCAAAAATAAAAATCCAAAATTACAACCTTAAAACCAAAATCTTCACTTGTTTTAAGAAACGGATATAACTGCCAAAATGGCATATAAAAAGCAAACTTATTTTGTATAAGTGCATTAATTTCAAGAAATTATAACATTTGTTGGTTTAGGTACGGCTTTTGCTCGATATTAAGTGATATGGAAAATGTATTAAATTGCGAGGCGATATTGAGATGAAATTCGACAAATTCACATTAAAGGCTCAGGAGGCGCTAGCCACCGCCCAGCAGATTGCGATGGCAAAATCACATACAGTGGTCGGCACGCTGCACCTTTTAAGCGCGCTTTGCGACGATAATGAAGGACTGGTCGTAGAGATATTCAAAAAGATAGGTGCTAATATCCAGCGGATTAAAGATATGACAGAGACGGAGCTGAAAAGGCTGCCACAGGGCAGCACAAACCAGATAATGCCCGAGCCTGCATTCAACCAGATTGTACTCGATGCCCAGAACCAGGCAGACAAAATGGGCGATGAATATTTGAGCGTGGAGCATCTGCTTCTGTCTCTGGCCTCCGTCCAAAGCGATGCTAAAGAGGTTCTCAATCTTAACTCAATCACGGTGGAACAGATTGAAAAAGTGATTAAAGAGATACGTGGTGGTGAGAAAATAACCGACCAGAGCCCTGAAGGTAAATACAAGGCGCTCGAGCGGTACGGCATAGACCTGCTGGAGATGGCGCGCAAGGGAAAGCTCGACCCGGTTATCGGCAGGGACGAAGAGATACGCAGATGTATGCAGGTATTGAACCGGCGGACAAAAAATAATCCCGTTCTGATTGGAGAGCCCGGGGTCGGTAAAACTGCTATCGTCGAAGGACTCGCACAGAGAATAATCGCAGGCGACGTGCCGACAGGGCTGAAAAATAAAAGAATCATCGCCCTTGATATGGGAGCACTGATCGCAGGGACGAAATTCAGAGGTGAGTTCGAAGACCGCTTCAAGGCGGTGCTAAAAGAAGTTGTCTCAGCCCAGGGACAAATAATTCTTTTCATCGACGAGCTTCACACGGTTGTGGGCGCGGGCAAGGCTGAAGGCGCGGTCGATGCGGGAAATCTGCTAAAGCCATCGCTTGCGCGAGGAGAGCTGCGGTGCATCGGAGCCACGACAATCGACGAATATAGAAAATACGTAGAAAAAGACGCAGCACTTGAGAGACGCTTTCAGCCAATAATGATTGACCCACCAAGCGTAGAGGACACGATAGCAATACTCCGGGGACTTAAAGATCGCTACGATACCCATCACGGCGTCAGAATCACCGATGCGGCCCTTGTGGCAGCGGCTACACTCTCGAACCGCTATATATCAGACAGATGGCTGCCGGACAAGGCGATAGACCTGATAGATGAAGCGGCTTCGAAACTGCGAATTGAAAATGACTCGCTGCCAGCCGAACTGGACGGTATTCGCAGAAAGATAGTGCAGCTACAGATAGAAAAAGAGGCGCTGAAAAAAGAGAGTGATTCGGCCAGCAAGGAAAGACTTAAAAAAGCTGAGAAACAGCTTACAGAGCTTGAAGAGCAGGATTCAAAACTTACTTCACGATGGGAAAACGAGAAGGGGCGAATTAATAAGATAAAGGAATTGAAACAAAAAATCGAGGAGTCTCAGACCCAGTTTGACGACGCTCAGAGAAAAGGAGAGCTCGAAGCGGCCGCTCGTCTGAAATATGAAACGATAGCCAACCTGAAAAAAGAGCTTGAGGAAAAGGAGCTGCAGTTGGCCAAATCAGAGATGTCGATAATCCGCAACGAGGTGACAGAACAGCACGTCGCAGAAATCGTTTCCAAATGGACGGGCATACCAGTTTCGAAGCTGTTGAGCGGCGAGCGAGAGAGGCTTATGAAGATGGAAGAGCAAATCCGCAAGAGAGTGGTCGGCCAGGATGAGGCGGTCTCTGCTCTCTGCAACGCCGTACGCAGGAACCGTGCGGGACTGGGTGATGTTAACCGGCCTATAGGAACATTTTTGTTTTTAGGGCCGACAGGCGTCGGCAAAACCGAGCTATCAAAGGCACTTGCAGAATTTTTATTCAACGATGTCAATGCGATGGTACGAATTGATATGAGCGAGTTTATGGAGCAGCACTCGGTCGCAAGGCTGATAGGGGCACCGCCCGGCTATATCGGCTTCGAACAGGGCGGCAGACTAACGGAGGCGGTAAGACGCAAGCCCTATTCGGTCATACTGCTCGATGAGATTGAAAAGGCACACCCGGACGTGTTCAACGTGATGCTGCAGGTCTTCGACGACGGCAGACTGACAGACGGCAAAGGAAGAACAGTCGATTTCAAGAACACGGTCATTATTATGACGAGCAACTTTGCCGGCAGCGAGATAATGAAACTTACCGAAGAACAGGGCGCCGACTGGGAGATAGAGGCACACGTCAAGGATACCCTCAGGCAGTTCTTTAAGCCCGAATTCTTAAACCGCATCGACGAGATAATTGTCTTTCATACGCTGACAAAACAGGACTTGGCAAAAATAGTCGATATCCAATTAGGTTATCTGGCTGAGCGCTTGAAGGCCCGAAAGATAAATGTCAAATTCACGGACAACGCAAGAAACTTAATCGGCGAGGAAGGCTACGATACCTCTTTCGGCGCAAGGCCACTGAAAAGAGCGATTCAGCAGCGTCTCGAGAATCCGCTGGCCGGCGAGATACTGGCCGGGGAGTTCAGCGAAGGTGACACAATAAAGATTAATGCGGATTCACATAAATTCACTTTCGAAAAAGTAAATTAAAAAGTCTCTCAGCAGCAAACAAAAAAAGAGCCTGTTGACAGCCCTGCCGGCAGGATATACAATCTCTGCATTATAAACTTTCAGGGAGCCTTTTATGGATTTAAGGGGTGTCGTACTTGCAGGTGGGACGGGCTCGAGATTAAAACCTTTAACAAAAGTTACAAACAAACACCTGCTGCCCGTCGGCAAAAAACCTATGATATATCATCCGATTGCGAAGCTTCTCGGCGCGGGAATTGATGAGATTCTAATAGTCACAGGTGTCGAGCATATGGGTGATGTAGTCAACCTGCTCGGCTCGGGAAAAGATTTTAGTTGCCGATTTACCTACAAGGTTCAGGACCAGGCAGGTGGAATCGCTCAGGCGCTTGGTTTAGCGGAAAACTTTGCTCAGGGTGAACGCATTGTAGTAATACTGGGAGATAATATCTTTCAGACAAATCTGAAAAGGTACACGGATAAGTACCGCCGGCAAAAAGGTGGAGCCAGGATATTATTAAAAGAGGTTGATAAACCACAAAGGTTCGGCGTGGCTGAAATTGAAGGCAATAAAATAACAAATATCGAGGAAAAGCCCGCTAGGCCAAAAACAAACCTGGCAGTTACGGGTATTTATTTCTATGATGCTGCGGTATTTGATATTATAAAGACATTGAAACCATCTGCCCGGGGCGAGCTGGAGGTAACTGATATTAATAATGCTTATATCAGCAGTGGGCAAATGGAATATGATATTCTCGAGGGCTGGTGGTCGGATGCGGGCACCTTCGAATCATTAAGTTTTGTAAATAAACTTGTTACTAAGGAGCCGCCTGAATGAATAAAAAAATCGCACAACTGAAAACGGTTTTTAGCGAAGATGGAATTATAATCAGGGGTTCTGGAGCGTTGATAGACGGCGTTACGGCAAGGAGCGCAAAAGTCATCCCAGACGAACGGGGAAGACTCGGCGAGATTATGCGAGCGGACGATAAATGGTTCGAAAAGTTTGGGCAGGTGTATTTTACCACGACGTATCCGGGCGTGGTTAAAGCGTGGCATTATCATAAAAAACAAACAGACCATTTTTACGTTGTTAAAGGAACTGTAAAAATAGCTCTGTACGACGGCAGAGAAGATTCGAAAACAAAAGATGTAGTCAATGAGGTTTACCTCGGTGAGCACAATCCGGGACTATTGCGGATACCGGCCGGTGTTTGTCACGGCTGGATGTGTGTCGGCGAAACTGAAGCGTATATAGTAAATGTAGTCTCGGAGATGTATAACTACGAGCAGCCGGACGAATTTCGTATCGACCCTCATAATAATGACATACCCTATGACTGGACTCGCAGGGATGGCTGATGAAAAAGTTACCATTCTCGGCGGAAAAGGAATGCTGGGTTCGGACGTCTCAGGGCTTTGCAGGCTGAAAAATATAAACTTCGAATCCTTCGACCTTCCCGAATTCGATATAACTAATTACGAACAACTGGCGGGCATACTGCAAAATGCAGATTTGGTAATAAATTGCGCCGCTTATACCGACGTCGAAGGAGCGGAAGAACAAAAAGAACAAGCATTCAAGATAAATGCAGAGGCGGTCAGCAGGCTCGGGAAAATCGCGAAAGAAATGGGACTATGGGTGCTGCATATCAGCACCGATTTCGTATTCGACGGCAGAGCAAAGAGGCCTTATACAGAGACAGATGAGCCGAATCCTATAAATGCTTACGGGCAAAGCAAGCTGGCAGGCGAGCAGCTTTTAGTTGCAAGCGGCTGTCGCTGCTGTATAATACGTACGGAATGGACGTATGGACTGGGCGGCAATAATTTTATCACCAAACTGATACGAAATGCCAGTGACAAAAACGAGCTCAAAATTGTCGATGACCAGATTGGTTCGCCAACGGCGACAGAAGAAGCTGCAAAAGTGATATTAAAGCTGGCGAGCCTGAAGCAGGAAGGTTTATTTCATTTTGCAGCAGAAGGTTTTGCCAGCCGGTTCGAGATGGCTGGTTTTATTCTTAATAAGCTCAATTTGCCGGTAAAGCTGAGAAGCTGTAAAACGAAAGATTTTCCAAGTGCAGCAAAAAGGCCTCTAAACAGCAGATTTGACTGCAGCAAAATAAGTAAGCTGCTCGACGAACCTATAGAGCGATGGGAAAGGCCTCTTGAGCGGTTCCTGGAAAAACTAACTAAAAAAGGCTTTCAGAAATAAAATGAAAAATATTCTGGTAACAGGCGGTGCAGGATTCATAGGCAGCAACTTTGTCAGGATGGTGCTGTCTGAACAGCCGGAAACCTTTATTGTCAACCTCGATAAACTTACCTACGCAGGCAATCTCGAAAATCTCGAAGGTTTTCTCGATAAGCCAAACCATAAATTTGTAAAAGGCGACATCTGTGACGGTCCGCTGGTCGAGAAGCTGATAGAAGAATATAAAATCGAAGCGATAATCAACTTCGCTGCAGAAAGTCACGTTGACCGCTCAATCACGGCTCCCAAGATATTCATAGAAACCAATATTAAGGGGACACTGACCCTGCTCGAGGCGGCACGTGAGAAAAAAATAAAAAGATTCATACAGATATCCACCGATGAAGTTTACGGCGAGCTTGGCGCGGAGGGTAAATTCACCGAACAGACACCCTATCATCCGAATTCGCCGTATTCTGCGAGCAAGGCGGCGGCTGACCACCTAGTTCGAGCTTTCGGGCATACCTGGGCTCTGCCGTATAATATAACCAACTGCTCGAATAATTACGGCCCGTACCAGTTTCCGGAAAAGATGATTCCGCTGATGATAAACAATGCACTTAATAATAAGGAACTACCGGTCTATGGGGACGGGCTGCATATTCGAGACTGGCTTTACGTTCACGACCACTGCACTGCTGTCTGGAAGGTTTTGACGGAAGCGGCGCCAATGAAGACTTACAATATCGGCGGCTGCAATGAAAAAACCAACCTTGAGGTTGTTCACCTGATACTTGAGCGTCTGGGAAAACCAAAATCGCTGATAAAGCACGTAACAGACCGGCCCGGTCATGACAGAAGATACGCCATCGATGCATCCAAGATTATGAATGAACTCGGCTGGGAACCTTCTGTCAGCTTTGAAGATGGTCTGTTCAAAACCATAGATTGGTATCTGAAGAACAAGCAGTGGCTTGAAAACGTGGTTTCAGGGGACTATCAGAAATATTACGAAGAAATGTATTCAAACAGATAGGGGCAAAGGAATATCACTTCTATGTCGGAGCTGGTTAAAAACAAGGCAACCATCTGTATTGTGAATTATAAAACACCAGACTTTACGAAGCTGTGTTTGCGCAGCATCCGCAAATTCACACATTACCCTTACGAGCTGATAGTTGTCGATAATGACTCGCAGGATGAATCCCTTGAGTATCTAAAGAGCCTGAAATGGATACGACTACTGCAGCACGACACGAGCGGCGAAATCGGGGGCGGGTATTCTCATGGTGCTGCACTGCAGCTCGGAATAGAGCACTGCAACACTGAGTTTTTTGTATCTATGCACTCAGATACATTCGTAAAAAAAAATAACTGGCTGACGAAATTAATAAACTACTTTAATAATGACACAACGGTTGCTTGTGTCGGCTCGGGTAAAATCGAGTTAATACCGCAATGGCGGATTTGGCTTAAAAAAGCGACAGATCTTCGGACGTTTAAGCGTAAACTTCTGCGAGAGCCCGACCCGAATGGCAAATACAGATATTATAACCGGACAATATGCTGTCTGTACCGTACAGACATTCTTAATAAGGAAAAGCTTTCATTTTTGCCCGACAGAAACAAAGAGCTGGCTGCCGGCAAAAGACTCTACTTCGAGCTTGTTGACAGAGGATATAAGACGGTTAAGCTGCCTGCTAAAGTTTTAGGCCAATATATTATTCATCTTGCACATGCAACGCAGGCTATCAATCCAGCCGAGTTTTCACTGCGAAAAAAAACCATAAAGAAATGCAATCACCGAGTCAAAAAAGTTTTTTCTTCGGGTATAATCCAACAGATATTCAACGATAATTCGCTGGACAAATAAATGAAAAAAACAAGCAACATCGTGCTTTTTGTCCGTGTTATGATATTGAGGCGATATTCACACCCGCAGTTAAAAGCGAGGGCAAATGAATCTGCTCGTAATAAGCAATAATCCAAATAGAGCAAGTTTCAGGCAGCGGATAGGCATATATCTTGACAGCCTTCGGGCTAACGGTATCAACTGCGAAGTTGCCAAACTGCCCACAAATGAAGCCAGCAGAGCAAAGCTTTTTACGCTGGCTAAAAAATTCGACGGCGTTTTTCTTCATAAAAAAAGACTAAATTTTTTCGATGCAATTCTGCTTCGAAGATTTGCCAAAAAGATAATATACGACTTCGATGATGCCGTAATGTATAATGAAAACAATCCTGAAAACCACAGCTCTCGAAGATACACATCTTTTAAAAGAACAACCCGCCTGGCAGATTTAATCATCGCAGGTAATAGTTACCTGGCTGAGCACGCAACTCCATTCAATAATAATATACACATTCTTCCAACAGGTCTTGACACTAAAGCTTATGATATCAACAAACCTGAAAGTGATGGAAAAATCAGGCTGGCCTGGATAGGCAGTAAAAGCACATTAAAGTACCTCGAAGAAATTAAAGATGCCCTTGAGCAAACAGGCCGCCGTCATAAAAATGTCGTCTTGAGGATAATCTGTGATAAATTTATCGATTTGCAGAATCTCAAGGTAGAAAAAGCAATCTGGAGACTCGATGGGCAATATTCCGCACTGATAGAATGTGACATCGGCCTTGCCCCCCTGCCGGATAATAATTTCACAAAAGGCAAATGCGGTTTTAAAATACTGCAATATCAGTCAGCGGGACTGCCCGTAATCGCATCGCCCGTAGGAATGAATACCGAGCTCATAGAAGACGGAAAAACAGGCCTCCTCGCCGGTGACACTAATCAATGGACTGATAAAATACGCATACTTATCGAAAATGAGGGGCAAAGAAAAAAATTAGCTGATGCTGCCAAAAAAAATGTTACAAAATTCGACTACACCGTCCTCGGCCGCCAACTTAACGAGCTGATTAAAAAATGCCTCAGTGACAACTAATAAAAATCAGCCAAAATCACTACCAGAAAGAAATGTCTATTTGACCACCCTGCCTGAGACGCTTAATATCCTTCGACTGTCTTATCTTATAGATAAATTCAAACCTGTGAAATTTCAGAGAATCGAGATCTGTCAGGACAAGGGTATTGTTCGCAATCAGGATATTAGTATGCTTCAAATCACCGTGTGTAATACGATATTCTGCAAGTTTTTTCATTAATATCTTCAACTGTTCTTTTATCAAAAAAAACTTCTGCTGTTCCGGCTGGTTGTTCTTCAGAAAATCGTAAAGTTTTTGCCCTTCGACGTACTCAGTGACAATATAAGACTGCCATACAAGCCCACCTTTCTTTTTTTTAATGAAGGCAAGCGGTTTCGGTGTTGAGATGCTTAACATTCCGAGACGATGGCCGTAAAGCCAGCTGCGACGGGCCCGAGAGCCCATTACCGTATGGCGCAGGGAATGTACCAGGCCTTTGTGGTTATAGCGTTTGACGACGACATCTTTTTCGTTGAAGTTTATGCGGGAGAGATAGCTCGTATTACCTCTTTTGAGAATCCTGCCGGCGTCCATCAAAGAATCGATTTGGTTTATAAAATCAATTGGATTTACGAAGTCAATGTAGCTTCTGTCAAATAAGGCAAAATGTCGGCTGGTCCTGATTTTCAGCACCCTTTTACTTGTGCGCATGCACTTTTTCAGGCCCCTTTTAATCTGTTCTTTTCTATGCTGGTCTCTGTTTCCTACCACCAAAGCCTTTTGGGCCTCATCAAAACACCAGCCTCGCACATCAAAATACTCTTTGCATAGTTTATCAAACAAGTCGATGTCATCATCAGGTATATAGCAGCTAAGCAGTGCCAACTGGGAGATGCTTTCTGTTCTGCATAGAGGACGATGAAAAAACTTCATACGAGCCGGGTCCAGTGCATAAACAGCATCTTCTAAAACAAGAAAATTTCCCAAATGCAGGTCTTTCTGGAAAACGCCCTTGTCATTTTGCCTTGCCAGCTCCCTGCAAACAAGGGCCAGAACCTTGAATCTATCCTGGTCATCTTCAGCACCGTTAAAAACCTCAAGAGCCGTAGAAGAATCTACTATTTTACCTGTTACAATCGCCCATCTTCGGTCTGTAGTCTGCCCAAAAAACAAGGGTTTCGGGGCATTCAACCGGCATTTGCACAAAAGATTTAATCCCCGCCACTCTTTTTTAAGATGATGCCGTGCAAAAAACTTTTTTAAGAAGATTTTTACAATGACCGCCTTGTTATTCCATCGAGCATCATAAATTTGCCTGCTACCCGGTACAGCCCGCAAAAGAGAATGACACTCCACAGATTCCAGCTTCTCAGGATTCAAACCGTTTTTAATTTTTAGATTAATTGGAAGTTCAGCCATATGATACTGTCCGGGCAATTAGTAAAAACCGTGACAATCAATACCGCAAACATCAAGCCGGCAACGATTATGATTTTTATTTCTAATCTAAGTAGCTACAAGCTGTGTTTCATATAAACTGTGATATAACGGACAGGTTTTAATCAGCTCTTCATGCTGGCCCTGCGCAATAATCTGCCCATTGTCCATCACGACTATCAAATCAGCTGTAATAACAGTACTGAATCTATGCGCGATAATAAAACTTGTTCTGTGCTGCATCATCTGTTCAATTGCATTATGGATTTTAGCCTCGCTTTCGGCATCAACCTGGCTTGTAGCCTCGTCAAAAATCAGGATTGTGGGATTTTTCAAAATGGCTCTTGCGATGACAATTCTTTGCAGTTGTCCCCCGCTGAGTCCCGAGCCGTGTTCACCGATTATCGTATCATAAGCATCCGGCAAAGGAGCGATAAATTCATGTGCATAAGCTGCTTTTGCGGCTTTTATTATTTGCTCTCTCGTTGCATCGGGCTTTCCATAAGCAATATTAGCAGCTATAGTATCGTTAAATGTCACCACCTCCTGTGTGACCATACCAAGCTGGTCTCGTAAGCTGTGCAGAGTCACATCCTGAATATCCGTTCCATCTATGAGAATCTTTCCGCTGTCCGGTTCATAAAACCTCGGTATAAGGTTGGCAAGAGTAGTCTTTCCCGAACCGTTGGGCCCTACAATTGCAATATTATGGCCAGCCTGAACCTTAAGGTTAATCTTATTCAGTACAGGTCTATCCGAACCAGGATAGGTAAAGACCACATCTCTAAATTCGATTTCTCTGCTGAGCGGTGCAAGCTCCACCGCATCAGGTCTTTCCTTCTCCGCAGGCTCATCAAGCAGAGTAAAGACACGCTCTGCTGCTGCATTGGACAATTGAATTTTATTCCAGATATCGCTGCTTTTTCTCATCGATTCAGCAGCCATTCCAAGCGCTACCAAAAGCGAAAGGAACGAGCTCGCTTTCATATTAATATCAGGATTTACAACCCAGTGGATGCCGACAAGCAGAGCCGCTGAGCCTGCAAACATTCCGAGCACCTCAAGAATAGGCCCGGTAGAGACATCAACCTTTGTTACGCTCAATAGTCTTTTCAGATACCTTCTGTTTACCTGCTTATAGGAGGCCTGCTCATTGGTCTGCTGATTATAGACCTTAATAACCCGCAAGGCCCCGGCAATACCCTCAAGCTTGCCGAGCATCTGTGCTGAAATAACCAGCGACCTTTTCGCAGCCTTTCTTATTTTCTTGCCAAGCAAAACGCCGATACAGAATACCACAGGCGCCATCGCGAGAAATATCAACGTGAGCTTGTAGCTGATAAGGAAGGCAAGAATCAATGCCCACAGCGCAACCATAGGTTCACGCAGAGCCTTGCCCAATAACAACTTCGCACCTTCAGCAGTCTGCCCTATGTCCCTGAGAATCCTGCTGATAGTATCACTGGTTCCCCAGCGTGAGAAGTAACCAAAGGGCATATTCATTACATGCAATACCACGTCTTCGCGCAGCTGCGCATTTGCTATCTGAACGATTTTCTCGCCTATGTATTTCTGATAAAAGGTTGCTAGGCATCTTATAACAGTAACAATCACCAAAGCTGTAATTATATAAACAACAACCATTAACTTTTCGCTTTTACTCTGGCCTCTTTTAATAAAACCAACCAGAGACTGAGCAAGCTTTACGATAAAAGTCTTTTCAGGAACAGCAATATCAAGCTCCTCGATAACCTCCTTTCCTTCTTCATCGAGCCTCCTAACCTGAACAGCAGCAGTCTCATTATCAGAAGTAGCCAGCTCTTCAAGCAGTTTACTTCTTGGAACTTCACCAGTTTTTTCATCTACAATCCAATCACCGGCGCCAATGATTTTGTCTTCTTTTTTCAAACCGGCCGTTTGAGCGGGACTCTTATTATCCACTCCGGTGACAAGCAGATAATAAGAGATGCCTATATCTCCGTTTTCCGTAAAATCTGCCGTATCGGGCACATAGAATCGCGTTCCATAGCGCCAATCACATACTTTTCTATCGACCCAGCCGTGCAGCCCTTCCTCGCCCATCAGCACCTTCAAAAACGGAACCAATGTTGCCAAACTCAAAGATAACAGGAAAGCCGCAATAAAAGCGCTTAAAAATACAAAAATAAGCCTCGGCCACTGAGGTAGTATGTACTTAAATACACGCCAAAAAGAATTCATAAAACAACTCCTTTTATTTATAAGGACGAACAACAATAGCGTACCATCTTCAAATGGTCAAGCTTAAAGTTGCCTTAACCGTTTAGGATTACTTTAAGTGAAATTTCTCGTGAAAAAACTGAGCTTCTATGAGCAGAATTGAAAAAATATTTGAGTTTCAACTAACTGTCTGTGTATGCGGCTGTCTCCTGCTGACCAAAGGCAAAACAACAGTGAGTGTTGTTCCCCTGCCGACCTCGCTTTCCACCTCGATTCTGCCCCCATGCATCTGAACAATTTCCTTAACAATAGCCAGTCCCAAACCTGTGCCCTGTACCTGCTCCCCCTCACGATAGACCCTGTAGAACCGGTCAAATATTTTCGGAAGTGATTCCTTTGGTATACCTACTCCTGTATCGCTTACATAAAAAAACAACTCATCTTCCCTGCACCGAGCAGAAACAGAAACCCTGCCATTTTCCGGTGTGAATTTTATGGCATTATTCACAAGGTTCGTTATTACCGACTCAATTTTAATTTCGTCACCCTGCAACGTTCCAAGTTTTTCAGGAATATCACATAGCAGCTCTATTTTATTTTTTTGCGCCAGCGGTTTTAAGGCCGAGAGAACTCGATTGAAAACCTCTCGGATATTCACATCCTCCCGAACGATTTTAAAAGTACCGGCTTCAATACTTGATATTTCAAGAATACTCTCTATCAAAGTTGTCAGCCGCTCCGTCTCCTTTTCAATCACATGCAGACATTCCTCTTCCATTTCACGACTCATATCAGGGCTGGACAGGATTGTCTCAGTATAGGCCTTTATCGAAGTCAAAGGAGTTCGCAGCTCGTGTGAGACCGAAGAGATAAAATTCTGTTTCATCTGGTCAACTTCACGTTCTTTCGTGACGTCCCGCATTACTATTACAACGCCAACGATCGCTCCATCGTTTCTGCGAATGGGAGCAGCACCAGCCGATATGGGATGCAAATTCCCGTTTTTAGCAACAAGGCAGTCCTCATCAGTCACTGTCTGCATCTGACCGGATTCGAGTGCTTTTTGAACAAAATCTTCAACAGCCTTTCCCGTATTTTCTTTGACAATTCTAAAAAACTCAACGACCTTTTTCCCCTGCACCTCGGCAAAGCTCCATCCTGTGAGATGCTCGGCAATCCTATTAAATAAAATGATTCGCTTATCAATATCAACA
Organism: uncultured Pirellulales bacterium; assembly: GCA_964493425.1. Classification (GTDB taxonomy): domain Bacteria; phylum Planctomycetota; class Phycisphaerae; order Sedimentisphaerales; family Anaerobacaceae; genus CAYLMG01. The sequence goes on from CAZBMW010000005.1 coordinate 60,731, forward strand.
GCAATGACACCGTCACTCATACTTGAAAGAGTCACTGATAACAGCTCTTTTTCCTCAGCGAGCTGTTCCGTTCTTTCCTTTACAAGTCTTTCAAGATTTTCGTGATATTTTTTAAGTTTATCTTCATTTACTTTGTGGTTAATGGCATTTTTTATTACCCCTGGCAAAACCCTAAGATAATCACGCTTCGGGTCCTTGACCAGATAATCATAGGTACCTGCCTTCATAGCCTTGATAGCTGTCTCCTCATCACCGGCACCGGTTGTAAATATAGTTGGTGTATCCCCCAAAACACTAAAAACATCAAAAGCTGTACCGTCACCCAGCCGATAGTCAACGATGACAATATCAAATCTTTCACGATTCAATAGTTCGCTCGCCTCTGAAACCGAGTTGGCTAACTTATAATCATAAGGCAGGCTATTCTTACGCACCGCCGCCTCAAAGGCCATCCGGTCAACCTCATCATCCTCGACCAATAAAACTCTATATCTGGATTTGTTCGTGATATCAGTACTCATTTGGCGATTTGCTTAAAGTCCAATACTTGTCAATCATTCCAATCATCTGCACAAACTCTTTATAATCCCGGGGCTTTATGACATAGCCGGCTACACCCAGTTTGAAACACCTGGATACATCGTCGGCATTCTTAGATACCGTTATAACCACAACGGGAATCTTTTTCAGCTTACTATCGGCCTTTATACGCTGCAGAAATTCAAAGCCGTCAACACCTCTCATATTCAAATCAAGAAAAATGATACACGGCTTTTTATTTTTGGCATCATTCAAGTATTTAATAGCCTCGCTGCCATCACGTGGATGAATCAGAGGATTGGGAATCTGACTGTCCTTGAGAGCCCTCTCAACGGTCATTATATCCACACTGTCATCTTCAACTAACAATATGAGCCTCAAGTCCCTCATCAGCTTCGACTCCTATCTGCTCTTTTGGCAAAGTAAATAAGAAGGTTGTTCCCTTAGCCAGTTCCGACTCCAGCCAAATTTTTCCTCCATATAGCTCTACGATTCTCTTAACAACTGTGAGGCCAACACCGGCACTTTCAAATTCTTCCTGAGGTGTTAAAGTCTGGAATATTTTAAAAATTCTTTCAAAATTTTTCTCTTCGATACCGGGTCCATTATCAGCAACACTAAACTTCCAGAAATCTCCATCTGCGACACATCCAATTTTTATCCACCCCTTGGGCTTATCCATATATTTAACAGCATTACCAAGTAAATTCTGAAAAATCTGTCTTATCCGAACAGGCTCAAAATTCACAACAGGCAACTCGTTCTCGACGAGAATTTCAACATTTTCCCCCAGGCCAATTGTGTCAATGACCTCCCCTATCAAGACATTTAAATCGACGGAAACTTTCTCCTCTCTGATTCGCCCTACCCTTGAGTACTGCAGCACACCCTCAATCATGTTATGCATTTTGCTTGCTCTGTCCTTAAGCAGCCGCAACTTCTCTTTACCCTGGTCATCGAGCTTTTCCTCATAATCACTCGATATCCAATCAGCCAGGGTAGTAATGCCCCGAAGCGGTGCTTTCAAATCGTGGGATATTATGTACGCAAAATCCTTAAGCTCACGGTTAACACTTTCAAGCTCTTCAACAAGCTTGTGCTGCCTTTGCTCGATTTGTTTGGTCGCTGTAATATCTTCAAATGACACTATGCCGCCAATAATCTCACCATGAGAATCTCTAACAAAATCTACATTCTTTGATATATTAAGTACGCGTCCATCTTTGGTCTGGATTTTACACTCCTTGCCAATAACAGGCTTTTCAACATCTTGAGCATAAAGACCACCCTTTACACAGCAGGGCTCAAGAGCAAACTCGGTACAGGATTTTCCAATCATATCTTCAGGAGCAAAACCTGTCATCTGACACAATCTGTCATTAACACTTGTAATAACATTATTTCTATCAACAGTAAAAACACTGCTGGGGACAAGCCTGAATATAAGCTCGGCTCGCTCCTTAGCCTGCTTGAGGTCCGATTCGATTTGTTTCTTTTCGGTAATATCCAGACAAAATTCAATTATCTCAGAAATTTTGCCGTCCTTGCCAAAAAACGGAAAACCGCGAACTTCGACATACCGGGTGTTCTTATCGACGTCGTAATGTATATGCTCAACCACAACCGGTTTGCCTGTTCTTTTCACCTCCTCAAGTACGCAGAGATGGTCAGGACCTGTACAAGGCTTATTTTGTTTATGAGAAAGCATATGGCATTTCATACCCTCAGCCAATCGCCCCTGACACGCAGCCGAATTTGCTATCTTGATTGTGTAATCATTAGCATCGATAACATATAAAGGATGCGCTAACGAGTCCAGGACGTTATTAAGAAATTCTTTTTGTCTTTCAATTTTCTCCCTGGCTTTTCTTTGTCCGACCAATTTATGTTTCTGGAGTATAAATACAAAGCTGAAAAGCAAAAACGATGCGCAAACAGTCCACAAAGTAACAGTAGTTAATACGACTATATGGTACTTATCGGTTTCACTTTCCATATGCTCTCGCATAGCATCAGTCAGCTGACTGATGCCATTGCTGTATATCCGCTTTTGCTGCCGATATTCCTGACTGTAGAGCAAATCGCAGGCAGCTTTTAAGTTACCGCTTCTGACCATTTCAAACGCCTTATTCTCCATAGCAACGAGCTTCATATTGGCTGTATCAGTCTGCTGAACAGCCTGGGCCATAAAATCTTCCGGGGCAATATTAAAAACTTCCTTAATATAAGAATCCAACTGAGGCTCAAAAGACCTGTAACGCTGCTCCCACTTAAGTTCACCCGTTGCCGCCGCCATTCTCGCAGACATAGTTAACACTTCATCATAGTGAGTAATAGAGCCGCTTAATTCCATTACCCTGTGATATTGTTTATCAGTGGCTTTGAATTTTGCATACATACGGAGGGTGTACCAGCCACAGAAGATAAACAAAACTGCTAAAGGTAGAACAAGCAGAAGAAGCAGTCCTCTCGTACCAAAAAAACCTGCGCCAGAATCTTTTTTATCCACATCCCTCGACCTGTCGACAACAACGTTATCGCAATTCATGTAACCATCCCCTTTGCCATCTTTGTCTAACCTCCCCAAACCAAAATGCCTTTTATGTAAAAGCTTGTATTTTCTCCACCAATATCAAACAATAAACCAAAAACCTGATAACATCCTGTCGATGCTACTCAATCCTTAGTTCCTTACTAAAAAGCCAAGAGTTCTTCTTAATCTTTTCTCCATAAATAATCACCTGGATTTATCAGCGATTCATCTATAACCATTTATCTGATTTAATCTTAGGCATCGAGAATCTGTTCCTAAACCAAAGCACTTTGGAAAAATAAACAATTTCCGAAAAACATTACAATATGCTACAAACTTATACACAAAATCCAATTTACAGATATGTAACAAGTGTCACTATAGGGCTTAAAACTGAAAACACCTTCCTATCAAGGTCCTAACAATTTTAGTTACACATTCCTATACCCCCATTTATTTGCTTTGGACAAGCATTCCAGGCATAAGATTTTTTCGGCCATTTTTGCAATCGGTTTTACTTACAAAAACCTGAATTGATACATTTTTCGCTTACTTGGCGCTGTAAAATGTAACCGGATTTTGCTCTTAAATTCACTTTGTTTTAGCCAATTCGGCGCCTCAGGTGCTAAAACACCATCAAAAACCCAAAAGACCAGACATACCTATACAATACGTTATAAACTTTCCTTAAAAGAGCATAACTCAATATAAATAAAGAGCTTATGTTTTTTTAAGAATCTCAATTTTCTGAAATCAGCAATTGAGTTTCAAATATGAACTTATGGGACCTTAATAACGTAAATTTTTTACTGGGAAAATAAGCCAATATTACTGATTGCAGAACGCGGTTATTAAAGCTATATTCCTTATTTGCCGACACTTATGTTATAATAACTACACTGTAATCGTTATATATAAAAGATGAAAAAATCCTCACGGAAGAGCTCAGGAAAAGCGGTTTTAAGACTGAGAGAACGCTTTCTTTGCGCCGCCGACAGGAACGGAGTCTGTCATTAAATATCTAAGGTGGCAAAATCACTTAAAGCCTGATATTGAAAAACCGATATATTTTTAATATAATAAACTAATCGAATAAGCAATTTTCATATTGCTTACTCAGTGCAATCTATAGATATCTGATAGAAATGAAAGATTTAAAATACAATTTAGCTCTCGACAAGTCTACACCTATAAGTTGGCATTTGGCTATTCCCTTAATAATATATATTCTGTCTCTTGGACTTATAGGGTACCAACTCGAGAGGTTTTATATATCTAACTATATAGGCATAGTTGTTGCCATCTACTATTTTACTGCGTGGCTCTTTACACAATATCCCCTCCCGTTTCCAGCACTCTATTGGGTTTTTTATTTACTATGGATGTTTTTAACTGGTACATTCGTTGCTTTCTATAAAGGACCGGTAATAGGAGCCAGCAGAACTTTTATCCAGTTATTAGTTTTAATCTTAATGATCAGTTCATATGTCACTTCACTCAGAAGACTCAAATTGATAACATGGGCCATGCTCATAACCACACTTCTCCCACTTGCCACATGGCTGTTAGGTATGGCTGACCCCACATACCAAGTAATGGAAGGAACCGAGCGTTTTATTGGTACAGCCAGTCAACCAAACGTGCTTGGTGCTTTTTTAGTCGTTGGTATTTCATGTGGCATCTTGGCAATATACTTAAGTTCAATTTCAGGAAAAGTCTTAGCTATTTTAATAATTATTCCGCAAATAATCGGACTTATCAAAACAGGTTCAAGAAGCGCTTTTGTTATGCTTTTATTTATAATTGTCTCGACATTTTTCTACCATTACATTATGGATTTCAAGGCTCATTACAAACAGGCCATTATAGGCATAATACTTCTAACCTTCATGTTCATCTACGGCTGGATTAAAATACAAGAAACCCTGCTTGCCCAAAGGTTATTAATGACAATCAGAGAAGGGCAGACATCAGGCCGGTATCTCTTGGCTGTAGAAGCGTTTAAATATTTTATAAGAAATCCACTTTTCGGCATAGGAATAAATAACTTTCGATATGTTTCCGGGATAGGAAGCTATCCGCATAATAATGTACTTGTTGTGTTAACGGGAACTGGAATAATCGGAGGAATTCTTTTCTATGCACCCTACCTGATTTACTGGAGGAAAATCAACCGGTTACGGAAAAATGCTACTTCGCAAACAATCAACAATATTTCAGCACATATGTTGGCTTCAATTTTAACCATATTTGCCTACGGCATGTTTATGGATACCTGGCGTCAGAAATTTATAGCCTGTTTCATGGGTTTAATATTTGGATCTGTAAATGTTATGGAAAATCTAATTCAAAAACGCCAATATAATGAATATTACAATAATATAGAAGCGGAATCCATTTTAGCAAACGAGGACACGCTGTTGACCGAACCATGTTACTAATACACGGTACACGAGAAATGAGAAATTACAACTTGATTTTAAAGCACATTTTTATCTATGGCCTGATTCTAAGTTTTCCCTTGTATTCAATGTCTCAAGAAAACACTCCTGCAGAAAGCCTCTTTCCGGTCCAGATACGGGGAGGATACATGAATATCAGAGACATAAGCCTTTTAGAGCAGATGTATGCCAGAGGAATGAATGCTGCTTTAGTAAAGTTTGGTGATATCGAATCTCCTATCAGCCCCGACCAACTTCAATTGCTACTAAAATGGTCAATTCAATGCAAAAAACATCATATCAAGTTTATACCTGTTATTAACCTCTGGGGATGGAATGAAAAAAAGTGGATAACTCCGAATGATTATTTTATTTACCGCGCAAAACAAAAAAATAAAACGCCCTGCCCTCTGGACCACAATTTTTACACCAAAAGCATACACAATAGGCTAATCGAGTTAGCGAAAATATCAAAGAACTTAAATATTGCAGGAGTAGTTATCGACCTTGAAATGTACGGGGCAGACATCAAATATTTTCCTGAACCATGTTTATGTGACCACTGTTTCTACAAATTTCTACAGCAAAAGAAAATAGAGGATTCAGTTCCCATAAAAAAAAGGAAATCTTATCTTTTATCCTCTGCTTTGATGGACGAATACCAGAAATTTCAAGAAAACCATGTTAAAAACCTGGCAATAAAAACACAAGAAGAAGTCAGAAAAATAACACCAAATCTAATAATCGGTGCATGTCATTTAGACAGACCTCATTTTTATAACAGAGCTTTATTAAAAGGATTCGGATGTAATAAAATACCTGTTTTTGCATTTACAGAAATGACCTATTCAAAAGGTTACAGCTCTTTCATCAAACAAACCGTGGAAGAATTCAGAAAAAATGGTGCTAACGCCAATCTGGTTGCAGGAATATGGCAGGACAAATTCCCCATTAATACCTTACCTGCACAATACTATTATTGTGCTAAAGATTGTTCCGGATATTGGATATATAGTCTCCATAGCTTATTACCGGAAGCCAAGAAAGAAATGCCTTATTCAAAGCAAGAATATTGGCAAGCTATAGGAAAAGCAAACTTCGAATTGTATAAATCGGCAACTGACCCGAATTATAAGCCACCTCTTAAACTCAAGGATTGAACAAAACTCAACCTAAAAGAAAAAAGTCTAATAAAAAACAAGATGCAATTTTATCTCATCAAGCTTTTATTGTTTCCCTTCAGTTACTATCTATAAAGTATTGTAATCCCACCTAATTCAATAAGCTGTTAAATAATACGTGATTCAAACACATGGACCTTAACCACATAGAAAAAACCAAAAAAAGGGCCCTGCAGGGCTCAGCCATTGTATTCCTACTGACAGTTATTGCATTCCCTATTTTGCAGATTCGCAACTGGTTTCTAAGCCATATAGGAACAGATACTGAAGTAGCTGGAATCTTCGCACTTATTATACTCCTGCAGCAAGGCATACCAACATTTCTCTTGCTCGGGGGCAGAAATGTCATAACCACATTCTACCCAAAGCTAAAAACAAACACACAAAGAGCCGGTTTCGCTAACCTGTATTATATCTTAGTAGCGCTCGCAACCCTGATAGGAATATGCATTATCCTGTTTTGGCCAAGGGCAATTGAAATCGTATTCCGTAAGGAACTAAACGCTCAAACTGTAAACCTGTTATTGCTGCTTGTCCCCGTTGTGCTTCTGGCACAAATGGGCAACTCGTTTTTAACAGCAATGCAGCATTTTGGGCTAGCTGCCTTTTTTGGTAGGTCACAGCAATTTGTTATGACAATTGTAATCGGCTTGTTCTACTTTCTCGCTCCCAAACTGCTTGAACAAAATCCCTTACTGACTTTAGGCGGTACTCTATTTTTGCTGTGCCTCGCTAATGTGGTCATCGCTCTATCAAAAATGCACAAAAGCATAGGCATTTCGAAATCTTTCTTTACGCCCCTGAACAGCGTTCGATTTATTATCTTTGCACACCTCGAAAAAGTGTTTACTTTTTTTTACACAGCGATGGACCAAGTTTTTGTTCTTGTGAAATTTGATGTGGCAAAACTAGGGGAATACTTTATCTTTTTGCAACTGGCGAGAATCATTCCGCTAAGCTTTCAGATCTTCGGGCACATCATATTAACCACCTTTAGTTCGTTACTTGGAAGCAACAAAGAAGCATACGTTGTTTCCACATATCGAAAGTTATCACGGCTAAGTACAGCCTTGCACTTTCTAATAGCTGCGGTACTTGTCCTGTTCGCCAGACAAATAGCCTCATTGTTCGGGGAAAGCTGTGCCGAAAACAACCGCTACCTTATTTGGCTTGCTGTAAATATGAACATAAACTCCTTGCATACTATAGCGAGCATGTATTCAACATCCCGAGAAAAAATGAGTCAGCTTTTCTATGCCAAACTTGGACAAATAACACTACAATTAATAACAACAGTGCTGTTGTTAAATAAGCTCGGTGTGTATAGTATAATAATTGGAAAAGGGGCTGGTATCCTAGTTGCCAATATCGCAGTTTTTATTATAGCAGCGCATGCCAGCCAAAAATCAAAAGTATATCCTCCGGCAATCTTTTATATCTCACAAACGCTACTTATACTTATGGCGGTTTACACACATATATACCAGCAGAACTGGATAATATCCGCTGTTATATTTACCATCTCGGCTATAATCTTTGCACTCACAGGCAGGTATCGCACCAAGGAGTTTACATCAATTGTAAAGACCGCTCTGAAAAAAGAATAAAAACCTCTCATAATACCCATAAAAAATGGCAGAAAAGAAAATCAACAATACCGGCGAAGAAAAGATTAAGCTACTAATCGTTATAAATACGCTCGGAGTCGGTGGGGCAGAGGTTCAGGTTGCGCACACTATACCATACATCAACAAAGATAAATTTGATGTTCAACTGGCATACTACAGCGAAAAATGCCAGGGACATCCCGCTAAAGTGCTGGCTGAAGCAAATGTAAAAGTAACTTTTCTCAATAGAGACAAATGGGGTAGAATTCCCTATTTTTTCAAAACGGCAAGATTTATGAAGCAACATCGCTTCGATATCGTCCACGCCTGGACGGGCACTGCAAACCTGTATGCCCGGGTACCGGCTATCATTGCAGGTGTACCATGCATTATCGGCGGGCTCCGGGGCCGACGTACAGCAAACGGACGAAATGGACTTGCATATTCTCTAACTAATTGGCGCTGTTCTGGCTGGATTGTGAATTCCCCGGAAATAAAAGAAATCGCCAAACGAAAACTCAAGTTCATCAAAAACAGCCCAATATATGTTGTACGCAACGGCCTCGAAGTAAATGACGATAAGAGATTCTTGCGTGATAAACACTGCTTTTATGATGCTCTTAAATCCAACAAACCTGTTATTGGAACGGTTAGTCGGCTGGCTCCTGTAAAAAATCAACTGTTATTCGTGGAAATGGCAAAACATTTGAGTGACGCAGGCATTGAGGCTGACTTCTGGATAATCGGCGAAGGTCCTATGCGACCGGCATTGGAAAAAGCCATAATACGATACAATTTGGAAAACACAATCAAACTATTAGGATATCGAACAGACGTGGATTCAGCACTCAGTAGAATGGACGTATTTGTCCTGACAAGTGATTCCGAAGGCTGCCCCAATTCTTTGCTTGAAGCTATGAGGGCATCTTTGCCCGTCGTCTCAACAAACTGCGGTTACCTCAACGATATCATCGAGGAAGGCTCTAACGGATACATATCTCCCAAAGGAGATGCGCATTCACTAACACAGAAAATAAAAATACTTCTAAATGACCCAGATAAAAGAAAAAAAATGGGCAAACACTCAAAAGAAATAGTCGAGAAAAGGTTTTCAATGCAAATTGCCGTCCAGAAACTACAAGAAACTTATATCGAATGCTTAAAAAGATGCGGTAGGAAATATCCTGAGATTTCAGTAAAACTTCAAAAATTAGGACCTATAAGTTGATAGAAAGATTTTAAGTTATGCGGTGGCTTACGAATTCGATCATAAAGGTCTTTGGCTATCAAGAGTTGAGGTTAGCTAAAGAACTCAAAAACTTCGAGAGTTATTCAAAAGACCAAATAAACTTCTATCAATTAGAAAAGCTCAACTATCTAATTGAGCATTTCCGTAAGTTCCCATTTTACTCAAACGTGCTCAAACAACACGATGCACCTGATGAAAAACTAACGAGCCTCGAACAGTTAAAAAGATTTCCCATAGTAACAAAAGATATTATAAGCGAAAATCTGGATTATATATCCTCCCGGCCGGAAGCAAAACTATTAAACAGTACCAGCGGCTCAACCGGCAAGAATTTCCAGTTTTACCAAAGCAAAGAGATGCTTCAATGGCGAAGAGCAGCAAATATCATACATTTCGGCTGGATAGGAGTTGATCATTGGAGTGACAGAAAACTCACTGTCTGGGGTCTATCACCTAAAACAAAACGGCTTACTCACATTATGCAGGAAATCAAGGTAGCGCTTAAAAGAGGACGCAGATTCCAGGGTTACGGCCTGGACGATGAGAAATGCAAAGCGATTCTCGAAGAAATGCACAAATATAAACCTGCATGCCTTAGTGCATATCCGGGTTATGCTTATGAGATTGCCCGTGCCGGCCAAAAGTACAATATCGAACCACCCGCACTGAAGGCTATTGTCGTCTCAGGAGAAACTGTCTTTGAACATCAAAGAAAAGAGATAGAAAAATATTTCGGTTGTAAAACCTTCAATCGTTACGGTTCTCGTGAATTCGGGTCAATCGCCCATGAATGTGAACAACGTACTGGCCTGCACATTCATCCGGCAAGACTATATGTTGAAACAGACGAAAATGGCGAATTGCTGGTAACCGATTTGAACAATTTCGCTACACCCTTTATAAGATATGCAATCGGCGATGCAGGTCAGATAACCGATGCAAATTGCCCCTGCGGGCGAAATTATCAAAGCATTGTGGAACTGCAGGGCAGATGCCACGATATAATAAAAACGAAATCCGGAAAACTGCTGCCTGGGCAATTCTGGACCACCCTTTCAAGAAGTGTCCCCGGAGTCGAAGAATTTCAGCTTGTACAAAAAAATCCCGAACTCATAGAGATGAGAATAATAGTAAATTCCAAATACAAAGATGAAAACGAAAGCAAATTTCATCACAAACTGCATACGATTGTCGGCGATGAAATAAAACTGGATATTGTAAAAGTAAACAGGCTTGAATTAACACCAGCCGGCAAACGCAAATTCGTCATAAAAGAGAAATAAGAAAATAACCAATGAACGAAATACCAATCATTATGTATCACTCCGTTAACAACCATCCGGAGGATAATCCTCTCGGCTTCTTGTCAATATCTGAACTCTGGGCTCTTGCCTGCAATGGTGAGCTGGGAGAGGACAAATTTGTCGTCCTGACATTCGACGACGGATACCTCGACAACTACCCTATTGCAGCGGACGTACTCATAGAATATAAAGCAAAAGCTACAATTTTTATCAATCCCGATTTCGTAATAGACAGTCCGCCTCGAACATTACAACAGGTGCCGAACGCATGGGGTAAGCTAAATCTTTCAGAAAATACTTCTAAATGACCCGAACAAAAGAAGAAAAATGGGCAAACACTCAAAAGAAATAGTCGAGAAAAGATTTTCAATGCACATTGCCGTCCAGAAACTACAAGAAACTTATATCGAATGCTTAAAAAGATGCGGTAGGAAATATCCTGAGATTTCAGTAAAACTTCAAAAATTAGGACCTATAAGTTGATAGAAAGATTTTAAGTTATGCGGTGGCTTACGAATTCGATCATAAAGGTCTTTGGCTATCAAGAGTTGAGGTTAGCTAAAGAACTCAAAAACTTCGAGAGTTATTCAAAAGACCAAATAAACTTCTATCAATTAGAAAAGCTCAACTATCTAATTGAGCATTTCCGTAAGTTCCCATTTTACTCAAACGTGCTCAAACAACACGATGCACCTGATGAAAAACTAACGAGCCTCGAACAGTTAAAAAGATTTCCCATAGTAACAAAAGATATTATAAGCGAAAATCTGGATTATATATCCTCCCGGCCGGAAGCAAAACTATTAAACAGTACCAGCGGCTCAACCGGCAAGAATTTCCAGTTTTACCAAAGCAAAGAGATGCTTCAATGGCGAAGAGCAGCAAATATCATACATTTCGGCTGGATAGGAGTTGATCATTGGAGTGACAGAAAACTCACTGTCTGGGGTCTATCACCTAAAACAAAACGGCTTACTCACATTATGCAGGAAATCAAGGTAGCGCTTAAAAGAGGACGCAGATTCCAGGGTTACGGCCTGGACGATGAGAAATGCAAAGCGATTCTCGAAGAAATGCACAAATATAAACCTGCATGCCTTAGTGCATATCCGGGTTATGCTTATGAGATTGCCCGTGCCGGCCAAAAGTACAATATCGAACCACCCGCACTGAAGGCTATTGTCGTCTCAGGAGAAACTGTCTTTGAACATCAAAGAAAAGAGATAGAAAAATATTTCGGTTGTAAAACCTTCAATCGTTACGGTTCTCGTGAATTCGGGTCAATCGCCCATGAATGTGAACAACGTACTGGCCTGCACATTCATCCGGCAAGACTATATGTTGAAACAGACGAAAATGGCGAATTGCTGGTAACCGATTTGAACAATTTCGCTACACCCTTTATAAGATATGCAATCGGCGATGCAGGTCAGATAACCGATGCAAATTGCCCCTGCGGGCGAAATTATCAAAGCATTGTGGAACTGCAGGGCAGATGCCACGATATAATAAAAACGAAATCCGGAAAACTGCTGCCTGGGCAATTCTGGACCACCCTTTCAAGAAGTGTCCCCGGAGTCGAAGAATTTCAGCTTGTACAAAAAAATCCCGAACTCATAGAGATGAGAATAATAGTAAATTCCAAATACAAAGATGAAAACGAAAGCAAATTTCATCACAAACTGCATACGATTGTCGGCGATGAAATAAAACTGGATATTGTAAAAGTAAACAGGCTTGAATTAACACCAGCCGGCAAACGCAAATTCGTCATAAAAGAGAAATAAGAAAATAACCAATGAACGAAATACCAATCATTATGTATCACTCCGTTAACAACCATCCGGAGGATAATCCTCTCGGCTTCTTGTCAATAAGCGCACGAGAATTCAGCCAACATCTGAAATACTTTAACAAAAACAGTTACAAGTATCTTACTCTTTCTGAACTCTGGGCTCTTGCCTGCGAGAACGACTTGAAAGAGGGCAAATTTGTCGTCCTGACATTCGACGACGGATACCTCGACAACTACCTTATTGCAGCGGACGTACTCAGAGAATATAAAGCAAAAGCTACAATTTTTATCAATCCTGATTTCGTAATAGACAGTCCGCCCCGAACATTACAACAGGTACCGAATGCCTGGGGTAAGTTAAATCTGTCAGAAATAAAAATTCTGCAGCGAAGTGGTACATTTGAAATTCAGTCCCATTCAATGACCCACGACTACGAATTTTGTTCGGACAAAGTCATCGACTTTTATACACCCGAAAAACACAAAAAATATTATTGGCTTGCCTGGAAACTCTTTCCCAATGAAAAACCTCACTGGTGCCAGAAACTCCAGGAATATAAAAAACGCGTTCCGACGGGATACCCCATTTTTGAATACGACAGAGCTATTACCGCCAGAAAGTTTGAACCATCGGACGAATTTGTTGAGCTCGCCGAAAAAAGATTCACGAAAGAAGGCTCCGCCTGCATCGAATCATTGAACAAAACTGCACATAAAGGAACAGTTGAAACCGAACAACAATGGGTGGAAAGAGTAAAATATGAGCTGACCTTTTCAAAAAAACTGCTCGAAGAAAAAATCGGCAAAAAAATTGAATTCATATGTTTTCCGGGGGGAGCCTATGATGAAAAGGTACTCGAACTCGCTGAGGAGGCAGGCTATAAGGCGTATATGGTATCATCGCAAAAAAAAGCAGGCAGCAATATCCAAAGACTTAAAACGGCGGGCAAAACCAATAAAATCATCGGCCTGCTCAGAATGAGTTTTACAAAAGATTACCCAGCGGTCCTCAAGAACCGCATATTTTTCTATCTGAACTGCAAATGGAAAATCGAATCTTATATGGGTAACTCAATCGCTAATCTGTTTTTGCAGACCTCAAGAAAAATCAGAAACCTTCTTACAAAACTCAAATAAATATGCTTTTTCTCGTCATAATCAATTTATGAAGTTGCTAATATTACTCAGTAATCCTTCGGTCGGCGGCACTGAAACATTTGTAGCGTCTATCGTCCCTTTTCTTGAAAGACACGGCATATATGTCGACATCTTAAATACGTGGCATCATTCACAGGTTAAGGAATTCGCACAACAGGCCGGCTTAAGCTATACCGAGCTTAGTGGTAATAGCAGACACATCAGTATCAAAGACTGCAGACAAATTATGCGCCGGGTCAAAGAGAAAAAATACGATATAATCCTCGGCTTTGGAATACGTGTTAGCATGCTCTTAAGATTGCTCAAACCCTGGCTCGGAAAAAAACCTGTAGTTACAGGATTAAGAGGGCTCGACAAGTGGAGAAAGTGGTATCACGTCTGGCCTGACAGACTTACCCAGTCATACTGTGATATGTTTGTGCCAAACAGTAACGCTGTTGCCCAACTCAGAATAAAAAGGGAAAAAACATCTCCGAATAAAATCGTAGTAATAAAAAACGGTATCAACGTCAATTATTTTGATAAACAGAAATGTTCGCATATAAAACGAAGCGGTCTCAATCTGCCAGAAAACAAAATCATTGCCACCACCATTGGAAATTTCAGGTACCAAAAAGGGCATGATTTTCTTCTCAGAGTGATAAAAGAATTTGCCCCCCAGCTGGAAAACATCCATTTTGTATGGGTGGGAAGAGGTGCCTTGAAACAAAGTATGGAGCGAGAAATAGCCTCCGCGAATCTGGATGAAAAAATAACGATGCAGGGCTACACCAAAGATGTCAGACCAATACTTGCAAATAGTGACATATTTGTGCTGCCATCTCGTGAAGAAAGTATGCCTAGGGCTCTTATGGAGGCAATGTCAATGAGCCTGCCTGCCATAGCGACAGATGTTGGCGGGACAAACGAAGTGATCGAAAACGGCAAAAACGGCTTTCTAGCTGATTTTGGTGATGTAGAAACTTTCGGTAATCACATTAAAAAACTCGTTGACAATGCTGATTTACGTCTGCGAATGGCAACAGAGGCAAGAAAATGTATTGTCAAGCATTTTGATATATCCACAATAACCGGCCAATATATCAAGCTATTCCAATTCATTAAAGATGGAGAGCGAAACGGGAAAGTCATTCAGCAAGTTTTAAACAACTGAAGTCTATCCCAAAATTGTAATCAGGATGTTAAATAAAGATGGTAAGTCTCCTTGTTTTCTCTTAAAGGAGGAGCATATTATAAAAAAATGCATCATCTTAAGCATTATTTCAATTGTTAATTTTATTTCAAATGTCTGTTGTGCTTTAGACGCTAAAACTTCAAGGATAAGTAGCGAAGGTAACGATGATTTTGTGATTTACTATAAAGGTTTCTAACAAGTGCCCTTAATCGATAAAACACAACTGTCAGCTTAACCGGAAGTAAATTTTGTCTTTCTAAGAAAAAAGTGGACAAATTCAAAAGTAAAGTAAACAAGGTCAAACTTGCTGCTGTCACTGCTATAGATACTACTATGTCGGGGCTGATCTTTGCCCAGCTCAAAGCGGCACAAAAAGAAGGCTTTATTATCCACGGGATATGCACCAAGGGCGACAACTATCAAAAGCTGATAAACAACGGTATCATTATGTACCCGGTTACAATAAAAAGAAAAATCAGTCCCTTCAGTGACCTGAAGGCATTATGGCAAATGTATCGCTATTTTAAGCGCGAGAAAATAACCATCGTCCACACGCATACACCAAAATGCACCCTGCTAGGCCAGCTTGCTGCAAAATTCGCAGGAGTTCCCATCATCATCAACACCGTTCATGGCTTTTATTTCCACGAGCATATGAAGGCTTTTGAAAGATGGTTTTATATAGCAATAGAGTGGATAGGCGCAAAGTGTTCTACAATGATGCTTAGTCAGAATCCTGAAGATATAGAAACTGCAAATAAGCTACGAATGTGCAAACCGGATAAAATTAAACTGCTCGGCAACGGCGTCGACCTCGGCGAGTTCGAGCCAAGCCGTTTCGACAGTAAATTCAAACAACAAAAAAAACAACAAATCGGCATACCCCGTGATGCTATTGTTATAGGCATTATCGGAAGACTTGTTCGCAAGAAAGGATTCCTTGAGCTTTTTGCTGCAATGAAAAAAATAATTTCCAAAAATAATAATGTATGGCTTGTTATAATCGGGCCGGAAGAACCTCAAAAAAACGACAAGATATCAGGAAACACTTTCAAAAAATACGGTATTGCCGGCAGAACCATCTGGCTTGGTAGACGTGGTGGAGATGAGATTCCCGGCTTGTTATCCTGTTTCGACATTTACGCTCTTCCTTCCTGGAGAGAAGGCTTTCCCCGTTCGGCGATCGAGGCCGCTGCGATGGCTCTGCCGATTGTTACGACCAATATCCGTGGCTGCCGCCAGGTAGTAACTGACGGAATCAATGGTATATTAGTACCATTATATGATATTGATGCTCTATCTAAAGCTTTGACCAAACTCATTAAAGACCCCCATCTAAGAAAACAAATGGGGCAAGCCGGTTACGAAAAGGCCCAAAAAGAGTTTGATGAAAGCCAAGTATGCAAAATCGTAATCTCTACCTACAAACAAATGCTGTCCGAAATTGGTAAATGGGACGGCAAAGCAACAAGGTGAAAAACTAACAATTGTCATAACGCCAATCGCTTGCTTGTATAACCGGTTAAAATAAATCAGATAAGAAGGTAAAATATTACGAGTGTCAGGAATGGATATATACGCTAAACAAAACTCCTGCCTGGATGGGCAACAGGAAATAACATTAAGTCCCAATACCAATATATTATCCGTGGACCTTGAGCTATGGCAAGGCACTTCCTGCCGGGCTGAGGCTCAGTACCTATTAGAGCTTTTTAGGAATAAAAAAGTAAAGGCCACTTTTTTTGTCCTGAACGCAGTGACCAAGAAAGAACCGGACGTGGTTAAGCAAATCGCCAGCGAAGGTCACGAGATAGCTAGTCATGGCTGTAATCACATGCAGCTTTTTAAAATGACGCCTGAGGAATTTCGTGACGACCTAAAGAGGTCCATAGAGCAATTAGCTGAGATTGTGGACAAGCCAATAATAGGATATCGTGCCCCCCATTTCAGCATCCTAGAAAAAAGTTATTGGGCACTGGACATCCTGATAGAACAAGGAATAAAATACGACAGCAGCATTTTTCCAATAGCCGGCCGGCGGTATGGAGTACCTAATTTCCCCAGAGGTGCTATCAGAATCCAGCGCGGCTGCAACTCGATTATTGAGGTGCCGTTATCAACCATAAGAAGGCTTGGTAAGAACTGGCCTGTTTCCGGGGGTGGATACTTTCGCCTACTTCCATTTCACATGATTCGCCGAGCCGTGAAAGAAATTAACCTGGAAGGTCTCTCTTTTGTTGCCTACTGCCATCCCTACGAATTCAGCCAGAGGCGGCTTCGCTGTATTCGGGATGCGGCAATATTAGGTTATTGGAAAACCAAGAAAAAAGAAATCAAAACCAATATGTTTCGAAAAAGTATGCGAGGAAAACTTTCGAAACTGTTAGACGAATTCAGATTTTGTTCTTTTCAGGAGGCTCTAAGTAATGAAATTAAATAGTAAACAAGTACAGAAACATTTTGAAAAAGTACCCAAGCAGTGGGACGCATTGTATTCTCACGAAAACAAGCTCAAATATGCCATAAACAAATGGCTCCGCCGGGGGCTTTTTAAAAGGTACGAACTCACTTTTAAATATTGTGGCGACCTTACAGGTGCAAAAGTGTTAGACATAGGCTGCGGTACCGGCCGATTCAGCATTGAATGTGCCACAAGAGGAGCAGCACGAGTAGTAGGTATCGATTTTGCTCAATCCATGATCGAATATTCAAAAAACGCAGCCCAGCGCCTAGGCTTTACAGAAAAATGCGAGTTTATCTGCGGGGACTTTCTGTCTCATCCATTCGACGAATCTTTTGACATAGTATTAGCGTTGGGATTCTTTGAATATACTCGAGAGCCAGGACCCATATTCAAAAAAATAGCCTCGCTCAAGCCCCACAAATTTATGGCTTCCTTTCCCAAATTCACTCCTTTTTGGGGTATTCAGCGTTACATTCGATATTACTGGATTCGTAGGTGTCCGATATATAATTATACCAGGAAACAACTGGAGGATTTATATCAGCAAGCAAAGTTTGTTAATTATGAAATCCTTCCTGGACAAAGAGGGTTTTTTGGAGTAGCAAGTGCTGTATAATCCAATAACTTTCAATCAGGCAACTAAAGTGACAGCGATGGCTTTAAACCAAAAGCGTGCCCGGAACTTGATGAACGCCGTGTTTGCTAAACAGTACCAAATGCTTATAATAGCTTTTTTACTATAAAAATAAGGAATCCTGACTAATTTAGGTATCGAAAAGTGAGCGAACAGAAAACAAAAAAGAAGTCCGGTGTGCTTTTTTTCCTTCTGTGCTTTTTGATAATCGTAATTGTAATGTTCATTGCCAATAGAAGAACCATCCTCGTAAAGGAAATCAAGCTACCCTTCAATAACGGAATAATAAATCTTTCCACTTCACGTAACTTTCTGGTTGCTGCCGGCCTGGATAACAAGATTTATGTCTGTGACTGGAACAACCTGTCTCAAGAACCCAAGGTTGCTATTACAAAATCACCTCAGGCCATCCTGCTCGATAATGATCTTGTCGTATCTCTACAAAAAAATCCCAAATCTGTGGTAGCTACCAGTCTTAAAGAAAGCAAAAAGCTCAAGGAAATATCACTTTCTTCAGATAAAACACCGCAGTACCTAGCTGCAAACCCACAAAATAACACGGTTGCAGTTCTGCTTACCGAAAATTCAGAACAGCCTGTCGGAACGCGTTACGAACTTCTGTCCATCGAACTTGAAACAAACAGAGTTTCTACAATCACAATCGAAAAATTAAATAACGGAAAACCGCAAGCTATGGCTGTATCTAACAACGGAGATTTTGCTGTTATTGTCGGAGAAAAAAATAAACTTGGCTGGATAGCTTTTATTGAGCTAAAACAAAAGCAAAAGCTATGGGAAAAAACCCTGCCCGACTCAACAGCCCTTTTATCCGTTGTCTTTTCACCTGAAAATGAACTCATCTATGCAGGAAACAGCAGCAGCACTTTATACAAGCTTGATTATTCAGGCGAGGTCATAAATCGTCTAAGGCCGCCGACTTCTAAAAAGCAAAGCAACGCACCTGCACAGAATATTGCTATAAGCTCTGACGGAAGATTTATTGCAGCCAACCTCGCTGACCACATCAATGTCTGGGAACGCGAAAGCGGCAAGAGCATCTTTAGCAGACATCCCGGCCATAAAATAACAAGCGGTGTGGCTTTCTCACCTGATGGGCAACTCCTGGCCACATCCGACGTGCGCCAAGGCGGCACAATAAGAATATGGAATTTACCTTAACATTAATCTTTCAAAAAATTGATGTAAAATTTACAAAGGACTTATACCCATGCGAACTCCTGAATTAATCAGATATTACACCTTCTGGGGCCTCGACTTCATCAAAGGTTCCAGCATACGCAAACATTTCAATGACCTCCAGAAAAATTTCGCATCACCTTCAGAAGGAGCCGAGTTGGCAAAACATAGGCTCAAAAAGTTCCTCGACAACGCCTGTAAAACCACCCCATTTTACAACAAATTTGCCAGCTTCAGGAAACTCGAAGATTTTCCCGTCATTCAAAAAAAGACAGTAAGAGAAAACTACAACGAATTCTTTTCAACTGCATATAAAGAGGAATCTTTAATTCCTGTAACCACAAGCGGCTCATACGGAACACCTTTTACTTTTTACTTAACAAAAGAAAAGAAAGCAAGGCAATCCGCAGAAATAATATTTTTCGGACAATGGTCAGGATACAAGGTGGGAGAAAAACACGCGTATGCCAGAGTTATACACGCATCAAAACTAAAACTATTTTTACAAAACAAAATATTAATGAGCCCGACTAGTATAACTGAGCAATGGTTAGAACAACAAAGGCAATACCTCCGGCAAAAAAGAGTCAAATTTATCATTGGTTATACTTCCTTAATTGAGACAATCGCCAGATACTGTGAGAAAAAAGGAGATGGCCCGGAGGATTTCACTATAAAAAGCGTAATAATCAGTTCCGAGACATTATATGAAGATGTCAGGAAGAAACTAGAAGACATTTTCGGTTGCAAAGTCGTTAGCAGATACAGCACCGAGGAATTCGGCGTCCTGGCACAGGAACGGGTGGGCGAACACAAACATACCATAAATACTGCCAGTTATGTGATTGAAATTCTTGACTTGAATAAAGATATCCCCGCAAAGCCCGGTGAATTAGGACGGATAGTCGTTACAGACTTATTCTCACATGCTATGCCACTTATACGCTACGATATCGGCGACTTAGGTATTATCTCACCAAAACAACAAAATCAAATTCCCACTCTCGAAAAACTCGAAGGCAGAAAAGTCGAATCGGTATATGATCCTTCGGGGACGCGAATCTCCCCATTCAATATAAATGGGACATTGCGTGATCAGCAAAATATAATACAATTTCAATTTATTCAAAAAGGGATCTCAGATTATGTTCTGAAACTGGTTACTCTGGATTCATTCAAAGAAGAGCAAATCATTCGAGATAGAATCACGGCTCTATTAGGTAATCAGGCGAACCTGAAAGTCGAATATGTTGATTTAATACCACCGCTACCCTCAGGAAAGAGACCTTATATAATCAATGAATACAACAAGACTATCGATAATTAACAGTTCCCATGCATAATTTACAACTAGTATTAAAAAGAATAATAGACTTTTTGGTTTCCAGCACGGCATTGCTTTTAGCAAGTCCTCTACTACTAATCATCACTTTATCTATCAAGCTAACAAGTAAAGGGCCGGCCTTGTTTCGCCAGGACCGCCTAGGAAAAGATGCCAAAATATTTAAGCTCTACAAGTTCAGGACTATGATTGTCGGCGCTATAAACATGGGAAAAGGTCTCTCTGTTGCCGAAAAGGACCCAAGGATTACCTCCGTAGGTTCTTTCTTAAGAAAAACCAGCCTCGACGAACTGCCACAGCTTTTCAATGTGCTGAAAGGAGATATTTCTCTTGTAGGACCGAGGCCAACAATACCGCAGCATCTCGAATATTATGGTGCGTTTGAAAAAAGACGGCTGGAAGTCAAACCCGGCATTACCGGCCTGGCAATGGTCAAGGGAAGAGCAAGCATACCGTGGTCGAAACGCATAGAGTACGATGTCGAATACGTCGATAATTTCAGCCTCTGGCTGGACCTCAAGATACTGCTGCAGACAATCTGGGTTGTCATAAGACGCAAAAACGTTTATTATGATTATGAAAAGCACGGGCCGCCTTTTGATTTGAAGAAACCTGAAGTAAAAACAACAAACAAAAGTTAGAAATTAAAGCAGTCTTCATCAGCTATGGAAGAAAAAAAAGTACTCATAAAGGGCAAGAGCATTCAGCTTCGAACAACCATCAAAAGCGATATGGAGCTCAAAGTCCGCTGGTATAACGACCCTGACGTTAACAAAACGCTTGTTCTGCCCGAAAAACTCGAACTTGACAAAACCTATGAATGGTTCAAGAGGATACAGAAAGACGCAGATCGGCTGGATATGGTCATCGAAACAATCGACGGCGTACCAATAGGTGTCATTGGACTGAAAAATATCAACAAAAACAACCGTTCCGCCCTGCTATATATAGTCATTGGCGAAAAAGATTATTGGGGAAAGGGCCTGGGCCTGGAGGCAGAGCTGCTGGCGATACATTACGGCTTCGAAACCCTCGGACTGCACAGAGTACTCGGAACTGCCCTTGAGAATAATCCCGCCAGCATCGCCGTCTGCAAAAAAGTCGGTTTTGTCCTCGAGGGGACATCAAGAGATGATTACTACAAGGAAGGAAAATTCTATAACGTTCACAAATACAGTATCCTCAAAGACGAATTCTACGCAAAACACCAAGAATTTCAAAAAATACAAGTTCTATACTCATCCCGACAGGCAGAAACAGGTAAAACTCAATTATTCCCGAAAAAAGATTTTGTGATTACCGGCCATAATGTGCGCTTAAGACCCTTGAAAGAACAAGACCTCGAAACAAGAGTACGGTGGTTTAACGAACCGGAAATAAATAAATACCTGATTCTAAATGAACCACTAAATCTTCAAAAAACTCTCGAATGGTTCGAAAAAATCAGAAACGAACACAGATATGACTTTGTAATTGATACTTCACAGAACCATCCAATCGGATGTATCGGATTCAGAAAAATCAACAAAAAAGACTCATCAGCCAGCTTTTATATAGTCATTGGCGAAAAAGAATATTGGAAAAAGGGAATTGGTACTGAAGCTTCAAAGCTTTTGATACACTGGGGATTTGACAAGCTTGGACTGAAAAAAATACAATCTACCGTTAAAAAAGAAAATAAAGCAAGTACCGCTTTACTTAAAAAGTTAGGTTTTGAGCAAATCCGGAATAAAGCAAAAAGCAACAACGAAAAACAAATACTCATCGATTTTGAGTTGCTCAGAACCAATCTCAAATAAGCCTTCGTTTCTCAAATACCGAAGGCTTACAAGAAATAATAGCAAAGTTGTCCTTATGAATAGCATATATCATCCTTGGTGATGCAGTCTACAGAAACAATCTGAAGAAAAAGCAAACAGAGGTTATTTAATGATTGAGACAGTGAAAACAGTAGTTGTCCTTGGTTCGAGTGGAACCATAGGAAGCTTAACCGGCGGGATTATTGCACAGGAAGGAATAAAGGTCTATTTTCTAAGCCGGTCAGACGAACACGCAAAACAAGGTGTACAGAAAGCTATTGCTCAGGCACGTTCGGAAGTAATAAGCCGAAATATTATCTACGGCAAATACGACAAACTGCTTGAAGCTGCAATGAAAGAAGCCGACTGGGTTATTGAGGCTGTCAGCGAAGATATAAATATCAAACGACAAATATACGAAAAAATCGAAACATATCTACAGCCGGAAACCATGGTCAGCTCAACAACTTCAAGTCTGCCTCTGGACGCTCTCACACAAGGCAGAACTGAACTTTTTAGAAAAAACTTTCTATCCACACATTTCTATAACCCACCCGGCAAAATGTTTGCCTGCGAAATCGCAACAACCGACCAGACAGAGCCGCATCTGTTTGATTTTATGAAAGACTTTCTCAAAACTAAGCTCCACCGTGAAGTCATACCGGTCAAAAACATAGCTGGCTTTGCCGGCAACAGAGTTGCTTTTCTGTTATTCAGCAAGATAACAGAACTTGTCAACGAATACGGTGCGGAAATGACAGATTACCTAATCGGCCCATATACCGGCAGACTTATGCCTCCCCTTGCTACCCTTGACCTTGTGGGCCTGGATATACATAAAGCTATAATCCAAAACCTAAAGGCAAATACCAGCGATGAACTGCATAAAGGCTTTATACTGCCGGGCTATATCAATAAAATGATTGATAAAGGACTGCTCGGCAACAAGACAAAAGCCGGCTTTTACAAAAAACTCGAAGGTGAAAGATTGTCTTTTTATGACCCACACTCCGGCCAATACACCCCTGCTGTAAAACCACATGTAGGCTTTGTCGAACACGCAAAAGACCTCATCCATCTTGGAATGTACCAGCAGGCATTCGATGTAATCAAAACCGCTGCCGGCCGAGAAGCTGAAATCGTAAGAGACATTCTATGCACGTATATTTCTTATGCTTATAATCGAATAGGTGAAGTCACTGACCATCAGATGGGTATTGAAGGAATTGATAAGGTAATGTCAGCAGGTTACCACTGGGCGCCTCCCAGTCTGATAGCCAATCTGCTCGGCGGCAAAGACGAGGTGACAAAAATGCTGCAGGAAAAAGGCCTGAAAGTCCCCGAAAAATTCTACAGTACCAAAAAACCCATCCTGCAGCTTCTAAACTCAGGAAAATATTTTGTCGCGCGATAATCTAAAAACAGGCTAAAAGAAATGAGAAAAGATAAAGTATACATACTCGGCGGTTACCAGACAGATTTCGCAAGAAACTGGGCAAGGGAAAATAAACACATCGCTGCTATGATGCGTGAAGCCTATGAAGGCGCATCGTATTTTACAAAAATCGAACCTGCCCAAATCGACGCAGCCTTTGTTGCCAATTTTGCGGCAGAACTATTTTGCACTCAGGCCCACCTCAGCTCATTTTTTGTCGATTTCGACCCCGTTTTTTCCTCTCTGCCAACCTGTAGATTCGAGACCGCTTGCGCTTCAGGCTCGTCGGCAACACTAGCGGCTGCAGCTTATATTCAGGCTGAAATCTATGACCTCATTCTGCTGATAGGCGTCGAACAAATGAAAACCGCTGACCCCGCAAAAGGCGGTGACTTTCTCGGCTCCGCAGCTTGGTATGAAAAAGAATGCGCCGGAATTAAATTTCCTTTCCCCAAGCTGTTTGGCAAACTCGGCGACGAATATGACAAACGCTTCGGCCTGAACGACAGTTACCTTGCAAAAATTGCTGAAATCAACTACAAAAACGCAAGGAAAAATCCGAACGCTCAAACTCGAAACTGGTTTATGAATCTTGAACACGCAAACACCCTTGGTGATTATAATACACCCGTCAGCGGCAGAATAAAAGTTACCGACTGCTCACAGATAACGGACGGCGCCGTAGGCATCTTCCTCGCTTCAGAAAAATTTGCATCCGAATACGCAAAAAAACAAAATATAAATATTGACAAAATCCCCGTCATTCTCGGCTGGGGACACACCACCGCTTCTATCGAGTTTGCAAAAAAAGTAGCTGACTCAGCCGATAGCGAATATGTCTTACCTGTAACCCGTAAAGCGATACTCGAAGCTTTCAAACACGCCAACATCAAGGATTGCTGGCAGCTTGATGTAATTGAAACACACGATTGCTTCACCACTTCGGAATATATGGCTATCGACCATTTCGGCCTGACCAGGCCGGGACAATCCTACAAGGCAATTGAGCAGGGAATCATAGAAATAGGTGGAAAGCTGCCGATTAATCCTTCCGGAGGTCTTATCGGCTGCGGTCATCCGGTCGGTGCCACAGGCGTACGACAGCTGCTGGATGCTTACAAACAGGTTACTCAAACTGCCGGTGACTATCAGGTGCCGGGCGCCAAAAAAGCGGCTACTCTCAATATCGGCGGAACCGCAACAACAAATGTCTGCTTCATTGTCGGGACAAAATAATTATGCGAATACTCTTAACAAGCGCCGGGCGACGCGGTTATCTGGTAAAATTCTTCAGAGAGGCTTTAACAGATAACGACCAAATCTGGGGCGCCGACAACAGCAAATACGCACCTGCTTTTCATTACTGCGACAATGCCTTCCTTCTTCCAAAAGTAACCGACGACAGTTATGTTGACACTCTGATAAGCTTCTGCAAAAAGAACAAAATCGATATTGTCATACCCCTCATCGATCCCGAGCTCGAGGTCCTGGCTGCACAGCGACAAAGGTTTTATGACGAAAATATAATGGCTGTAATCTCACCGCCGAAAACCATCGAAATCACCTTCGATAAATACCTGACATACCAGTTCGGCAAAGATAATAGCATAAACGTACCCGTAACGGTCCTGTCCGTCGAAGAAGCGCTCAAACTAATTGACGATGGTAAACTAAATTGGCCGGTCGCGGTAAAACACAGAAAAGGTTCCGCCTCAAAGTATATTTTCTATTGTCACAGTGAAAAGCAGTTAAGGCATGCTTTCGAGCAGTGCCCATCCCCGATGATACAGGAATTTATCGATGGTGACGAGTACGGCTATGACCTTTTCGGCAACTTTGAATTCAAACCCATTAGTGTTTTTTGTAAAAAGAAGCTCAAAATGCGTGCCGGCGAAACAGACAAAGCCACCAGCACCGACAGCAAAGAGCTTATCGATTTCGGCTTGAAAATTTTACAGAATCTACAGCTCTTCGGACCAATGGATGTCGATGTGCTTATCAGCCCGGAAGGCCCAAAATTATTGGAGATGAATCCCCGTTTCGGCGGCGGCTATCCCTGCTCGCATCTGGCCGGCGCCAATTTCCCTGCAAAGCTTATTGCAATAAGAAACGGTCAAAAGCTCAAACCTGATATCGGCTCCTGCCCAGCCGGTGTTGTTATGCTCAAGCAGGATGAAATCATCAGCCACGACTGCGAAAAATTCAAGTCAATATGAGCTATTCTTTTAAAACTTCAACACCTGCACCTAACCTTTTCAATTAAATTTTCCTTGCCTCCCCAACAATAACTTATCCCACCCTTCGCTAAGCTGCCAACTCAAAAAAACCGTCCCTGAGAGGATTCGAACCTCTAACCTTCGGCTCCGGAGGCCGACGCTCTGTCCAATTGGGCTACAGGGACAAAAAAATCCTTCTTATATTAAAATAAAAATCCTCTTCAGTAAATACACAAACCGAAATTGACTGTTTTTACCTGCTCTTTTAGCATTTGCTCGCACTAATCCGTCCTTTTTGTGGTATAATATAATATGAATGCACCGGAAGAATGTTGCATGGAAAAAGCAAAAATGAAAAGAAAATTGCACAATATCGTATCAGCTCTCCTTTTGGCAATTGTTGTCTTTACCAACTCCGCACAGGCCGACCCGAACGATTTAAACTTCGACGGAATATTACAAAATGCAGCGGACCTTCCAAAAATACTTTTCCTTATGAAACGCGAGCCAAACGGAGAGCCCCTTCTTTACGAAGGCTATTTTGTTCCAAACTATGCATATCTGGATACTGGAGCTTCAGGTCTGCTGCTCTCAAAAGATACCGCCGATGCTTTTGAAATCGAAATCGACCCAAATGGCGAATATCTGGATGTCGGTGTAGGAGGATACGAAGCCTTTGATGTTTCCGAGCCGCTTTATTTTGCCACATATATCTATAGCTTTTTCGATCCTAATATAGAAAATCCCGAAAGCTATTTTTATAATGGGGGACCTTGGCGATTACAAGTAAAACAATATCTCGAAGGTATTTTCGCAATTGATGTCCTTGGCATGCCTATTATGGCCGGAAAAACCGTAGTTTTTTATCCTGAACCTACAAACCAATTGGATTTCTTTACCGCTGAAATCAAAGAACCAAATGACCCTGCCATACCACTTGCCGACTTCAATGTCCCGCTGAGATTCGAAAAATATATTAATCCCGGTCTAATTGGGGAACTACACACACCGCCGCTGCCGGCACTTGCATATAATCCGGTTATTGACAACGTTGTTATGGAATACAACGACAAATCCACAACTGCAAATTTAGTTCTGGATACAGGTGGAACAATAAGTCTTATGTCAACTGCCAGAGCTGCTGACCTGGGACTGACTGATGAATATGGAAATCCTATAGTACCTCGCGATTTCAACGCATTAATAGGTGGAATCGGTGGACAGATTGACATTGATGGTTATCAAATTGACAATTTAATCCTTCCAACACTTAATGGCTATAACCTAATTTATAATAATGCTCGCATATATGTACACAATATAAGTATCCTCGATGAGGACACCGGTGAATTTGTCACTCTCGACGGAATATTCGGCAGTAACTTCCTCTGTGCATCATATATAGATTTATTTCATTCCGATTACACCTTAACACCTTATCAAACAATTGTTCTTGACACGCAAAAAGGTCTTATTGGTTTTGACGTCAATGATGTTTATCCTCTACCGGAGCCTTATACCTCAAATTGCGGTGATATAAATAATCCGTGGAGCCGAATGGACCTTAACAGGGACTGTACGATTGACTTCGATGATATACAAATCCTTCTCGAGGAATGGCTCGAAGTCTGCACACCTCTCAACTGGGACTGCAGACAGGCTGATATTAACGGCAATGGTACCGTTGATTTTTATGATTATGCGGCCGTCCTGAAAGAATACGATTAATAATTCCATTTTCCAATCTATCCTTTCACACAATCAAACATTTGACATAACGCAGCCGGCGTAATATTATTCGTTTTTTTACTAATAACTCGAAGGGCTTGAATATGTTCTCAGCCGAAACTTATATCGAACGAAGAAAAAAACTTAAACAGCAAATCGATTCAGGCCTGATACTCCTGCTCGGCAACGTAGAAAGCCCGATAAACTACCCCGACATTCACTATCCCTTCAGGCAGGACAGCTCGTTTTTATATTTTTTCGGCCTGGATTTTGCCGGCCTCGCCGCCGTAATCGATGTCGATGCAGATAGCGAAACCATCTTCGGCAACGAGCTTACCATCGATGAAATAGTCTGGACCGGCACCCAGCCAACAATAAAACAAAAAGCTGCCGCCGTCGGCGTCGCTAAAACAGCCTCGCTTGTCGAGCTTGAAAAAACAGTCCAAAAGGCAGTCAAACAAAATAGAGCTATTCACTACCTGCCCCCCTACCGCGCCGAGCATTTAACAACCCTCGAAAAGCTCACCTCTATCCCGCATTCAAAGATAGACGAAAATGCTTCGCTGGAACTAATAAAGGCTGTAATTGCACAACGCGAGAAAAAGTCTCAGCAGGAAATCGAACAGATAAAAATAGCCATCGACATCTCTTATCAAATGCAGACAGAGGCAATGAAAAATGCAAAGCCGGGAAAATACGAAAGAGAAATCGCAGGCCTGATGGAAGGAATCGCCGTTGCAGCCGGTGGAAGACTTGCCTTTGCGACAATCTTCTCGATTCACGGCCAGACTCTGCATAATCCCTACTATAATAACATTATGAAAGCAGGCGACATCGCCGTCAACGACTCAGGTGCGGAATCGGCTCTGCACTACGCCTCCGACATCACAAGAACAATACCCATCGGTGGAAAATTCGACAGCCGGCAAAAGGACATCTACAACATCGTCCTGAACGCACAGACAAAAGCTATCGAGGCAATCAGGCCCGGTGTAGAATTCAGGGACATTCACCTGCTCGCCTGCAGAGCCTTAGCAGAGGGCTTAAAGGAAATAAATTTGATGAAAGCTGATACGAAGGAGGCTGTTGCCGCCGGTGCTCATGCCCTGTTCTTTCAGTGCGGCCTGGGACATATGATGGGACTCGACGTACACGATATGGAAGGCCTTGGAGAAGAATACGTCGGCTATACCGACACAATTAAAAAAAGCACGCAATTCGGCTTAAAATCTCTCAGGCTTGGAAAAAAACTTGAGCCGGGATTTGTCATCACCGTCGAACCCGGCATCTATTTCATACCAGAGCTTATCAATACGTGGAAAGCCAAAAATAAATTCAGTGATTTTATCAATTACTCCGAAGTTGAAAAATACCACAGCTTCGGCGGAATAAGACTCGAAGATAATATCCTCATCACCGAAAGCGGTTCTGAAAATCTAAGCAAACATATACCCAAAAAAGCCGACGAAGTTGAAGCTCTTGCTTCAAGCTGAATATAATCTTTTCTTTCTTATACTGTTTTCTGCTCCAGCCTGATAACCTTGTCCTTATTATACGTCGCCAGGCTGACAATCACCAATGCCGCAACTGATACTGTTATCGCCGGAAGTACCGCATCCATATCCGAGAAAAATTTCGGCATTCCGTCAATCTTCCGGAAAACCTCATTCCAGAGAATGGTCGAAGAAACACCTGCAACAATCGACGTAACAGCACCTGCTCTCGTTGCCTTCCTCCAGAACATCGCGGCTACGAGACACGGTGTAATTGCAGCGCCGTAAATCGTATATGCCAGCATCGCCTTCTTGAAAAAGCCTGTACTTTCCGCGAACATACGCGAAACAAGGTAAGCGATTATTCCGAAAACAATAACAAGCAGCCTGCTGACAATCAAAACTTTCTTTTCTTCCACATTCGGATTAATGTATTTCATATAAACATCACGCATAAAGGTCGTCGCAGGTACAAGCAGAAACGAATCAGCAGTTGATATAATAATCGCAACAACGGTTACCATAAACACAAGCCCCAGGACAAGCGGCATATAATGTCTTGCGGCATAAATCAGGATATATTGGCCGTTGGCAGGGTCAGCCGTCATACTCGCCGCTACCCAAGCACAGGCTATTATCAAACACTCTATAATGATAGCTACCACAACAAGGATATATGCCGCCTGTTTTGCTCCTTTTACATTCCTGCTGGAGAAAAATCTCTGATACTGGTTCGCATCGCCCATCACGAGTAAAAATGTCGGCAAAAGAAAGTTGATATAATCCAGCCCTTTGAATGTCCCGAACAAATTCATATGTTCCGGTTTATCGCCCATTTCCGCAAATTTCTGTACCATGCCTGCGAAACCGCCGGCCTTATACAGAAGAACCGGCAGAGCTACCACAAGTGCGATAATTATCAGTGACCCGTTATACGTATCGCAGCTCGCCAGGCTCTTCATACCGGCAACCATCGTAAATATAATAATAAATATCGCCGCTATAATCGTAGCCTGCTTTGCGGTAAATTTGGGATTAACCAGTAAAAGCTGGCCGCCGCTGGGCAGCGACGAAATCCTGAAATGTTTCGAGCCTGTAATCTCATCACTCAAATTCGCCATCCCGTACTTGGCAAAGTCACCCTCTTTGATTACAAGCATATTCTTGATACCCGCCGCCTCTTCTTTCTTCTCGAGTATTTGTTCGCGCGGCACCATAACCACGGTGATGGCAACCGGTTTTTCCGACCAGCCGTCACCCTTCTTCGGATTGATACCGAGAATAGATACCCCTTTAAAATCTTCACTCGGCATAAAACGAACGAAGCCCTTGTCGATTTGTCTGAAAGTAATCTCATCTCCCTGCTGCAATGCGACCGGCTCTTTCTCTCCACCAATAACTTCGAGCACCGCGCCGCCCGCATTGAACTGGTAGCTGACAATCACCATATAGGCAATAATAAGCGAGACGACCGCAAGCATCCTCGCCGCCCCTCCGTACCGGGCACCGATAATCTCCGGCACGGTATAAACCTCATAACCGCGTGCCCTGCCCGCAATCTGCGTAAGTATCAGCATCCCGAACAGCGTCCCGACCGGAAGGAACATCGCGTTAAGACCCGTCTCATAAGTCTTCTCTGCCGCCCCAACAATCGACCCTGTCCCTATCCACACCGCAAGCATCGTAAGAACCGTAACCCACGGCGACAGTGTCCTGCCGGCTACTGAAAAATCGTCACCCGTCTTAACCTGGCGGGACTTATAAACACCAACCCCCACGAGAAAAAGTAAATACAAAAGAATAGCGGCTAAATAAATCATTTGTCTTCCCTGCCAATCAATCCATTTATATTAATCTTAATTCCAAAAATCCTTTCCTAAAACTTGTGCTAAAAAATAACAGATAATGACAATTACAACAAGAAAAAACCTCCCCTGCCCATATTAACAGCTTCGAAAGAACCTTTTTCATATCTTTGCAGTAACAGACAGTTTGACATAATCAGCTTTTCTCAATATCATTTAGCGGCGACTTTGTTTCTTTAAGAGAATATATATGAGATTCATAATAGATTTTGCATATCTGCTGGCGGCGATTGCCGTCAGCCCAAAAGTCATTTATCGCATGCTAAGGCACAATCGTTACCGTGCCGGCTGGGCAAACCGTCTCGGCAGAATCCACCGCAAAAACCCCGACAAAAAATGCATCTGGATTCACGCCGTCAGCGTAGGCGAAGTAAACGCCACAAGAACAATCATAGACAGGTTAAGGCAGGATTTCTGCGACTATGAAATCGTAATCAGCACAACAACCGACACCGGGTTCAACAGAGCCGACAAACTTTACGGAAGCGAACTGGTCGTCTTTTATTTCCCACTCGATTTTTCTGCTATTATGCAGCGCTCCTTTAAAAACATAAGACCGTCGATATGCCTGTTAATGGAGCTTGAGGTCTGGCCGAACCTCGTCGATACCGCAAATCACCTCAAAATACCAGTAATAGTCGTTAACGGCCGAATTAGTGACAAAAGTTTTCCGAAGTACAAAATCATCAAATCAATAATGCGAAAAATATTTTGCCAGACAACTCTTATCCTCGCTCAAACGCAAGAATATGCAAAACGCTTCCGGGCTCTCGGCGCGCCAAAAAATAAAATAATCATCACCGGCTCATTAAAATATGACACAGCTCAAATCACAGACAAAATCGAAGGAGCAGACATACTTGCTGAAAAACTCAACATAAAACAAAACCAGAGATTATTGGTCGCAGGCGGCACAGGAAACGACGAAGAAACGCCGCTGTTAAGAACTTATATGAAACTCATAACCGATAATAAATTCAAAGACCTCCGATTAGTCATAGTACCCCGCAAACCCGAGAGATTTGACGAAGTAGCACAGTTGATAAGCCAATTCGGCCTGCCTTTTATCCGGTACAGTCAAATCAAAGACAATCCCAATCCGCCAAAAACCGACAGCCGAACCGTTATACTCGGGGACACCATAGGAGATTTGAGAAAATTTTATTCGCTCGCAACGGTAATCTTTGTCGGACGCTCACTCGTGCCTATGGGAGGCTCGGATATGAGCGAGGCCGCAGCCTTGGGAAAATGCACAATCTTCGGCCCTTATACATTCAACTTTAACCAGACTGTCGATGCTTTATTAGCAGACGAAGGTGCCATTCAGGTAAAAGATGCTGACGAATTATTTAAGACTGTCGAAAAATGTCTCACAGACAGCGATTTTACTCAAAAAATCGCCTACAATGGCCGGGAAGTTATAAGAAAAAACCAAGGCGCTACTCAAAGAACAATCGAACAAATCAAAAAACTGCTGCTGGACAAATAATCAAAATGCCTGCACTCAAAAAAATCAGAAGTGAATTTGAATCCTGCCAAAGAACATCCTGCCCGGCGTCTCATGACCTGTAAAATTATTATAGTCAGATGCTGCCGTGATTGTCTTATTAAAAACATCCGCCACGCCTATCATAACCTCTCCATCTCCCTTCAAAATTTTCCGGCTGACAGATAAATCAAGACGATTAATCGTTTCCTTCTTGTTAAACGGACTGTACTGTGCATCACCGGTACTTGAAGTATCATAAGCTGTACTGAAAATTGTATTGCTGTAATTTAAATTAAACACCCAATTCTTATCCACAAACCAGCGATACAAAATGCCTGTTTTATGCCTCGCAGGGTCAAACGACCTGATAACCTGAGCGTGGTCGTCCAAATCCAGTTGATGGTATGTGTACCACGCCGACAAAGTACTATCGTCATTAATCTTTGTTCTCAACTCAGCCTCTACTCCGTAAAGATTTGCTCCCTCATTACTTATAAAAGTACTCGTAGTAACAGGACCAGCCATCTGATTTGCCACGCCCATCAGATGTTCCATCCTCTGATAAAAGGTATCCAGCCGGAATGTAACATAATCAGAAAATCTTCCGACATAGCCGGCTTCGAGCGAATATGTATTTTCATTGTTAAGCTTACTTCCAATACCCTGAACGTTAAATAATCCCAAAAAAGCCGTAACATTATACTCACGCAGTGACGTACTGCCGGCACGGAAGGACCTTCCAAACGCAAATCTCAACATATGTCTCTTTTGTGCATCCAGCGAATACAACGCTGCCACTCTCGCTGACCAGTCTGTCTGAGTTTGATTAAAGCGGTCAACGCGTCCCTGGGCCTCGATAGTCAGCCTGTCAGAAAGTTTGACCCTGTCAACGGCATACAATCCCGCCCAGTACTCATCGTAAGTATCATCAAAAAAGACCGATTCATCCGTAGTTGAAGCATTATCACTTGTAATATGTACCCAGCGAAGATTCCCGCCTATCGAGATATTGTGTGTATCATCAGGCTTAAAGCTAATCTGACCTTCAAGGTCATTTTCATTATATGCATAGCGGCGTATCAAATACGAATTAGTAAATACTCCGAAATTGCCGAACCATTGTAAATATCCCTTCGTTTTCTCATCAAAGCTGTGCTCTATCTTCGTATATACTCTTGTAATACTCGTAAGAGCATTCTCCTGCGGGAAATATCCCAAAAAATCCTTGTCTCCTATTTCGGAACTTGAATGAGCCGCACCGAAAGACAGCCTGGTTGCATCGGAAATCCTATATCCAAAATCCGTGTCGAACTTATAGCTCCTGAAAAAATCCCTCGCTTCGGTTATGCTGGCACTAAGCCCCAAAGAAGGATATTTATACATCATACTGCCCGCACCTGCCTCGTCAGAACTCTCGATATCCTCATACCCCGCTGAGATTCGCCAGGAAAAATTCTTATCGACTCCGCCGTACCGAAGATGTGTATAACTGTCACCGAATTCAGTTATTGTTGTACTCGAAAAAACTCCCTGCACATCTTCAGCCCTCTTCGTAATTATATTGATAACGCCTGTATATGCATTCGAGCCCCAAACAGCGCCGCCAGGGCCGCGAACAACCTCTATCCGCTCAATATCTTCAACCAAAACAGGCAACTCCATCCAGGCTGTGCCAAAAACAGGATCCAGCGCGGTTCTGCCGTTGACTAAAACGAGTGTTCTGTCCGAAACCGAACTGAATAGACCTCTTACGCCCACCATATATCTCGCCCGGTCAAGACGAACCACATCTACACCAACTGCATATCGAAGAATCTCCGGTATGTTCGTCAGGCCGCTGTAATGAATGTCTTCCGCAGTAATCACGGAAACCGGAACTGAAAGCTCATAGATGGACTGCTCTTGACGGGATGCGGTAACAATCGGTATCTCCATCAGCTTCTCGATACTCAGCTCGAACAAATCGTTGACATCTTTGAGGCTGCCTTCTTCTGCTTTAGACAAACAGGGTAAAAATAACAAAATGCACAGTATTGACACGATTGTTTTCGCACGAATCCGCTTATACATAAAAATCTATTCCCTTGCCATAGGTATAATGATTTACTGTGCTCATCTCGAAACGCCACAACACTAACAAAATCGTCAAAAAAAAAGTGCTACATAATCTAATCCGTTAAAAGAAATTCCTTTTGTCCCCCAGCTTCAAAAAAGACCTATACCTGTAAACAATATAGGACCTTTTGCTGCTAAAAATAAAGAAATGACAATAAAAATGCAGATTAGCTCAGCCTAATCACCTGAGCCACCGAAGATAAACCGCATCCTGCCGACATTGGGAATAAATGCGAAACGAGATGTGATTTTTCCAAAGCCTAATCTAAAACCGCTCGGCCAATATACGAAAACCGCCTTGCCTATCAGATAATCTCGCGGCACAACGCCTTTTCTATACTTTATGCCGTTATTACCGATACCCTCCTCGTCCCACCATCTGCCGTCTTCACTGTTTGGGCTGTTATCTCCGAGAACAAAAAACTGGTCTTCCTTCAAACTAAATGGGTTTCCCTCGGCGGCTCTGCCGCCTTTACGACCATTAGCAGGCCGAGCCTCGGTGTAATGAATGTCCCTGAAAATTGATAAATGCCAAAGACTTAACTTTCCAGAACCAAAAATCCCAACTCGAGGCTCAACATCAGTTTTTCTTTCTCCGGCATCACCCGCCAATCGGCCAAGGTCATAACTTAATTGCTCAGAACCCGCACGCAAAACAAGTTTGTGGTCAACATTCTCAAATCTTATAAATGTCGGTTTATCGACAATAAGAGGCTCGATTTCCCTGCTTTTCAATTCTACTTCTTCTCCTTCAAAAACCCTCGAAATTGACAGTCTGCCGTCAAATTTGACGTAAGCTTTGTAATTCGTTTCATACTTACTCAAAGTTATACCAACAGAACCGTTTATACTTTTTGCTTCTGCATAGAAACGCACCATCAAATCGCTGCATAACGGCAAATCAGGATAATATTTAACACCGTTATACGCATAACTCGTATGAAAACTATTACCAGCCGCCGTATCAAAAAACATCGTGTTAATCCGTTCCGGCGAACTGTCTAAGTAAAATAACGAAGGATTAGTCTCATCATTAATCCACGCTGAGCCCGTTGTATTAAACGGCTGTTCCCATTTATGATTGTTAAACGAACCTTCCATCGGACGAGCCGGCTGATAATCATTATCATAAACCGGCATCCACAGCTCCTCTTGAACTTTAGGCGGCTTACGGGCGATTTCACTGTTGATATAAACGTCGCCATCTATGATTTCAACAGTCTCGCCCGGCTTGCCAATCAAACGTTTTATATAATTGATGCGCGGGCTTAGGGGGTTTTTGAACACAACTACATCCCAACGCTTAGGCTCAAAAAACTGGTATATGCATTTAAGCACGAGAATTCGGTCTCCGTTGGAAACCGCTGCTATTCTGCCATCTCTGCTCTCATAGCCGCAACTCGGACACCTGCTCTCAGGAAGCCTCACACTGCCCGATGGAATGGTATCCGTTCTAGAACCATGCCTATCCAACATAAAACCTCTGTCATATTTATACCCGCACTGACTGCAGCAGAGCCTGAAATGGGCACCCATTAGAGTATCTGCCATACTGCCGGTGGGAATCCGAAATGCCTCCATAATAAAAGAGCGAAAAACAAAGGCCAGGATAAACGCCGTTATCAATCCCTCCAAAATACCGACAATCTCCTCTACTCTTCGGCCATGATGCTGCTTTGGCGGTCTGCTTTTATCAGTCTCACTTTTTATCATAATTACGATTAAAAAAATCTGTCAATTCAGTTTGCAGTCCTTACCGAGCTAAAAGCCGCTATTATGCACAATTATGTCATCGGGTCAACAAACTTCCTGCTATACAAATCGCACCCTGCTGGCCCTGAAAGACCAAATCACGCCCCTCAGAACCTCTTAGAAACAGAAAAAAATAGCCCCCCATTTATTAACAAAAAGCCGCTTTTATAATGGCTGAAAAAAATTTATGAAAAGTTCTTGCCGTCTAGAAGTCTTTATTGTATAGTAAGTTGTGGAAACTAAGAATCGCTTGACAAACGGGAATCTGCTGTGAGATTTTGGAAAAACAAAAACCTAAATTTTCTTAAACTGCGTGTTATAACCAAACACCGGTTTTACATCCGTCAATTCTTAAAATGAGGTAGCCTATGGCAACAGTTACAAAGAAAGAACTTATAGATCAGATAGCTGAACGCTCACAGGCAAAGAGGATTCTGGTCAAACAAATCATTCAGTCTTTTCTCGACGAAATAACTGAGCAGCTCAGGAAAGGTAATCGGCTGGAATTCCGTGACTTCGGTGTCTTTGAGACCAGAATAAGAACTGCCAGAGTCGCTCAGAATCCGAAAACACTTGAGAGAGTCAACGTGCCCGCAAAAAGAACTGTTAAATTCAAAATGGGACGACTAATGAGGGAAAATCTCAGCAAGGCTGCAGTCGACTCTACGCGCGGAAAATAATTGATTAGACAAAGCTATTAAAGCTCAGCAAAAATGTATTTCAGCTATCGCTCAAATATAAGCTTTTTAGGGCGTATTTGAAAAATAGCCTACAAGGGTGATATTATATAACAGGAGCGTTTTTTATGGCAGAAGGAACAGTTAAATGGTTCAATCCAAAAAAGGGCTACGGCTTTATAGCCACCGATGACGGCCGGGATGTTTTCGTCCATTATGCTAATATCTCCGGGCAGGGATTTAAGACTCTTAGGGAAGGCGACACAGTCAGCTTTGATATTGTCGACGGTGAAAAAGGACTAAGAGCTGAAAACGTCAATATAAAGGCAGGGAAAAAAAAGACCGCTACCGACAAAAA
The DNA here is from genome assembly GCA_964493425.1 of uncultured Pirellulales bacterium. Taxonomy (GTDB): domain Bacteria; phylum Planctomycetota; class Phycisphaerae; order Sedimentisphaerales; family Anaerobacaceae; genus CAYLMG01. The sequence goes on from CAZBMW010000005.1 coordinate 98,277, forward strand.
AGCCAATAGTGAACAATAACTGATTCAAAAAGCACTGTTGACTATAGCTTTAATCGTACCTGCACCTCAGTTTTGACAACTCTTTTTCACTGAACCCTGTAGCCTGGAACCAAAAGTTACAAGCTGAAAATAACGCTTTTAACAGATGTGTCCCGCACAAGCAGGATACAATAATAATTGAAATTTATGATTGCTCATAAACCACAATCAGCATTAGGTTGTAGTGTCCTTGTCCTCAACAAACACTATATGGCTGTCCGCATAGTCGGGGCCAAAAGGGCATTTTCTCTGCTGTTCCGTCAGCTCGCAGAAGTAGTCTGCCACGAAGAAGGCAACTTCTACAATTATAATTTCCAGAGCTGGTGCGAAGTAAGCCAGTTCAAGCGAAACTTCGAACCGGACGGCCAGGACTGGGTTTCAACCGTCAATTTCTATATCGCCGTTCCAAGAATCATTCGCTTGTTATTTTACGACCGCCTCCCGAGAAACAATGTCAAATTCAACCGCCGGAACATCTTCGCTCGAGACAAAAATCACTGCCAGTACTGCGGAAAAAAATATCCCACAACCGAGCTGTCACTTGACCACGTTATCCCGAGGAGTATGGGCGGAAAATCCAACTGGGAAAATGTCGTCTGCTCCTGCACAGACTGCAACGTAAAAAAAGGCGGCCGAACGCCAAGACAGGCAAATATGTCACTGGTAAGAAAACCCATAAAACCCAAAAAAAATCCCCTCATTCACATCCATCTCGGACACGAACGCTACCGAAGCTGGAAACAATTCCTCGACCATGCTTACTGGTCGGTCGAACTGAAATGAAATCCTGATCATTGCTTGCTCCAGATACGCGTGTTCAAATTCAAATCATCCACAATCCCTATCGCAAGCTGAAGGTCCTCAAAGTATTGCCTGACAGAGGCGAAATCAAGAAGTGTGCTAAATAATCGCGGCTCAAAAAGCGGCCTATTTATCCAAATCGCCACAAACACCATCGAGCCGACAAAAGACAAATATATTTTCCGTCCGGTCTTTTCCTTGAAGTCCACAATTCTCTTCATCAGGCTCGGTGACAAGATGTACCTTGCCTCAATCTGGTCGGCGCCATAAACGACAAAGTGCTTTTCGAATTCGACGTCCTCAAGCTTGATAAGCTGGCTTCTGAAAACATTCATCGACTGCAATTTTTCGCCCAGCCAGCCGAAAAGCTTTTCCGCTGTATCCGGCAGCACAATCGTTGTTCCGCAAAAGTCCTTATTGAAATCCGCCATAAAAAACAGGCCCTTAAAAATAGTCGTACGATGCCTGTCCTTGCCGCTGCCGCTCTCGTATTCTGCATCCAGCTCTGAAAAGCGAAGCTTCGTCGAGCCTATTTGTCCGCTCACCAGGTCGTCACCCTTATAGCGATTCGGCCTGGTGATAAAAATCTTACTCAGCATAAAGACGTCCTTTTTGATATAATCTTTCGGATTATAATCAAGGCCGTCAGCGATAAACCTCACTAAAGGCTGGATCACGAATTGCTTGAACTCAACCACATAACCTGCTGAAAGGATTTTTGCCGCCAGGCCGATTATCGCCGCCCAGATTATGACCGCCCAGATTATGACCGGCATAAAAAAAGCAAACTGGGTCCTAATTCTGCTAGCTACAATAATCCCGATAACCAGTGCAATAATCCCAGCCACCGCCCCCGTAATAATAATTTTATTTAGCACGCCTTTCCGCCTTTTCTCCATAGGCTCTAAATACTTAATCAGCTCATTGCGAAAAAACTCGTGCAACTCCTCAATCGTCTTCATTTAGACTCCTTTCGTTCATCTGCCAGCAGTTTATAGCTATTATCGTTGAAACAGAAGCCAATTTCGAGAAAAACGAACCCAATTTTGGGCTGAAATTGGGTTCGTTTTGGGTTCGTTTGGCTTCGTTTTTGGGAGTGCTTTTAAGCACATAATTTTTGTATATCCTTGTTAAATAAATAGTTGTGTCATCTCGGACACTTGGTGAATTGGGTTCGTTTTGCATAATTTTGTTTTTTTTGCGCGCGGGTTTTTGAGAGTTAATTAGTGAATTAGAGAATTGGTGAATTGGAGAATCAGTTGATTGGTTGTAGAACATTGGCAAATCCTTAAAAAACAAGAATTTACGAATTTAATTTTGACGTGGCCTGCTGGCCGATGCTTGCGGACCTCCGCGTTACGTGTGTTATGCTAACACACAGAAGTATTGTACCAGTTAAGGCCATTTTATCAATAAAAATCTAATATTTTTTTAACAACTAAAACACTAAAAAAATTAGTCACAAGTCACACGTCACAAGTCAAAAGAAAAAATGCGGTTTCTGCCGGAGGCCGCAGAGAGAATCGTAAAGAGGCACGCGGAGTGGGTAAAGTAAATGCGAACCGCAGGCAAAAACAACATAGAAATAGCCACGAAAGGTAGAGAATTGAGAATGTAGAATTCAGAATTTAGTAAGAAAAATGTTGGCGGACAGAGAAGTAAGAAGTTAGAACTGGGAAGAAGATTACCGCGAATTTTCACGAAAAGGGAAAAAATATTGTAACAAAAGGGGCGCTGAGGAAACTTATAATATAGAATGCGAGTAATATTCATTCTAAAGAAAGGAGAATTATTATGGATATCACTACCGTCAAAACGTTCTTCATGTGGTGCACGATTATAAATGTGGGATTGCTGATTTTATCTTCCCTGGCCTGTATCCTGCTCTATAATTTTTCCTATCGAATGAACAACAGATTTTTTTCTATCTCAAGAGAAGCATTCAGCTCAGTATTATGTTCCTTCATCGCGTTATTCAAGGTTCTTATCATAGTCTTCAACCTCGCCCCTTACATAGCACTGGTGATTATAGGATAAGACTAGAGATTTTTACCATAGATAGCATAGGGAAGTTAGAAGTGAGAAGTCAGAATCCCGAATTCAGAAAACGGAAGACAGAGGGCGGAGAACTGAGAAGTTAAAAGGAAAAAAGTAAAAAGTGTAGAGTCGCTTTGCGACAATGTGTGTTTCTGGCGGAGGCCGCGATGAGCATCCTAAAGTGGCACGTAAAGTGCATAAAAAAAGTTGCGAACCGCAGGCAGAAACCGCGATTTAGAACGTAGAACTGGGAACTTAGAAGTGAGGAATAAGTTGCTGGATGCTCGAGGCTCGCGAGAATTAGTGGATTGACGGGTCGTAAACACAATCACACAGGTAATACTGGCCTATCTTTTCATCATACCACATGTAGATTCATTTTATTTACATTATTTCATTTTCAAAGAACAAATGCAAAGAACTAATCCCATCCATATTTTTCAGCCCCTAAATCATTAACCTTATAAATTGCAGTTTTGAGGGGTCTTTTCAAATCTTTAATCCAATCAACCATTTCATCATAAATTTCAATTCGTAAGTCAATCAGATTACCAAAAAGAGAATCCAAATCATCTTCAGTGAATTTTAGGTTTGTCTCAGAGATTTTTTTTATAAGGTTAACTAGGTGTTGTGATCTGAAGTAAATTTCAGTAAGACAGAATGCAACCTTTTGCCTGTCTACTTTGCTGGCTTTCTTTTTGAGAAGTGCTTCAAATATTTCATCGTTCTTTTTGAGAAGCTTGAAATACCGTTCTGTTCTTTTATCGGTCATAATCTATTCCTTTAATCATCCATCGGCTCATATTTCAGGCTGACATATTTGCTGCCTAATTGAATGTTTAATATTCAAAATTTTATATTCAATGTTTTTCTTCAGTTCTCTATTCTTTTTCTACTTCCATCTCTATTATTTTCACGAAGGGCGTCAGTGTTTGTCCGTCTGCGGGCTGCTTATGTATCTTTCGCACAACGTCCATTCCTGAAATTACTCTGCCGAAGGCTGCGAAACCCTGGCCGTCCGGGTTTCTTTTGCCGGCGAAATCGAGTTCCGGCTGGTCACCGATGCATATCGAGAATTCCGAATCGGCTGTCCCCGGCTGCCATCGCGCCATCGAAAGTGTGCCATTAAGATGTTTAATACCAGTCTCTTTTGTCGTCTCGTGTATTATCATTGGCAGCTTCGCTGGATGGTTATCTTCGTACAGGCCGCCCTGCAGGACCTGTATTTTGACCTTGTCGTTAGGCTGATTATCCATTCGTACTGTTCGATAAAATACCGCACCGTCGAATCGGTTTTCTTTTACGTATCGCAGAAAGTTGCCTGCTGTGACGGGCGCCTCATCGGTATAAAGCTGCGCTTTTATATCCCCGAATTCGGTCTTCATCACCACTATCGGCCGCCTATTTTGATTCCCACAGCCGACACATAATCCCAAAACTAAAACCACAATCAGCTTTACAATTAACTTCATATTTTCTCTTTCTTATTATCGTACAAATATAATTATATGACCTTTTCTCAATACGTTTTTGCATCACATCTTTCTCTCTGTGGCTGATGATTATATTGATTTTTCGACATATCGGCAATCGTTTTATTTTTCCCGTTTGCACGGGAATGACAATAAAGTCGCCGTTTCGGCGACTGCTAAACAAAAGACGAAATGAACTCCTCAAGTTGGTTTGGTGTGGTAGGTATTAAGTGAGAGGTTCGTAAAATTTTCCCGGCGGGGCAGCGAGGGTGTTGGTAAGTGTGCCAAGCTTTTCGATTGTACAATCGATTCTGTCGCCTTGTTTGAGGAAGTTTCCGGTAGCGACGGCTACGCCCGCGGGAGTTCCGGTTGCGATTATGTCGCCGGGCTCGAGCGTCATCAGGTGACTTAAGAATGAAACGATATCCTGGACGGGATAAATCATCTGCGCTGTGTTTGCCTTCTGACAGGTGCGGCTGTTAACCTTTAATTCCATATCGAGGCTGCGGACGTCGTCAATCTCGTCGGCAGTTAGCAGATACGGGCCTGTGGGCAGGAAGCCGTCGGCCCATTTTCCGTTGAGCCAGTCGTAAAATTCGTCCCAAGGCCGGGAGAGTCTTTGTTTCTTGAATGTTACAGAGCGGGCAGAGACGTCGTTTGCGATGGTGTAACCTGCGATTGCGTCGTTAGCTTTTTGGGGGCCTGCGTTTTTGATTTTGCGGCCAATGATGACGGCGAGCTCGATTTCGTAGTCGATGTCGCGGCTGAAAAGGGGCCAAGGGATTTGGTCGCCTGGTCCGATAATGACGGTTGGCGGCATAAGAAAAGGGCGAGGTACGGTATTATGACGTGCGGAATCGGACAGGCCGAGCTTGAAGCCGCGTTTGACGGAGGCCTCTTTTATGTGCTCGCTGTAGTTTCCGGCGAGAGCGATTACCTTCCGTGGATTTTGGATTGGAGCGAGAAGTCTGACAGAGTCGATAGATAAAAGATGAGTTGTGGTTTTTGTTAGCTTTTCGAGTTTTTCGAGGCAGGAGCTGCCCTGCTGGAGTATTTGTATCAGGCTCGACGGCGGATTGGGAAGGGTTTTTGCCGATGGAATGTCAATTATGCCGTCATTTGTGAGGACGCCGCAGCTTATCGAGCCGTCTTTGGAATATGTTATCAGCTTCATTTGCGAGCCTTTCTTCGCTGAAATTTGCATTTTTAATATTAGCAAAAATAACTTGAACTTCCAGCAGAAAAAACATCTAATAGGAAATATGAAGGACAAAGCAATAGGGAGTATAAAAATGAAATTGAAAGAGCTGTGGTCAAAAACGAATAAATGGATTCGCTCTCGCGCACAGTCGGCAGTTAAGACAAGAGAGTCTGAAATAGACAATGAAGGTCTTATCAGAGAAGACGCTAAGGGCGGAACGGAGGCGGCAGGTGAGCAGTTTAAGAAAAAAGTGCGAGCGGAGCATCCGGAAGAAAAGGTGTCTCGCGAGGGAACAGGTGAGGTTGTGGTTGCGTCTTCGGCGGATTCGGGAAAGGGCGAATCTATCGAGAAGCTGCAAAGAGGTTTTAACCGGCTGATAGACAGGCTTGCGAACATTAATGACAATTTGAACCTGCAGGTGAGCCAGCATAAGGAACTGATTGAGCGGCTAGACAAGATGCCGGAACTGGCAAAAAGCTTTCCGACGATAGTTGAGAACCAGGAGAAGATACGGACCCAGCTTGCAGAGCAGATAAGTGCGATGGCGGCGAGCAACGAGCAGTTTATCGAATCGGTTGAGAAGATACCGGAGGAGACGGCGAGGCAGACCGGCATACTGGATGAAATCAGGGAGCGGCTTGAGAGTGCTGCCGAGATTGATTCGAGGATGTCCGAAAGCTTCAGGCAATTCAATGACATACTCGGGAACCTCGACCGCAATACGATTAGCCATACCGACAGTATTATGCAGATGTCCAAGACGTTCGCAACGAGCGACAGGTATTTGAAGTATATTATAAGCCGGCAGAATAAAAGATTTATGTGGCTGTTTGTGATTTCTTTGAGTATTTGTGTGCTGGTAATACTGGCTTTGGCGGGCGTTATTATTTATATAGGCCGATAGTAAAAGAAATTTCATTTTTTTACTTGACAATTTCGGTCGTTTTCCATAAAAGGAAAAAGTGTCATTTTTTTATTGCTCTTTGAGAAGAAAATAGCCTGACTTTAGGTTCCGATTTTTTTGGATACTAAAAAGGGAACCCGGTGCAAATCCGGGGCAGTCGCGCTGCTGTGAGCAGCCGTTCCGAGTTTTTCTCGGAAAACCGAAAGGCATTGTACCACTGTTTCGCACTAATTTTTAACACTACGAGCGGTATTTTAATTGCTGCTAAATATTAAAAATTCGTGGGAGATGGGAAGGGGCTTTTCGGCAGGTTGCGAGCCAGAAAACCTGCCTGTGGTCAGTTCAAGATATACTTTTGTTCCCGCGATAAGGAGCATAAATATCAATTTCAGCGAGCAATTGCATCCGCTGAGATAATAGACGAGTGAATTATAAGCCGTCGTTCCTTTCGCAGGAACGGCGGTTTTTTTATTGCGCGTGTTTTTCAGACGGATTGAAAAAGTTTTTAACAGGTTAAATGGTAAATTTCAGAATTAATTTTTGAAAGGAGAGAAAGATGGTGGTGAAAAAAATTTCAGTCCTGCTATTGGTATTATTTTTTGCGGCTTCCGCGAATGGAGGACTGACTTACGAGGGGGATATCGAATATACAGCAGGGACGGGTGAGAACGAGGCTACGATAGTAATCGATTTCGATTTTGAACAGTATTTCGTATTTGAATACCAATGGGACGGCGATGCGAGCGGCTGGGATGCACTGGAAGCAATCGGGGCAGCAGGGGCTCTCGATGTATATGCGACGGATTATGGTGAGTGGGGTATGTTTGTCTATGATTTTGATTATCCAGACGGCGTTGAATATGACTACGGCGAAGAGGCTAATACCGGCTGGGCATACTATGTCGGTGATAATGAGAGCTGGTCTGCAAGCAGCGCGGGCGTTTCGTTTCGCTCTTTGAGTGACGGCGACTGGGACAGCTGGGTCTGGACCAATTATTCGGCTGACTGGATGACAGCGTACAGGGAGCCCGGCGGTGTGCCTGTTCCTGAGCCCGCTACTTTGTGCCTTTTGGGAGCAGGTATTTTGCTGTTCAGGCGGTCTAAAATTCGGGCTAGCTCGTGCTTAAGATGAGATTAGAAAATAAAATTGTGTTAATTGTTTTTTTGGTTTGCCTTTCGCCTGCGGCGGCGGGCGGCTATGAATTTGATGCGAACGATTTTGCTGCTGAGGTTGTGAGCTACGAGCCGGGCGAGGGTGCTGGGGCTTATACATTCAGTGAAGTTGCTTTGGGCAGGCCGTCAGTAGATACGTATTATGGCGATGCTTATCGGCCGGTAGTGCCGGTATATCCGGCGTATATAGAAAATGATTTTCCCAGTGTTGTTACCGTAGGGGCAGGGGGACATTTGATATTAAAGTTCAACCACAGGGTCGGCGACGATGAGAACAATCCCTACGGCGTTGATTTTATTGTATTCGGTAACGCTATGATTGCCGCCGGCGGCTACTGGTCATACGGTGACCCTTGTGAAACGACGATTGCATCAGGACAGGTCAATAATGAATACGGGCTTGTCTCGGTCAGTCAGGACGGAGAGCTTTGGTACAGTTTTGAAGAAGGGCCTTTTGCAGATTCTTTTGCGCCGACCCTGGGAAGAGTGTTTAATCCGAATGAGCCCTGTGATGTGTATCCCGGCTGGGAAAATTTGTGGTGGGGCGAGGTTACTGCGCCGACGCTGCCGATAGACCCGAATATGGAGAATATAAATTTTATGGGTAAAACTGTCGCGGAGCTTTGTTACGCGTACGGCAAATCAACGGGCGGTACAGGTTTTGATTTGAAGGTTCTGCCAGTTGAGTATTATTCAGCACTAACGGAGGACCCGGTGACAGGGGAGAAATGGATTCAATATATTATGATAGAATATACCGGTCTTGACCCTAACCATCCCTTTCCGGAGGTGGATGCGGTCTCGGATGTGAGCTGCTGCGGTGATTATAAGCGGCCATACCCATCGGGTGACATAAGCAAGGATTGCAGAGTTGATTGTGAAGATTTGGAAATTTTTACCGGATACTGGCTTTTGGAGGTCGATGGCCTGGGTGATGAGGCGAAGGCGGCGGATATGTATGAGGACGGCGTGATAGATTTTCTCGACTTTGCGATTTTTGGGAACCGGTGGCTGGTCGAAAGCGGTAAGTAGAATTTGAAAAAAAATTTTTGGGCGGTTGAGATGATTCAAAGGCGTGGCTTTACGGTGGTAGAAGTTTTAGTAGTGATATCAGTGATATCGCTTCTTACGGCTATTGCGCTACCCTGCCTTTCGAGGTCGAGACAACAGGGCCTTGGGGTGGTCTGCCTTAGCAACCTCAGGCAGATGGTGATAGCGGCGGATATCTATGCAACCGGTAACGATAGCTTTTATCCTTTAGCGGGCGCTATGGATTTCGGTGATCTTTCGCGACAATACGAGTGGGACTATTTCAAAGTTTTTGAGAACGGCAGTTTAAAGGAATGCAAAGGTGGATTTTTATGGCAGGGCAAGACTACGCTTGAGATACATCAGTGCCCAATTTTCAGGGGCAGTGCCAACTCGGCAGGCGACCCATATACCGGATATAATTATAATGCGAGCTATATAGGCGGTTTTATAATGATTGTGAACGGTATAAAAGTTGGCAATAATTCGAGTAAAATTACGAGTGTGCGAAAGCCGTCGAGATGCGCTATATTCGGAGACGGTGAGTTTACGCTCGGCGCTAATAAGTATATGCGTTCCCCTTCGGCGGGCAGGCTGGATAAAAGTTTCGGTGACGGTAACAGATACGCAGGGACGCAGGGATACAGGCATTTAGGCAGGACCAATGTCGGGTACTGCGACGGCAGTGCCAGGGCTGTACGAGAGCTTTATACGCAAACGAAAAGTAAAAAAATAATAGAAGAATATAACGAGGATAGCAAAAACAAGGTGGGCTTTCTATCGGCAGATAACAAGGCGTATGATATAGAGTAACGAATATCGAATAATGAATGATGAACAAGGAATTTTGAAGAACAGAGAGCGTTGGGCGATTTTAGTATTTTTTTCTGAGTCTGGCGGGAGGGATGTTAAGAAGTTTTCTGTATTTTGCAATTGTTCTTCTGGCGAGATTTTCGATACCGGCGTCGGCGAGCTTTTTTCTGATTTTGTCGTCACTTAAAGGTTTTGTTTTATCCTCGGTATCAATAATCTGCTGAAGCTTTGCCCTGATGGCCTGCCAGCTATGTGAGTTTCCGTTTACGTCCTGGGTTCCGCCTGAAAAGAATTTTCGCAGAGGCAGGATGCCCTGGCTGGACTGGATGTATTTTGCTGCTACGGCCCTTGAGACGGTGGCGAGATGAACTCCGACCTCGTCGGCAATCTTCGACATAGGCAGAGGCTTCAAATAAAGCTGGCCTTTCTCGAAAAACGGCTTCTGGTACCTGACGACGGCGGCGGCGACCTTGAGCAGGGTGTTGTTTCTCTGCTGAATTGCGTCAATAATCCATTGAGCGGAGCGGATATTGTTCTGGAGAAAGTTTTTTGTCTTTTCGTTTGTTTTTGGGTCTTTGGCGAGCTTAGTGTAGTGGTCGCTAATCTTCAGATTTGGCAGGTTAGAGTCAGCTAATCTTACGGAGAAGCCGTCTGGGCTGTCGGATTCTTCGACGATTACGTCGGCGGTAATGGGCAGGTTTTTGTCGGGTCCAATCTGCAGGCCCGGAGAGGTATCGAGCCTGCTGATTCTTTCGATGGCGTGGTTTATCTGCTCGATGGGGCATTTCATCTTTTTTGCTATTTCAGGAAGGCGATTTTCGAGAAGCTCATCCATATATTCGGAGAGCAGTTTTTTCTCGAAGGTCATATCGTCTGCGGATTGAGAGATTTGGATAAGCAGACATTCTTTGAGGTCTCTGGCGCCGACGCCGACGGGTTCAAGTTTTTGTACAAGGCCAAGAGCCTGTTTAAGCTGGTCGAGATTGAACGGGGATTTGTCCGTTGCGCAGAGCTGTTCGAGAGGGACAGAAAGGTAACCTCTGTTGTCGATGTAGTCGATGATAGCGAGGCCGGCCTGTTTTACGGGTTCGGGCGCGTCGATGAGCCTGAAC
>CAZBMW010000005.1:108867-132816 GCA_964493425.1 uncultured Pirellulales bacterium
AGGGAGTTTATTCGTTCGAAGTCATCGATTTTTTCCGCTTCTGCAGCAGCGGTGTCGGCCTGAGGATTATCATCAGCGTCGGATTCGTCGCGGGATTGCTGATCGGCTGGTTCTGCGATTTCGAGGACGGGATTGCTGTTCAGCTCCTGCTCGATTCTTTCCTGCAGTGCGAGGATGGGCAACTGAAGGATTTCCATAGACTGAATCATATGAGGAGCGAGTTTCATCCGCTGCTCAAGTCTCATCTGTCCTGTCATCTGAAGCTTCATACACCTTCCTTATGATTTATTATGCTTTAAGCAGGTATATATTATTATATCATAATCGTTGAAAGATTTCGGCAATATTCGGGTACGAATTAAAAAAGTTTATAAAGAAAATGCTGCAGTTTAAGTATTCGGCGATTAGAAATTGCGAATAGTTTAGGGTCACTGGAAATTTTGTCTACCGGTTATTGCGTCTGTAAGGATTTTGGTGTTTGCGTATTCGATTGTTGAGCCGGAAGGCAGGCCTCGAGCAAGGCGAGTGATTTTGACGGATGTGTTTTTCAATAGAGAGCTGATATAAAATGCGGTGCCGTCGCCGGCCATATTGGGATTTGTGGCCATAATAACTTCGATAACGTTGCCGTCGCGAACCCTTTTTACGAGGCTTTCAATGTTGAGGTCTTCCGCGTCGATACCCTCGAGCGGAGCGATATGGCCGCCGAGGACGTGATAGACCCATTTGCAGGAACCGGTTTTCTCGAGCGCGATTATGTCCTTGGGCTGTTCGACGACGCAAATGAGGGATTTGTCGCGCCCGGCATCGGAGCAGATTTTGCAGACAGGCGATTCGGAGAGGTTATGACATATTTTACAGGATTTGGTTTTGTTTTTGACGTCACTTACGGCTTTGGCGAGTGCCATTGCATCGTCTTTGTTCGCTTTTAGTATGTGAAAGGCGAGTCTTTCTGCTGATTTCGGGCCTATGCCTGGCAGCCTATTGAATTCGGCGATGAGCCTGTTGAGACTTTCAGTATAGATATCAGCCATAGTTTTTTTCCTGCGTCGAGTACGATTGACTTTTAATAACACTATATACGAAGGTAAATCAATTGTCAATTTGCTTTGTAGAGAAGAAACTTGTCCAGATGTCATTCCGCACTTGATGCGGAATCCAGTTCTTCAAAAAAATGGATTCCTGCTTCCGCAGGAATGACAATAGAAGTGTTTTCTACAAAGCATTGTCAATTGACAAAAGCAGAGCAGTAGTGTGAATAAATAAAAACTGGAATTATGAATTGCTGTCTAATTCTTCGATGTCGGTGATTGCGGCGCCGAGCTCGGTAAGGATGGTTTTGACGGCGGGGTGGTTTACGATTTCATTTTCCTTCTGTCTTGAGGCAAGAGCCCGGGCTGCGGCCAAGGCTGCAGGGGAGGAATCGGTATCGCCGAGCGTGAGATTTATTGTGATGTCTTTTTTGAAATAATCGGACAAGACGTTTTCGATTTGCTCTGTCCGGCCGTTGGATTCACACATTTTCTTTTGCGTTTTGGCAGAGGCGTCAAAAGTGATTGTCAGAATATCATTCTCAAAGCTGGTGGGGACGGCCCGCGAGAGAAGACTCGAGGCACCGTTGCCAATTTTTTCGGCGAGAAGATTTAAGAACGCTTTCCAGTTGTTCTTCAGCGAGTCAATGTCACTCAGGGAATGCTGCTGGGTGTGCGGTTTCTGAGGGGCGGCAAAACAGGTAGGTTCGGTAGTTGTTTCAGCTACTCCGTTTTTTTTTACGGCTGTCTTTTGGGTTTTTGGGGATTGACTGAGGAGCTGGTCAACGTTGAGAAAGTGCTCGCTTAGAGCAAACCTGAGAAGTGCAGCTTCCAGGAGAGGGCGAGGCGTGTCGGCGGTTCTAATTGACCAACGGAGCCTTTCGAGTGTGGTTATATTATAGACCAGAGCAGCGATGTCGAATTTTTCGGCGAGTCTTGCGGCGTTCTCTTTTTGCTGTGCTGTCAGAATCAAAAGGTCGCAATCTATCCCGGCGGATTTTACGACCATAAGGTCACGCATATAATCTATGAGGGCATCGACGATGCGAACTTCGCCGAGTCCCGAAGTTATGATTTCATCGAGCCCTCGCAGGGTGCCGGCGGCGGAATTGTCCGCAATCTGCTCAATGAGCTGAGAGATTTTTTCGGTGTCGGGACAGCCGAGAAAATCCTGCAGCAGCTTTGTGGTAAGGGGTTGCGAGCCTGTGCTTATGAGTCTGTCGAGCAGGCTCAGGCCGTCACGCATCGAGCCGTTTGCCATTTTCGCAAGCGGCAGGACGAGGTCTTCTTCGTATTCGATTTTTTCCTTTTTGAGTATCTGTTTTAGCTGCCCGGCGATGAGCTTGGGGCTGATATTGTTGAAATCGAAACGCTGGCAGCGCGACTGGATTGTCGCGAGGACCTTGTTCGGCTCGGTTGTTGCGAAGATAAACTTGACGTGGCTGGGTGGCTCTTCCAGAATTTTTAAAAGGGCGTTAAAGGCCTCAGTGGTGAGCATATGTACCTCGTCGATGATGTAGATTTTGAAGCGGCAGCGTGCGGGTGTGTAGATTGCGTTCTGGATAAGCTCGCGGATGTTGTCGATGCCGCGGTTTGAGGCACCGTCGATTTCAATGACGTCTATATCTTCGCCGAGATTTATGGCAATGCAGGCGTCGCATTTGCAGCAGGGCTTGGTGGTGGGGGTGTCGGTGGAGAGACAGTTGAGCGACTTTGCGAGGATTCTCGCCATAGTTGTTTTGCCGATTCCTCTTGTTCCGGTGAACAGGTACGCGTGAGCGACGCGGTCTGTTTTGATTGCGCTTTTCAGTGTTTGTGCGATGGGGTCCTGGCCGATGACCTCGTCAAAGGTTTGCGAGCGATATTTCCTTGCGAGAACTTGATAAGTCATAGCATTATTTTTTTAAAAGACGGCCGGGTTTGCCAGGCACGACTGAGCTGCCGCTTATGGCTGCTCGGTTCCCCGCCTGACCAAGTTCACGGGCCCAGCCTGCATGGGACCCGGCCATGAAAAAGTTAATCGTATTATTTCTGCACCAAGACAGGGCTTTAGTATATCAGAGGAAATAAGAAAATCTATAAAAAATTGAAATTGACAGTTTCGGCTTCTGTTTATAGGATTACGACGAAGGGGATTTTGAGTTAAATTCAAGAGACGAGAGTTTTGAAAGGCAGGAAAAGGAGTATTAATTATGACAGTTAAGATTGAAGATAGCTGTACAGCCTGCGGTCTTTGTGTAGATACGTGCCCTGACGTGTTTCAGATGGGCGATGCGATGGCGGAGGTAGTGGTTGATAAAGTTCCTGCGGAACTGGAGGATGCTGTTCAGCAGGCTGCGGATGAGTGCCCGGTAGAGGCAATTATTGTAGAGTAAATTTTTTTGGTTTTTGGGATTATTTTGAAAGCTCTTTAGCTCGCTTATGGGCACTATTTAAAGCGTCTTTGACAAGCAAAGCAAAATTTGCTTTGTCGAAGATTTTAAGAGCGGCTTCGGTGGTGCCGCCGCGAGATACAATCTTTTTGCGTAGCTCGGCAGGTGAAAGTCCTTCAGAGCTTCCTTTTTCTGCGAGCAGGGCTGCACCTTTTGCAGTTTGAATGACAAGCTGTGCGGCGGTTTCATTGTCAAGGCCAAGCTCGACAGCGGTTTTTATCATTTCTTCCATCAGTAAAAAGAAATAAGCCGGTCCTGAACCGCTTGTAGCGGTGACCGAATCAATGAGGTCTTCGTTTTCGAGGACAAATGCTTTTCCAACTGCGGAGAAGATTGCGAGGGCCTTGTCGAGTTTGTCCTCTGCGTTTTTGGGTGCGTAGAGCCCTGCTGCGCCGCAGCCTATCAGGGCGGGCGTATTGGGCATCACGCGGATTATTTTGATATCGCCGAGGATGTCGGTGATGAATTTTATCCTTTTTCCGGCGGCGATAGAAATGAAAAGAGCATTTTTGTTGAAATTGCTTTTTATATCTTCGAGGACAATAGCGAGCTGCTGAGGCTCGACGCTGAGAACAATAATATCAGCGGATTCGGCAAGGGCTTTGTTATCGGGGCAGGTCTTGATATTGTACTGCTGTTCGAAGTATTCGAGGCGGCCGGTTTTTATGTCACTAACATAAATGTACTGCGGTTCGTAGAGTTTTGCCCGGATGATTCCTTTAATGAGCGCTTCTGCCATATTTCCGCCGCCGATAAAGCTGATTGTTTCCATTTGTTTGTCCTTGTTAAAGCTTTTTTTCAGTATATAATTTTTGTAATTATAGCAGTTGGAAGAAATATAAAAGAATTTAAGGAGTTTTGCAATGCAAAAACGTCTCGAATATTCAGAAGCGATAAAGAGAAAATACCCTGAACAGGTCGTTATAGCGGTAGCAAAAGATAAAAATGGAAAGGCGAATCCTGTTACGTTAGGCTGGACGATGATAGCCTCGGGTGAGCCTGCGATGATGGCGATATCGGTTTACGAGGGTCACTATTCGATTGAGGCGCTCCGGCATTCGAAGTGCTTTACAATAGCGTTTCCGTCGGCAGATATGTCGAAAGCCGCCCTTTTCTTCGGTAAACATTCAGGCAGGGACACCGATAAACTCGCCCAATTCGAGTGTGCGACCAGTAAAGCCGGTGAAATTGATTCTGTACTGCTCGACGATGCAGCCGCTAATTTCGAATGCAAACTTGTATGGGAAAAACAGGCAGGCGACCATATAATTTTTGTCGGAGAGATTATTGCGGCGCATATCAATACGGAGGATAAAAAGAGGCTATACACAGTCGGGCCGGGACATAAACTCGGTTCGGCCGGCTAAATTGATTTAATGAGCAAATTTTGTTGCAGTGACTTATGGCTGACACTTTTACCGAGAAAATAAGGAAATATTTTTTAGCTGCGAGGCCTGCATTTTTGACGGCGAGCGTGGTACCGGTCCTTGTGGGAAGCGCCGCGGGATTTGCAGCGACGCAGACATTCGATTGGCTGCTTTTCATTTTAGCGGTAATTTCGATAATGCTGCTTCACAGCGGTGCGAATTTGGCTAACGACTATTATGACCATATTTCGGGAAACGACTGGGTAAATAAAAATCCTACGCCGTTCTCAGGCGGCAGCAGGTTCATACAGGATGGCGTGCTTTCAGCGAAGTCGATTCTGGGCCTGTCAATTGCCTGCTTAGCGATTGGAGCGGCGATTGGGATGATAATCGTATTGCTTGCGAAAAGTGTTTTTATCTTTGTGCTTGGCGTTATAGGCTGTTTAGGCGGTTTTTTTTACACTGCGCCGCCTTTGAAATTAGGATACCGCTCGCTCGGCGAGGTTGTGATAGGTTTTTTGTTTGGAATACTGCCGGTAACGGGCAGTTTCTATCTGCAGGCGGGGACATTCGATTGGCTGATATTGTTACCTGCGGGGATTGTTGCGATATTGATATTTCTTGTGATACTTATAAACGAGTTTGCAGATAAAGATGCGGATGCAGCGGTAAAGAAGAGAACGCTTGTTGTTATCTTCGGTGTTGAAGCAGCGGTGTGGATTTACAGAACAGCAGTTACTGCGAGTTATTTATTAGCTGCGACAGCGATTTTTCTGGACAGGCAATTATTTTTCGCAGGCTTATTTTATCTTTTGACGGGGCCGATAGCGTTTGCGGCGATTAGGTTTGCGAATAAAAAGGATTTGTCTGAAGCCGGCAGGTTAAGTGCAAATAAGATTACTATTTTATTACATTTAATTGGCGGGCTTGCTATTGCAGCTGGTTTTATTGTTAGCGGGATTTGTAATATGAAGTCGGGCTAAAAGCTGATTGAATTTTTGGTTTTTGGTGCTAAACTAAGCGGTGATGGAAAAGTATGTGATAATAAACGCTGATGATTTCGGTATGCGCAAAGAGGTTAACGAGGCGGTTCGCAAGGCGCATACGGAGGGTGTGTTGACAAGCGCATCGATTATGATAAATATGGGTGCGGCTGAGGAGGCGGTAGCGATGGCAAAAGAGCTGCCGGGACTGGGGGTGGGAGTGCATCTTAACCTGTCAAAGGCAAGGCCTATATGTAAAAAGCCTACCGTGAAGTGCCTTTTGAGCAGAGATGGAGAGTTCGGATTGTCGAAACTAAAACTTTTTGTTTTGTCAATATATAGTGATGAGGTGAGAAGGGCTGCTTTAGCGGAGCTTGGTGCTCAGATACAATGGCTTGTGGACAGAGGAATTCAGCCGACGCACCTGGATTCGCATTATCATATCCATAGTTTTCCGGGGCTGTTTTCGATAGTTTGCAGACTGGCATCACGTTTTAAGATAGGAGCGATACGATGGGTATATGAGCCGGGCCAGGTGAGCGGAAAGCCCTGGCCTATGTCGAGTGATGCCGGCAAGGGCAAGGCGAGGTTTTATCGTGCGCTGGCGAGCATAAATCGTTTTCAGAATAAGGATTTTCTAAAAAACGGAGCATTTTTGGGGATAGCACATTCGGGCAGGATTGATGTGAACTTTTTTAAGGCGGCTGCGTTGTATAATTATGCTGCGGTGACGGAGGTGATGACACATCCTGCGGTTAATAGTGATGCTTTTGACAGTCAGACAGGTCTGCAGAGAGAGGCGGAGCTGAAGGGTCTTTGCGATGACAGGGCGAAGCGGCAGTTTTCAGAGTCCGGGATAAAGTTAGTCCATTACGGCCAGCTTTGAAAAAGGAAAGGGCAATAAGTTGGAAAGAGTTGTTTTTGCAAAGGGCTGGCAAGAGGTTTTTTCTGATAGTGGATACAAGACCTTCAACTCCTTTTTCAAATACAACAGCGGCGAAATAATAAATGAAAAAGGCAAGAGAAATGTGCAAAGCCTGACAATCAGAAGACATGGAGTTGCTACAACAGTTTTCGTTAAGCGTTTTAATTATCCTCACTTTAAGGATTTAGTCGGTTCATATATTACTTTGGGCAGGATTCTTTCACAGGCCGCTATGGAATGGGAGAATGCGAATTTTCTCTTAAGCAAAGATATAGGAACATATAAGCCGGTCTGCTTCGGTGAAAAGACGATATTAGGTATTGAGAGAAAATCTTTTTTTGTGAGCGAAAGAATAGAGGGGCAGTGCCTTACGGATTTTGTCGGCGAGAACTGGAGTAAAATAAGCCGGCAGCAGAAAGAGGAGCTGATGGCTGAGCTCGGCAGGTTCGTTCGAAAGATTCACGATGCAGGGATAAATTTTCCTGATTTGTACGTTTGGCACATATACTTGAACGATAATCGGCAAAGCGGCAAAATCGATTTTTCAATTATTGACCTGCACAGGATGCAGCAGAATGTTACTGAACGTAAAAAACAGATTCGTAATCTCGGCAGGTTTAAGTACAGCATGCTCGATAAATATTTCGACGAGTCACTTTATAAGATATTTATCGAATCGTATGCGGGAGTTGACCGGCTGGAAGATGTAGATGAGCTGGCAGCGAAGGTTATAAAATATTCACATATATTATTGGGCAAGAGAAATCAGAAGAAATATTAGCAGCAGCCGGGTTAAGTTAACGAGAGTCTAAGTTGAGCCAATCAACTTAATTATTTCTTCGAGGTCGTTAGGCACTTCTATCGGCGGGTTAGAGAATTTGCCTTCTTTGTCTTTGTGATAGTTTACGGTCAGATTCGGGTCTTTGAGCAGATGGCCGGTGAGGACGCAAGCTACTCTTTCGTCGTTTGCGATGACGCCGTCGGCTACGAGATGCCTTAGGCCGGCGATAGTGGCAGCTGAGGCCGGCTCGCAGCCAAGACCGTGTTTGCCGATAATTGCCTTCGCATCCTTTATTTCCTCGTCGGGAACGGCCATTACCAGGCCGTTGCAGATGTCAATTGTGCGCAGGCATTTTTTGAGGTTTACAGGCCGAGAGATTTCAATGGCTGATGCTATAGTGTGCGGTGAGAAATTTTTCGCAGTCAGCTCAGCATAGTAATCGTCAATAATTTTCTGGTTGACAGAGCCGTCGTTCCAGATGAGCTTTTTAACGTTGACCAAATGCGTGAGTGTGTCGGCACCGGTCGAGTTGATGATTGCGATTCTCGGTATTTTTTTAATCAAGCCGAGCTCTTTTAGCTCGCCGAAAGCTTTGCCGAAGGCGCTCGAATTTCCGAGATTGCCGCCTGGCACGATAATCCAGTCGGGGACATCCCAGTTGAGGCCTTCGATGATTCTGTACATAATTGTCTTCTGTCCCTCAAGTCGGAAAGGATTGAGAGAATTTAACAGGTATAGTCCAAGCTCGGTGCAAACATCCTGAACATGCTTCATACAATCATCGAAGTCACCGAGTATCTGAAAGGTCTTTGCGCCGTAATCCATAGCCTGGCTGAGCTTGCCGAAAGCGATTCTTCCGGAGCCGATGAAGACGATGGATTTCAGGCCGCAATGATGGCCGTATAGTGTCATAGATGCCGACGTGTTTCCCGTTGATGCGCAGGCACAGGTTTTCGCATTTGTCATCATAGCGTGGCTGAAAGCAGCGGACATTCCGTTGTCCTTGAAAGAGCCGGAAGGATTGAGTCCTTCGTATTCGAGGAATAGACAGCCGGGCTTCATATTAACGTATTTCGCGACGCCATCGTTTTGCTGCAAGATTGTCTGGCCTTCACCGATTGTTACCCTGTATTTGTCGTCGCAGAAGTCTAGCAGCTCTCTGAACCGCCAGACGCCTGAAAAATCGAGCGGATTGCTTCTGGTGGCCCACCGCTTTGCGAATTCGGACATTTTTTTTGGAACCTGGATCCTGTCCCAGTTGTATTTTGCATCGAGCAACTCGCCGCATTTTGGGCATTTAAAAAGCACTTCTGAAACGTCGAACTCGGCGCCGCAATCGGGATTGATACACTTCTGATAGGCTTTGTCAACCTGGGTTTTCATTCGTAAATTTCGCAAATTAAAGAAGTTACCATCTCATTTTAATAATTCGGGTATATATAAAGCTTACTTAAGTAATAGAAACCAGTTATTCTAACAAAAAATTGATTTTTGTTAAACGAAAATATGTCTGAGCAGGCTTGAAATTGATGAATTATACCTGCCGGGCCGCCTGCGAGTTAACCTTTTGTACAAGCTCGGGCAGCTCAGAAAGGCGGGTTATTTTGGGGACCGCCTTCGGGATTTTTTTGCCTGCGTTGGTATAGGCGGATTTGAGCACGGTCCTCATGCCGGCTTTGAGAGCGGGTTTTATATCGGTGGAGATAAGGTCGCCAACGAAAAGGATATTCTGCGGTAGCTGGCCGATTCTTTCAGCGGCGGATTTGAAAATACGGACATCGGGTTTTCGGAATTTGAATTGATAAGAATACAATCGGACAGCAAAAAAATCGAGAATGCTGAATTGCCTGAGATGTTTTTCGAGTGAGCTGCTGTGAATGAAGGTGTTCGAAAGTATTCCGAGTTTGAGGTTAAGGTTTACAAGCGCGGTCAGTGTCTGGATTATATTGGATTCTACTTTAGCGAGTTTGCTTAAAGGCTCGTACCAGAGCCAGGCGAGGTGCTGCCATTGAGAGTCGCTGAGCTTTAATTTACTGTTGACTTTTTTTAGCAGGGAAAATGCATCGAAATCTTTTTTTATTATGTTAGAGAGCACGTAATGAATTCTCATATGAAAGAGATTTTTGAAGCAGTATCGTCTGAAGTTTCCTACGGGCTGGCTGAGATTTTTCAGGAAGGTGTAGGAAAGCGTGGCACTTTGTTGAAAAAGCTTTGCAGTATTGACCCTGCCGAAGGTTAAGAGAGTTTCACCGAGGTCAAAGAAGACGGCTTTTATTTTATAATCGTTTTTGTGCATTGTCGTAATAGTAATAAAAATGGTTTATCAGACAAGTAAAAAAGAATATAATAAAAGGAAATTAGTGTTTGTCGGAGGTTTTGTTGGTGTTGTGAATAAATTGGATTCTGGACAAAAGGGCGGCTGCCTGTCGAAATGGTTTGTATCAATTGGAGACGGAATCGGCCATCTTTTCTGGCCGGCTGTTTGTACTAACTGCGGGCGAATTATCGGTGCCGGAGAGAAACAGCTTTGTAAAAAGTGCTGCGAGGCTCTTGTCTCTACGAGCGGGTCTGACTACTGCAGACGGTGCGGCAGAGATGTAAGCAGGTACGCTATGATTGACGGGGCGTGCCCTTTGTGCGAGAACGAGGCGATTTTTTTCGATGGCATCGCTCGCAGCGGCGTTTATGACAGCAGCCTCAGGGAGATGATACTTTCGTTTAAGAACGGCAGAGACGAACTTGGAGAGGTGGTCGGTTTTCTGGCAAACAGCGCTCTTGAAGGCAGCGATTTCTTCGAAAAAATTGATTTTTTTATTCCAGTTCCACTGCACTGGTCTCGAAGGCTTTCGCGTGGTTATAACCAGTCTTTGATCCTGGCCAGGCATTTAAAACATCCGACGGCGAAGATATGTACAGAGCTTGTCCGGGTTCGCCGTACGAGGACACAGGCCTCTATGGTTACAGCCATACGGCGAGAAAAGAATGTTGCAGGAGCATTTGCGGTGCGTGCCGGACACAGACTCGGCGGCAGCAGTGTATGCCTCGTTGACGATATAAAGACGACAGGCGCGACACTCAACGAATGTTCAAGGGTATTGAAAGAGGCCGGTGTCTCGAAGGTTTCTGCGCTGGTTTTAGGCGTTGCAGGACAGGATGGGATTTGATATATCATCGGCGGCGAAATGAGTTTTTGGATTATTGCAGAAGACGGGCTGGGTCGTCTTCGGGGCTGTATCTGATATCAGAGTCAATAGGCAGGATATTCCTGGAATAAAGGTAACGAAGCAATTGCCTTCGTAAGTATCTGAACGGTCTGGTGAGCGAACGGTGCACAGAGATAAGTTTGATTTTTGAATGAGATATATTTTTTTCCTGCGGAGTTAACAGTTGCGGTTTCAGCTTTCTTTTATGTTTGAAAAGATGATAGAGGTCTGCTTTTTTAGCGCAGTTCCAGAGATATTCGGCGAATGATTTTCCGAAGGAGGGATTTTTGTTCATATAAAGTGCGATTTGGAAATCGATAAGATAGGGTAGGCCGTCTTCGCCGACGATGATGTTGCCGCGCTTGTTCATATCGAGATAGGCAATTCCGAGGCCGTGTATTCTGTTGAGCAGCTCAAGCAGATTGTCAAAGAAATCATCGGGCAGATTTTTTGATTCAGAAAGAGAGCAGCCTTCGATATATTCGTAGATAAAACCCGTATCGCCGTATGTTGACAGCAGTTTTGGAACCTGAGAGATGCTCTGGAGTCGGCGTAAATTTTCTATTTCGTAATTGCAAAGGCTTTTTCCGAGCCAGGTCATCGGCAGGCCGAGAAAATGCTGCTGCCTGTACATTTTCAATACGATTTTGAATAGTGTTCTTTTGTCTGTTCTTTTTTTTCGCCTTGCGAGCCGATAGAGGGCTGTAGCGGCAAAGAAATCGTGCTTTAGGATTTTGGATAGAAGGTAAGAGTTTTTTTCGAATATTATTGTTCGGGGCAGCTTTTTCCCCCCGCAGGCGTAAAGTTGATATCCGATAGCCTTGCGCATTTTTATTTTCCAGCGAAAAACAAAAAAATTAGCGGTCGTTTTACACTTTTTCGCTTTTTACAGAAAATAAATCAGCAGCTCAAAGATTTTCATATTTAATAACAGCTTTATATAAGCCGTTTATTCTTTGCCCGTCAACGATAATCGGGGAATAATTTTCGTTCCTCGGCTGAAGCCGGATTTTGTTGTCCGGCTCGAAAAAGACCCTTTTAAATGTGGTTTCGTGCGGAGTCGTGAATCTGACAAAGCAGTCGTCGCCGTTGCTTACTTCTGCATCCGGCGAGAATATCACAATATCGCCTTCCTTGAACTTTGGTTCCATAGAATCGCCTACAACGCGTACGGCAAAGGCATTGGGGTCGTGCAGGCCCGGGCAGCGGACGTAATCATCTGCTACGCCGACAGGATAGTCCAAATCATCAAAGTCGTTCGGGTAGCCTGCTGCGACTTTGTTTATGACAGGTACCATTCTTCCTGCGGCCAGGGCGGATTGCTGCTGCTCAATATTGAGGTTGCTTTCCGAAAGAAGCCTGTCAATCTGGTCAATGTCGGATTTTTTCTGAATAAGATTTTTGATGAACTGTCGCCATTTTTTATTTTCAGCCTCAGCGGACTCATAGCCGCTGCGAATATCGGAGGGCATTTTTTCCATATGCGCGATGTGTATGAGCAGGCCCGGTTCGAAGTCGAGAAGCTTTTCGAGCTTTCTAAGAAGCTCGTCACCCGGAGGGTTTTTGACCCTTCCCGTCTCGATGGTGGACAGGTATGGTTTTGAGAATCCGACTCTGCTGCTGACCTCGTCAAGTGTCAGTTTTAGCTGTTCCCGTTTTTGTCTTATTATTCTGCCTAACGACATAACTTGAATTTTAGCGTAATTATTTCGGATTTCAATAGTCAGTTAGGTAAGTAATTAACGAAATTTCACAAAAAAATCAAGTGTTGTATAAGAATTTTCAGCCCTATAGCGATAATCACCATTCCACCGATAGCTTCGATTCTGCTTTCGAAGAAGTGGCCGAGCCTGCTGCCTGCAAAGACGCCGATGTATGAAAGCAGAAAGGTTATAAATCCGATAATTATCGCTGCGGTTATGACCGAAGAGGTAATGATTGAGAGTGTGAAGCCGACAGCGAGGGCATCGATGCTGGTGGCGACGGACAGGGCAATCAAAATGAGAAAATTGCCTGGGTCTAAGCTCCGGCTGGCGGTTTTTATTTTGAAGGATTCATAAATCATTTTTGTTCCGACAGCCGTTAACAGTGCAAAAGCGAGCCAGTGGTCGAATCTCTGGATATATTTGCTGACGGTCAGAGCGGCTGAGCAGCCTATCAGCGGCATTACCGCCTGGAAGGTTCCGAAGAACAGGGCAATTCGGAGGGCATGTTTTATTTTCAATTTTTTGTAGATTGCGCCGCTGGCAATAGAAACAGCGAAGGCGTCCATTGCCAGGCCGAGCGCTATGATAGTGACAGTGATAAGCTCCATAGTCTAATTAATTATTCCAATGTCACTGGGTATAAGAAAGAGCGTTTATATTTATGGTTTACATTTTTTACAGGGTTTTTTACCAGCCTGTATGGCCTCTTCTCTGGTTTTGTACTCGATTCGGTTTTTGGGCAGTATTCTATCGACCCAGGAACAGTCGGGCCTGTGGAAGACCGAGCTGTTTTTGGAGGCGATATAGACCTGCTCAACTTTTTCTTTTTCAACAGGTGTTTTTGGTGTCTCTTTCGGTGTTTCGGCTGGCAACTGCTGCGTTGCCTGCGGCAGAATGTTATTATAGTCGTTGACATCCATCAGGGGCGATATCGCAGAGTTTGCCTGCTTGAAGTCAGAGGCGAATTGCTCGATGTGTTTGTTAACGAGGCCGGTGATGGCTGTGAATTCGGCCTGCAGAGACGGGGCTTGTATAGTCTCCGCTTTTGTCCAGAGCTCGATTCGCAGGAAAGTCGAGAGGTTTCTTTCCAGGGTTACATCCGCAGAGAAGGAGGTTCGTATGTAAAGAACAGGCGGCCTTGCACGGTTGAGAACGATTCTGTCGACGTTGATTGTGAGCGTGGGAACATTCTGGTATCTCGCTGAGTAGCCTCGTTCAATCAAGGCTGCAATTTGGGCATCGGAGGAAGTGAGTCTTCGTTCGACCATTGCGCCGAGGTTTCTATATATCCATTCGTCTCTTCCGACGAGAGCATTTTGGTATACGACCACGACACGAATCGCCTCGATTCCCACCAGAGCGGGATTGGGAAGTCCCGCTTCGGAAGCCTGTCTTGTGTCGGCTGCGCTTGAACCGAACAGATTGCTGCAGAGAAGCGATATAATTAATACTGGGAGAAGTGTTATTTTAGCTTTCATATTTCACTGCCCCTTTCTGTATACCTGAATTTATATCCGCAAATTTACGCTATTAAAGCAAGGGCATCATCGACATTCATCCCTTTTTTTATTCCGATTGTTTCGCCTTTTTTATTTACTTTCGAGATTTTTCTCTTGTTGAAGCGCTCGAGGGTGCCGATAGGATTTTCCGGTGAGCTTTCAACGAGTGCGGCGGCGACGTTATATTTCTGGCAGGCATCGATGTCTATAGCCGGACAGGCGAGAAAACCCTTTGGGCCTGTAACGAGCAGTATATTAAATTCGGACCATTTGACCTGCACGCCCTCAAGAAGGCCATTGGCGGTTTGAAATGTTTTTGTGTTAATCTGCATATTTTGTTCTCCATCAGTTGTTAAAGCTTTGTCATACCGGTTTGCCGAGATGGTCGATTATTTCAGACAGTTTTTGACCGAGCATTTCTTTAGTTCTGGCTTCAATGTTCAGCCTAAGCAATGGTTCAGTATTGCTCGCTCGACAATTAAACCACCATTCCTTGAAGCGCACCGTTACTCCGTCGAGATGGTCGACCTGGCCGTTTTTGTATTTGTTTTCGAGCTCGTTCATTTTTGCTTTTTTGTCAGCGACTATGAAGTTTATCTCGCCGCTGCTGCGGTATCTTCTCAGCGGTTCGATGAGCCTGCTTAGAGGTACGTCTGTCTGGCTGACAATGTTGAGGATATGGATGAGGGTAATGACGGCCGAATCCGCGTAGAAGTTATCCTGAAAGTAGAAGTGTCCTGAGAGCTCGCCGCCGAACACGCCGTGCGAGTCCCGAAGGGCTTTTTTCATAAATGCGTGACCGACTCGTTCTCTTCGGGGTACTCCGCCGTACTTTAAGATTTCTTCGGGGACGACAAGGCTGCTTCTGATGTCGTAAACGATAACGGAGTTTGGTGACATTTTTAGAAAGTACGGTACCAACAGTGCGGTGATTAGGTCACAACTGATGTTTTTTGCATTTTCGTCCACCATCATCAACCTGTCGGCGTCGCCGTCGAAACAGATACCGAAGTCGCATTGATTGTCCCTTACAGCCTGTTTCACTTCGGCGAGATTTTCCTCTACGAGCGGGTTCGGCTCGTGTTTGAAGTTGCCTTCATGCTCGAAATTCAGCCCGATTATCTCAATGGGTAAATCTTCAAAGACAAACGGTATTATTTTACCTGCCATTCCGTTTGATGCATCGATGGCGATTCTTAGTCTTCGCAGATTCGGGTTTAGAAACTTTAAGATATGTTTTCTGTAATCTTCTGCGAGGTCGAATTTTTCTACGGAGCCGGTCGGCCTCGCCTTTGTGTGCAACAGAGCCAGAGCAATGTGCTCGATGTCCCTGAGCCCGGTGTCAACACCGATTGGTTTTGCCTGCAGCCCCGAGATTTTGAAGCCATTGTAGGTTTCGGGGTTGTGTGAGGCGGTGACCTGGACGCCGCCGCAGGTGCCCAGATAATTGATTGCGAAATACATTTGCGGAGTGTCAATCAAGCCTATGTCGATTACGTTCGCTCCGGTTGAACTCATACCTTTTATAAGTGCATCAGCGAGCATCCTGCTGTGGCTTCTCATATCGTGCCCTACGCAGATGCTGTGACAGTTTGCCATACCTCTTTCATAACCCGTCAGCATTGAACGCAGAAACCGGGCAGATGCATAGCCGATTTTCCAGGCTGTGTCTTCGTCTATCTGCTCGCCGAAGACCCCCCTGATATCATAGGCTTTGAAGATTGCCGGGTCCATTTGCTTACTCCTTTATTGTTATCGGCCAGCTTTAGGCTGAAATTAACCCTTAAAAGTCAAAGGCTGTGAACTCGATACTTTTTTAGGCTGCTTTTTACTGTGTATTTATACCGTTTGTTTCTGCAAAAGTCAATAAATGATAGCTTTCGCGGCAAATAAATTGATGTGTAAGTTTGGGAGATGGATAATATTGAAGATTCAGGGCAGAATTTAGGAGAAAATAAGAGCTATGAGTTACTTTATTTGGGGCAGGTTGAAGAAAGCTCTGCTCGTGCTGGTTACGGTTTGAGCGAAGTCTTCGAAGCCGATTTTTTTCAACTCAGCCAGGAATTTGGCGGTATGGATTAGAAGAGCGGGCTCGTTTATTTTTTGCTTTCGCATCGGCTCGGGTGACATATAAGGGCAATCGGTCTCGAGCATTAGTCTGTCGAGCGGTACAACAGCAGCGGCGCGGTGGGTTTTTTCGGCGTTCTTAAAAGTAACGACGCCGGTAAAGGAGATATAAAAGCCCTTGTCCAAAACAATTTTTGCCTGCTCAGCAGAGCCGCTGAAGCAATGAAAGACGACTTTATCGATACTGCCGGAGTAGCTGTCCAGGATTTGCATAGTTTCATCGAAGGCCTTTCGGCAGTGGATGATGACGGGCAGGTTAGATTCGGCGGCGATATTAAGGTGCTGGGCAAAAACGCGTCTCTGGTCTTCGTGCAGCGAATGGTCGTAATGATAATCGAGGCCGGTCTCTCCAATAGCGACGACTTTTTCATTGTGGGCAAGCTGTTTGAGCACAGCGATTGTACGGTCGGTAACGGTTTTTGCATCGTGCGGATGGATTGCGACAGCGGCGTATAAATCTTCGAATCTTTGCGTCAGTGCAAGGGCTTTTTGGTTTTCGTTAGGGTCGGTTCCAATGGTTACCCAGCAGCAGACCCCTGCAGTAATGCTTCTGGCGATGACGGCGTCGATATCACCAGCTAAATCATCGAAGGTCAAATGACAATGTGTGTCAATCAGTTCCATTTTAGTGTGTCCGTATCAACTGCTCGTTGGATGTTCCTTATTTTTTCGCTATCATTAAGTTGATGGCTAAACCAACAAAAATTATCGCAGTCAATATATTCAATGTATAGTGAACAACAACATTTTTCCTAATAAATTCTCCAACTTTTCCTGCGGCAAGAGCAATAAAAATGCACCAGACAGTTCCGGTCGTAACAAACGTAAATCCTAATAGCAGAAACGGAATTGGTCCTTTGTTATATTGTATGTCAATGAATTGCGGTAGAAAAGTCATAAAGAATATAACAACTTTAGGATTGGTTATATTAGTTATCAATCCATCCCTGTAAATTTGGAGAATGCTTTTCTTCTCCGTCAAGTATGCTATTTCTCCTGTCTTTTTTCTTAATTTGATAATCGTTCTTATCCCAAGAAACACTAAATATCCAGCGCCGATGTATTTGAGTATTGTGAATGCCAGAGGCGAAATCATTATTACGGCTGACAGGCCAAATGCAACCAGCAAAGTGTGTATTACACCGCCCGATGATATGCCTAATACTGAAAAAATACCTGCCTTTGTTCCTTGTGATAAACTTCGGGCAATTATATACATTGTATCGGCACCGGGTGTCATATTCAGTATTATTCCTGATAAAACAAATATCGGATAATTTTGAATTCCAAGCATTTCAGCTATTCCCTATTACCTGCTCGACAAAAATCCTTTGCGTCCTTCTACTATTCTGCTGAGAGTACGCAGTCATCAACATATCTATGACTAAACAAGTAACTACCGCACAAAGGCGTTTTTGTAATGGTTAATTTGTTCTCGGCCGTTTTTATCGAGAGTAATTGTGACAGCATCAAAACGATATGGACGGTTTTCGATTTTCTTGGCGGCTAAAAAATAGCGGGCGGTTCTGTATATTTTTTGCTGCTTTTCGGTTGTGATAAGCGTTTCAGCAAGTGTGAAAGATTCGTCTGTTCTTGTTTTGACTTCGACAAAGACAATTGTATGGTTTGGGTCAACCATAATCAGGTCGATTTCGCCGGCTTTGCAGGAGTAATTTTTTGCAAGCGGAAACAAGACTTTTGCTTTGAGGAATTTTTCACAGCGTTTTTCACCCCATCGGCCAAGAAGCTTTTGGTTGTTCAGCAGCTTTTGTTTTTTTAACAGCAGCATAGTCTTGAAAGATTTTGCCTGTAGTGGGTAGCTTTTGCCTGGCCAGCGTTTTTTACTTTACGGCGGTATGGTCGGTGTGTCTCTGGGCCAGCCGAACGGATTTGCCGGTTCTTTTTCTCAAAAAGTACAGTTTTGACCGTCTTCTTTTACCGCTTCTTACCGGTTTTATGTCGATGATATTCGGCGAGTGGAGGGGAAAGATTCGCTCCACGCCTTCGTTTCCCACGATTCTTCTGACGGTAAAGGTCTGGTTGACACCGCGTCCGCGGCGGGCGATTACGGTCCCGGTAAAGACCTGGGTACGCTCCTTATCACCTTCTTTTATCCTGCAGTAAACATCGACGGTATCGCCGGTCTCGAAATGCGGGATGTCTTTTTTCAGGTTTTTGCCTTCGACTGTTTCGAGCAATTTGTTTTTCACCGGTATATTTCCTGTTCTCTTTTTACTTGCTGCCTTATTTTGTAGTACTCCATAATATTAGATAAAAGGCGGATTATAGCTGATTTTTGCATTAAGGCAAGTATTTTTATGGATTTTATTTACCAAGCAGGTCGGGTCGCCATTTCTTTGTTCTTTCGACGGCCTGCTGCTGTCGCCACTCGGCTATTTTCTTGTGGTCTCCGGAAAGTAGTATATCGGGCACTTTCATATCACGGAAGACCTCCGGCCTTGTGTATTGGGGATATTCGAGATGCCCGGCGACCGAATCGCTAAAGGATTCATCGATTGCCGAGGTTTCATCGCCGAGTGCGCCGGCCAGAAGTCTTACAACGGCATCGATAATAACCATGGCAGCCAGCTCACCGCCGCTGAGGATGTAGTCGCCGATGGAGATTTGCTCGGCGTCAAGGCCGATGCGTATTCTTTCATCGAATCCCTCGTATCTGCCGGCAATGAGGACCAGACGTTTTTCTTTACTTAGCTCGACTGCTTTTTTCTGGTCGAATTTTTGTCCCTGGGGCGTCAGCAATATGGCTCTGCCTTTTTCGGCTGATAGCTTGCGGACGTATTCTGCGCAGTCGAATACCGGCTGGCACATCATAACCATACCAGGCCCGCCGCCGTAAGGTTTGTCATCGACCTTTTTGTAGCTGTCGGTGGTAAAGTCCCTGATATTTGTAAGGACTATTTGCACTATTCCGCCGTCCTGTGCCCTTTTTATAATCGAGTGCGCCAGCGGCGATTCAAACATCTCCGGAAATAAAGTTAAAACGTCAATTCTCATAATATCTTATTGTACCGCAATCACTGCGTTTTGTCGATTGTTCTGTATCGCAGCAGCAAAAATGTAAAGATGTTTTTTACAGTATGGTCTTTTTATGACATAATTATGTTATGAACGAAAATGATGAAAGGATTAATAGATGTATCAACGTAAAGTATCAATAATAGCACGGGTTGCTATAGCTTGTTGTTTGTTGATGGCTGGGTGCACAAGCACCGGAATCCAAAAACATTCCACCAGAGCCCGTGATCTCTGTTTCGAGTGGAAATTTTTCAAAGCCGATGCTGCCAATGCCCAGCAGGTGGATTTCGATGAATCCGGCTGGGAGGACCTAAATCTTCCGCATGACTGGAGTATTGCAGGACCAATAGACCGCAAGAATTCCGGTGGAAAAGAGAACGGCTACTTTCCCGGGGGAATCGGCTGGTATCGAAAACATTTTCGACTCTCGCCGGATGATCAAGGCAAAAAGATATTTATCCAGTTCGACGGAATTTATCATAATAGCGAAGTATGGATCAATGGTCATTCCCTGGGGGTAAGGCCTTATGGATATATCAGCTTCCAGTATGACCTGACACCGTATGTAAAATTCTATGAAGAAAATGTTATCGCCGTCAGAGTGGACAATTCCAAACAGCCCAATTGCCGCTGGTACACCGGTTCAGGCATATACCGCCGCGTGTGGCTGACGGCTACCAACAAACTCCATGTCAAGCATTGGGGAACGTATGTTACCACCCCGCGTATTTTACAAAATGAAGCTACTGTGCGGGTTCGAACTGAGGTAGAAAATTCCTATACACAGCCTAAAAAATGTACTTTGACGACCAGAATTCTTGATTCCAAAGAAAAGGTTGTTGCTGAATCTACAGCTACTCAGGTGGTTTCAGCCAAGGGCGAATATCAGTTTGACCAGGAAATTCAGGTGCCTGATCCCCAATTGTGGTCAATTGACTACCCGACGATGTACAAGATCCAAACTGTTATCAAAGACGAAAACGGGATTTGTGATACGTATGATACTCCTTTCGGTATCCGCCAAATATGTTTTGATAAAGATAAAGGCTTTCTGCTTAACGGCAAGCCGGTCAAGATGAAAGGCGTCTGCGTTCACCATGATGCCGGATGTCTTGGCGCAGCGGTTCCCGTGCGGGCCCTAGAAAGACGGTTGGAGATATTGAAGTCTATCGGCTGCAATGCCATCCGAACTAGTCATAATCCGCCGGCGCCGGAATTACTCGATTTGTGTGACCGTATGGGTTTTTTGGTGATTGATGAAGCTTTTGATAAGTGGGGCGGCCGATACGCCCAATCGTTCTCTGAATGGTGGCGAACAGATCTGCTGGACATGTTGCGGCGAGATCGCAATCATCCTTCTGTCGTTATGTGGAGTGTGGGCAATGAAGTCTCAGACCAGGGGTCGCCGGAATTCAATAAGCAGCTCAAGACCAAGGTGGATTTGACTCACCAGTTCGAGCCCACCCGTCCTGTCACGTATGCCTTAATACCTTTCAGAAATAAATCACGCGAAGAAAATGCCCGAGTTGTTACAGGAATTGCTAAGATGGTAGATGTGATTTCCTGTAACTATCAGGAGCAGTTGTTTGAAGGCTACCGTGAAGAATATCCGGAGATAATTATTATTGCCAGTGAAAGTTATCCTTATTATCGCGGCAAGGGTATGAACTATAAAGCCTTTGAACCGCTTAATCCCTGGCTCGAAGCTGTCGAGCACGATTATGTCGCGGGGACATTCTACTGGACGGGGATCGACTATCTCGGTGAGGCGGTCGCGGGCTGGCCCTATCATGGGTGGAATTGTAGCCTGATCGATACCTGCGGATTTGTACGCTCCTTTGCAAATCTTCACAAAAGCTTCTGGACAGACAACCCGATGGTGCACATTGCGGTGATGGATGATTCGCTGGATGTACCCGAGCCTACCAAAGATCACTGGGGCTGGCCGAAGATGGCTTCGCACTGGAATCTACCTCAACTAAAAGGCAAACAAGTAAAAGTCGTTACCTTTACCAACTGTCAGGCCGTTGAACTTTTTGTCAACGGCAAATCGATGGGTACTAAAGAGCTTAAAGACTTTCCAGATAAAATGATCACCTGGACCGTCCCCTATGAAGCCGGGCGCATAGAGGCTCATGGTATCAATAGGGGGAATATCGTGAGCTCACATCAACTGCAAACAGCCGGCAAACCGGCTAAAATCCGCTTGATTGCGGATCGGAAAAAGATTCGTGCCGATGGTCGCGATTTGTGCCACGTCGAGGTGCAGGTGACCGATGACAAAGGGATTCTTGTCCCCACCGCCGAACATGAGATACAATTTAGCGTCGAGGGCGCAGGAACGATTATCGGCGTGGATAATGGAGATATTACCAGCCTGGAGCCGTACAAAGCCGAAAAACGAAAGACCTTTCACGGCAGAGCGCTGGTAATCATCCAGTCCACAGAGCACTCAGGCCTGATAACGCTCAGAGCACAAGCAGAGGAATTACCCGGAACAAAAGTAGTTATTGAAGCCAACGAATAAGTATATTAATGGAGTTCGCGTTATCCGTTGCTTTAAATATTGGTTAAATTATTTGTAGTGGACAGTACTTAGTCTGACACACGTCCTTTCTGTCTGTTAGTTCTCGTTCAGCATCTTTTGTTTCATAAGTTATTAAGTTTACTGGCTTTCTTCTGTTTTTTCCTGCGTTTTTTCCTCTTCAGATTTTGCCTCTTCAGCCTTAGTCTCTTTCTGTTCTGCTTTTGGTTCTTCGGCTTTCGCTTTTGCTTTTTTTGCCGATTTCTCTTTTTTGGGTTTGACTTCAGCCTTAGCCTTCTCCGGCTTTGCTTTTGCTTTTTTGGCCTGTGCTTTTTCTTCTTTTGCTGGTTTTTCTTCAGCCTGTTGTTCTGGCTCTTTTTGTTCCTGCGGTTTTATTTCTTCAGCCTTAGTTTTTTCCGGCTCTGCTTTAGGCTCTTCAGCTTGTGCTTTTTCCTCTTTTGCCGGTTTCTCTTTTTCAGCTTTTATTTTTTCATCCTTAGCCTTTTTCGGTTCTGCTTTCGCTTCTTTGGCCTGTGCTTTCTCTTCTTCTGCTGGTTTTTCTTTCTCGGTTTTTACCTCTTCGGCCTTAGCCTTTTCTTGTTCTGCTTTCGCGGCTTTTGCCTTTTCTTCTGCCTTTGCTTTTTCCTCTTCAGCCTTTTTCTCCTCGGCTTTTTGTGCAGCGATTTTTTCAGCTTTTGTGAAGAACTTCCCTTTGGCCCTTGCAATTTTTTTAGCCTTTTGACGTTTTATTTTTTCCTGCTCAGCATATTTATGACTGATATTCTTTTTTAGAAGAATCTGTGAGACCGAGTCGGAAGGTATGGCGCCTTTATCAAGCCAGTATTTGACTCTTTCGATATTGAGGACAATCTGTTTTTCGGGATCTTTTTCGATGGGGTCGTAATGGCCGATTTTTTCGAGGATTTTGCCGCATCCCGGAGTTCTGCCGTCAATGGCGTTGATTCTAAAAAATGGTCTGTGCCTTCTTCCGATTCTTGACATTCTTAATTTTACTGCCATAATTTTTCCCTTTCTTTTTTGTTTTATAATCAATATTCGTGATTCTTACAAGCCTAATCACGAAACACGTTTACAGTGCAAAGCGTAGCCGTTGAAGAAAATCGCAAGATTTGCAGGGTCGAGCTGCGCGTCAGCTGCGATTTTGTGGACCTGCTCATCGGTCAGCTCTGCTGCGTTTGCTTTTTCTTCTTCTGTCATAATGGCTACGGCTTTCTTAAATTCTTCCAGCTCTTCGACGCTCGGTGCTACGAGCATAGCCAATTCAGTATCGCCTCTGATATCGGCGAATTGCGTTCTTATCAGCCTGCCGTAATCGCTGTTGACGAATTTTTCCAGTTTTTGTATGTATGTGTCAATGGAAATTTTTGGTTTCATTATCGTCGCTTAATTTTTCCTCTTCGGATAATTTTTCTTTTTCGTTTCGAGCGCTGCTTTATTTTTCTTCCCGAACTCATAGCCGCCGAGAGCGAATCCATATTTAGCCCTCCGGAGAACAGGGCCTTGAGTCCGCCGAGTTTTCCGCCGGAGACGGCTTTCATCATATCTCTGCTTCTTTTGAAGGTTTTGACCAGGCCGGAGACATCGTGCGGCTGGACGCCCGCACCGGCGGCGATGCGCCTTCGTCTGGATGAGTCTATGAGTTCAGGGTCACGTTTTTCTGTCTTTGTCATTGAATAGACTATGGCTTCGGTCTGTTTTAGCTGTTCGTCGTCGAGGTCGAGGTCTTTTAGCTGAGAGCCGACGCCGGGCATAAGTTTTAGCATACTTTTCATGCCGCCCATTTTTTTCAGGGCCTGCATCTGTTTGAGAAAGTCGTTGAAATCGAAGCTGCCTTTGGCCATCTTCTTCTGCATCTTCAGGGCTTCTTCGGCTTCGAATTGCTCCTGTGCCTTTTCGACGAGCGTTACGACGTCACCCATACCGAGTATTCTGCTCGCCATACGTTCAGGGTGGAATTCTTCGAGCTTGTCAACCTTTTCCCCAACGCCGATGAATTTGATTGGTTTTCCGGTAACGGCTTTTACGGATAGTGCCGCCCCGCCGCGCGCGTCACCGTCGAGCTTGGTAAGGACTACGCCATCGAGCTCGAGACGGTCGTTGAATTCCTTTGCGCTGTTTACGGCGTCCTGGCCGGTCATAGAGTCGCAGACAAGGTAAATCTGGTGCGGTGTTACAGCCTTTGCGACGTTCGAGATTTCGGTCATCATCTCTTCATCAATATGAAGCCTGCCCGCGGTATCGAGTATGACGACGTTGAAGTTATTGTCTTTTGCGAAGCGAACAGAATTTTTTGCGACCTTGACCGAATCTCTGC
>CAZBMW010000005.1:132826-158158 GCA_964493425.1 uncultured Pirellulales bacterium
AATCTCTGCTTTCTTCGCTATAGACTTCGATATTGGTTTGTTGGCCGAGGATTTTCAATTGTTCGATAGCTGCCGGCCTCTGGAGGTCATCTGCGACGAGCAGCGGTCGTTTGCCGTTTGAGACGAGGTATTTGGCGAGCTTTGCTGCGGTAGTTGTCTTACCGCATCCTTGCAGGCCGGCAAGCATAATGATTGTTGGTCCCGGCGAGACAAAATAGATTCTGGTATCGACCGGGCCCATAAGCTTTGTTAATTCGTCGTTAACGATTTTAACCATTACCTGGCCCGGATGAAGGCTTTTGATGACTTCAGCGCCGATAGCCGCCTGCTTGACGTCCTTGCAGAACTGCTTTACGACATTGTAGTTGACGTCGGCTTCGAGCAGGGCCTTGCGGACGTCGTGCATAGCGTCCGAGACGTTTGCTTCGGTGATTCTGCCTCTGCCCGAAAGCGAGCGAAAAACAGAATTTAGCTTTTCTGTTAGTGAATCAAACACGATTTTAACCTGAAAAAAATATATTGGTTAAAGAAATTTCAATAGCTGAAACCACGAATTCTAAGGTTAAAAAGGTTTTTTTGCAAGGGCAAAATTGTATAGAGTCAATACCGTTCGGATGAGTATCAGGTCGTTGCGGTATCTGTATTAGCCGCTTTGAGAGCAGAAGCGATAATTAGACGGTCCACTGTGGACTCTTTTTAATAAATCGGTTCTGCCAGTACAGGCCGAAAAGGGTCGGTATTATCATAACGGCAGGCAGGAACCATTTCGGGCCGAAAAAAAGCTCCTGAATCTTTTCAGAAGTCTCGGAGTACTGGTATAGCAATGCTATCAGACCGGAGACCAGAAGGGCTGAGCCGCCCATACTTGAAAAGAGCATAACAGCGATTTTGAAGACGATAAAGGAAATCATACCCCCTGCGACGACACCCGTTAGGCCGCCGGCCCAGAGGTACTGCTCGGGCAGTTTTGCCGCGTACCACAGACCAGCAGTTGCGATGCCTCCCGCGATTGCACCGAGGATTCCGACAGCCCACCTCATCAGTGGGATAGCGACTATGCCCGCGATAATACAGAGAATAATACCGAGTAAAGGGTTGTCTGGCGTACCCATTTTCTGGCTTATCAAAAGTCCTGCAATAAGGCCCAGAAGTGCGAAACAAATGATTGTCAGTGCCTTGAAGACCCGCCAGCCGTAAAACAGGCAGACGGCGCCGAATGATACGAACGTCAGGGCTTCAAGTATATCGAGGTTGGTTATGTGCTGCCAGACGAGGTCAACCGGCACGACCGTGCTTTCAGCGGCAACTTCTTCGCTTGTTTCAGCCGTTTGTGCGAGTATAGTGAAAAAGTCCATCTTTATGCCTCCAAATGTTTATAAACTTACCTATCTTTACATTTATTTTCCTCGGTTTTCAAGGATTTTTTTGATTGTTTACATAGCAAAAGCTGCTCTATTGTGCCAAAAACGGCCATTATCGCGAAAATAGCGGCAAAAATATACTGTTTTGGGATTATATAGGTTACCGGCTGAGAGCCTTTGTAAATCAGCAGCATAATCATACCGGCAAAGACCATAGCAGTGCCAACGACCGATAATATCAATGCTGAAAGCAAACGCTTAAAGGTTGAGCCGCCCGAGAGCAAAACAGCGATGATGGTAAATATGATGGCGCCTGCTGCTGCGAATCCGATGGCTTGGTTTATGCTTTTTCCGGTTGAAAAATAGCCGAGCAGCCCGCCTGCGGTCAGACCGATTAAAGCAAAGCTTATTTTCTTAAAGTTTGAGCCGGCCAGCCAGATTATAATACCAACAATAACAGCGGCTATGCCGGGGCCGATTAGTAATATCGGCTTTACCTGGTCGCCTGAGGCCTGGAGTTTTTTTGCAAAATCGATAATGTAATCCACGAGTCAAAAAACCCTTTTTAGCTCAAAATCCCGACAGGGATTATATATTCCTGGTCGCAACAGCTAATCGCATATTACATTATTTATCGGCCTGCTGGTTTGACTTGCGTTAGGGCTGAGGGGATTTTTCCCGGCGTTACTTGATAAAGCCGGCTCGACTGCGGATGAGAGGAGTCGAACCTCCACGTCCATAAAGGACACAGGCACCTGAAGCCTGCGCGTCTGCCAGTTCCGCCACATCCGCGGCTATGGTAGATATTACCTTATTTTTGGCTGATTGGTCAAGGCTTTTCGCTACTGGTCTTTTTTGACATAAAGAGTTTGCGTGGGGAACGCGAACTCGATTTCTTCGGCTTCGAAACGCTTCATCATCTCGAGATTGACCCTTTCATTGACCTCGTGAAAAAGCCAGTAATCCGGAGGATTTACCCAGTAGCTCATATAGATATTCAGAGACCAGTCATTAAAATCGCTGAAATACACTCTGGGTGGTGTCTGGGCATCGGTATTTACCTCAGGGATTTTTTCGAGGATTTGCTTTATGATTTCGACGGCTTTTTTAGCCTTTTTATGGCCGGAATCATATGTGATTGTAATGTTCGAGGTCCTTCTGATATACGGGCGTTTGCCGACATTTACTACAACGGAATTTGTGATTATGCTGTTCGGAACTGTCACCAGATGTCCCTCGAGAGTGCGAACTTTTGTGCTCCTGAAACCCACCTCTTCGACGAATCCGCGGTTACCTTCTATTTCGACAAGCTCATCAACCTGGAAAGGCCGGTCGGCGAAAATCGTAATCGAGCCGAAAAAGTTTGCAAGCGTATCTTTGGCTGCCAGTGCGATAGCAACACCGCCTAAGCCTGCACCGAGCAGGATTGACTTGACGTCCTGATGGAGAACATTGTCAATGATATGTATGACAGCCACGATTGCAATAGTGATGCGCAGTGCCTTTCGAACGACAGGTACGAGCATGTCATCGAGCTTTGTGTGGGTCTTGCTTGTCCATTTGTAGAGATAGTGTTCGACGAGGTCAACGAGCTTGTAGAGAGCATAAGCAAGAGCGATAGCGGCGACAGCCTGTGAAATTTGCGTCCAGGTTGTCTCTACCGTAGCGCTTATCCCCTCTCTGGGAGGGACGGCTTCGGGGTCGGCAAAAACCATGCAGAGCTTTGATGCATATATACCGAGTGCAAAAAACATTACCGAAAGAGGCTTGATAATGCACTTTAGAAATAATGTCAGAATTGTAATGCCCTTTTGCTTTTCTTTTCTCAGGGTATAATTGCTGATTGCGAATTGTACAATCCTGCTGATAATCAATGTTATAATTATTGTCAGAAGGACGAGAACGTATCGCCATATCGGATTGTTTTCTGCAAGCTCATAATTGAAAATGTTAAAATGTTCACCACTCTTGGCGATGATATAATTAAGTCCTTGTACCAGCATAAAAAGCCCCTTGAAAAAGTTTTAATCGAGCCAGGATTTTTAATAATATTAATGAACATAGCTTTTTAGTCAATAATCATTTTATTAAGGGCAATGTGGGTGAGGGATTTAATTTTGTTTTTTTCTTTACGTCCAAAAGGTGCTTTGAGACAATAACAAGCTGAAGACGGTTTTGCAGCAGTTATCAGCCGCAAAGGAGATTAAAATTATGTGGATTGTCATTGCTGTAATTGCAGTGGTACTGGTTGTTATTGTATTGATTTATAACAGCCTGATTGTAAAGAAGAACCGCGTAGCCAATGTTTTCAGCACAATCGATGTTATGCTCAAGAAAAGATACGACCTTGTCCCGCAGCTTGTCGAGACGGTCAAAGGGTACGTAAAACACGAAAGGGGCCTTTTGGAGAGGATAACCGAGCTTCGCTCACGGGCTGCGAGCGGCAGGATGACTGATAACCAGGCCGTTGTTTTGAACAATGAATTGACGAAGCTTTTAAGCAGGCTGTTTATTGTAGTTGAGAATTACCCTCAGTTGAAGGCCAATGAGAATTTTTTACACCTGCAGAGAACGCTCACCGAGCTTGAAGAGCAGATATCAGCAGCCAGGCGGGCATTTAACGCCGCGGTCAACGATTATAACAATGCCGTTGAGATGTTCCCGACTAACATCGCAGCCTCGATGATGGCTTACCGCAGAAAAGATTTCTTCGAAATCGCCGAAGACGAACGAAAAAAAGTCGATGTAAATATTAAATAAACACATTTATCCATAAATTTTGCAGATTATTTTTCACCACAGAGCAACAGAGGCCACAGGGAGAAAATATATAGCCCGCTAATTTATTAGCGGGTTTTCTTTATATTTAGCCTGCGGTTCTTGTCACACCGAAGTCTTGACGAAGGCGGATCACGGCAGGTTTTCCTTGATTTTTAACGACGAAGTAAATCAATTATTTAATTGCGGAGGTCGGATAAAATGAAGAGATTACTTGACTATTTATGATTAAAAAGTACAATTACAGAGTTTGAAAAGGTTACTATTCGAATAATAAATAAGTAAACGTCCATAAATTTTTCTCGAAGAAAAACAATACTGGAAATATAAATTGAATTATTGGGCTCATATCCCGGAAAGAATAAACCCTGTTGCGATATCCTTCGGTTCAATCAAAATTTACTGGTATAGTATTTTGTATTTCTTTTCATTTGTAATGGTATATTTCCTAATATCTTACAGGATAAAGAAAGAAAAACTGCCATATAAACGGGAAAATATTATTATACTTCTTCTGACTGGTGTAATAATTGCTTTAGTCTGTGGAAGAATAGGCTATGTGTTGATATACAACCTTAAATATTTTATAAATCATCCCTTGCGAATATTTTTACCAATAGATTTCTCCCAGGGAGCAAATTATAAAGGGATTAAAGGTCTTTCATACCATGGAGGACTAGCAGGGATATTGATTGCCTCTGTTATTGTTGCAAAAAAATTCAAAATCGATTTCTGGAAGCTAGGCGATATATTCATTTCTGCTATACCACTTGGTTATATGTTCGGCCGAATCGGAAATTTTGTAAACGGTGAGCTTTATGGGCGAATTACAAATAGTTTTTTGGGAATGTATTTTCCATCTGACCAGACTCATTCATTAAGACATCCATCTCAGCTTTATGAGGCTTGTTTTGAAGGTCTTGTACTTTTTATCATTTTATGGAGCTTGAGGAAAAAGAAAATATTTGACGGCTTTTTATTTTCAATGTATTTTATAGGTTATGGATTAGCGAGGTTTTTTACGGAGTATTTCCGAGAACCAGACCCAACGCCGGGTTTTGTACTGGGTAATATCACAATAGGACAATTGCTCTCTTTAGTTATGATATTTATTGGATTTATGATAATATTATTAAAACGATAAGTAGTATATTTTGAAATAAGGAAAATTTAGGGAGAAGTAATATGAAAAACAAAAGGTTTTTGATAGTTTTATTATTATTTATTACGGTTGTTCTTGTCGGCCTTTATTGGGGCTGTAATGAAACCTTAGTCGTTCCCGATAAAGACAGTGCTGCACAAATAAAAATTTCTGAACTTGAGCAGAGATTGATGAGGATCGAAGCAGAAAAAAATCAAAAAGAGATTGACCAGCTAAAAAAGGAATTGGCCGAACTTAAAGCAGAAAAAGCTAATAAATAAAATTTTACTACTATTAATGGTTTATAGTCAATCTATCTAAAACCGGGAGAATAAAGTGGTCATTTGTTAGTTTTCAGCCAAGGAGTTGTCAACCACAGCTTCGACACGGGAGGAATAACATTGAATTAGAGGGAATGTTTAACTGTTTTCATTGTTTCTCTGCGCAATCCTCAGTAAAATTCTTTGCGTCTTTTCAAGTCTGTTTCTCTGCCGTTTCTGCCTGCGGTTCGGATTGTCGTTAAATTCTCTAATTAACCAATTAACTATTTAACTAATTCGCTCATTGCGGCCTCCGGCAGAAACCGCACATTTTACTGACTGATTTTCTCTGTGGCCTCTGTGTGCTCTGTGGCAAAGTTTTACTTGTGTTTTTTCGTGTTTATTTGTGGTTGTTTTTGGTAATTTGAATTTTGATAATTTGAATTTGTTTCGGATTTCGATATTCGGATTTCGGATTTTCATCCCATATACCGATACACTCATACACTGATACACTAATTGTTTTTTCTCTTGAACATATTGCTCCTATATGGTATAAAGCTTTTGTGTGTTAGCAAACACACGTAGGGAGGAAAGTTCCTCACGCATCGGCCAGCTTGTCTCGCCGAAGTCTTGACGTAGGCGGACGGCCAAGCCAAAATATTATTCATAACTCCATTTTGGCAGGGGTTTTACAAATGCCCAAAAATTTAAGAGTCCTGAGTTCAATCTCGTTTAGCCCTGCCACTTGTTGGCAGGGTTGTATCGAGCATCGAGAATCCAGCATCGAGCATCAAATAACTAATTCTCTAATTAACAAATTCACCAATTCACAAATTAACTCTCAAAACGCACCTCTACATCTGTCAAGAGAACTCTACAAATCGACCCTTTTTATGCAAAACAAAGCCAATTTAAAAATCACCCGAATTAATATAAGCACCTGTATTACAAATACTTACGGCAATTTAATTGCCAAAAGCACTCCCAAAAACAAAGCCAAACAAAGCCAATTCAAAGCCAATTTTAGCCCAAAATTGGCTTCTGTTTTCCCAAATCGACTTTCATTCAGTTACTAAAATCCGCAAAATCTGCACTTTTAGCCAAAATTTCGATTATTCAAAAAACCTTCTGCTTTCCGATATATAAAGTTATGGAAACAGAACTGAACGAAAAGTTGAAAACAAAATTATGTCCCTTTTGCGCCGAAGTTATTCAGCAGCAGGCTGTTAAGTGCAGATTTTGCGGCGAAATCTTAAGTCCGGACCGCATAAAAGCCGTCGAAAAGGCTGTAACGCCGGCTGAACCGGATAGCAAAAATAACGAGAGAATTCTGTATGCGGGCCGGCCCTCACTCTGGGCAATGGCCGGCACCTGCGTTAAGGCACTTATTGTTCTCGCTTTTGCGTATTTTCTGACAAAGTATCCGCTCGAAAATCTGCCTGTTTTTACAGAGGCAGAAACTGAAAGCCCCATACCTGCACCAAACTATAGCGGTTATGAAGCTGAAAGTTATACCACTGCCGATAACGGCACAGCCGCCAATTACGGG
This sequence comes from uncultured Pirellulales bacterium, assembly GCA_964493425.1. Lineage (GTDB taxonomy): Bacteria > Planctomycetota > Phycisphaerae > Sedimentisphaerales > Anaerobacaceae > CAYLMG01. Next base: position 139,919 of record CAZBMW010000005.1, read on the forward strand.
ATGTCGGCTGAAGCTGAAAATACCCGAGCTGACGGACGCCCAACCAGGCCTTTTTATATTATTGAGCTTACGTCAAATCAGATTGCCGCCATCTCGAAATATCGGGTCATCTTCGGTATGGGCCTGTTTATATTTGTTCCGCTGGTGCTTTTGCTTAAGGCCTTTAAGCTCAAGATGATGCATTACGAGGTCACGCCGGAACGCATTGAGTTCAGCAGAGGCATTCTCGACAGGAAAGTTGACAATATTGATATGTTCCGCGTAATCGATTTGAAGATGCGCAGGTCTTTGCTTGACTGTATCGTCGGCGTCGGTACTGTCGGTTTGATAACGACCGACAAGACCGACCCGGTGTTCAATTTCGAAAAGGTTCGCAGGGCCCGCAGGCTTTACAATATCATCAAAATGGCCAGCCTTGAAGCCGACCGCACGACCAACGTCGTTCACCTCGAATAGTAAAAACGAGATTTGCTATCAAATGAAGCCAGCATCTGTAAATGGCAATTCAACATTGATGTACAGCAGCTTTCTCTATAGCAATCGAGGGAGATGTTTTGCAGAGGAGATATGGAGGGATTTTGGGGGATTTTTAGTGTTTGACATTTTTTTGTAATAGCTTAGGATAAAAGGTTTAAGAGAGAATTTCGAAATGTATAATATGGTATTGAGGATATGAACGGCGAGAGTGCAAAATCCGGTATGGCCAAGTCGTGGGTCTTTTTTGAGAAGGCCCGGAGCGTGGCTGAGAAGGGTAACTACGATTACGCTATCGATATGTATATAGATGGTCTGCGCTGTGCGCCGGAGTCGGTTCTTGACGGTCATATGAAGCTTCATTCGCTTGCGCTCGAGAGGAAGGAAAAGGGCGGTAAAAAGCCTACTATGATGGAAAGAGTAAAGAGGCTTCGGGGCAAGCGCCAGGAGCCGCTGGAACAGATGCTAAGTGCCGAATATCTTTTCGCAAAGGACCCGAGTAACATATCTTATGGCGAGTCGATGCTGAAGGCGGCGATAACAGGCGAGTTTAAGGATACAGCGAGGTGGGTCGCGGATTTGCTGTTTCAGATGAATAACGCAGCGAGAAAACCTTCTTTCCACACATATATATTATTAAAGGACAGCTACTCGCAAATACAGGAGTTTGACCGGGCACTATTGGCAATTCAGTGCGCGATTAAGCTCAGACCCGAGGATGGAGACCTGGCAGATGAGTACAAGAGGCTTTCGGCGGAGCTTACGTTAGCGAGGGGTAAATACGACCAGGAAGGCGACTTCAGACATTCCATAAAAGACCGCGAGCTCCAGGAGAAGCTTCAGTCCCAGGAGAGTGTTGTCAAAACAGAGGATTACCGGATTACTGCGGTCAGAGATGCGAAGGAGGCGCTGGCTGAGGAGCCGGATTTGCCGAGGAACATTTATAATCTTGCTCAAGCGCTTTTAGAAATGGAAGATGAGGACTCGGAAAATGAGGCGATAGAGCTTTTGGAAAAGACGTATTTGAAGAAGAGCGATTTCAGCTATAAGCAGAAAGCCGGCCAGATAAGAATAAAGCAGCTCAAGCGCAAGCTGAGAGATGCAAAGTTTGAATTGGAGGTAGAGCCGGATGACGCGGAGGCAAAGGCAGCAATCGAGCGGCTTGGAAAGCAGTTGAACGAAGCGAGCCTGGAGCACTACCGGCTTTGCGTCGAGAATTACCCGACGGATTTGCAGGCCAAGTATGAATATGGGAACTGTCTGGTTGATAATGAGCGATATGATGAGGCGATACCACTATATCAGGAGGCGCAGAAGGACCCGCGGCACCGGATAACATCGATGGGTAAGATTGGATTGTGTTTTTATCTGAAGGGCTGGTATGCAGACGCAATCGATGTTTTCAAGCAGGCGATTGATTCCTACGAGATAAAGGAAGATAATGTCGCCAAGGAGCTGCGCTACAATCTCGGCAAGGCCTACGAAGCAAGCGGTGAGGAGGACAAGGCACTGGAGATATATCGCAAGATAGCACAGCTTGACTTTGCATACAGGGACATTCGTCAGCGAGTTGACAAGCTGAGAAAGAAAAAACAAGAGGGCTGAGCTCTATCGAGCCCCAGTCGATTGTATTGTTAATAGAAGAATTGTTATATTGAAAGTTTAAGGTGAATTTAGGAGATAGATGTGGCACATTCGTTATCAGCGAAGAAAAGGATAAGGCAGAACGCGAAGAGAAGGATGGCTAATCGCGTCCGCAAAAGCCAGATAAAGACACAGACGAAGCACTTTGAGCAGGCTTTGTCGGCCGGCGATGCGAAGGCTGCCGAGGAACAGCTTCGACTCGCAGTTAAAAGGCTTGACAAGGCGGCTTCGAAGAGCACGATGCACAAAAGAACTGCTGCGCGGAAAAAGTCCCGTCTGGCGAAGAAGCTCAATCAGCTCAAGGGCCAGAAGAGATAAAAGTTGTTAAAATCGATTTGTTGAATTTTGGATTGAAGAAAACGGCTGAAAAAACCAGCCGTCTTAGTTTATGTTCTACTTTAATAACCCGAGCTGCTCCGGCAGCCAGAGAGATAAAGGCTCTATGTAGGAACATACAAACAGCATTAAAACCATTGCGGCGTAAAACAATAGTATCTGTTTCATAATTTTTGTCACGCTTGTTTTTGCGATACCACAACCCAGAAACAAACAGGTCCCCACCGGAGGGGTGCATAATCCGATACACAAGTTCATAATCATAATTATCCCGAAATGCAAAGGATTTATCCCGAACTGAGCCGCTACCGGCAGAAAGATGGGAGTGAAAATGAGCACTGCCGGCGTCATATCCATAAATGTCCCCACCGCAAGCAAAATCAAATTGATTATAAGCAGTACTATGATTTTATTATCCGTTAGTCCCAGCAGAGTGGAACTGATATCCTGGGGGACGCTTTCGGCAGCTAATACCCAGCTCATCGCCATACTCGTACCAATCAGCATAAACACGACCGAAGTAGTGACTCCGGCCTGAAGCAGAATTTTCGGCAGCTCTTTCCACCTGACTTCCTTATAAAAGAAGACCGCCAGAAAAAACGAATAAAGCACTGCTACAGCGGAAGCCTCAGTCGGGGTAAAAACACCTCCCAAAATTCCGCCAAGAACGATTACAATCAGCAGAAGGGCTGGTATAGCTCTTAAAAATCGTATAAAGGATTCCCCCCTGACAAGACTTTCGCCTTCTCCATAGTTTCTTTTGAATGAAATGATTCCGCTAACTACCATTAGAGCGAGTCCGACAAGGATACCCGGAATAACACCCGCAAAAAATATAGCTGCTATAGAGACAGCTCCGCCGGTAGCCAGAGAATAGACAATCATAATATTGCTCGGAGGTATCAACAGTCCGGTTGTAGCGGCTGTAACCGTCACGGAAGCGTTAAAATTTTTGTCATATCCTCTTTTGTTCATCAGGGGAATCATAAAACCGCCTACACTCGAGATTGCCGCAGTAGCGGACCCTGAAATCGCGCCAAAAAACATACAGGTAAGGATGTTGACAAAGGCAAGGCCGCCGCGAAACCTGCCCACGAGGACGTTGGCGAAATCGATAAGACGCCTCGCGATACCGCCATGACCCATCAGCAGGCCGGACAAAATAAAAAACGGAATCGCCAAAAGAGCGAAACTATCGATACCGGTTGCAACTTTATGAGCCACTGAAACAAAAGAAGGAAGGTCGCCCATCGCAAAAATTGCCAGTAACGCCGCAAGACCCATCGAAAACGCAACGGGAACATTTAAGGTTAAAAGAATAACAAAAACAATAACTAATACCACTACCGGAAAATCCATAAAATCACTTTACCCCTTTTTCTAATCGAGCTCTTCGGGCACCTCATGCTGTGATTGAAACGTTTCAATTTTCTCAGGATGCTCTATGCAAAGTATAAGGCGCTCAATAAGTGCGAGGACACTATACAAGAGCATAAAACCGCCGCTGATAGGAACAGCCAGATAAACATAACCCATTCTTATCCCGAGGGCAGGAGACGTCTGCACTAAAGTTCGAACCAGGTCAATACCGCCGAGAATCATTACAAAAAATGAAAAACAGGCGATACAGAAAAACACGAAAATCTCTACGTATATTTTTGTTTTTTTATCCAGCTTGCCGACAAAATAATCTATTCCCAGATGCGCGCCTCGATTCAGTGCAACGGCTGCTCCGAGCAAAGCGACCCAGATTAAAAGAAAAATTGCCAGCTCCTCAGTCCAGCTGCTGGGATCTGCGAGTATAAAACGCGTAAAAACCTGCCACAAAACATCGACGACGAGTACAGCGACAACGACCATCACAAGAATTTCAAGTGCCCTGTCGAGGACTTTTTTGGCTTTTAAAAACATTATTCAATCTCCCTGATTCGCTTTATTAAAGCACCAAGCTCGGTGTCTTCGTATCTTTCCCACATCGACTCGACGGACTGCTGGAAAGGCTCTTTGTCAGGCCGGATAATGGTTACACCGGCGTCCCTGACTTTTTCCAGTGAAGCCTGTTCCGCCTCTTTCCATAACTTGATGTTATATTCCACCGATTCATCTACAGCTTGTTGCAGGATTTGCTGCTGCTCTTCGTTCAGGCTCTTCCAGGTCCTTGTGCTTATCAGCAGCATATCGGGCAGGCGAACGTGCTCATCGAGAATATAGAATTTACAAATCTCGAAATGTCGTGACGTTTCAAAGGACGGCGGATTGTTTTCAGCTGCGTCAACAACACCCTGGTCCAGAGAGGTATATAATTCTCCCCAGGAAATTGGTGTGGGCGAGCCGCCCATCGCTTCAATCATCTGCATAGCCATAACACTTTCCATAACACGTATTTTGAGCCCGTGCAGGTCTTCCGGACTGTGAATTTCCTTTTTTGCATAAAAACTTCTGGCTCCTGCATCATAATAACACAACCCCCGAAGTCCCTTATTAGTTCCAGCCACGAGCAATTCCCGGCCGATGGGACCTTTTAAAACCTTCCAGTAATGCTCTGAATCTCTGAACAAGTAAGGAATTCCGAAAATTTGTATCTCCGGTACAAACCCTTCCATCGGGGCTGTTGAGGTTTTTGTCATAGCGAGATACCCGAGCTGAAGCGCTTCGATGCATTCCTTTTCGGTTCCGAGCTGTTCGCTGGGAAAAATCTGAACAATCAAACTGCCGCCGGATTTTTCTTTGACCAACTCGGCCATATATTCCATCGTCTTATGAACAGGGTGACGTGTATTGAGGCTATGAGCCAACCTTAAAATACGGATGTCTGCCCCGGATTTGTTACCTGCAAAAAAATAATTCAGAATCAACAAGGCCGCTAAAATTACAATAAATATGAACAGTCCCTTTTTCATTTTTTTATTCAGGCCTTATATTCCATATCAAAACAGTTATATATATCAGGCAAACAGCATAATTTTCAAAGATACTATAAATTTCCCGCTGTGGCAATGAACGAATTTATGTTTTCAGTAGTAACGCCCTGAGGTATACCGCCGCCGCAGGAGAGGATGATTCTTGTTTTGTCGTTCAGGCCCTCTACGGATTTTTTCAGGGCATCTTCGACGTCCTGAGGCGAGCCTTGTTTGAGGACATCCCTTGGGGGTATATTGCCGAGCAGCGTAACTCTACCTGAGGTAAGCTTTTTCATTTCCGCTATGCTGTGCTTGAAGCTGAAGTTGAATAAATTTACTCCAATTTCCGCAAGATAAGGAGCGCAAACAAGGCCTGACGCATCATTGTGAAGGAAATTTATCCTTGCATCGAACGAGCCGTAGACTTTTTCGAAATAAGGCACAACATACTCTTTGCACTGTTCATCGCCAATAAAACCAATAATGTCATCGAGCAGCAGAATCCCGTCGATTGTCGGGAAGCACTCTATCTGGTATCGAATCCAGTCTATCAGGAAATCGGTGATTAGTTCAATAAGCTTGTGACATTTTTCCTTATCGGTCATCATTGCCATCATAAGCTCTGTCGTGCCGAACAAAAAGGACGCGATATTCAAAGGGCCCCTGGCGACGGCGAATTTGATCTGATGTCCGATTTTTTCGATTTGTTTTTGTGAATGCTTGAGTCGATGTATAACAAAGGGCAGGAGTCCATCTTTTCTGACGTCGGGCTTATCCAGTTGGCACAAAACATTTATGTCTGAGGAGATTTTTCCCGGATGCGGCAGGTTCACTTCGTCCCATCTGCACTTTGAGCCGAAGGCACTCGGCTCCGTGCACATACCGAATTCCGCCCAGAAACCCGGCAGGAAAACTGCTTCGGGGAAGGTTTCGACAGCCTTTTTATTTGCGTCAAACCAGATTTTCCCGCTTGTGTAATAGTCCAGTGTGCTGACACCGTACCAGCCTGGCAGCCAAGGGCTGTCGATGATAAAACCTGTTGGAAGAGGGGAAACTTCTTTGCCCTCAATCACATCTAAAAGCAAGTCCCATTGTGCTTGATTCACTATTAGTCCCCGCAAGTCATATCAAAGTAATTTTTTGCGTTGTTATAACAGATATTTCGAACCATTTCACCAAGCAAAGAAGTATCATCAGGCAGTAATCCGGATTCGACGTCACTTCCGAGGATATTGCAGAGGATTCTTCGGAAGTATTCGTGACGCGGAAAGGAGAGGAAACTTCTGGAGTCGGTCGTCATTCCCACGAATCGGGCCAGCAATCCCATATTAGATAGAACCTCGATATGTTTTTCTATGCCGTCTTTCTGGTCGAGAAACCACCAGGCCGGGCCGTATTGGAGCTTACCTGGAAAACTTCCATCCTGAAAATTGCCAACCATAGTTGCCATTAATGCATTGTCTGCCGGGTTGAGATTATAAAGAATTGTCTTTGGAAGTTTATTATTGGTATCGAGGCGGTCGAGAAATTTGGCAAGAGGTTTGGCTGTCTCGAAGTCGCCGATTGAATCAAAGCCGGTATCCGGGCCGAGGGTTTTTAACATTCTTGTATTATTGTTTCGCAGTGCTCCAAGATGTAACTGCATTACCCAGCCGCTTTGACAATCCATAAGTGCAAATTCATACATCATAGCTGATTTGAGCTTTAGGCACTGCCGACTGTTCAAAACGTCTCCTTTTCGAATTTTGTCAAAAATTGTTTTGACTTCGTTTTGTGTATAATCTTCTGCATAAGCGGCTTCGAGGCCGTAATCCGAGAGGCGACAGCCATTTTGATGGAAGTAATCGTGTCTCTTTTTAATCGCGGTAATTAAATCATCAAAGGATGTGATTTTAACGTTCGAGACTTTTTCAAGCTCGTCGAGAAACTGATTAAATCCGGCTGGGTTTTCGACGGCTAGGCACTGGTCGGGCCTAAAAGCGGCGTGAACACTTATTTCAAAGTCCTGCTGCTTTATTTTTTTGTGTCCCTCAAGATTATTTAATGGGCCTTCGGTAGTACAAATTAGCTTGATGTTCATTTTTCGCAAAAGATTTTTGATACTGAAGTCCGGGGACTGCAGCATTTGGCTGCATTGCTCGTAGATTTCTTTTGCTGCGGCTGGTGTTAACAGTTCATCGATGCCAAAATGTCTTTTTAATTCGAGGTGCGTCCAGTGAAAAAGGGGATTTCTGAGAGTGAAAGGAACTGTCGAGGCCCATTTTTCAAATTTTTCCCAGTCACCGGCTCCTCCTGTGCAGAAGCGTTCATCAATGCCGTTTGTTCTCATCGCTCGCCATTTGTAGTGGTCGCCGTAAAGCCAGGCCTGTGTGATACTTTCAAAACATTGGTCGGCGGCGATTTTTTCAGCGGGCAGGTGGCAGTGGTAATCGTAAATTGGCATCTTTTCGGCGCAGTCGTGGTACAACAGTTTAGCTGTTTTGGTTTGCAGAAGAAATTCTTCATTTATAAACTCAGCGGTCATCTTATGCTCCCAGCTATCTTTTTTAAATTTTAGACAACATACGCTGAAGAAGAAGTCTCGCCGCCCCGGCCTGTCCAGTTGGTGTGGAAGAATTCGCCTCGCGGCTTGTCCAGCCGTTCGTATGTGTGCGCACCGAAATAATCACGCTGAGCCTGCAGCAGGTTTGCCGGCAGCCGCTTGGCACGGTATCCATCATAATAGGCCAGAGCCGAGCTCATCGCCGGCATTGGAATACCGATATTGACGGCGGCGGTTACGGCGTGGCGCCAGGCATCCTGAGCTTTTTCGACGGCATTTTTGAAGAATGGGTCCAGCAGCAGATTACTCAGTTCGGGATTCTTATCAAAGGCGTCTTTGATTTTGCCGAGGAAGACCGAGCGGATGATACAGCCGCCGCGCCATATTAGTGCGATACCGCCGTAATTCAGATTCCAGCCGAATTCGGCAGCAGCAGCACGCATAAGCTGATAGCCCTGTGCGTAGCTGACTATCTTGGAAGCATACAGGGCCTGACGCAGATGCTCGGTAAATAGCTTCTTGTCACCGTCATACGTTTTGTTCGGGCCGGTCAAAACTTTCGATGCTGCGAGGCGTTCATCCTTCAAGGCCGACAGACATCGTGCGAAAACTGCTTCTGTTACAAGAGTGAGGGGCTGGCCTGTTTCCAGTGCAGTAATAGCCGTCCATTTTCCGGTTCCTTTCTGCCCGGCAGTGTCCAGTATCTGGTCCAATACGTAATTGCCGTCCTCGTCCTTGTAAGCGAGGATGTCACGTGTAATCTCAATCAGGTAAGAATCCAGCTCGCCTTTGTTCCATTCTTTGAAAACTTCATGCATCTGCTGATTGCTCATACCCAGGCCGTACTTCATCATCTGGTACGTTTCGCAAATCATCTGCATATCACCGTACTCGATGCCGTTATGTACCATTTTAACGAAATGGCCGGCACCATTTTCACCCACCCACTCGCAGCAGGGTTCGCCCGCGTCGGTATGTGCTGCGATTTTCTGAAAGATTGGCTTAAGGTGTCGCCATGCTACGGCAGAGCCGCCCGGCATAATGGACGGCCCGCGTAAGGCGCCTTCTTCACCGCCTGAAACACCCGTGCCAATATACAATTTGCCTTTGCTTTCGACATATTCGGTACGTCGGATGGTATCCCGGAAGTAGCTGTTGCCGCCATCGATGATGATGTCACCGTCTTCGAGGAAAGGCAGTACTTGATCGATGACGGCGTCGACTGGCTTTCCGGCTTTAACCATAATCATAACTTTACGGGGACGTTCGAGGGCTTTAGTCATTTCTTCGACGCTGTGACAACCGATGATATTTTTTCCTTTGGCGCGGCCGTTTATAAAGTTGTCTACTTTTTCCACCGTCCGATTGTAACAGGCGACCGTAAAATCCTTGCTTTCCATATTCAGGATGAGGTTTTCTCCCATAACCGCTAAACCAATAATTGCGATATCTGCTTGTGACATTTTTTTAGCTTCTCCAATTGTTCGACGCTTGTTTTTATTCGAACCGATTTCCAAGGGCCCACAATCCCATACCGGGATTGGAAATGAAAAAGATTTCCTCGCCTTTAACCGTATTAAAGCCGTCTTTCAGCTTTTGGGGATTGTATCGGTCCATCATTCTCTTCGGGTCTTCGTATTCAAAGTTGACAGATTCTATTTGCTCTTTTGTCATGTACCCCGGGCAATAGGTAATTTTGAACCGTCCCTCTGATGAGCTGTGAATCAGATGCCCCGCGGCGCAGAGATTATTGCGCAGCTCCTGATTCTTTTCTACAAGATTGAGCACTTTTTCGCTACCCACGTAGCCGTATTTTCGAATCAGCCGATTAATCTCCTTGTCTTCGCCGAACTGCTTTACGCCGGGTGCCAGAACGATTAGGCGACCGTTATCAGCTATTGCCATCCTTGTACGGTATATGCTCTTGTTGCCGAGCCAGGTGCTTTTGAACTCTTCAGGGTCGAGATAGACAACAACCTTATCAGGGGCTTTATCCAGCAATTGAATATTGACTTTTTGAGACAGCCTGGCAGCTTTCTCAAAGCATTCCGCGTCGTCACCGATAAAAAGTCCTCGAACCACATGTCCTTCTTCGGTTGCAGCAACGACTGTCAAAACATAAACTATCGGCAGATTTTGTGCGAAGTTGCCCGATGCGTAGTTCAATATGCGTCGAACGGGCGTGTCTGTACGGCCCATAATCCGTTCTATGCCGTAGGCGGCGCCGACGAAGTGACTTTTGTTGATTCCTTCGGCTCCTCCAGTTCCAATAAAGATATTTTTGTTATAATTGGCCATACCGACGACCTCGTGAGGAGCTACCTGTCCGATAGACAAAATCAGATCAAATCCGCCTTTGGCCAGCAGGCGATTGACCTGTACCGGCAAGTTGTAATCGATTTTTCCTTCACTGACTTCTTTTACGAATTCGGCAGGGACTTTGCCCAATGTCACCACATCGCTTCGCCAATTATGAGCTCGGAACAAATTCTGAGGGACATTGCCGAACATTTGCTTGATTTCCCTGCTTGTCATTGCGAAATGCGTTCCGAGCGCCGGCAGGATATCCGTCACTCTTTCGCCGTAATACTGCCAAGCAAACTGAGCTAGAATCCCACCTCGTGAGTGAAAGCGTGTGATGTCCGGCGGAATTACCAGCACCTTTCTCTTAGTGCCGATTTTGTCCAGAGCTGAGTACAGAGCATATCTGAGGTCCTCGGCACTAAGATTGTCGTTTTCATTTCCACGTTCGTAGTAAAGCATTTTTATTCCTTAACTTAACCAGGGCGGATCGACCGGTAGAAAGCTGTCGAATTCCGCAATTATCATATTCTCATATTGGCCTGCGTATTCGCCTGCGATGAATTTATCGAACGCTTCATCGTAGAATCGTTTCCAGCTTGCATTTTCATCGCCCGGATTGACTGCGTAAAACAAGACGTTATTTTTCTTAGCGGCGTTCTGGTCGCCGGGTGCATCGCCAATCATTAGTACTTTATCTTTATCATATTTCTCACACATAACTGCGAGATGCTCAGCCTTTTTGCCCATTTCCTGGCCTGCAATCGCTCTGGCATACTTGGCTATGTTATGCTCAGCCCATTCGCGCTGCAGAGCTTCTGTGGGGGTCGATGAGCAAACAATGATATCTGCTTTTTGATAAATTTTTTCCAGGCTCTCTTTGACAAACAAAAAAGGTGGTACGTTTTTGACCACCTCTGCAACCATCTCATTGACGCGTTTGCTCCAGCGAAGAGCAAGCTCGAATTCCTTTTTGGCGTCGGGATTAACTTCTGCGGCAATAGCTTTCTCTAATCCATCGTTACTTAAAAGACTGTTGGAGTCGCTTACCCAATCAAAATAATATTTAAACTGTGGGACCTTGAAACCGCGAGCTTTGACCATCGGATGGCTGGGCAGAAGCTCTGTTAAGATACGCACTAATGTTTTATGCCGGTTAGCCCCTCGTGTTTTACTGAAGAGGTCTGCAAATTCCTTGCACTCTCTTGCTGCCAGTGCTACCGGCTGCAGGCCGAAATAGGCAATCATCATAGGGCAAAAGCACTCCCGCTGCTTAATACCCATCGCGTCAAAAACACAACCATCCGAATCAATTGCAACCAGAAAATCTTTGGTCGGCTGAACATCTCTTAATGCTTTTGTATATTCTGCCATATTGTCTCCGTATTACAAAAACCTAATCTAAACTCCACTAAAAGCATTAAAGCCGCCATCTATGGGTACGACGACACCGGTAACAAATTTTGATGCGTCACTCAGAAGCCAATGGACTGTGCCGCAAAGCTCGTGTGCATCCCCGAAACGCCCCATCGGTGTATGAGCGATAATCGTTTTGCCTCGCGGCGTCAGCCCGCCTGTTTTTTCATCAGTTAGCAGAAATCGGTTCTGATTTGTCAAAAAGAAGCCGGGAGCAATGGCATTAACCCGGATATTTGTCGAATAATTTTGACACATATGCACGGCCAGCCATTGGGTGAAATTGCTCACGGCAGCTTTGGCCGCTGAATATGCTCCAACTTTGGTTAAGGCTCTGAAAGCACTCATACTGGAGACGTTCAGGATAATTCCTTCGCCGCGCTCAGCCATATGCCTTCCGAAGACCTGGGAGCTGAGGATTGTACCCGTTAGGTTTAAGTCGAGCACCGAGCGGATAGCATCGGCGGGTAAATCAAAAAAAGCAAGTTCATCAGAGACAGTCGCTTTCTTTTTGTTTCCGCCGGCTCCGTTAATGAGGACATCGACTTTTCCCATATTTTTGATTGCACAATCGCTGGCCTGCGTTATTTCTTTATTGTCGAGAACATTAGCGCAGGCTGGTATCGCAAAGCCGCCTTCTGCTTTTATTTCTTTTACGAGCTGGTTCGTGCGAGGTTTATCACAATCCACAATGCAGAGCTTAGCTCCCTGCCGGGCCAGGTACTTTGCAATTGCGGTGCATAGAATTCCTGCGCCGCCGGTTATTACGATGGCCTTGTCTTTAATACGAAATAGCTCATCCATACCTAATCCTGTTCAATAAAAAGAGGCTTTATATGCCTCTGGTAAATATTTTCTGTTACAGCCGGACTGATATGTTCCTGATATTTCTCAAGAACATCAGTGAATTCGGTTCCCATTTCGGCAGCGATTTTGTAAGCTAAATGCAAAAGCTGGCGGACGTTCGTATCATATTGACTACAGCTTGGATTATGACGTACGACATTTACAAAATCGTCACTGCTCCAATTGTTGACGGCAGAGGGAAGGGGAAGCTCTTCTTTTTCGATATCAACAACCGTGGAGTAGGGCGCGCAGAGCTCGTCAAAGCGCTCGCAGGCATCTGCATAAATACGTTTGGCAATTGAGAGGCCTTCATCATCGGCTGAGGCCAGGGCTGTTAGCTCTTCAAGCCAGGTTGTTCCTGCGGTTTTTAGATGCAAACCAGCATCGGATTTTTTCAAAGCCCTGTTAATAGGTTTATAGAGCGAAAACTTGTCACTGCCGGAATGGATACTGAGCTTCAGATTCTCAGGCAGGCCGAATTCATTAACAGCGAAAGATATGATTGCAAGGCATTGCTCAAACTCTTTTGCAAACTTCTCAATATTACCGGTGTAATCTATGCCTTTTAAAAAGCTGCCTGTGAACTTTGGGGCTATCGTTTGAGCAGGTATACCCTCGTCGGCGATAGCAGCGAGGACGAAAAAAAGTTCCACAGGTGTTTGCGGTGTGCCGGTTTCGTCGAGCGATATCTCCGCAATAAAATTGTTTTTCCCTTTTTTTGATTGAATATGGTGATAGATAGAGCCGGCTTGTTCAATAGCTTTTAGATATTTGTGAGCAATTGAGCTAAGCTGGTCTTGATTTATGTCAAAGACATCGTCAATTCCGGGAATCGTTAAACTGCCGAGATATTTGCTGTATTTACTCAGAAAGTTATTAATCTTATCGTCATCAGCACTGCGGCCGATAGAGTCGGCGATATCAAGCGTAAAAAAGTTGCTTGAATCTATAAATAAATCAACGTTGCTGATTTGAATATGGTCGGCATCGACATAAAATGAATCCTGCCAGCCCAAGGTTTCAACGGCTTCTTTAGCAGCAGTATATGTTTGTTCCGGTCTTGTGCCCATAATGGTGTGCTCACGATGAGATTTGTTCCAGACGGGGACAATATTAACACCGTCAGCTTTGGCTGTTAGGACGGCCTGAAGCTGAGCTTTGCCCTGTCGGCCGAATCTGTCACCGAGGCCAAAAGAATATTTTTCCAGCTGCATAAGAAAATCCTGCTATATATAGGATGGGAGCTTCTTTTCCACGAGTTTTTTCTCGAAGCGCATAAATACAGGCAAACCGTTTTTGCCGACTGGTATTTTCACCTCGCCCTGCACAAGAGGCTGGACGTAGTCCAGCATTGCATCGGTAACGAAATTTCCTTCTGCATTGATATATTCATTAGGTATAATTTTCTCTGCGGCTGCAACGTCACTGAGCTGTGCAAGTCCTGTTACGCACTTATACGAATTATTGTTCTGGCGAATCAGGGTTACCATTTTTCCGTTCTCGCCTTTCAGTGCTGCTTTTACTGCCTCCCGGCCGCACATATATGCTTCATCACGGTCAGTAAGGGATGCAAAGTGCATTGCGCTTCGCTGGTTTGTTCCGAGTTTGTTGAAGCGGGCCTTGATGCCGATTTGTTTTTCCACGATAGCTTTTAAGATTTCGGCGACACCGCCAAGCTGGACATGTCCGAAATTGTCTTTACCGAATTGTCCGGTGTCGGCAGTGATGTACTGGCCGCTTTCGTCACGCAGGCCTTCACCTGCTACGATAAAGACGCGCTTGAACTCTTTTAAGACGAGTTTGACATCCTCGACGAATTTATCAGAATTGAAAGGCCGTTCCGGCAGATAAATCAGATGTGGGGCATCTTGTGGACAGCGACGGGCCAAGGCTGTCGAAGCGGCGATCCAGCCGGCGTTGCGTCCCATTACCTCAAGAATAGTACAGGTGTCGGTGGTATAGAGCGCTTCAGTATCCCTGCCGGCTTCCATTGCACAGGTTGCGACGTATTTTGCAGTGCTGCCGTAGCCTGGACAATGGTCTGTGAAGCCAAGGTCGTTATCAATGGTTTTTGGTATTCCTATGCAGGTCAGTTCGTATCCGGAATCGGCTGCGAGCTTGTTGACCTTATCGGCGGTATCCATTGAGTCATTACCGCCGGCGTAGAAAAAATAATGTATGTTGTGCGCCTTAAAGACATTCAGGATTCTCTCATAATCGGCTTTGGAATCCTGAAGACTTTTGAGCTTATAACGGCAGGAGCCTATCGCTGCTGCAGGGGTTGTCTTAAGTGCTTCGATTGCATCCGGCTTTTCAGCGGAAATATCGAATAGCTCTTCTTTCAAAACTCCCAGAATACCGTTAACTGCGCCATAAATCGTGCCGAACTTTCCAGAATTCATCGCTTGCTGAATGACACCGCAGGCACTGGAATTAATTACGGCAGTCGGCCCTCCCGATTGAGCTATAATCACGTTTTGTTTTTTTGACATTAGGTTTTAAACTCTACAAAAGCATAGGTAAATTTATTATCTCACGGCGTGAGATTATTATAACAGTTATTAAAAAAATAGCAAGTATTTTTATAAATTTTATAAGTACTTTGTATATATAACCTTATATAAAGTTAAATTCTGCGTAAACAAGCTAAGTTCTAGAATCTTCTTGAAAATGCTCAGGATATGAGGTATTAAGGAAGAATGATTATGAAAAACAGTCCCATAGATTCCAAAGGTGCTGGTGAGCGTAACGAGAAGCTGATATTGTCGCTTTTACGTAAACATGGCAGACTTTCTCAAACTCAGCTTTGTCGCCTGGCAGACATTGGAAGCTCGACAGCCAGTACCATTGTTCTTCGGCTTCGTGAAAAAAAACTTATTTCTGAAAGGCAGGGGGAAAGTAACAAACGCGGCCCGAAGCCTGTTCTGCTTGAATTGAATCCTAACAGTCACTATGTAATTGCTATGGAGATAAATCCCAGTTATCTCGTTATCGGCATCTATGATTCTCTTGGGAGCAACATTAATAAAATTAAACTTTTATTGGGAGCAGACCATTCTGTCGAGCGTGTGGTAGAATTGGTTTCGGTGAATTTAGCGGGGTTGATAAACCACTCTGGAATAGAAGAGGAAAAAATCCTCGGGCTTGGCATTACACTAAGTGGTTCGGTTTCGCCGGATGGAGTGATTCAGCTCTCCAGCCCACTTGGCTGGAGAGAAGTTCATTTAAGACAAATCCTGCAGAAAGATATTAAATACCCTATCCGGATATACAGCACCAAGGTCCGAATACTGGCTGAGATAGCTGCGGAGCCTTCGCTTGCTGCAAAGAATATTCTTTATCTGAACGTTGCCAACGGAGTCGGCTCCACGCTGTATATGAATGGACAGATTATGGATGGTGCAACGGGGCGTTTCGGGGAAATCGGCCATACGATTGTTGATCCGCACGGACCTCTTTGCGGATGCGGTCACTACGGCTGTCTGGAGACTTTTATTTCCGGCCCGGCGATAGCAAGGAAAATCCGTTCTGATATAAAACAAGGTACGCGCAGCCTCTTGCAGAATCGGATTTCAGGCAATGATGATTCTATCGTTCCTGAAGAAGTTATCAAATATTGGAGCGAAGCGATGCAGGAGGGTGACCCTTATTCACTGGAGATACGAGAGCAATTAGGGAAATATTTAGGTCAGGCAGCCGTTCAGGCCATTAACGCATATGACCCGGAAACGGTTGTTCTCGCCGGCTATGTATGTCAGCAGTGTCCGGAGTACTTGGCAAAAGCGATACGGGAACGAATGAGAACGGAGATGTATGATTGGCCGCTTCGAAAAGTTGAAATTATTGCTGCACGCTGCGGCGAAGATGTTTTAATTAATGGAGTGACCGCTGCTGTTTTGCAGAGACATTACGAATAAGTGTATATGGGGCTGTTTTGAATCCGGTGACCGGCCTGAACCTTAGCAAATGAAAAAGATAATCAACAATTACGTTATGTTGCTGACAATTCTACTGTTGCTTTCCATTGTTGATTTTCTGGAAGGCGGAGGCGGCCGACCGAGGTTTTTATTACAGGTGATTCAATTGCTCAAAACAGCGCCGAGCTTTCTTCTTTGCTCTTAATGAGACTATTGCCGTTCAAGTTTCATATCCAGCCATCTCTCCATATTTGAGTAAAATAATTCTTTCTGCTCAGGCGAAAAACTGCTAACTCGTGCTCCATGATGGCTGTTCTGTGCGACGATTTTGATTGCATCGGTTCGGCCGATGAGCTGCATCTGGGTTGCAGACCAAGCATCCTGGTCGCCATAAATGTAAACAACATGATTGGCCTTGTATTGGAGAAAGTTATAGACGAAAGCCATTGTTGCGGGATTATAAACTATTTCGGCACCGTCGGGACAAATGACGAGATTAGACGGCTCCTTCAGGGTTTTCATATAAGGTTTGAAGTCCGTGATGTCAAAGTTGTAATAGCCCATCTCGGTGAAGGCCTGATACAAAAACGGCTCGAACTGCTTTTTGCCCTGGTCGGAATAGTAATAAAGCGTATGCACCCGGTTATAGTGTGCAGCCAGTGTTTCAGCCGGAGCGTTGGGTTCAGGGATATCGGCTGGGTTGGTTCCATACTGCCAAAAAGCGTAGGGATATTCCAATATGCCGTATTCATAAGCAGCCGGCAAGCCCATTGCAAAAGTCCATTGTCTTCTTTCCGCCTGTTCCTTTACCAGCGGCAATATTTCGTCCTGGCGTTTGAACATAGTGATTTGAAAGTCCTTTATTTTTTTTCTGGTCACAGCATCTCCCGCGGTTTGAAGGAATTGATAAATTCGAGGGTCCTCCTGTGCGACGTTTATCGGGGCGACATAGGCGACGGTGGCATCGACATCATCCGGATAGTAACACTTATAGAACAACGCCGTCTGTCCACCTTTGCTTGTCCCGGTACTGACCCATTTGCCGATATAAAGCGTTTTCAGGGCTGTAACAACGGCGTGCAGGTCGTCCGCGGATTGTTTGACGGTGAGATACTCCCACTTGAGCGGCGAAGGAGCGGACTTTCCGAAAAATCGGTGTTCGACCGTTACCTGATTGCCCCCTAACATTCGCTGCAGCTCCCCGCCGGAATTGCCCCGGGCAGCATAACCTTCCGTGTTGAGCAACACGGGTTTGTTATAATCAGCGTGGGATACAAAAACACGCTGCTGAAACTTCTCGCCGTTGGGATTTCGATGGTCGAGCGGCTGCTCAAACATAAGCTCGTAAGATTCTTTAAAAAACCTTGCGCTGGAGCGAGTCTCTTTGACCTCTAAAACTGCCGGGAGTGATTTTAACTTATTATAAAAAACGGAATTTGGTTCCGAGTCCTGCGAGTAGGCCGAAATACAGAGCAGTGTTAAAGAAAGCAAAAAAATTATACAGTATTTTTTGTTTTGCATAATTCACCTTTTTTAAGAACGAGCTTATTTTCTGCATGAAACGCCTTGTCATATAGACGAGCTTTCCAGACTCGTAAGGATACAAAAACCTCAACCAGACTTCAACAGATTTGACTGGTTTTTCGCAGTGTACATTCGAATAAAAAGTGTGGCTAATTTAATAACTAAGAAACAATAGGCGAGGGGGAGTATTGGAAGGCAATAAGGCGGCCGATGCTATTAGGCGACAACCGACAGTTATACTGGCTTACAACAATAACTGCGATTTTTAATTACTAAGGAATAATAAAATAGGGCCTGCCCAGTACCAAGACAGGCCCTATATGATGAAAAGACTAAAGAT
>CAZBMW010000006.1:0-103194 GCA_964493425.1 uncultured Pirellulales bacterium
AGTCGTAACAAGGTAGCCGTAGGGGAACCTGCGGCTGGATCACCTCCTTTCTAAAGGATAATTTAGACGGTGTCCCTGTCATTCCTGCGAAAGCAGGAATCTATAAGACTCGGATGCTGACTGTCAGACACCTTCGCTGCATAAGCTTAACTGTTCTTGATATAAAGAAGCCCTGTCTTCTGACAGGGCTTTTTTAATGCGCTGAAATCGTAGATTTATGCAGATTATCGATGAACTTGGGATTTGACATCAATATTCAGAGTACGAGAATGAGCTTTATATAGTATATAAACCAATTTTTGACCAAATTATGGTCAAAAGGGATGAAAAGACGGCCCCACAACATAAAAATAACGAAAAAATTCTATAAATTCTTAGTTTACACTATAGACATAGAAACATCAGATGGTAAAATCTAACTCGACATGATTTAGACTGTTAGGCGTTCAAAGTACGTAAAGTAGATAAATTGAACGGCTCCAGCGAGGAAGTCGAAGGGTTCATAGGAATTGGGGGGCTGTATGTCAGCATTATATCATTTAGAGACGGCATATAATAGAGTAATGCTTTGGACTTATTTATGTAGTGAAAATGGCGAAAATTGGTCACGTCATTTCAATAGTAAATATAAACAATTTAGTTAAGAGAGGTGTACAAATGGAACACAAAAAAAACTCACATTTAGCTGGCTTGGCAAGGACATGTATCGGGCTTTTTTACTTATTGTTGGTCTTCGGGCTTTCCTTGCCGGCTATGGCGGTTATGAAGGAGCTGCCGAGAAGTTTTTCAATCGGACAAAAATCCTTGGCGGGCGTGGACACAAAAGCTATGATTGATGTAAACGTTGCGGCGTTGCTTGCAGAAGATGCGGCACGTGGCCGGGCAGAACGTCCGGGGCCAATACGATTTGCGCAAGCGATTGATGTTGAATTAAATCTGACAAATTCAGGTACGTGGCTGGACCTCTCGGACGGCTCGCGTATCTGGCGATTGAGAATTCAAAGCGATGGTGCTAAAAGCATTAACCTCGGATTTACAGTTTATGAACTTCCGGACGGTGCAAAACTATGGATTTACGATCCCATAGGAGATCATGTTGAAGGGCCGTTTACCTCAGAGAACAGAACGAGAGCAGGTGAGTTGTGGACGCCTATTATATTAGGACCGGAAGTCGTTGTTGAGTTATTTGTTCCTGCTGATCCGGCATCAGAACCTGTGCTTGAGATTGGGAAGGTAAACCATGGGTATCGCTTTTTCGGGGGAATAGGAGATAAAGCCGGAAACTGCAACATCGATGTTGTTTGCCCTGCCGGGAATGCATGGGGAGATCAGATTCGGTCAGTAGCAGTTTATACGTTGAATGGGATGTGGACGTGTACAGGCCAACTGCTTAATAACACGAATCAGGATTTCACTCCCTATTTTCTCACGGCAAACCATTGTGGTATCAACGGCATTAATGATGCTACTATGGTCTTTTACTGGAACTACGAATCTCCTGTCTGCATGGCGCATGGCGGTGGCTCTTTAGCCGACAATCAGGCCGGTGCTACTTTACGTGCAAACTGGGCGACCAGCGATTTTGCCCTGGTAGAGTTGGATGCAGCACCTGATCCGGAATTTAACGTTTATTACGACGGGTGGGATGCTACTGGAGGCATACCACCATCGACTGTTTGTATCCACCATCCGAGTTGTGATGAAAAATCCATAAGTTTTGATAATGACGCGGCAAACATTACAGATTACGACGATGATACGATTGACCCCAGCAGTAATCATTGGCGTGTTGTTTGGGATACAGGGACCACCGAACATGGTTCCTCCGGCTCTTGTCTTTACGATACATCAAATGGCTTATGCATAGGCCAGCTGCATGGTGGAGATGCATCATGTGCTTTTTTAGATGGCCCCGATTGGTTTGGCAAGTTGTCGGTTAGCTGGAATGGCGGGGGTGCTGCTAACAATCGTTTGAGAAACTGGCTCGACCCGGCAAACACAGGCGTTCTCACCTTGGCAGGTGCTGAGCCGCCGATTGCCGGTGGACCGTCAATGCGCGTTGTTGATACAGATTTGGACTACGGTGATGTAGAACTCGGCTTTGCGGCTACGCAAGCAGTTGTTGTCTACAACGACGGTGATGCAATGCTTACAGTAACAGTTTCCAACCAGTCTGTAGGTGACCCTGATATACCACAGTGGTCTGAACTGAATGAGGTGGCAAACTTTGACATTAATCCGGGCGATGCTCCGCTGATTGTACAACAAGTATACGAACCGCAGGCTATAGGGGACCATTCCATTACTTTTAGAGTAACAGGTAATGATTTAGATAATCCGCAACAAGATGTTACCCTTCGCGGTTCTGGAGTAAATCCTGTTCCGATAGATTCTGTGCTGGTTATGGATCGAAGCGGCTCAATGGGTGAAAACGCTGGTGAACGACGAAAAATCGATGCAATGCGGGATGCTTCGGCGCTCTATGCGGACCTTTTGCGTCCGGACATAGGGGACACAGGCACTGGTGACAAGATAGGTTTTGTTAAATATAACCATACAAACCAGGTTTATTTAGGGCTTGATTTTGTTGATGATCCGGATGTTGCCGGCTCTCATATGGCCGATGCGATGGACAAGCTTTCTGACGCTGCACTTGAGGATGCAGGCCGGCTGAAACCTACGGGTATGACAGGTATAAGTGATGCCATTGAAACAGCAGCCGGTTTGTATACATTACCGGCGGGCGATCGGAAACATGTGATGGTGGTTCTCACGGATGGCATTGAAACGGTGCAGGATGAGCTTGATGTAGCCGCCATTGTCCAGGTACGAAACAACAATCCGGATCTTTGGATGTATAGTGTTGGCGTAGGAATGAATGTTAATCCAGCATCTCTTCAAAATATCACAAATATTGCGAATGGATATCATCAGATTTCGGACGATTTGAGCGGTGAAAGCATTTATGACTTGGAGCTTTTTTACTTTAAGATATTTGCAAACGCGACAGGAATGGATTTGGCAGTAGATCCAACTGTAGCGGTCGGGCTCGATATTAACGAACCAACAACGGTAGCAACAGCACACATCATATCATCAGACCACAAAGCTGCATTTCTTGTTTTGGACAGCCCAGCTGTCAGAGATTATTACGAATTGGAGCTGATTGCTCCCAACGGTCAAGTTATGTCGCCTGGGGTGCAAGTAGGCGGAGTAACAATACATATGAAGCAGCGACATAGTTACACTATTTGTAAAGTTAATTTACCAGCCGCGGAAGAAACGGCAGAGTATCTTGGAGATTGGCTTCTGAGATACACTCCCAAAAGAGATTTTACGGGCGCAGACCGCAAGGTGTTGTTAACACAGGCACAACACGGGCATGTAGTCGTACCGGATATCGGTCACGGTTTTCTGCCGATTGGTTTCGCCGCAGCAGTTGCGTCCGATTATCAAATGGAAGTTGAAGCGTTTAGTGATGATTATCATCCAGGCGCCAAGTTCACACTAATGGCCACACTGACAGATAGAGGTTGGCCTTCGGTTGACGGCCAAGTGTCGGTTGAAATTACGGACCCAGATTCAGAACAATCCGTGATAGTTCGTCTTTATGACGATGGTACCCATGGTGATGCGGAGCCTTCAGACGGGACATGGACATCTACATTCAATAGAACCGGAGCGGCGGGAGTATATCATCTGCTCTTCAGGGGCCAGGGTAGAACGCATCGTGGTGAAATGGCATCTCGTGAGGCATCTCGATTTATATCTTTGTCTAAATATACTGTTGGGCCAGGCATCGGAGGGCCGGATGGTCGAGTCCAATGCATTCCCTGTCCGCTTCTTTGGATTTTGATTATTTTATTTTTCCTGATTCTCATCTTAATTTACATTAGGGTTTCTCGATTGCGTCAATAAAAAGGTCTCGTGGAAAGGTATAAGCCGATTGCTATAACAGAGTTATTTAGCAGGTTATGGCACCTGCTCTTGACTATGGACTTAGCCCTGTACCGTACAGTACAGGGCTTTTTTATTTGTATTCCTGTCAACCAGCCGGTTACTATGAACGTCATAAAAGGTATCTGGAGCAGGCTATATTGAAAGAGATTACTGAATAACAGTGTAAAAGAAATTGGCGGGCTAGCTTATGTATCAGAGAAGAATCTACAAATTTAGCTTTTTTATTATCCTGTTGGCCTTTATCGTTACGACGTTTGTTTTCGGATATCCAGCCTCGGCCTGTACATCCGTATGTTTGGCGAAAAACGGGCATGTCGTCTTTGGCAACAACCTGGACTGGTTTATTGACGACGGCTTGATTGTCATCAACAAGCGCAATGTGAAAAAAAGCGGTATCCGCAGCGATAATCCCCCGGAGTGGATTTCCAGGTACGCCAGCATTACAACCAATCAGTCGGGCAACGGTTTTCCCTGCCGAGGAATGAATGAAGCCGGTCTTGTAATTGGCGAAATGTGGCTTGGCAATACAATTTATCCCGAGCCCGACGACAGGCATTCGGTCATCAGTGATCACTGGATTCAATATCAGTTGGACAATTGTGCCACGGTCGAAGAGGTATTGGCCACCGACAAGGCATTGCGAATCGACAAGGGCGAATATAAATCACACTTTTTCGTTTGCGACGCATCCGGAAAATGCGCGACGGTCGAGTGGTTCGACGGCAAATTGAGCGCATATATAGGCGATGAGGTGAAAATCAAGGTTATGACGAACTCACCTTACGCCGAGTGCCTGGCTCAGGCAGATAATCCATCGGGAAGGTTTGCCAAAGCTGCTCGTATGTTAGACAGTTACTCCGACGAGGACCCGGTTGAATATGTCTTTTCAACTTTGCAAGCAGTTCGGCGCAGGAGCACTCTTTGGTCTCTTGTCTTCGATGCGAAAAACGGCAGGCTGTATTACAGCACTGCCCAAAATCCGGAAATTCGTTATGTAGGCTTGAGTGATTTCGATCTAAACTGCGATTCTCCCGTACAGCTACTCGATATAAACGCCTCAGGCAAAGGCGATGTAAGAAAAAGTTTCAGGGATTTTACGCATGAAGAGAACGCTCGAATTGCCCGTATTGCAATAGATAAATGGAAAGCTCGCGATAGGAATTTAGATTTCAGCGAAGCCGACATAGAAAAGACCTTGAATTACCATAAGACGATGCAGTGTTTACCCCATCACAAAGAAGCCGACGACTGTAACGACGTCAACGTGGCCTGCATTGGTTTATCCGGAGAATTTCAGGATAAACCGGAAACGACTTTACTGCTGAATGACAATTTGGATTTATTTACATTCACACATCCCTGTTGGTATGATTTATATTCCATAAATTTATATCTTTACCGAATCGTTGAAGAAACAGCGTTTTGTGAATCAGGAGAATCTTATGAATCGCAGAGAGCTCTTAAAAAAAACATGTAGTTTTGGTCTATGTTCCTGCGCCGGATTAGCCCTGCTCGAAAACTGTGAGTCGTCAGAAGACACGAATACATCGGTTGAACCAGCCTGGCGACTTAAATGGTGGCTGGAACATTGCCGGAGTCAGAACGCAAGGCTCTGGGAACTGCTGGCAGACTATTTGGATGAAGCCGACCAAATCGCCATCCTTGAACAGCTCGGCCGAAATTGTGCCGCAAATCTGGGCTGGGCCCGGCAGTATAAGGGTGATCCCGAGGGCTTTTTCCAGCGTATGAATCAGCATAATGGTGAGGTGTTTGACTATGATAAGGATGCTGGCGTTATTACAATTACCACCCGCCAACGGGATTGTGACTGCCTGCTGGTTAACAGCAAGAATATATCACCAATATATTGTGCCTGCTCTGTAGGTTGGCAGAAACATACATACGAGACTATCCTGGGCAAAAAGGTGGATGTGGAAGTCAAGGAATCGGTGTTGCGAGGCTCTAAGCGTTGCGTGTTTGTGGTTACTATACAAAAGGAGGAGAATGAGTCCATTGCTTGATTTGAAATTTGATTTTTCTGGAACAATTTATCATTCGCTTTGGCTTGTTTTCTTATTATCACCCGCTAAAGAAAACTCCGTTGGCAAACGCAGCACGGTTAGTGAATATGGCCGGAAGGTATAATTAAACGAATTACTTGTATTCTGTATCATTTCCTTGGCTGGGAAGATTTTTTTCGGCGATTCAAATGAATTTTCATCTGTTAGCTTTTCACCGGTCAGGATGATTGCCTTGGCGGGTGCTATCACCTTGACACCGGTGAGCTTTATATCTGTTTCGAGAGGCTCATTAAAAGGATTGACGGCTTTAAGAATGATATCGCCGGTTTTGTCATCGCGCACAGCACTGGCATAAAGACGCTTGATGTTTGGTGTCTGCAATTCTATATTCAAAGGCAGGACTACGTCACCGCGATTACAACTGAACATTTGCTGAACATAATATGATGGAGTACCATAGACATTCAGGTTATCGAACCATATCAGATTTGGTTTCCACTGCCAGGCTTCACTGTGGGCGAAAAGTGGAGCGTAACAGGACATTACTACGATATCCGCATTATGTTCCAGGCCGGTAAAGAATGCTGCTTCGGATAAGGCACATTGAAGGTTACTGCGGTTATTCGGATTTATCAGGCCCGGCTCGGAATGGGCGGCGTATTCTCCGAATATAACTTTTGGTCCGTTGCGGTCGTATTTGTCATAACGTGCAGCATTATTGAAGAACCAGTTCGGCTGCATGTGAGCGTGCTCATCTATCATCGCTGCCTTCAGCTCGCGCAGCTTGTCCCATGCGAGTTCGAAATTGTCGCCGAAAGGTTCAGGCCCGGAACCTGCTATGATTTTGATTTCCGGATGCCTGGCCTTCAGCACTTCTGCGAGTTGTTCGTATCGTTCGATGTATTGAGGCCCGACGGTCTCGTTACCCCACCTGAGCATTTTCAGATTAAATGGTTTCGGATGCCCCATATCGGCACGCTTTTTTCCCCAGGTGCTTGTGGCCGAGCCATTGGCGAACTCTATCAGGTCGAGTACATCCTGTATGTATGGTTCGAGCTGGCTGGTCGGTGCAAAATCGCCGGTGAACTGTGCAGCCATACCGCAGTTAAGCATAGGCAGCGGTTCTGCCCCAAGGTCTTCGCACAACTGGAAATACTCGAAGAATCCCAAACCATACGACTGAAAATAGTCGGGCGCAGCACGTGTTCCGAAAGCGCTCCACGGTATGGGGCTGAGCTTTCTTTCGGCTATGTCACCGATTGTTCTCTTCCACTGGTATCGATTGTCAAGGCTGCGGGCTTCGGTTAGGAATCCGCCGGGAAATTTGATGAAGCCGGGCTTCAATTCGGCGAGCATCTGAACTAGGTCGGCACGCAGACCATTCGGCTGGTCTTTCCAGGTCTTCTCTGGAAACAATGAGACCATATCAAGCTCAATCTCGCCGGGCCCCTCTATGTAAATATTTAACTTCGTCTTAGGCTCGGTTGCTGATGAATTTAACCTTGTAGTATATTTCTTCCACTGTTTGGAGAATCCGTCAAGTTTGGTTTCAGCCAATTTGCGCCCGTCACTTGCGACCAGTGCGATACCCAATGTCGGCTGGCCTTGAATAGAGCGAGCCTGAGCCGAAAAGATGTAATGTTCTCCTTCGTGCACACCGATACCGCGAAAGCCCTCATTGGATACACCAAAATCCTCACCGTCCGATTTTATACGAAGATAATGCGGATTCGAATTATTGAAAGGGTCATTATCAAGTATTTCGACCGAACCTGCTGTGCTCCCTGTTGGAATTTTGCTCCAGCCTATCATCGGATTTGGAAACTCGAATGAGCGGTTCTTCACGAGTTCCGCATACAGGCCGCCGTCCGCGGCGAAGTTAAGGTCCTCAAAAAAGATTCCCCACATTGTCGGTCTAATCTTCGCGCCGGGCTTGTCGGCTTGTATTATTATGGTAGCCGTTCCCGCAGAGACGAGTGACACAAAGTTCACCAGCAAAATGACTACCGCTAATGCTTTTATTTTCATAGCCTTTTTCATATCAGATCTCCAGTTTGTTACACTTTCGTCTTTTTTTCAATACTTTTTAGGGTTTTCAGCTTCTCGTCCTAATTTTGTCGAGTACATCATGTGAATGGCATTGGCCTGTATCCTCGAAATCGCCGGATCATCTCTGTGCCAGATCACGAATCAACGGACTGGATCCTTATTTCTGTTCTTTGTATGCTATTGAATACGTCTCTCCGAAATGTCCAACAAAGGAGTTTACAATTTTAAGATTGGGAATCTCTCCCTGTGCTGCTGGACGGCTTGCCAGGCGCTCTCTGGCTGCAAGCAGCTGTCCGCGGTCACGCTCAAGAAACGCTTTAGTGGCATCTACGTAATCATTCCAGCATTCTACTCGTTCGATAATATGAGCCAGACTGCCACGTGGTACTGACTGATGGCAGTACTCCAGATGTGCGACCGCTGCAGATGTGTCGCCGGCAAACGCAAACAATTGTGCCGCATGAAAGTGTAAAATCGCTTGCTGCTCTGTCAGTTCCTGATGACGTGTCATATAAGTCTCAATCAGGTGAGCTGCCTCGCGATACTCTTTACGGTCGGCCAAAATACGCCAGCCGGAGCCGGGCGTCTGGTCGAACTGCTGGTAACCGAGGGTGAGAAGCTCATCGTGTTCAGTCCTCAGGTGTTTCTGCGTGCAACCCACGGCAAAACAAACGTCGATTACGACTGTTGTAAGTACTAAGATGCACCGTATAGCGCTACTCGGCCTAAAATGTATTAAATCACCTTTACAGAATTGATAGCGGTTCATGTTATCGGTATTCGTATCACTAATCCCTGCCTATATTCCACTTGTCGATTCAATAATTTCGCTGACCAGCAAACGGGAAGCTGGCAACTGATTTTATCGTAGTAAATATCGCCGCCAACAATAATATTGTTACCTGGGTTACCAAAAAGGCAAGGAGAAAAATAGTAATTTACTTAATTCTTATAATCTGCTTTAATCTGGTCTCTGCAGAAGAGCTTTTTTCATCCTGGCCTCCTGATTATTAAAATCAATACATCTGGTACATACTATCAGCGACTACAAACAAAGTTCCTTTCTATACGCTTTCGATGGGCAACAGGTACAATAAGTTCAGTGATTTTTTACAAATAAGCAGATTTTAGCTTCGAAAAAACGGGCTTAACCGGCGATTATTAGTGTATTGACTTTTTGTCCTAATTAAGGTATAATGTGAATCTGAAGAGACTTGTATAGAAGGCAGGAGATGGTGACTATGCAGCTCTTATAAATCATTTCTGTTCTGTTTTTATCATGGTTGAGATATGCGCAAATAGCATTTCATTGAAAAAATTTGACAGGGAAGAAAAATGGAGACAAAAAAGTTTTTAACAATTTTGGTCATGATTTTAGGCCTGCTGGTCTGCTTGCCAAAAGCAGGCAATTCAGAGACTATGGGTACAGCTTTTACTTATCAGGGCAGGCTCATAGATGCCAATGAGTCAGCTGATGGTCTGTACGATTTTCAGTTCAAGCTCTTTGATAGTGCTGGAGGAGCTGGTCAAGTTGGCGGCGATGTTGATATGCCTGATATAGATGTTACAGATGGTTATTTCACTGTCAAATTGGATTTTGGAAGTGTCTTCGATGGTAATGAGCGCTGGCTGGAGATTGGTGTTCGACCAGGTAATATGAATGATCCCAATGGTTACACGGCCCTAATTCCGCGTCAAGAGATAACGGCCACTCCATACACGATTTATTCGAAAGCAAGTAAAACGGAGATTGTTGTTGCGGCGTATAATTCCTTATCATCAATGAAAGATCAGGCTGATTATATTTGTGATGGTATAGCCGATGATGTGGAAATTCAGGCAGCTATAGACTTGGTCTCTGATTCGTGCAAGAAAGGCACGGTAATGTTACTTCCCGGTTCATACTATTGTTCTACCAATGTAGCGCTTAAAAATCAGGTATCTGTCAGGGGAACAGCCGCACTACAAAATACTTTCATAACTTGGGAAAGCGGTACAAATTGTGATGGCTTTACTTTTACGACATCAAATTCAAGTACAAGGGGAGCTTTTAAAATTGAAAATCTGACTTTATTAAACCACAATAATGGAGATTATTGGTGTATATATATCGACGACGATGGCGACGCATTATATGATAGTGATTTTATAAATGTTTATACTCAGGGAGGTGGCGGAGGTGCATCTTGGAGCGGAGGTGGATTATATATTGGAAATAGCTGGTCGGTTAAAATTGAAAGATGCTGGTTTGAGCATAGCAAGGGAACAGGGCTTTGTATAGATGGTGGTACGGTCATAATAAACGATACCTTGTGCGCCCATAATGCCGCATACGGAGCACGTCTTAAAGGCTCATATTATTGTAGTGGTTTAAGGTGTGGTAATAATAGCGGAGGATTGATGGCTCTCGATGATGATGAAACATTAAGCGGTACTTTTGAAGTTGGTGAAACCGTTTCTCAGGCAATGTCAGGCGCCGGCGGAACGATTGTCGATATCAACGGTAGTGATGCGACTTACACTCCATATATAGCACCCGGCACAAATAAAAATATATTTGATAGTTCTCACGTAATAACAGGGATAACTTCCGGAGCCACAATGACACCTTCCTCCATATCGTACAATGATTATCCGGGATTGTGCGGAAAAAGTATATCCGGCAGGTTCGTCAATTGTTCGGTTTATGAGAATTATTCAACTGGTCTTAGAATAATGGGTTCGTCCACGGAATCTGTTTTAATTTCAAATTCCCAATTTACAGGTAATAATCGTCAGTTAAGAGCCAGTAACGAATATGGTGCTGGTGTATCTTTGTCATCAGAAGTAGAGGACGTGATAGTAACAAATTGTATTTCGAATGGTTATAGCTATAATTCAGGTTCAACTGCTCAGAGAATGGGATTTTACAACGAAGCATCAAACTGCTATTTTATAAATTGTCTTGCCAAAAATAATGTGTATGGCGTGGGAGTCAAGGATGGTTCAACAAGTGATTTTTATTGTGACGTTTTTATGACGGATAATACATGTGGTGATTATTATTCAGACGTTTCGAATGAAGTATCTTTCAGTGGAGCGGGCGATGGAAGCGCCATTTCCCATAAACTAAAAGCTATAAGCGTAAGTAGTTCAACTTATTCTGTTTCTCAGAATGATAACGGTGCAGTATATGGTGTGAATTGTGCCAGTTCTGTTCATATTGATTTGCCTCGTGCCGTAGCGGGTCTTGAGTATACTTTTGTGGTTACAGATGCCACTTGTGCCATGCAGCTTGACCCATACGGCTCGGAAAATATTAGGCTGGCTGACCATTTTGCTACGTCAGCTGATGGCGATTATATTACAAACGACACAGCTAAAGCGATTGGTGACAGTGTTAGAGTGAAATGTCTTGTTGATGGAGTATGGGAACACTTCGACAGTATAGGTACTTGGACTGAGGAATAAATTATGAGAAAGGTGTTTACTTTTCTTGTTATATTTTTGTTTTCATTTTTAAGTTTAGGTTATGGTGCAAACGAAATACTCGGATATAACCCGACCATATCATCAGCCTTTTGTGATTGTGCTCCTTCAATCAAGATACGAGGATATGAGTATTGCCGTTCCTGCGAGGACTTCCAATAACACCAAGAATTTGAGTCGTCCTTTCCCTTCGGTTTTTTTATAGATTAGCTTTAATAAATCCTGAATATACCTTTTCGATAGCTGCCCGTTTCCCACTTTACAATTTGAGTGTAAAATTATATCATATTCTTAACTGAAAAGAAACGTAATCCATTGATTTTAAGGTGTATTATGGCTAAGAGAAAAACGGATTTAATTGCATATTGCGGTTTGTATTGCCACGAATGTCCTGCTTATACTCAAAGCATAGCCAGTCTTGCTGCCGCTCTTAATAATGAGCTGAAACGCAATAAATTAGAAAAGCTGGCACCGATGCTTGCAAAGATTCCCGCCTTTAGAGCATTTAAACATTATCAGAAATTTGCTGGCCTTCTCGACACGATGACGGAGATGATATGTAAAAAACCCTGCAGGGCAGGAGGCGGTTCTCCCGATTGTCAGATAAGAAAATGCGTTAAAGACAAAGGTCTTGACGGCTGTTGGCAGTGCGGTGACTTTCAAAAATGCAAAACTCTGAAATTGCTCGAAAAGTATGGCGACGTCGATAAGACATATCTGAAGAATCTGCGAAAAATTAAAAGGCAAGGCCCCGCCGCCTTCGTCAAGGCAAAAAGAGCGTAGTAAGCACAAGAAAAAACCTTATTGTTTAAGATGGATTTATCGCCGAATCCGTGTTTCCGGTGGGCCGAGATAGCTTGGCGGAGGTTCGCCGATTACTATCTTGTCAATAACCACACCGGCATCCACCATGTAGATTTTCAGGATGTGCTGTCCCTGCTGCGATAATGTATGAGAACTCTGGGAGATGGCACAGCCTCTTAGAACATTGATTGACCAAGGCTTGCTCCATTCCTTTGTGTCAAATTCAACAACCTGCGGTGGCTGGTCATCGAACGAAACTGCATATCGCAGACCATGTTCGCTGGTGATTGCATGTGTCGGCAGTGCATAAATCCTCACATTCTGAACACCGGCCTCAAAAAAGTAAACCGTATATTCCAGCACCGGACTTTCTAAAAGAATCTTGGATATCTGACGGCTTGGAGTTGTCATTGGTAGCACTGTCACCGAGTCGCCGCTTCGCCCCAGAGTTGGTATTACCTGCCAGGACACTCCATCAGCATCTTTTCGATTGGTAAAATGCTCCGCTTCAATACTGGCATATCCGTTACTTTGTACGAAGCCTTTCAGCTCCTCAGGAAGAGGAGACGATGGACGAACCGCACTAATGGTTACTGGTACACTTCGGTTCGCTCCGGAAATGTTAATCGTCGCAGTGTTTTCACCGATATGTATCGCAGCCCAGTTCATTTCAACCCAGATTCGCTGCTCCTGCTTAATCTTTCCTTTCTGCGAACTTAAGCGGACCCACGGCTTTGAGGCAGCCGCTTGCCATTCGAATGCTGTATCCCCTTTATTGAATATATCGATGAAATGCCGCTGCTTCGTGAATACATCATACTGCGGTAATTGGTTACAGCAAAAGTCACCATCTGCTGTTTGCCTGACCTCGTCTGTCTGTCCCTCAATGACTACTCCCATCAACGCCCCCGAAACCGGCTCAACCGTTGCAGTTTTTGGCTTCTCAAATACGGCAAGCCTGCGCGGATTCCAGGTCATCATATCTTTCCATTTACCGCCGGCAATATCATTATTATACACCCGTGTTTCTTCGATGATCGCATCGTATGCTTTTTGAGCTTTTGCTGCGTAGTCATTTGCCGAGACTCTGCCCTGATTTGCATAAAGCCTGCTTTTTTGTGCATAAAGAAACTTTTGATTCATCCGGCTTGCCCCGCGAACAGGATAATAGACCAGTTGATAAAATGCGTCTTTGCAGGATTCGGGTAGTTTGTCTAAAATGTTTTTCGCCTTTTTCTCTATATGCTGATACTGTTCAATCCGTTGTCTGGATTCATCGCCGAAGTAAATCGGGCTGAACTCCGGCTCTTTTGTTTCAGTCGATGGATAAAGGGTGCTCCAGCCCATATGTTCAGGTTTACGCGCCTGAGCCAACCGGTAGTATTCATGCATAATCTGTGCAATATCATTTTTGAACTCCGCCCCGAAAATAGGCTCAGCCCATTCGACAAGAAACTCATTCAGGTTCTTTTCATCCCAGCGGTCGATATCCCAGGCCATCTGCATAAAGAATTCGATGTCGATTTCCGCCGGCTTGATATCGCCGACGTTAAGAATCCATACTCGGTCCGCTCCGTGGTCATAGGCCTTTTTCATCTCCTCCCAGATTAGTGCCGGCGGCGTCGAGCAAAGCCACAAAAAATCATGAGGGCTTCCCCAGTAGGAGGTATGGTAATAGACTCCCGATCCACCGCTACGTAAACGCTCCTTTGAATTCGAAAGCCTGCGAATATATCCGTGATTGTCATCGGGCCAGACCAGCGTTATATCTTCTGGCACATTCATATCCATATCATAAAGCTCGAGCACTTCTTTATACGGACAGAATATCTGCGGCACTTCTGACAGGTCTTCATTTACCCATTTGGCGAGCATCCGTCGTTGGGCCACAAACACCTCATCCTGCATCTTTTCTGCCTTTTGCCGCTTGGAACTGCCCGAACAGGGCATACCGCTGTCATGAATACCCCGCATTCCCATTGTATATATGTTTTCGTATCGCGCATTGGCTTTGACACGCTCTTCCCAGTATGCCTTGATTTGCTCGCTGTTTGTGCACCAGTCCCATTCACCGCGGCTGTTCTCGTCGTTGGGCTCCCACTTTTCCCATTCATGGACATTATTGCGAAGCATCTGCTCGCAATGGGATGAGCCTATCACGATTGCATAGTCGTCGGCGATTCTTTTGTTTTCCTCAAAGGCGTTAAATTCTTTTGAGCATCCGTGCATTGCAGGCCAGATATAATTGGCCTTCAGTCTCAGCAAAAGCTCGAAGACCTTTTTGTAAGTCTTCGGGCCGATACCTCCGTCAGTTGGTGCGTATGTGTTTTTCGCCCATGTGTGAAGTCCAAAGTCTTCATCATTAATAAAAATCCCCCGATACTTCACTGAAGGTGGCCCGTCACTGTAGAATCCTTTCTTGATTACCAGATTCTTTTTCTTCCGAACCGGCACATCAGCCCACCAGTACCATGCGGAAACGCCGATTTGTCTGGACAACTCGAAGATGCCGTAGGCAGTTCCTCTCCTGTCACTGCCAAAAATGACAAGGGCAGAATCGATATTTGCAAAGGGTTTTTCGACAACTGCTAAAGCGTAGGTTTCCCAGCTGTTTGCTATGCTGGCGGCATTGATTTTGCCTTCCTTGATTAATTGGTCTATAAGTCTGTTTTTCCCAATCGTGCCGGCAATTACAACACTATTTTTGACTTGTCCTGCATCGGTGAATACCGCAGGCTTCACACCGGTTACTTTTGCGATATCTTCAGCGAGATGATTGGCTGCAATTTCAACTACCTTAAAATCATTTTGGTCATAGCAAATGCTGGCTGGGCTGTTTCCGTAAACGAGCTTAAAGTCTCCTTCTTCATAAGTTTGTTTGACAATGTTGCTTACCTTTGCGTTCAAATTGCTGCAGATTATAAGCAGAAGAAATGTTGCTCTGACTATGTTTTTCATTATATATCTCTCTCTGTAGAGCTACTCGAAATCGAAATCAACATATTTTTTTCTGCAGTATATGCTATTCGAGTTCGAAGTCAAGGATTCGCAGAGGCGTGGACTGACCAGGCCAGTCCGGGCTTTCCTGCACCATAACAGAGAGCATCTCCTCCTCTTGGAAGCGATAATGGTCGCCGAGCATTTCATTAAGAAACAGGCCCGGTTCGACGTGGAGGATTTGCCAGTCCGTCCATAGCGATTCAGCCGTCGCGCCGCAGATGGTCAAATCACCGTCTGTAAAATAAATATCCGTACTTGTCGGGTTTTCCGTAATGCGGGATTGGTAAATCAAAAACGCATCGCCGTTGGAGCGGATAAACAATTTCGGCCGGCTGCCGACATATACCGGAATCTCGTTGCTATGCCAGTTACCTTGTACGTCTCGCCAGTAGTGTATATATCGCCGGGCTCCTTGCGGGCCCCATCGGCTGTATAAATATCCCTCATAGCTCTCATCGGTGCAGTGCCACATCACCGTATGAATACGACC
Source organism: uncultured Pirellulales bacterium (assembly GCA_964493425.1). GTDB lineage: Bacteria > Planctomycetota > Phycisphaerae > Sedimentisphaerales > Anaerobacaceae > CAYLMG01. The sequence continues at coordinate 15,793 of CAZBMW010000006.1, forward strand.
TAAGGGGTCCACAGCCTGCGTATTTTGGTTCATCATACCATAACAACTATTCAGGTCAACTACGGTGGTCCCAACCGTGTCCAGATTAATAAGCTCTTCAGTACCTGAATCTCCAGTGGCCACTCCGACTATATTATCTTCACCCGCTCCGATGTTCAAAGTCAGCAAGGTTTGAGACTCACCCTGACTTTCCGTGAAAATCTTGAACGTATTGCTTAGGTCATTCATCCAGGTAAACCCGCCGTCATTGCTGAATGCATACATAATATCGTGATTGGCACCGCCAGCCGATTCCCGCCAGCACCAGCTTGCATAGAGCTTTCCTGAAGGCCCATAAGTAATATTATTCATATACGGATTTCTGGAGTAGCTCGTGCCATTCGTGCAGGCATCTTCATAAACTCCATCACGCGAAATTACTGTACGTGTATCGTGCCATAAGCCGGTACTGCCGTCATAATCTACGATGGCCCAGTCGCCGTTGCCGGAGCCTTCAAAGCGATAGCCGAACTGCAGATTTCCGTCAGGCGTCTGCCAGAACCGCGGATACGTAACCGGATAATAAGTTTTGCCAGCTTCCAGGTAGGCTATCTCAGGACCGAAGCGGTCCGTACTCCAGATTATAGAATCGGGATTTGTTGCAACATTTGGTTCGGAAACACGGTAATTCAGAGTAGAATTGTGATGGTCGAAAGCCAAATGAATCGTGCCGTCATTGGGGCAAATCCCCATCGTAACGACTTTGTGTGCATTTCGGTTAGTACTAAGTGTATAATCTGTGAATATAATCCTTTCCCACGAACCTGATGGCAGCTGCCTGCGGGACAGACACACATGACCGTCCTCGTTATAATACACTACATACTGCCACCCATTGTATGTTACTATCGCATCCTGTTGAAAAGACAGGCCGTTGATAGCATAACCGTAATCAGGGTAAGTTAGCGTCATAGCATCTGCGTCAACAATCGTGTCCTGGATTTTAGTAACCTCCAGAGCAGCCTCCGCATAAGAAAATAGAACACAACTGCTCAGCAGGATTGCCAGCACATATATTTTTACAGTTTTAATCTTATTTATCTTCATATTGCTTGCAGACCACTTTCCAGCCAGTATGCGGAAAAGACCGCAAGGTCATAAAAGTTCACAACACCGTCCGACTCACCATCGGGACCGCTGAAGTCGTATTCCATTCCGTATGGCGTAAGCTCATCGAGCCAGTAATAGGTAAATTCCTCCAGGTCATATAAATCTACAACGCAGTCTGGTACACCGTATGGGCCGGTAAAATCATATTCGAGGCCGTATTCCCCAGTGCAATTTTCTTCACCTGTCACTAACTGAGTAATTTCTGTCTGGCTTAAGGGGTAGTCATAAAGTCGAATATCATCAATATCCCCGTTGAATATCTGATTCCTGAGGGAATTGCCGATTTCAATAACCGCTTCTGAGCCGGACGAAAATTCCTCCGCCTCGCTCAGCTTTAATACGCTGTTAAGATAGACTTTCAAGTTACTGTTATCGTAGGTAACGCAGATATGTTGCCATCGCTGATTGGCTTTTAAACCGTTTGTCACTACATATTCGGTTTCGGGCTCATTCGATTCAACTATCAGGTCATTGATGTCAGCCGTTTGCTCCCAGTTTCCTTTCCAGTCAACCCAGAAGCAAATCGAGAAACCTCCCGTCCCGTTAAAATCAAAAGTCTCCGATACCCCCCATCCCGATGAGGGACTTATCATTACCGCTCCGTTCGGTTCGCCACGCACTCCTGTAATAAAGTTGGGCTCGTTGGCTGGCCGGGCAGCGTAACCGGCTATAATGTCAATATAATCACCGTCGTAATCTTCTTGGTTCAAAGTCCAGTGAGCTGATGGGTCGTTTCCATCTGGAAGGGGACCGGCCTGCACGGTGCTAACCGTAAGAAATAAGACCAGCCAATAAAATATGAATTCGTATCTTAGAGAGTGCTTATACATTCGGATAATCACCCAGTTTTTAACTTAGCCTCCTTTGCTTAAAGTTCACAAAGAACAGCTCCTAAAGCACTTTTTCTCCCTTACCGCCCATTTAATATTATACCTGAAGAAGGTGTTTTGTTCAAGGAAATTTATGCACAGGAACTGACCACGAAGGCTGCCTTTATTCTTAATTAACGATATCAGCCCCGATAGCCGGCAGAGCTTTTAAATCTAACTGCAAAAATGCACGTTTGTAAGATACTATTTAAAGGGGCTTACCAGGTGTAGTGAACCTTATAAGTAATGGTTCTTTCTTCGTCCGGCGGTACCTCAACACGAAATTCGATAGTCTGGCTGTCGGTCTTTTCAAAATCCTGTGATTTCTCGACAATCTCCCAGCTGGTCCATCGATACAGGTGTTCGACTACCCTGAATTCCACCATGTCTTTTTCCTTGTGATTGCGTACCTTGATTTCAAAAGATTCATCCATCCAGCATTTTGAGTAGTCTACTTTATAATCTGTTCTTTTTCTTTCTCCGACCAAATCGAAGGCATTACCTGTATAAACCCGCACTTTTTCGTCTTTCGGCGTATGGTCGATGAAGTTTTCACCGGTGAATTCCAACTGCCCGTCGTCGTCCCTGCGATAGAATCTTAAAAGCCCGCGCGGCAGGGGGATGCCGAGATTATTTTCCTCGGAATTCTCGAATTCCCGCATAACCCATACTTTTGGATTGCATTGTGTACCATAATCTCTATTGTCCCTGATATTTTCCATGTTGTAGCCGTAGTAGCGTCTGTCAACCTTCACGCCGTCATAAACATAAAGTGTTTTGCTCTTAATGCCCTCGGCACGCACGAACTCGACCTGCTTTGTCTGCCGGTCCCGAAGCGTCGTGGGATTATTCAATGTATAAAGATGATACTCATCGAAGGTCTTTTCAGAAACTGTCGGAGGCATCTTTGAACTGGAAATCTCATAACCAGCAAATCCGCCGTATCTATCACGATAAGCATCTTCGGGCTGGATTTTGCTTACATCACCTGCCATTAATTTTATCCGTGCATTTTCAAATAGCTTCCCGCTCTGGTTGTCCATCGTTACCCAGCCTATCATATCGAGGTCGTTTCCTTCTCTTTGGGCGAGCATACTGTAATCCGCCTCCCAGCTCATCCCGCCGGTAACGTAGCTTAATTCGGCATCGAGTTTTCCGCTTTTATCGGTAACAATTTTCCAGTCGATGGTAGGTTTTAAGATGGTGTCATTCGTAAGTGACGGGAAAAGAGGCTCACCCGGTAGCCTGAAACGCAGCTTTCCGTCAACCTCAATAATCGGCTGGCTCGTACCTGTGCTTTGGGCATAGTACATTTGGCGCTGATAGTATTGTGAACCGTACCGGCTTAGGCCGGCCTGGTGCGGGACGTAACCGCTGCGAATAATCCTTCCTTTGATAATCTTTTCTTCCCCCTCTTTATTTGTGACGAGAAAATCTATTACTTTTCCTTCATAAAGTGAGAGCAGCAGTCCCTGCGAAATCGGGTCTGCCCTGTAATTCTGTTCGAGAATCTGTAAGTTTCTTTTGCCTTTCGGGTCGCGCAAAATCACCGAATCCGGCTCGAGGTGCGCCGTGATGTCGTTGTATTTCACCTCGTTTTGGCCTTTTTTAAGGTTCAGCTCGAGCTGCTCGCGTACCACAGCAAAATTCTGGTTATAAATCGTCAATGAAGGGTCTGCTAAAGATACCCCGCAGCAAACCACTAAAATCACACTTGCAAATATATTCTTTTTTTTAGAGTTCATATTAATCTCCTTCCACAAAAACTCTTGTCAAAACTTTCATTTCAATGTTTTCCAAAGTTTATTTTTCCATGTGTTGACTGTATATATTTTGTTATAAGCTTGCAGACCTTACAAGTAAAATATATGTAAAAAAATGTGTTCATTTTTATATGTAACGAAAATAAAAAAGCCCCGTCTGAATACAGGGCTTTTTTACTTTTGTGCTTATACACATTAGCGTATTATTCTTTAATCACCTCGACGCATCTGCTGCACAAATCAGGATACTTTTCATTTTTACCGACACTTTCCCACAGGTTCCAGCAGCGCTGACACTTCTGATAGCTGCTTTTTTCTGCTGCCACAGTCCTCTCGCCGCTGCCACTTTTGACGAGCTTAACCTCGCTTACGATACAGACCGCTGCGATTCTTTCAGCGCCGAAATCCTCAAATTCCTTAAATTCTTCCTCGCTTGCACAATGCACAGTGACAGAAGCCTCCTGGTTGCTGTTAATCTTTTTGTCTTTTCTTAATCCTTCCAGCACTCGTAGAATATCGTCACGAAGTTTCATTATCTTTTCCCATTTCGCCTCTTCTGCTTTGTAATTAATTGTGTTATCGGTTTTGGGCATTGTAGCAAGGTGAACACTCTCAACGTTCTCAGGCCGAAACTTCATTGCCGACCACGTCTCTTCCGCTGTATGTACCAGCACAGGTGCCAGCATTCTTACGAGGTCGCCCAAAATATTGTACATCGCCGTCTGTCCGCTTCGGCGCGACACACTTTTTTTACCGTCGCAGTACATCCGGTCCTTCATCACATCCATATAAATACTGCTCATCTCTACCACGCAGAAGTTGTACAGAAGTGAAAACACTTTGTGGAATGAAAAGTTCTCGTAATTCTCGCTTACTTCTTGTTTCAGTTTCTCGAGCTGCTGCATCGCCCAGCGGTCGATATCGTACATCTGCTCATAGCTTACCGAATCTTTCTCTGGCTCGAAATCGTCGAGATTACCAAGTAGATAGCGAATGGTATTTCTTATCTTCCTGTATGAATCCTGAGTCCTGCCGATTAATTCATCACTGCACCGCATATCCTCCTGGTAGTTAACGCTCGCCACCCACAACCTTAGTATGTCCGCTCCGTACTTTGCAACTTCTTCCTGGGCGTTTACGTAGTTGCCTAATGACTTCGATTGTTTTTTTCCTTCGTCATCGACCGTAAAGCCGTGTGTCAGGACCGTTTTATAAGGCTCGCTCTCGATCGAGCCGAGTGCCGGTAATAGTGACAGTTGAAACCATCCTCGATGCTGGTCTGAGCCTTCGAGGTACAAATCGACCGGTACAGGCCAGCCTTTCTTTTTAGCAACGCTGTACCAGCTGCAGCCCGACTCGAACCAAACGTCAAAAATGTTCTCTTCTTTTTCCAGGTCATCCCACTCGAAACCTGTCGGCAGTTGAAAATCTTCACCGAGTATCTGCTTTGGTGAATCTGTAAACCAGCTGTCCGAGCCCTTCTGTCCGATATATTTCGCTGTTGCCAGCACCGATTTCTTGGTCAAAAGACTCTCACCTTTCGAGTTGACAAATACCGGTATCGGAAGTCCCCAGCTTCTCTGTCTCGATATGCACCAGTCAGGCCGCGATTCCAGCATCCCCTCAATCCGCTTCTGTCCCCAGGCCGGTACCCATTTTACACGTCTAACACTTTCAAGTGCCATATCTCGAAGACTTTTTCCCGCTGCCTCCAGTTCCGTATCGACACTTATAAACCATTGCTCCGTCGCCCTGAAAATAACCGGCATCTTGCTTCGCCAGCAGTGCGGATAGCTGTGGATAATCTCCTCTTCTGAAAAAAGTAACCCAAGCTCCTTTAGTTTGTCGTTAACTTCTCTTTCAACTTCAAGAACATTCTTGCCTGCCAGCCATTGTGGCACCGTATCGTCGTAGCAGCCGTAATTGTCCACCGGTGAATAAATCGCAAGCCCGTATTTCTGTCCGGACATATAATCCTCGATACCGTGACCCGGCGCAATATGCACCAGCCCCGTTCCATTTTCCGTGGTGACATAATCAGCTAAAATTACATAGTGCGCATCCTTTTCTGTCGGGTTCTTTTCTACGTACGGATGTTTATAACGCAGCCCTTCGAACTCTTTGCCCAATACATTCTTATCACTTATCTTTATTTTACCTTCGAGCCCTCCCGCTTTCGCTATTTCGTCGACGCGTTTCACCGATGCTACTGAAACGAATTTTTGTCCGTTTAATTCATAACGGATGGTGACATATTCCAATGCCGGATTAACCGCAACTGCCAGGTTGGCCGCAAGTGTCCACGGTGTCGTCGTCCATATCATAAAGCAGATTTTGGAATTCTTTGTTTCGTCTTCGCTTACCAGGCCAAGCTCGACCAGCTTCCTTACCGATTCTTTCGCGACTTCAAAATTTACGAATATACTTGGCGAGGATATATCGTTATATTCGAGTTCCGCCTCTGCCAGCGCTGTTTGACACCCAATTGACCAGTGGATAGGCCGGAGCTGTTTATACACCAGGCCCTTGCCCACCAGTTCTGCAAACACCTCTAAAATCCCTGCTTCGTATTCAGGCTTGAACGTCAGATACGGATTGTCAAAATCGCCGAAAACTGCCAGCTCCTGAAACTGCCTGCTTTGAATCTTGACATATTTGCTTGCGTACTTCTCGCACTTTTTGCGTATCTCAGGTTTGCTCATCTTCAGTGCCTGTTCGCCAAGCTCGCTTGTAACCATCGATTCTATCGGCAGGCCGTGGCAATCCCATCCCGGAACATACGGAGCCTTGAAGCCGGACATCGTCTTATACTTAACCACGATATCCTTGAGCACCTTATTGATAACGTGACCCATATGGATATCGCCGTTCGCATAAGGCGGGCCGTCGTGGAGTATATACTCAGGACAATTTTTTCTCGATTCCAGAATTTTCCTGTAGATTCCTTCCTCAGCCCATTTCTTTCGCATCGCGGGTTCCCGCTGCGTGAGATTTGCCTTCATCGCAAAATCAGTTTTGGGAAGGTTTAGTGTATCACGATAACTTTTCTTTTTTTCCTCTGGCATTCGTTTAATCCTTTATAGAAGTAAAGCATAAAATCATAATAAAAAACACTGTTATGTCAATGCGCTCAATAATTTAGCAGGCGCACATAAAATAAAAAAAGCCTTCCGAAGTTCGCTGCTCCAGAAGGCTTTTATAACTCATTATTTACCTCTCAGGGCAGCTTGCGCTTCTCCTCTATAATGATAATAATCCCGATTATGGTGATAATCTCACCGGCAATCGGCTTTTGCAGATTAATCTTGTTTTTCCTTTTATTTTGCATGGTTTTTTAATTATGTCCTTTAAGGCATAGACTTTTCTAACAAATCCATCGTCACCTGTCAAGTTGTGGTTTAGCAAAAATTTGGTTTTTATCGATAGTTTCGTACTGATAATGCTTTTTTTGGAAAATCGATTTAAAAAGTGAAACCTTTGTATTTATAGAAACCGGTAAATCGATTATAATAACGCAATCGCTGGGTGAAGGTTTATGGATATACTGGGAATTTCAGCTTTTTATCATGATAGTGCGGCGACGCTTGTTCGCGACGGTAGGATTGTTGCCGCCGCTCAGGAGGAGCGTTTCACTCGCAGAAAACACGATGAGCGTTTCCCGACCAATGCCGTTAATTGCTGCCTGCAGCAGGGCGGTGTCACCGCTGATAAGCTTGATTTTGTGGTCTTTTATGAAAAGCCCCTTGTAAAATTCGAACGTCTTCTCGAATCGTATCTCGCTTACGCCCCTCTGGGCTTAAAACAATTCCTCGTTGGGATGCCGCTTTGGCTCAAAAAGAAACTTCATCTTCCGAATGAGATGGACAAGGCTCTCGGCAATAAATACAAGGGCAGATACGTTTTTGTCGAACATCACGAATCGCACGCCGCAAGTGCATTTTTCCCCTCGCCGTTTGAAGAAGCAGCCGTCCTTACAATGGATGGTGTCGGTGAGTGGGCGACGGCAAGTTACGGCGTCGGAAGAAAAAACAAAATTGATATCACGCATACTATGCAATTTCCACATTCACTGGGGCTTCTTTACTCGGCTTTTACGTATTTTACAGGCTTCAAAGTAAATTCCGGCGAATACAAGATGATGGGCCTGGCACCTTATGGCGAGCCGAAATATTATGACCTGATAATGAATGAGCTTTTGGACCTCAAAGAGGACGGCTCTTTTAGATTGAATATGTCTTATTTTCCGTACTGCCACCAGATGGTAATGATAAATTCGAAGTTCGAGAAGTTATTTTCCGGCTCGGCCCGAAAGCCCGAATCGCCCCTTACCGAGAGGGAAATGGATATTGCCGCATCAATCCAGAAAGTCACCGAGGAAATTATGCTCCGTGCCGCTCGGCATATTTATGCGCAGACGAAGATTGAAAACCTTGTCCTTGCGGGCGGTGTGGCGCTAAACTGTGTCGGTAACGGCCGAATCCTCCGTGAAGGGCCTTTTAAAAAGATTTGGATTCAGCCTGCAGCCGGTGATGCCGGCGGTTCACTCGGTGCAGCCCTGTTTGTCTGGTATCAGCTTTTGAATAATGAAAGAAAAGTAAATAGCCTCGATAGCCAGAATGCATCATTGCTCGGACCGGACTTTACCGCCGCTCAGATTCAAAGCTTCCTTGATTCTGTCGGCGCAAAATATCATTTATACCGAAGCCAGGACGAGCTTTTTAATGAAATCGCTAAGCTGATTGGTCAGGAAAAGGTCATAGGCCTGTTTCAGGGCAGAATGGAATTCGGACCGAGGGCTCTCGGCAATCGAAGTATCATCGGCGATGCTCGCAGCGAAAAGATGCAGTCGGTGATGAATCGCAAGATTAAATTTCGTGAGTCATTTAGGCCCTTTGCCCCCTGTGTGCTGCTGGAGGATGCGGCAGAATATTTCGAAATAGACGGCTGCCTTCAAAGCCCCTATATGCTCCTTGTTGCTGACATCAAACAGCAAAAGCGGCTGCCGGTTGATATTCCTGTCGAGAAGCTCAAAGGCCTGGACAAGCTAAAGGTTAAACGAAGCGTTATACCTGCCATTACGCATGTCGATTTTTCTGCGAGGCTACAGACTGTCGATGCCGACAGGCATCCGAGACTTCATCGCCTGATGAAGATTTTCAAGCAGAAGACGGACTGTCCCGTAATTATTAATACCAGCTTTAACATCAGGGGAGAGCCTATAGTCTGCAGTCCTGAACACGCGTACAGATGCTTTATGGCAACTAATATGGACGTTCTGGTTCTGGAGAATTTTATGCTTTACAAAAAGGACCAGCCTCAGGCAAAACAGCACGAGATTGATGATTATATCGCCCAGTTTCAGCTTGATTGAGGAATGGTGAAATGTCACTTATAGAGATAAACTTCAGGCCGGAAAAAAAACAGCTGCGAAGCTTTGGTATCATTGCGCTTATCGCCTGTGCTCTTATCTTTGCTTTTCTGCTGCTGTATAAGAAGGTAGCGTTTCCGTTATCTGCTGTTCCGCTTTTTATCGGCATTATAATCTTTTTCTCCAGCCTGTTTTCTTATCGCCTGACTCGTCTTTTTTATCTCGGCCTTATGTTTTTGAGCCTTCCTTTCGGCCTGGTGATAAGTTTTTTACTTATGACCGCTTTTTATCTTTTGATAATTGCACCGCTGGCGTTATTATTTCGCATTGCTGGCCGCGATGCGCTTAACCGCAGCTTCGATAAAAATAAGAAAACCTACTGGATTGCTCATAAGCAATGCGATAATTACGAAAGGTATTTTAGGCAATTTTAGTTAAGGAGATTTATGTGTCGTCTCAGCAGATGCAGCAAAAGCAAAAAGAACAATTTGAGCAGCTTGCGGGAAAAAAGCGAAGCAACATTGTTTCCGAGTTTTTCTTTTTTCTCAAATACAACAAAAAATGGTGGCTTTTGCCCATCATTATTACACTTTTGATTCTGGGTTTGCTTGTTTTGCTGGGCGGAACTGCGCTGGCGCCTTTTATTTATCCTCTGTTTTAATTGGTAGTAGAAGGAAAATTTTTCTTTTTGGGGACCGCTATGAAAAAAGCTGCTCTCAGGTGGACGGCAACTGTTATTGTTATATTCTTGAATTTTCTTTTTTGGTTAGTTCCTTCGGACTTGGCATACAACGTCGCCCAGCACAGAGACATCCTGCTTGGCAGGTATACCGTGGATAAATTTACTACCTTGCTTATTTTTGTTTTAATAAGCGTTTTCGTTATCAAAGGAATCTGGTCCAAAAAGAAGACGCATAGTAGAGAGGATACATTTAAATTTATCGCAGTTACTCTTTCCATAATATTAGGCATCATTATTGTGGATATCGCTTTGCGTTTTAGTCAGGGGCAGTTTTACGTATCTAAAGAAACCTATTATCACCGCATGCCGAACAGGGTAATCAAGGGTGTATTCAGAGACCAGCCCACGACGGCTTTTACATATCCTTTTGCTCCTGACGGTTTTAAAAATAACAATTACACTATGACGATTGACAGAAGGGGCTTTCGCAATAAAACAGACCTTGCAGAATATGATATAGTAACCATCGGCGATTCATTTGTTGAAGGCTCGGGCGTATCGGATGAACAGTGCTGGCCGGTCCTAATCGCCAAAAAGACGGGTAAAAACGTTTATAATCTCGGAATCTCTGGCGGCAGCCCTGTTACAATGCTTGAGACGTTGAAAAAATTTGCAATCGATTTGTCACCAAGGATAATTATCTGTATGCTGTACGAAGGTAATGACTTCAGGGCATCTAACTTCGAGCCAAACAAGAAAAGCCGTTTAACCTTAGAGTATTTTTATGATAGTTCTCCGCTGAGGCTTTCGATAAAGGAGTTGTTAATCGATGTCTTCGGCCCGATAAATTGCAATCGGAGAAAAGACCCGGCCGTGCAGAAATCTTTGACGCCGGCACATTCGCTCTATCCTGTTTCACTTATGCCTCTGTCGTTGCCGCAGGGCAACCCGAAATATTACACTTTTAAAATAAAAGCACTAATCGCACATTATATTCAAAAGAAGGATTTCCTTGATTCTGCCGGTTGCAAACAAACATTTGATGTCCTGAAGCAGATGAAAAAATTATGTGACGAACACGGTATTCGGCTGATAGTTGTCTATGCACCTGACAAGCCAAACGTGCTTTTGCCGATCGCTGCCGAAAATTTGTCACCGCAGCTTTTACACGCCTTTTTGTCTCTAAAAGTGAAGAATTTACCTCAGCCTGATGAGCTAAAAAACCTTCTTTTGGAAAGGCTGCCTGTTATCGAATCGACAACGCAGCAGTTTTGTCAAAGCGAGGCCATAGAATTCATCAGCCTGACTCAGCCGCTTCGAGAGCAGATTCTAAAATCACGACAGTGTTATTTTACTTATGACCAGCACTGGACTCCCATTGGCTATGAGGTCGCTGCTTCTGTGATTGCTTCCTATCTTGAAAGTCAGTGAGCTTGTTTTTTTACATGATTACCTGTTTCTCAAATATTAAAGTGGTATTTTTCCGAATCTTAACCGTTATAATCGAGAAATTCCTATAAACTATCCAGCAAGCGGTAGCGGTTAAAGAAATTCCAAATTCCCGCTCCCGCGCAGATAAAAAAGCCAGATTCCAACCAAATTAACCAATTAACTAATTCATCAATTAACTAATTCCCACGGGTATCGAGCATCCAGCATCGAGAATCTATTCTTCGTCTTCCGCCCTCTTTTTTTATTGAAAGTTCAACGTTTAATGTTGAATGTTCACCTATGTAGTCCGTCCTTTGTCTTCTGTATTTTTTTTAAATCTATTTCTCCGCGGTTTCTGCCTGCGGTTCGCATTTTTTTACACACTCCGCCACTTACGTGCCTGCGTGTCTCTGTATGACGCTCATCGCGGCCTCCGGCATAAACCGCATTTTCCTTATGACTTGTGCACTTGTGACTTGTGCACTGATTTTCTCCGCGAACTCGGCGGTGAAAATTTTTATTTTTTTCTTGATAAAACGGCCTTAATTGATATAATACCTTTGTGTGTTAGAAAACACACGTAACGCGGAGGCCCGCACGTCTCAGAACAGCAGTTCAAGTCAAAATATTATTTCATAAGTTCATTTTGGCAAAGGACTAACAAATGTCCACGAGAATCAAGCATCCAGAATCCATTATCCCGCATCGAGAATTCAGTATCGATCTTCAAGCATCTGGCATCGAGTATCGAGTATCTAGCATCCAGAATCGAGAATCTTTACAACTGTCGAGAGAGCTCTACAAATCGCACCTTTTTTTGCAAAACAAAGCCAATTTTAAAATCGCTCAAATGTCCATAAGTCCTTATATTACAGGCTATTATAAAAATTTATGGCTTGAAAGCCTTCCCAAAAACAAAGCCAAACAAAGCCAATTCAAACCCAATTTTAGCTCAAAATTGGGTTCGTTTTTCCCGATATTGGCTTTGTTTTTCAACGATAGTGACCGTAAAAGGCTACCAAACATAAAGGCGATGGATTCAGCGTTCCTCTTGCTTTCGAATAGTTTCAACGATATATTGCCTTCTATGGCGAAGTCTCTTTATATAATCGATGGTCACGCGCATATTTACGCCGCCTATTTTGCTCCTATGCGGCAAAGGCTTACCAGTCCTTCCGGTGAGCCGACCAAGGCGACTTACATCTTCACAACAGCAATTCTCGGTCTTATCCGCGACCGAAAGCCTGATATGCTCGGCGTCGCGATGGATTCGAAGGTGCCCAGTTTCAGGACCGAAATTTACGCAGAATACAAAGCGCATCGTCCGCCGATGCCTGACGATATGCCGCAGCAAATCGACCGAATTGAGCAGATTCTTGAAGCGATGAATGTACCTGTCCTGCGCCTCGATGGCTTCGAGGCGGATGATGTTATTGGAACCCTGGCGAAAAAGGCCGCAAAAAACAAAATCGATACCTACATCTGCTCGAAAGACAAGGATATGTTGCAGTTGCTTGACAAACATATTTTCACTTTTGATATCAAAAGCCGTGAGGTTACCGATACCAAGTCAATGAAAAAGGATTTGAAGCTCACACCGGAGCAGTTCCTCGAAGCCCTTGCTCTGCAGGGTGACAAGTCTGACAATGTCCCCGGCATAGCCGATGTCGGCCCGAAAACCGCGCTCGAATGGATTCAAAAATACGGCTCGATAGACAATCTCTACAAACACGCCGGTGAAATAACCGGCAAAAGGGGTGACAACCTCAGAGCATCGCGGAAACTTGTCGATTTGAGCAAAACACTTGTCACTATAAACACCAGCGTTCCCCTGAAGATTAAATTCGATGACCTTAAACTCTCTGAACCGGACAAGACTAAACTGGCGGCTGTCTTTACCGAGCTTGGTTTCAGCCGGCTGCTTACTCAGCTCGGCCTTTCTGCTGTAAAGATGCCCGAAACCGCAGAAAAACCGTCCGTTAAGGTTGAACAGAAATCCGGGGAAAAAATCAGTCGTTCCGGTTCTGTTAAAACAGTCAAACATAATTATCAGCTCATCAACTCAACTGAAAAATTCGAAAAGTTCTTCAAAAAGCTGAAAAAACAGAAACTTTTTTCAATCGACACTGAAACAAACTCAATCGAACCCGTCAGGGCCGACCTTGTCGGAATAAGCATCTGCTTCGAACCGCACCAGGCTTACTACATCCCTGTAAAGGCCCCGCTCGGTCAGAAAGTTTTGGATATCAGTTACATCCGGCAGAAACTTGCTTCGGTTTTGGCTGATGAGGAAATCAAAAAAATCGGCCAGAATATAAAATTCGATTTACTCGTTCTTCACAATGCACAAATGCCTCTCAAAGGTATCTCTTTTGATACTATGGTAGCCTCGTATTGTCTCGAGCCAACAAGAAAATCTCATTCGATGGATACAATGGCGTTTGACTTTTTGGATTATGACACAATCAGGCTCGTCTTTCTTATCGGCAAGGGAAAAAATCAGCTCACTTTCGATATGGTTGACCTCGAACCTGCCTGCGAGTACGCCGCTGAAGATGCCGACATCACCTTTCAGCTTTACCTGTATCTAAAAGCCCGCCTTGAAAGTAACCCGCCTATCAAAAAACTTTTCGAAGAGGTTGAGATGCCTCTCGTAACGGTTCTCGCTCAGATGGAGCTTAACGGCGTTTCTCTTGACGTCCCCTTGCTTAAAAAATTATCAACACATATAGCCGAAGGCCTAAAACATACCGCCGACGCCGTTTACGATTATGCCGGCTCGGTTTTTAACATCGATTCTCCAAAACAGCTTGCTGAGGTGCTTTTTGACAGGCTCGGCCTGCAGTCGATAAAAGTCGGAAAAGCAGGCAGAAGCACCGATGCATCTGTTCTCGAACAATTATCCGACCAGCACAAAATCATACCCCTTATTCTCGAATATCGCCGGCTTTCCAAGCTTCAGAACACCTATGTCGATAAGCTCGGCTCTCTTATAAATCCCAAAACAAACAGAGTTCACGCTTCCTTCAATCAGACAATAACTGCTACCGGCCGTCTAAGCTCATCGAACCCGAACCTGCAGAACATACCGATTCGAACTGAGCTCGGCAGGAAAATCCGCGAAGCCTTTGTCCCTGAAAAGAAAACCGACTGCATCCTTAGTGCAGACTATTCACAGATTGAGCTGCGTTTCCTTGCCCATTTCTCGAAGGACGAAACTCTCATAAAGGCTTTCGAAGAGGACAAAGACATTCACCGTTTCGTTGCTTCTCAGATTTATGATTGTCCCATCGAAAAAGTTATTGATGATATGCGTTCGAAGTGCAAGGCTGTAAATTTCGGTATAATTTATGGCCAGAGTGCTTTCGGACTTTCACAGACGGTAGGTATAAGCCAGGCCGACGCTAAAAGATTCATCGACGACTATTTCAGACGCTACAGTTCTATCAAGAATTTTATCGAATCCGTAAAACTAAATGCCCGCAAAACCGGCCTCGCAGAAACAATCCTGCACAGGATAAGAAGATTAAAGGATATTAAAAGCAAAAATGCAAACAGGAGAAAACAGGCTGAGCGTATGGCCATCAACACTGTTATACAGGGTTCTGCCGCCGACCTCATTAAGGTTGCTATGATAAATATTCAGCGCAAAATCGACTCCGAAAATCTGCCTGTGAAGATGATTTTGCAGATTCACGATGAGCTTGTTTTCGAGTTGCCTGCTAAGCAGGCTGAAAAGCACGCAAAATGGATTGATGAGGAAATGACTACCGCAATAAAGCTCGATGTCCCCTTAAAGGTTGACATCACTCACGGCCCAAACTGGCTAAAATAAATATCATACCTCAACCATTTGGCGTCATTCTTTCAAACTCGGATTCTGCATTTCCCTCACGGTTTTCCCTGGGAATCCTGAAGGAAAAATAAAATCTAACGAGCCAGTAAACTGTATACAGCAACAGTACAATTAACATTGAGTAAAGGAGGCTGTTTTTTAGTCTGACCGGCTCGGAAAAATTGGCCTTTACGGCCAAAAAGTATATTGCGAACATAAACACAAAAAACGCTGTCCCGAACTCATAAGAAAAAGCTGAAATCTTCGACTTCAGGGCAGGCCTGTTTTTTTCGCTCAGCCAGTATTTCTTATTGGGCAGATTCATCAATCCCGGAGGACTTTTCATAACGAGGTATGGTATAAACAGAAAAATAACAAAAATAAAAGTCTCGGATACCGCAAGGACAGCGGCGAAAAAGTATTTTGAGCCGAACGAATCAGGCTCTCCGCCTCTGGAAAAGTGCGTCGCTACGCTGTAAGGAAGAATAAGTAGCGACGCCGCGATAAAAATAATATTCACCAGGAATACAAATATGAAAACTTTACGCATTATCATTTTTGCTGACCTCACTCCATCTGTTTCATACCACTTTTAAGAGCTCGATTTTTCCTCAGTATAATAAGTATTCCGCTGATTATCATAGCAGCGCACAGCATCTGTCCCATAGTAAAAAAGTTAAATATGACGTCAAGTCTTGTATCCGGCTGCCTTACAAATTCGATACAAAACCGCACAGCTCCATAACCGATAATATACAAACAGAAATGAAAACCATCAAAAACACGTTTCTTTCTCACACTCCAGAGTATTATAAAAAGAACTATCCCTTCGAAGAGGGCTTCGTAAAGTTGTGATGGGTGTCGTAATTGACCGCTTGTATCCAGCGGAAAGTACATCCCCCACGGCAGCGATGTCACTCTGCCATAAAGCTCGCCATTGAGAAAATTACCTATCCGCCCGAATGTATAACCCAGGGGTATTACCGGGGCAAATAAGTCCACCAGCCGCCAGAAATTTATCTTTTTCTTATAGCAGAAAAGCAGGGTGGCTGATATTACCCCAATCAATCCACCGTGATATGACATTCCCGAAAGACCGGTATATTCAAATCCGTCTGAGAATTCGAAGGGAAATATTATTCTCAGCGGATGCGCAATGTAATAACTCAAATCGTAAAATAATATAAATCCAAGCCTTCCTCCTATCAATGTCCCCAGAATAGCCCATATAAAATATTTCTGTATAGCTGTCTTTGAGTATTGAAATCTTTCGCTTTTTAATCTGTACATAACGAGCATATATGTGATAGCGAAGGCAACAATGTACATCAAACCATAATAGCGTATTCGGAACGAGCCAATCTCAATAATATCGGGATTTATGTGCTCCGGTATATGATTCCACCAATTCATTTTCCACTTTCTTTTTAACTGTTTGAACTTTCTCAGGCGCAAAACCAGATTTTTTTTGCAATTGATAAGAACATAAATACATTTTTTTATCAAAAAGCAAAGCCAATTTGGGGAAAAACGAACCCAATTTTGGGCTAAAATTGGGTTCGTTTTGGCTTCGTTTGGGTTCGTTTTTCGGGCGGAAAAAGGCGATTAAGTTGTCATAACTACTTATATTACAAGCAGTTACAATCATTTCGGTGTTTTTAAAATTGGGTTCGTTTTGCATATTTTTGTTTTTTTTGCGCGCCATATCGTACTGCGTCGTGCGTGATGCGTATCGCGTATTCTCGTATTGAGTATCGCATACATCGTATTGCGTCCGGGACATTGATAAGTCCTTTATATAAATGAACATAAATTTGACTTGGCCTGCTGGCTGATTCGTGCGGGCCTCCGCGTTCCGTGTGTTTGCTAACACACGAGGGTATTATACGATTTAAGGCCGGTTTTTCAAGAAAAAATAAAAAAAGAATACAGAACACAGGACACAGAATACAGAGGATGGAGAGCGGCAAAAAATGCGGTTTATGCTGGAGGCCGCGATGAGCATCGTAAAGAAGCACGCAGGCACGCAAGTGGCGAAGTGCGTAAGAAAAGATGCGAACCGCAGGCAGAAACAGCATAGAAAAAGCTATAAAAAACAGAATACAGGACACAGAATACAGAAGGCAGAGGAGTAAAACGAATATCGAATATCCAACAAGGAACAAGGAATTATGAAGTCGTAGATAATAAATGGAGGAGGACTGAGAAGTTAGAATTAAGAATCAGGATATTGGCAGTTATAAAATTTATAAAGAAAACTGTAATTTATTGTCATTTTTTCCTGGCGGCGAGTGGTGGTTTGGTTAGTATAATAATGCGGTAAAAATAAAAGCGTGTTGTATGGAAACCATATAAACAAAAGTCAGTCATGGAAGGATGGTGTACCATGAAGATTGCAGCATTCAATGTTGAGAACCTGTTTGACCGAGCAAAAGCGTTCAACGAAGAGGACAATGACAAAACTCAGAGAGTCATAAGCGCAGTTGCCGAACTGAATTGTCTATTCGAAGCAGATGTCTATAGCGATACAGACAAGCAACGGATGCTCGAACTCGTAGATGAACTCGAGTTGAACCGGTACAATGATGGGCCGCTTGCGCTGATTCGTAAAATCAGAGGCAGGATTTTTAAGCGTCCTCAATCCGGGGGCATCGAGGTTGTGGCCGAAGGTAGGGATTCCTGGGCGGGATGGGCGGAACTCAAGACCGCTCCTGTTGATGAGGTCGCAGTTATGAACACAGGCCGTGTAATCCGGGATGTTGACGCCGATATCCTCGCCGTTGTCGAAGCTGAGAACCGTGTTGCACTCAAACAATTCAGTGAGTTCGTATTTAACAGAGTGAAGGACGAAATTGAGGAGGTGAGAGAACCCTATACTCAGTTCATGTTGATCGATGGCAATGATGACCGTGGCATTGACGTGGGGCTGATGACGAAAAAGGATTTTGATATCGGCCTGATGCAAAGCCACATCCACGATTTGAAGCCCGATGGGCATCCCATATTCAGTCGGGACTGCCCCGAGTACGCTGTCACCACGCCGTCAGGAGAACAGATTTGGGTATTGCCCAATCACCTCAAGAGCAAGTTTGGCGGCAACGATGCTACCTCAATTGCCAAGCGAAAAGCTCAAGCGACGCAGGTAGCCAAAATATACAATCGATTACGAGCTGAAGGCCATGATAAGATTGTCATCCTTGGCGACTTTAATGATACCCCAGACAGCGAGCCACTCCAGCCTCTGTTGGCTGAGACGGACTTACGCGATGTATCAAAGCTTGACCTGTTCGATACCGGTGGGTTCAGCGGTATTGGTACGTACGGACTAGGTAACGACGATGACAAGATTGATTATCTCTTGCTGTCGCCGACGTTATTTGGTCGAGTTACCGCAGCGGGATTGTTCCGAAAGGGAGCTTGGCCTGGTTCTAGACCTCAAAGATGGACCGTATATAATGAGCTGACAGAGAAGGTGCACGTAGCCAGTGATCACCATGTGATTTGGGCCCAGATCGATTGAAACCGCACCAAACAATACGACTTAATTCAGTTAAAATCAGGATATCGGCAATTATAAAATTTCTAAAGAAAATTAGAGAAATTTGTCATTTTTTTACTGGTATCAAATGTTGGTTTTGGTAGTATGTGGTCGGCAAATGCGGTAATACCGTACGGAGCAGTCGATGAGAGGGAAAGCTTTTCATACTGAGACTATATAAACTGAAGTTAGACTGATGATAAAGAATCGAGTTACGAGGAGCTTTGTATGCCCAAGTTCGCAGTTTACTATGTACCCGAAGCAAGCGACGACCTCTATAGTTTGGGATCATCGGTTGTGGGCTATGACATCCGCAAGCGCGAATCCGTGCAGACGCCTGTGGAACTCCGACAGATTCCTCACTTCACGAATCAATGGCTCCAAAAAGCCAAACCCTATGGCTTTCATCTTACTGTAGGTGACTCAATCGATTTTGATTTCAGCCGGATTTCAATGATTGAATCTGAGCTTGCTGATATTCTTGGGTGTTTCAATCCGACCAGTGAATTCACATTGCATAAATACGAGAAGGACTTCGTCACCTTCTGGGGATCCGCCGTTGTTCTGCGGTATCATCCCAACGATCATCTCAGGATCCTTCATGCGATCATTGTAGCACGGATTCACCCTCTTGGAACCGGTTCAGATTACTTGAGAAGATATCTCGCGGACCCCGAAAAGGAAGGAAACCGGCCACATCGTTTACGAAGAACGTTGAAATTCTACAGCCCTACTGTTTTTGACAGTTACTCCCCTCATTTCACACTCTTGCACCCCCACAGCGGGGAAAGCAAGGAGGACCTGACTCAGTTATTTTCCGAAACGTTCGGGCGCTTCAATAAGGTGAAGCTTCGTTCAATCAGCCTGCTTGTTCAATTGTTGGAGGAAGAGCATTGGCATATTTACAAGGAGTTCGGATTGGGTGGTGGGCCGTAAAAATAGCGTCGAACCACCGCGTCGACCGGACTGACGCCAGTTACGCCTGCCATTGAATATCGAATTGAGAATACGCCAGCGAGTTATCGAAATTAATTGGTCTGGGAGCGGTGGAGGGAAATATAGCCTACGTTCGTCTTTGCTGCGCTATGCCGAGATAAATTCCGGCGACTACTAAACGAAAATATAACCCGAACAAGATTGGAATCCTGCTATCCTGTCGAAACGCTCATTCCGGCATCCAGATTTTTTTGGTTTTTACTACTTCCAAATTGGCCGGCAGAATCAGAGGCGTCTTTGTCTTTGTAAAGAAAAAGATTCCCTTATAGCTGGTCAGGTATTTGTAGCTCGTGGAAAAAATTCCTCCCTCATTAAAGACTACAAGCCCATCCTGTTGTTTTTGAATGAGCTGCTCGAAGACATCTGCCTCGACCTTAACGATTGCGCCGGACGCCTTTATAGCGTTGGCGATTACGTGATATCCTCCTATTGCTCCACCTGCGCCTCCCGCCACCGCTCCTCCTATACCGCCTGCCGCTGCTCCGTTTGTCATATTCTTTCCCCTTCAATATTTTTTATCATATTCTATAGTGCTTTTTCACTGACTTACTTTTGCATAATTATAGAGACAGCGTTTCTATATTTCAAAGAAATTAAACTAAAGCATACACTGAATGCGAAAGAGCGAAAGTTGCTGCTGAATAGTTGCTGTTTGGATATGCTTAAAGGAAAGTTTTTTTTATTGAAGATTGTTATTGCCGATGTATTCGGGGACGAGCTCTTTGATTTTTTGTACTATTTTGTTGTGGTCCTGCGTTTGTGCGATTTCGACAAGCTCATTTATGCCGGCCTGTAGTGAATCTCGCTCCATCACAATATTTTTCCAGATACTGATTTTCGGATGTCTTGTCGGCTGCATATCCTCGCCTTTTATGGAAAGCTCTTCGAAGAGCTTTTCGCCCGGCCTGGGATGCGTATATACTATTTCGATATCTTCGCCGACTCTGAAGCCGCTGAGCGTTATAAGCTCGCGTGCCAAATCGGAGATTTTTACGGGCTCGCCCATATCGAGTACGAAGATTTCACCGCCTTTACCCATCGTCGCAGCCTGCAGCACAAGCTGGCTGGCCTCGGGTATTGTCATAAAGTATCGCTTCATCTCGGGATGAGTGACGGTTAAAGGGCCGCCTTCGGCGATTTGCTTTTTGAAAATCGGCACGACCGAGCCGGTTGAATCAAGGACGTTGCCGAATCTTACCGTTACGAAATGGGTTTTGCTCGTTCTGTTAAGGTCCTGGATGTACATTTCAGCGACTCTTTTGGATGAGCCCATAATACTTGTTGGGTTAACTGCTTTGTCGGTACTTATCATAACGAAGTTTTTACAGCCGAAACGGTCGGCGACGTCGGCGACGGTTTTTGTACCTATGATATTATTTTTTATGGCTTCACCGGGATTTAGCTCCATAAGGGGTACGTGTTTGTGTGCGGCTGCGTGGATTACTATTTCCGGCTTGTATTTTTTGAATGTCTCTTCGACGCGTATTTTGTCGGTAATATTGCAGATGACGGATTTCATATTGATATATGGAAATTTGGCGCTCAGCTCACCTTCTATATTAAACAGTGGGTTTTCAGCCTGTTCGATAAGCAGCAGCAGCTTGGGTTTAAAGTTGCAGAGCTGTCGGCACATTTCCGAACCGATGGAGCCTCCCGCACCAGTTACAAGAATTATTTTGTCCTTGGCGAATTCTTCAATTAAGTCCAAATCAAGCTCCACAGCTTCCCTTCCGAGCAGGTCGTTAATATCAACGTCACGAATCTGTGAGACCTTGAATTTGCCTGATGCTATGTCTGTGATTGACGGTACGGTGCGGAATCGAACTTTAGCACCTCCAAGGAGCTGAATGACACGCCTGAGCTGTTGGTGAGATGCGGAGGGCATTGCAACGGCGATTTCTTCAATTTTGTTTTCTTCACAAATTTTGGGTAGTTCTTCGACGGTGCCGAGCACAGGTATTCCGTGGATGTTAATACCGCGTTTGAAAGGGTCATCATCGACGAAGCCGACGACATCATATTGAGTTACGGGCATACGATGTATTTCCCTCACCAGGGCCTCGCCTGCATTTCCGGCACCAATAATTAGAAACCTTTTAAGCCGCCCGCTTTCGATTGCCCGGAATTCTTCGTAATATAATCTAATCATCATTCGCAGGCCGCCGAGCAGCAGAAACGTGAAGAACATATCCAGCATAAAAATGCTCTGGCTTACCTCAGTGAGCCTTTCTATGCCGGGGTATTGGCGAAGAGGTGTGTAAAGAATTGAGAACCAGAGCACGACGATGATAAAAGTGCTGATTAGCGAGGCTGCCGCTATTCCGATGAGGTCTGATATTCCGACATATCGCCACCACCCCCGATATTGCTTGGACAGGCCGAAAACCGGAATCTTTACGATAATAAATAATGCCAGCAACAACGGATATTGCTCCACGAACCAGGTGGTTCTGAATTGCATATTACTTGCCATCAGGAAAGAAAGCATCAAAGCGAGGGTAAAGACAAAGATATGTGCAAAAATAATGAGCTGTCTTCGGAGCCTTAGTCTTATGGCGGGCTTGGGTGCAAGTGCCAATAATTTGCCATTATTTTTCGGTTTTTCGTCGGTTTCGGGCATAATCTATCATATCGTCAGATTTACCCCTCCTGATTAGCCGCAAAGACAATTATAACCAAAACTTAGAGCCTCTGTCAAGCTCGTTTTTAGTTTGCATCAGTCTCACATTATCGGGTGAACAGGTCGGATAAAGTATTAACTCAGCCGCAGGAATAGACAAAGGATGGAGAGAAAATAAGGGCTCAGGTCATAAGTCTAAGGAAAAAATTTTGTAGAAGATAATAAATAGCCTGTTCTGATAATCAGAAACGTGGCCAGTCCTTTGTTTTGCTGACCATTTCCCAGCGCTCTGCCATTTCTTTATCGGTTCGGTCCCAATGTGCAGGATGAATCATTGCTCTCTTAATCAATTTGCCTTCGTAATAGCACAACCACAGCGGGCCTCCAGCAGTTTTCCAGTAAACATCGAGCGTCTGTTTGTCTGTCAATTCCAAATCGGGCTTTCCGAGGATGGAGATTGCGCTTTGCAGGCTAGTGCCGTAGCGTAACTCGTCCGTTTGCTCGAGAAGCTGCTCACCAGCATTTTTGGCTTGCCAAAATGAACCTTTGTGAAGGGTCTCGAGAAGTGAAGCTTGTTTGTCGACGTCGGCCTGATAAGACCGGCATCCGAAGAAAGCAAGGACAAGTATAATATGAACCAGTAAGACAGCAGATTTCATTTTTTGCCAGCCAATATCATAAATATACAAGTAATCAAGTAATTTTATGCTTGGTTTATTTTAGTATCAACAGAAAATTTGGTTTGAGGTCCGTCAATAAGCTTAAAGCTGCCTGGAGTACGGTAAGCTGAAATTCAGTGGTGAAAGGCGGGCTGAATGAACTTTACATAGAATAATCGACGTTTACCTTTCGGCCTACACGGCGTTTGCTGGAGAGGATTTTACGGCCTTTTTTCGAGCGTGAACGTTTTAAGAAGCCGCTCTTTCGGGCTCTTTTTCTTCGGCTTTTGCGATGATTTTGCATATCTGGTCTTCCCTGCTGACGTTTTTTAGTTTTATCTTTGACTTCAAACGGTATTAGCAATCGGAGAATATACCCTGGCCCATAAGAGAAAGGCAAGAGAAATCTTTTTTGGTTTGGCAGGATAGGAGCCGAGCGGAAGTATGAAACTATAAACCTATTTATTATAAAGAACCTTTTTCTTGTAAAAGTTCTTAATTTTTATTAGAATATACTATTATTTAAGCTTAAAAATTATTTTGGAATTGGCAACATGGTTATCTTAGCCGCAATATTGAGTCGTTCTGCTCCTGAAAATGTTGACCGTGCAGCGAAGCTTTTTGTTAAATACGGAGACTTTATACGCTCTATAATACGTTATAATATAAAAAATAATGATCTGACCGAAGACATTTATCAGGATCTATTTATTTATTTCGTTTTCAAACCTATACCAACTGGTGTGAAAAGTACTAAGGGATTTTTGTATAAAGTAATAACAGATAAGGTAAATGATTCTTTCCGTAGGATAGATAGTTATCAAAGACGACTAAAAACGTATTCTGAAAGGATCGAAAATACGGTCGAAAACTCTCCAGATAAAGAAATCGTAGATATGGAAGAATACGAAAAGATGTTTACTTTAGTTGAACGAAGGCTGACTACAAATGAAGCTCAAGCTGTGATTTTCAGATTCAGAGATAACTTTGATAATACTACAATAGCAAAGCAAATGAGGATAAAGTCAAGGTCGGTAAGCAGATATGTTTCTGTTGGTGTCAAAAAACTGCGTCACTTTATACTTAAAGGCAGGGGAACATAAATGATAGTTATTAATCCGAATTCACAGTGTGATGAGGCTAAACCATATTACTATGATTATCTAAATAATCACAAGGAAGATATTCCGCTTAATGTAAGTCAACATATTGATGAATGTTCTTTCTGCCAAAGTGAGATTGGGAGATTAAGCCAGATAATAAATGAGAATGAGTGCTTGTATGAAGGCCGAAAACAAGTTGATGCTATTATTACCACAAGTATAAAGCTGCACTTTGCCTACAAAGATACAATGGTGAATTGTCAAAATGTAAAACCTTTTTTACCCGGTTTAGCCGATCCTTTGCTCAAGATCAGAATTCCAACACCAATAACAGTGCATATTGACAATTGCGAAAAATGCAAAGAAAGTTTAAAGATAATACGAAGCTTGAATTTAAATCATAAGCAGCTATGTACATTGGCACAAATATTTGCTGAGCCACTTCCAAGAAAAGAATTATGTATTAAAGCCTTAGAATTTATTCCGCATGTTGTTTCGTTTTCTTTAAATAAAACAAATTCTGAAACTTTAAAACATATATGCATTTGTCCCGATTGTAGAGAACAATTGTATTACCGGCGTGATTTGATTCGCAAAGAATTGTTGAAAAGCGGTATTAGAAAAGAAAACTTTCCCTGCGAATCAGTTCAACCGACAGATATTTTCGATTATTGTTTTCCATATGGCATAGAAGTTGAGAATGACCAATATGCCAAATTCCGTTTGGCATTAACTTCTCATATTTCCGTGTGTGCTACTTGTCTGAACAAAATGCAGGAGTTGCAAAGAACAATTATCGAAATATTAGAAAGTACTAATTCAGGAGTGATTACTTATTATAAAATAAATTCTAACAGAAAGATACATGTTGGCAACACAGAGGATATGTATAAAGAATGGCCTATCGAGGTTAAAGTGTATGATTCCTTGCAAGACAGTCCAATTGAAACTTTAGCTGAACGCAAGACAAAAGTTTTTAAGCATACGCACGTAAGAAAACTTGTCAAAGTGTTGTCGGTCGCTGCGGTGATTCTTTTCTTCTTTATTTTATATTTTAATACACCTTCGGCAAAGGCTATCGGTCTTAACCAGATTTGCAGTGCTATTAGCAAACTTCAGAACATTTATTTTGCCACTTATGTTTCAAATGAAGATATACCGATTGAGGAAAAATGGATATCTGCATCATTAGATATGATTCTTCTTAAAACAAAATCTCGCATTGTGTTATGGAATATTGATAATAAAATTCAAGAGTCGATTGATTTGCAGAAGACTAATTCACAAATAGTCCGATCAGATTATGAAGATTGGGATGGAATCAAAAATATGCTAACTGCTCCATGGGGATTATTGCCCTTTAGTGATATTAGTGATGTACCTGAAAATTCTAATGCGAAATGGCAAAAAATCGAAAATGAAATTGTCGATATCACTATAGAAAATACTGAAATCTACGAATTGACATGGAGAGAACAATCACGTGCAGGTTTACCTGTGTTTAGAAAATGGCGGGGTTATGTAGAAGTCGATTCTAAACTGCTTAAAAGATGTGAATTTTTGGAAAAAATCGGCACCGCTGAGGAATATGATTTAAGGTTCATTAAAGTGGTTGAATATCCATCAGTTCACGAGATGGAACAACAGATTAAAAACGCGGGCTTTTGATTAAAAATTACCATGGAAACCAGAAAGATACCAAGTTGGCATCTTCAATAAATAAATCATCAGATTTAATAAAAGACAAATGGCCGTCCGCATAGATTGTATTAACATTTTTGTATTGGTGGCGACCATATATCGCGTCCAATTCAGAGCTGGGGTCAATTGGGCGGTTTTTATTTATTTCCATACCTGGGAGGTAAAAGGAAGCAATCCTTTTCGAATTACTAAAAATATTATTGATAGGTTCTGAAGCTGCCTTCCAGCTTATGAGGCTATAACCGCTGTCCATTATTAAAAGGGTTTGATCGGGCTTTTTGATAGAGTTTAGATTTAGAGGTTTACCGATGAAATCGCCACCTAAAGAACGACTGTTTTTACAGATAGCCTGATTTACTCCATAATTTCCGCATAAAATATTCGGTTTTGAGGAATTATCATAGGTTGTCCTTGACGGACAAAAAAACACGCTTTTCTCTCCGTAATTACTCCCGATTATTTGTTCGAGAAAGTGAAACCACCACAATCCCATGCTATCTTTAGATGCATCACCTACATAACCTCCTGAAGGTGGAGATCCATTAAAAGGGAGAGAATGCTTGAATCCAAGTGGAAATGTATTATTGTTTTGTTCATATATAGTTAGAGCAAAACCAAGCTGATTAAGATTTGAACCGCATATTACCGTTCTGCTTTTCTCTCTTATCAGGCGGAGAGCGGGTAATACAATACCCATTAGTATTCCTATGATTGAAATAACAACCAATAACTCAATTAATGTGAAGGCTCTTATTTTCATAAATATATAATACAAATCAATTTGGTGAAATAAACAAAAAAGATTATACCACTAATATCTGACTTGCTACAAGGTGTGGTGATACAATGATTTACAGACAGTCAAAAAACCGTTTTTTATGGATTTGAATTTTTGTCAGCAATCAATCGAGTGATAGACAAGCCCTTGCGTATTCTGGTATCCATGCGCCTGCTATAGTGCAGTTGCCTATGTTATTCATATCTTCTATGCATACGTCCCAATAGCTGCTGAGTTCGGGTCCTCCGAAACATTCATTGCCGTTTTCGCAGGGTGCGCATTTATATAATTCAAGCCAAACTTCATAGATGCCCACGCACATATCATCGTTCATATCCGAACAACTTACATAGTCCGCTGACTGTATCTTTTCAGTACAGCAGTAACCGGTCTGTCCTCCTGTGAATTGATTTAATTGCTCATCTTTAATTTCGATGAGACTATCATTTAATATTAAAGGCTGGCTCGAGATGAGTAAATAAGCCCCGGATTCCATATATGCGTTGAACTTATCGACTTCCACATTGTAGAGAAATTTTCTGCTATCCATGTCTATAAGCCATACCTGCTCACCATCCACCTGTGCAAGCACAACATAGTGTTTTTGTACAGGCAGATATATTATTACTCGATAGTCACCCGGGATATCACTAAACCCTTTGATATTGCATCCTTTTACTGCTTTGCAATAAAGCTCTTTATTTTCGATAAAATTTTTCAGGTCGTATAAATTTGTATGTTTTTCATTGGTTTTTACTAATGAACGCATTTGCTGACTATTCACAGGAATATTCATAGAATCGAGCGCGTATTCCACAGCAGCGGTAGCGCAATTGTGATATTCTTCATTTTCGCCCTGCCAAGACACTTCCATCGCTAATTTATTCATAAGTAAAGATTGGCTATCTATGGCGTTATTACTTTTATAGAACAAGGGTTTATCAATCAATTTCGAGTGGTATTGTATGAGTATATCTTTATCAAAATAAGCGCTGGAATCGAAAGAATTGGAGATAATCGGGCTAATACTGGTAATCTGCCAGTTATCATAAGCTAACAATACCTGCTGGGCATCATATTTTTCAATAATAATTGTAGTTGGTATCCATTTGTTATCAATATGAGTATAATCATCATAAGTTCTTGTTGTAATAGAACCATTTTCGTAATTTATAGAACAAGATAACATCGCATATTCCTTGGAGGTATCGAGCACAAAAAACATATTTGGCATATTATTCCCATCGAGATTAATATGTATCTGTTTATTGCCTTCGACTTCCACTTCCTTTGCTGAAAAGTTCATTTCGATGAGGCTTTCGTAACTAAATGTCCCGAATCCCCATGGTATTATTCCCGCGGTTAGAGGTCCATTGACAACCACAGGAATGTCTGTTGGTTCTTCCCGGACAATCGCTTCTTTTCCCGATTTGAAGCATAAGGTATAAGATTCTCCGTCCCATATAAATATACGTTCCTTACTGCCTTTAAAGTCGAGCCTATCCTCAAAAATAACCTTTTGTTCGTTTGTACCTTCTATTACTTTTGTGCGAGAATTCATAGTAATTCGCCATGTAAATCTTTCGCCGTCGTACTGTACAGTATGCTCTGATTCAGTGATAAAACCTGTCGAAGTTTCAAATTTTATGCGTTTTCCCTCGATGGTTCCTTTTTGAATCCAGGTATTTCTATGCTGTTCTGTTAATATCTGAAAGATTTCTAAAATTTCACTTCTGTCCAAAATTCTGTCTGCAAATGCGGTATTAAGCCGGGTAAGTAACAAGATAAGTATAAGAATAAAATATTGAGCTTTCATAATGATGCCTTCATTGTAATTTTTTATAATCGTATCAGTTTTTTACTCCTCTAACGCTTGTTCCATCAAGTCAATGATTTCATTGAGCTCCTCTTTGCTGACCTGATTTCTGAATTCTTCGTCATCTTGCCATAGCTGTTCTATAAATTCTATCGATTCGGCAATATCCTCTTTTGTAAGTGTCTGCTCGCTCTCCGTAATTGATGACATTTCAAGTGAGCTTGACGATGACATTGTTGTTTGACTGGATTGCTCGATTTGATGAATAGCGATACTCTGCAGCATTGGAAATATAAGCTCAGCATAAGTATTATAAGATTCCCAGTTTATAACATTCAAAGTTACATCACCAGCTTCTTCGCAAGTAAAGACAAAACTTGCTAAATGGCCATCACAGAATCCGGATTCAAGTATATTGACTGCGAAAAATCCAATACCTGCCTGCTGTTGGATGCCTGGTCCCCAATAGATAAATAGCGGATCGGGCTCTGCCAGGATTTGCGCTGTCCCTAGCCCGGGAGGATTTTCAATATCGTATTCGGTATTATCAATCGAACCGAGATTCGTATCGGAGATAACAACCTCGATGTCAAAAGACATCACATTTACATCATTTGTTTCCATATCCACATATAGTGTTATGCTTTCACCAATACCAACCGTAATCTCGTTATTATTGTCAGCGTCAACAATACGATAGATGATATTCGGGTCCTCGGATGGAATAGAGTTGTTATCTGGTTCTTCATCCGGATTTTCATTTGGTTCCGAGGGAATCTCCGGCGGTGCCCCCCACAGCCAGAATTCATTAAATGATTGCAAATCATTGTAGTCGACATCTCCATCAGAGTCCAAATCTGCACCATTGCAATAGTCAGGCTCAGCACAGTCGGTTTTCATCCATTCGTTGGCGAATAACGAAAAATCATTGAAATCGACAATTCCATCCGAATCCAAATCTCGCGTAATCACCTGGGAGAACGTTATTATCTGAACCGGTTCACTCCAGGTCATTGCATCATCCTCAAAATATTCATAAAACCCTATATCGCAACTTCCTATTTGCTCTGCAATATAATCAATAACGAACCAGTCGCCCGGAAATGTGGTATTATCGTATGAGTTAGGCTCAGCTCGATAGAAAGTATATAAATCGAAACCGGATATTAAAGAATCCTCCCAATCGAATACTCTTGCCAGTTGTCCTGCCGGCTGAAAATGAGAGCCTGTATAATCTCGCGTATTGGGGTCGTAATCTCTGCCTGATAGGGTGCCGAAATCTCTGTCCTCGCCGGAAATGAACAATCCACCAGCCCAATAATCGTTGAAATCGGAGGTTAATAAGAAAGAGAGTTTCCCGCCGACCATGACATCATCATTACAGTCAAAAGGTGTAATTCCATCAGGCCCGCAGACCTGAACAAAGACATCTGCAAAACCTGCAACAGAGAAATAGCAGGTTACTATTAGAATTAAGATTGTCTTTTTCACCATAACCTTCTTAAAAATCGTGCGATCTTACGTTTCAGTTAAGCACGCATAAGGATTTCTTCAGGCAAACCCGCTTTAATGGTTTGCCATTTTCTAAAATGGCTTATCGATTTCGCTTGCCTTCATATAAATAGCCGATAACGGCAGGGGGAATGTTGATGACATTTTTTTGAAATTTATGGAAAAATTTTTATAATAGGGCTTTTTAATGGTAAAATCAGGGTTTCAGAGAGCTGTTCGGCCTCACAGTACAGTGGATTTTTTTATTTCTTAATCACTGATTAACGTCGAAGCTCCGCTTTAGCTGCAAATCCGGCATTTCTTTTAACGGGATGGAACGAACAGATTTTTTCTTTTCTAGTGACATAATATGTCACAGAGCACTAAAAAATGTTGTTTTTGGCATCTTTGGCCTCTTATGATAAATAGGGCAATGGTACTATCATCCTTCTCCGAAATTCGGCCGGGCCGGTTTTGGCATGGAGGAAAAGCCTGCCCGGTCTTTTTGATTTCTTCCTTGTCGAACTATCCGAAATGGCCATAATAATAAACCACAGAGTTCACCGAGGGCATATAGAAAATTCCAAGCTCAAAATTTCAGTTCGATATTCAAAAAGAGCTGTTCGGCCTCGAGTGTGTAAAACACCAGCCCCGAGGGTACCAGGCCGTCAGGCCGAACAGTCTCTATATCTTGTTAATAACAGCCGCCCGGGCCCGATGGGAAAAACGAGCAGCCGGGCGGCTTCACCGAGGATTTTTTCAAATATAGTCCTTTTTATACACCGATTCACACTGAATTAACACAGTATTTTTTTCTATATTTTGCGGAAATGCTTTTAATCCTCTCGCAGCGAAAATTAAAAGAGCACCGCCGCAATCACGCTCACCGCAGGCCCGCAAGAGCCCTTGAAGAACATGAAAGCTAAGCGATGCTCTTTCTATAGCAATGAGTGTGTTGACCGCCTCCTTTGGCTCAAAGAGCCAAAAGCTGGCGGTGCTCTCTGTGTAGAAACAAAGAGCACCGAGCCTTCCAAACGTCTCTTCAATTACAAACTTGCGGTTTGCGGTGAAACGTCTGAAATCTCAGTGATTTCTCTTTATAACTATATTTTCAGTTACTATATCGACAAAGAGAAGTTATTGTCAAGAGCTTTTTTAAGAAATTTTAACAGAAAATCAGTTATGAATTACAATGTATTTTAAGGTTGAATTTCGCATGATTTATTGTATAATGTCGACCAAATATAGAAATTGATGGCCATCAAGTGATGGATCGTCGGTTAAAAAGTCAAGATAACGAAAGTTTTTCACATACAACACACCGCCTTCCATTTCTTCTAGCTTCCGAAAAATATATTTTTTTGAGATTAAAATTATGAATATTACAGCTTCAACACTTTATGATTATATTAAATGCCCGCATAAAGTCTGGCGAGATATTTATGGCCCGCAGGAGGAAAAAATCCAAGAAACAAATCCTTTCGTTCAGCTTTTGTGGGAAAAGGGAATCAAACACGAAGAAAAAGTAGTTTCTGAACTCGGAGACTTTTTGAATTTGAAAGATGGCTTGGTTGATGAACGTTTTCGAAAGACAATAGAAGCAATGAAAGATAAAACACCCTTAATTTATCAGGGAGTTTTGAAATATGAAAATCTCTTAGGAATCCCAGACCTTTTGAGAAAATTGCCAGATAATACTTATATGCCGATTGATATTAAATCAGGCATGGGTTTTGAAGGTGCTGGCGAAGAAGAGGGAGACGAAGGCAAACCTAAAAAGCATTATGCTGTTCAGCTTTGTTTGTATAACGACCTTTTAAAAACTCTTGGATTTGCTACCCATAATAAAGGAGAAATAATTGATATTAATGGTGAAGAAGTCGAATATGACCTAACTGCTCCTATGGGAGTTAAAATAAAAGAAACTTGGTGGGAATTATATGAACGAATTAAAAAACATGTTGACCTTTTGATAAAAAATCAAGAGAAAAATAAACCAGCTTTAGGCGGAATCTGCAAACTATGTCCTTGGTATAATTCCTGTAAAAAGTGGGGCGAAGAAACTAGGGATTTAACTAATATTTTTTATCTCGGTAGAAGCGTGCGTGACAAGATTAATATAGACCTTTCAATTGAGAACATAGATTCATTTTTAGATATTGACGTCGCCGAAGTTATGAAGCAAAAGAATAAAGAAAAGAAATCAGGCAATAAAGGATTCTTATATGGCATCGCTGAAGGAAATTTGCAGAAAGCCTTAAATAGAGCAAGAATTCTTTATCAGACAAAGGAACCCGTTATTCATGAATCTATTGTCTTGCCCGAGGTTAATTATGAACTATTTTTTGATATCGAAGATGACCCTACCCAGGAATTTGTTTATTTGCACGGAGTTTATGAGCGAAAGGGAGAAAAAGAGAGATATATCAGTTTTCTTGCAACTGAAATATTACCTGAAGCAGAAAAGGAAATATGGAGAAACTTTTGGCAGTACGTCGAATCATTACCTCAAGATGATTATGCCGTTTATTACTATGCTTCTCACGAAAAAACAACCTACAAAAAATTGCTCAAGCGCTATCCTGATGTTATCTCGACAGAAAAATTGGATGAGTTTTTTGAAAATCCGAATGTTATTGATTTATATAGCCTTATTCAAAAACAAACTGATTGGCCTGTCGGAAGTTATTCTCTTAAGACATTGGCAACTTATCTTGGTTTTGAATGGCGAGATAAAACACCATCAGGAGCTTTATCAATTCAATGGTTCAATGAATATCTGGAAAGCAAAGATAAAGACACATTAAAAAGAATTCTTGAATATAACGAGGATGATTGTAAAGCCCTAATGGTGCTAAAAGACAAGCTAATTGAATTAGGAGCTAATTAATATGACTTTTTACAATTCAAAGGGTAGGGCGGTTGCTTACCTCGGTGATGATGGCGAATCAATATATCTTTATGGTGGAGCCCCCATAGCATGGTTGGATGGGGATGGTATTTATGCTTATTCTGGAAAATTTTTAGGTTGGTTTGAAGAAGGATGGATACGAGACTTACATGGCAATTGTGTTTTTTTCACTGATTGTGCAAATGGTGGCCCTGTTCGTCCAGTAAGACAGGTTCGACCTGTCAAAGGAATTCGGGGCATCCGCCCCGTCAAAGGAGTGAGACAGGTAAGACCGGTACATCCAGTAAAATCTTTGTCTTGGTCCAATCTGAGTGACGAATCTTTTTTTAAACAATAAATGACCACCGAACCAATTTTTCAATTTACTATTTATGATTTAATATTTATTATTTTAAAAATCACTGTAAATCTGTGTCCTATAAATTTTTTCCGATTTATCGGAATAAAAACGCTTCTGATAATTGCTCCTTCGGCATATAAATTAAAAGAGAGCAGGTTTTGAATCTGCTCTCCGAAATTTTATCTTAATACCCACACCCAAAAGTATTAAGAATATTTATTATTATAAGGATATTTATATGAAAGTCAATAGTCCTAAAATTTATCCGCCATCAGTGGAACTCTGTGTTCTCTGTAGCTAACAATAGCTCTCGCGGCATCTGAGCGGGGCGAATACCTATTTTTATGCTATAAACGGCGTTTTTGCTTTTTATATACTCCATTTGATACTTCAAATGCTCTCTTTACTTAGTATATGCTTCATTCGATACTTCAAACGGAACAGATGAAGCTTCGAATGCTTTATTCGATATTTAAAATAGAACGTTTGATACTTCGAATGCTCCATTCAATACTTCAAATGGAGCATTTGATATTTAAAATGGAACGGATGAAGCTTCAAATGCTTTATTTGATATTTAAAATGCTCCATTCGATAATTCATATGGAACGTTTTAATTTACAGTTACCGGACTTTATACAGCGAAAATTATATATAACGAAAAACATTTTTTTAAGCCGTTGAAAATTCGTAAATTGCAAGCAGAAAAGCTCTGCTTCTATAATACTATAATAAAACAATCCGAATTGTATCCATCTATTAAAATAAATTATTTAAATTGTATAAATACATCTATGTCCCTGCCGATATGGTGACATAATTTTCTATGAAGGTAAAAAAAATTGTATCTTAGTGACTTTATGTTTAGTTATTTTTGAAAGGGGAAAATTATGCCTAAATTTCCAACAAAAGAATCAGATGTTGTCGCATTAGCAGAATCTATGATCGCAGGCTATACCGCACACCCGGACGATTTTCCGAGTGTTACAGCCGAATCGCTTACTGCGCTTCAGGCAGCTCTCAACGATTACCAGAATAATAAGCAATCGCAGGTAGATGCGAAGGCACAGTCAAAAATTGCGACAGAAACAAAAGATGGTCAGCTCGACGGCCTTGTTGAGCTTATGAAAAGTGATTTGAAGCTTTCCGAGGTCGATGTGGCCGATGACCCTGAAAAGCTCTCGGAAATCGGCTGGGGGCCGAGACGAGAGCCTGTCCCTATTGACCTTCCGGGCCAGCCGGAAAACCTTCATCCGATAGCCGAAGGGCCGGGAAACATTTGGCTGTCCTGGGATAAGCCTGCAAATGGAGGAACTATCAGAAATTATGTCATTGAGAGTAGATTCCAACCCGCAGGAGGCGGAAATTTTACAAGCTGGGCGGTTGCAGGAACCAGTCTGAACACCGAAATAAATCTTCTCGACCAGACAAGAGGAATTCAGCTCGAATATAGGGTAAAAGCTGTAAATATCGCAGGTGAAAGTCTCCCTTCAAATACGGCGGCAGCAGTCCTTTAATAAAAAGCCTGCGAAAGCAGGCTGGAATTATAAAGTACAGAATTCAGAGTGCAATAGCTTAAAACTAAAAGTCATAATTTAAAAGCTAAAGTGAAATTCCTCCGCGGCCTTTGTGAACTCGGTGGTTAAAAAAGTATAAAATGAAATTTCCGACAAGACAATCAGACATCGCTCAAGTGGCACAAATAATGGTTAAGGGATATTATAATCATAGCGAAGATTTCCCGAGTGTTAGTCGCAAGAAGCTGTTTCTTAAGCTAAGAGACCTAAAAAATGCAGTGAAAAATCAAATTGATAAGCGAGCGGTTTTATCGGAGGCAACAAAGAATAAAAATGAAAAGCTTGATATCCTCGTAAAAATGATGAAGAATCTTATCCAAAAATCGCTCGTTGATACGAAGAGTAAGCCTGCAAAGATGAGCCTTATAGGGTGGGGCCCGAGAGCCAACCCACACCCAAAGTCAGTCCCAGGCCCACCCAAAGATTTAATAGCTGAAAAAAGAGACAACCGATTATATCTTTTCTGGAAAAAATCTTCAAGTGACATTATAGTCAAATGCTATATAATTGAACGTAGAATCCAGTCAAAAGTCACCCGGATTTTCTGGCCATGGTATATAGTTGGCACATCTATAGATACTTGTATCGAGCTTGAAAAACAATTGAAGAGGGTGAAGTTAGAATATAGAGTTATTGCCGTCAATACTGCAGGGAAAAGTATGCCTTCAAATACCATTACTTTGATTTTATAGTTATATTAATACAACTTAGTTTTTTCCGAAATGGTTTAAAGGGTATTATTTGCAAGCTGTATATTTTCATTAAGCTCAATGCTGTTGCGGTTAATCTGCAAAACTCTTTCACGAAGTGATTTTGGTGCGATGACCTGGACTTTATCACCATAGCTGAGAATCCACCATGTTATTTCCCCCAGACCATCGACACGAAATTCAACTATGGCTGAACCATCATTTTCATACGTTACTTTCTGCGTGCTATGCCATTGGACTTCCGTAACGTCGGCAGCTATCTCCGGGAGAAAACGCAGCTTGACATGATAGATTGCTCCCTCCGGATTCATCGACCATGCCCTTCCGACATAATCTGTCAGGTTGAAACTTCGCTTTTCGATATAACATTTGTTTTGTACCTCTATATCTCTGATGCGGTTTAATTCGAATATTTTGATAGTATTATGCAGGCTGGATAAGGCAAGGACATACCAGGTTCTTTGGTTATATAAAAGATGATATGGGGACAATTCCAAGTCGATATCTTTGCCTTCAGAGAGTGAATGATACAAAACTTTAACTTTTCTTTTGTATCTAATAGCCTTTTGTAGTTGTTTGAAGGTCTTATCAAGAAGTTTCATCTTTGCCTGAGGATGTAGCCTTATGGAAATATTATTCAATATTGAGTTGCAAAATCTTTTTGTTTCAGCAGAAAGATTATTCTCGATTTTCAAAGCCGCTAATAGTGCTGAATTTCGGTAGGGAAGTTGAATCTGTGCGCCTATTTTGTGTGCAAGGATAAGAAGAGACAAAGCTTCTTGATGATTCAGATCTATAGGAGGTAGAAAGAAGTCAGGGTCTATCGCGTAGCTTCCTTTTTGGGAATCATAGTGATAGGGCACGCCGATGGTCTGCAGCTCTTTTAAATCTCTAAAGACTGTACGCCGGCTCGTCCCGAATGTCTCCGCCAATTCTTCTACCGTGCAGTGCTTGCCCGCCTGCAGAGTAGTTAAAATATTAACTATTCTACTGACTCTGCTGCTTTTCATAAAAAGATTCCGAAAGTACAAATCTCTCTTTTTATATTTGGACTGCTGAATTCATTATACATATATTGCTGATTATGTAAAGCTTAGTTTGATTATAAAATTTTGCCATAAGATGAGGGCAGAGCTATTGTCTCAGCCGGGCCTTACGATGCTGCTGATTCGAATCTGCCGGTCGGCACGAGGACTATTTACGATTCAACGGGCAGGGTAATAGAGACGCAGCGATGGTCCGGCGTCGAGCCCTTTATCGAAGATGTGCAAAATATTCACAAGCAGATTGTCGGCAAACAGACTACTGATTGGGAAAAAGATGAATTGCTGTCCTACGAAAAAACAATTTATGACTCAACCGGCAGGGTAAGCTGTAGTATATCGCTTGATGAAGATGGTTATGAATGGCCGACGAGTTATGAGTACGATAAGGCCAGCAAGCAGACTGTGGTAATTGACCCCTGCGGACATGATATTACGCATATCTATGATTCAAATCTTGACGTATATCGAATTGACTCATTCACTCTTAACGGCACACATAAAACTGTAACAACTTACGAAGGAACAAGGCGGAAAAGCATTACCGACGCCAATGATAACACCACGTACTTTACTTATGATGCACTTGGCAGGGTAATAAAAACTATGTATCCGCCTTCGAAGCCGGGCGACCCGAACACTTATCTTTATACAGAGTACGATTCATTAGGCAACAAGCTTTGGGAATCGAAGCAGACTGCAAAAACGTTCGAGCAGTTGACGGCTGAAGACATAAAGCTTTACGAATACGATGCTGCGGGACATCTTACAGCGGTGACCTTGTATGAAGATGATATTGAAAGCCCTGCGCACGATGGCAGTATTATAACCGCAAGGCCGCGGTATGAGTATGTTTACGATGAGTTCAGTAACCTGATTGAGCAGTGGGATAATATTTATGTGCAGCAAAGCTCTATAGTTGATACTTATGCCCGTCTTACAAAATTTACTTATGACTGGCTGAATAACCAGACGTCGCGTGAACTGCCGGATGGAGCGAAGGGATACAAACAGTACGATGAGCTTAGCCGGATTTACTATGCGAAGGATTTCAAGGGCCAGATTACCGGCTATGAATACGATTCACAAGGCCGGCTTAAATATAAAAGGTATTATGAAGACCAGTATGCTTACGATACCAATGACCCTGCAGAGATTGTGCAGTATTATTATGATAATCTCGGCCGCAGGACACAGACCATAGATGCCGAAGGCACTACTTATTATGAATATGACATTGAAGGTAATCTGCTTAGTGTTGATTCTCCGCAGGGAACAGTCAACTACGATTACTCCCTTATTACGAATAGAAGGTTAGCAACCTGGACGGACAATACCGATACGCAGTATGGATATGATGAGCTGGGTCGCTTAAGCTCTGTTGAGTTACTCGAGGTTAACGGCAGTTCAGTTTCTAAATTGACTACTTATGAATACACATCCGTTGGTAGCCGCTCTAAGATGTATCTGCCGAATAATGCTGTAACCAGTTATGCTTACGACAGTATAAATAGACTGCTGAATATTACACACGAGAAAGCAGGGCCGTTGCAGCTTTCGAAATATGATTACGAGCTAAAAGACGATGGTATGCGAACACAGCTTGCAGAGGACATATCAACGGGCGGTGGGCGTACGGTTGGTTATACCTACGATAGTCTGAATCGTGTTGTTTCGGAATCTTCGTCGGCAACGAGCGGCGTTTACGGTGCGGAGTATACTTATGATATTGTCGGAAACCGTACTGAGCGGCTTATATCAGCTAACGGGCAGTGTATGCAGACCGACTATGTTTATAACGACCGAGACCAGCTGATAAAAGAGACCCATATCAATCCGGGTACATGCTTCTATCTGGATGGTAATCCTGTGTATGCTTATGCATCTAACGGCCGGGTTTCACATTATCGTTTATATGGCTCTGCGGAAAATATCAATCCTTTTAAAGCATATCTGCTTGGGATACCATTAGTGTGGTCGCAAATTTTCTTTAGAGCAATTTTGCTTATGGTGCCGATAATATTACTATTACCGGTTTTTGGAGATATTTATTCGAGAAGAAGGAAACGGCAAATCGGGGGCGAAATAAATAAATTGAGTATTTTCAAGCGTATTTTATGTGTACTGCTTTGCTATACGGTCTTTTTCAGCACAATAGGTCTCGAGCAGTTAGCGCAAGCTGCTATCGATTACAGTAATCTTTCGACAGCTAACTGGGGCACAGTTAACAGGGACATCCACTATTATTATGACGAGAACGGCTCCTGCGTTGAAAAAATAGAGGCTGTAAAGGATGAGGCTGATCCTGAAAATAACTTTATAGAAAAAACAATTTACGAATATAACCTGCAGAACCGTTTGTCACTTGTTAAGACTACGACGGACGGCGTCAACTGGGACATAACGACATATAAGTATAATGACGACGGCATCAGGGTCGAGAAAAATAACAACGGAACTGTTACTACTTATCTGGTAGATTCGCACAATCATACCGGTTTTTCACAGGTATTGGAGGAATGGACTGATGATGTTCTTATAAAGACGTATATTATCGGCGATGATATTATTGGCGAAGCCGACAACACGGGTGTTCTTACATATCTATTGTATGATGGCCAAGGCTCTGTTCGTCATCATAGCGATTCGGATGGTGATTTAATTGCTTATAGCGGCTGTGACACGTTTGCCTATGACGCTTATGGTAATCGTGTTGACCCGTTAAAAGACGTTGTCAACGATGGCCTGTTTTATACAGGCGAGATGTTTGATTGCGAGTCAGGCCAGTATTACCTCCGCGCCCGATACTATAATCCACTGACAGGATTGTTTAATAGAATGGACGATTTTGCTGGCAATTACTCCGATCCACAAAGTTTGCATAAGTATCTATACTGTCACAACAATCCAGTTAACAACATTGATCCAAGTGGAAAATTTATTGGTGGGATAAGTAATGTAGTAGCGTCTATAGCGATTAGCGCTGTGATGGTAAATGTTGGTTTGACTGTTTATAGTGGTATTAGACATAAAGTGGGAGCCTTAGGGATTGCTTGGCAGGTAATTCAAAATCTTGCTGTTTTTGCGGTAATAGCAGGTGCTATTTTACTGTCAGGGCCGGTTGCTGTCATTTCTGGGCTCGCTTTGTTAATTACAGCGATAGTCGGAATCGTAAACATAGTTAGAAGCTGGCCTGGTATGGACACGATTGATAAGATAATAGCTGGTGCGACTATTATAACGTTTTTGGCATTTGCCGGTGCCGTACGAGCGGGGGCAGCTCCCAAAGCACCACCTCCAACTACGTTTGAAGGAGATGTGTGCAAACTACCAGAGTCATATTTCAGCAATGTTATTGTTGATATGCGAAATGCTTCGCCTCGCTCTGGAAGTTCTGTTACAGGAACCCCAAGAAACTTAGTATATTTCTGGGGAAAAGTAAAAGCTGCAAAACCGGAGTACTTTAGCCCTGATAACTTAAGCGCTATACAAAAAGGTAGAGCTCCGACAGTAAATGCTCAATGGATAAAATATCATCCACAACATATGAGCTTTAAAGGTTGTAAATTGATCCATCACCATATGGGTCAGTCTACGTATGCGGTTGCAGTGCCTGAGCCGATTCATTTATCTTGGAGCAAAGTACTTCATCCCATTAAAAAAAGTAAGTAAGGATTGTAATGCCGCGTTACAGGTGTATTATTGAAAGAACTTTGTTTTATTAAATCTTATGGATTTGACTTTACTAATATAAGTAAAATTTTATATTATTGGCCTATCAAAAAGGTCTTTTAGGAGATTATTTTATGTTGACTCCTAAGGAATTTATAAAACTTTGGTCGGTTAAAAAAGAGAAACTGATTAAATACCCCACTGAAATAGTTGAAAAGTTATCTATTCCGGAAGACTCAAAGCTTTTTCTTATAGAAGCAGGATTGCCTAGCAGTGCAGCTCCATTTTTATCATTTGGTCCTGTATCGGTGGAAAAACCTCTTATTTCAGCTTCAAGACTTTGGGGCTTGCCTGAGAGTTTCTCATGCTATCGAGTGATAGGGTCTACGGGTTTCGGTGATTCGATATGTATCGACGAATCAGAAAATGGAATAATTATTTACCTTGACCACGAAGTAGGTTTTAAAAAGATATTTATTAATTCATCTGTTATGAAACTCGCTGAATCACTGTTGGCATATAGGCATTTTGTTGAAAGAACAATCAAAGAGAGAGGACAAGATGCTTACTTAGAATTTGATATACCTATTGATCTTAGAAAATGGATCATCAATGAAATGAGAAAAATCGATATATTAGCTGTGAATGAAGGTTGTTTTTGGAAGAATGAGTTGAATGTTTTAAAGGTTTGATTTTTCTAGAGATTGCTTAAATCAAGGTGCGATATGAAAGCAGAACGTGAATTATTGAAGGTTCTTGACAGAATAGAGAAGGGAATAGAAAATAAAACTTTGAAACCTTATGGAAGTAAAGATGTGTGGATTGGAGATAAATAGAATGCCTTACCATGAGATTATATACGATTCGGATTATACGAATGAGCAGACGATAGAAGATTGTAAGACAGAGACCGAAGATGTTGACATAACACTTCCCTGGAAGGAAATACCGAACTACAAAGAAAAGATATTTGATATAACTTTATTTTGGCAGGGAAAGAAATTCAGAGGTAAAATACCTGAATTTGTAAAACTTTATATAAGAAAAGGCGATGAAAATTTGCCACAGGCTTCTTTACTCGCAAATCCAATATCGTGGTTAATATTTTCTCAAAGACTTTTGGATTTTTGGTGGTCTTTGATAAAAGATGATGTCCAGGTATTTGATGCACCCGTATATCTGAAAAGCGGAAAAAAGGTCAAAGGTTATAAAATAATAAATCCTATTCGTGTCATAGATTGCTTAGATATTGAAAAATCTCATGTTGATTGGAATGAGGATGGAACGATATCCTTCGCGAATAATATACACATAAAAGAGGATAAGGTTGGAAATCATCACATTTTCAGATTAAGAGGTTATAAGTATTGTGTAATAGTTAGCGACAAACTAGCTAAAAGTCTAAAAGGTAATAATTTCAAGGGGATTGCATTTATTAGATTGAGAAATTCATCTAAAAATACTAATGTCAATGCTGTAAAGTAATAAATTACCGAATCAAGCTAGTTGAAACAGAACTCATCAAAAAAACTATGTTCTTTGACAATTAAATAATACATTAAATTGGGTGGGATTGTTTGTGCTGCCTACTGCTCGGATACTGTTTTTTGTAGCCTATCGGCTACTTACTTTATGTTTCCTCGTCGCGGCCTCCGGCAGCACTTCACAAAATTGTGTTTTACATTTGTCGAGAGAACTCTACAAATCAACTATTTTTTTGCAAAACAAAGCCAATTTTAAAAACACTCCAATTTGCATAAGTGTCTGTAAAACAAGCGGTTATGGCAAATTTAGGCTTTGGGATAGCCGGAAAAACAAAGCCAAACAAAGCCAATTCAAAGCCAATTTTAGCCTAAAATTGGCTTTGTTTTTCCCGATATTGGCTTTGGTTAATAACGTGTTCTTTGAGAACGAAATGTCGAATCCTATTTTTGAAGATATTTATTTTGGAAAAAGGAAACGACAAATCGGGGGCGGCATAAATAAATTGAGTCTTTTCAAACGTATTTTATGTGTTGTGCTCCGCTATACGGTCTTTTTCAGCTCGAT
Organism: uncultured Pirellulales bacterium; assembly: GCA_964493425.1. Lineage (GTDB taxonomy): Bacteria > Planctomycetota > Phycisphaerae > Sedimentisphaerales > Anaerobacaceae > CAYLMG01. Next base: position 57,894 of record CAZBMW010000006.1, read on the forward strand.
AGGCTTTGAGCAGTTGGCGCAGGCTGCAATCGATTACAGCGAGCTATCGACGGCCAACTGGGGCACGGTTAACAGAGACATTCACTATTATTATGACGAGAACGGTTCCTGCGTCAAAAGGATTGAAGCTGTAAAGGACGAGGCTGACCCTGATAGTAACTTTATAGAAAAAACGGTTTATGAATACAACCTGCAGAACCGTTTGTCACTTGTTAAGACTACGACGGACGGCGTCAACTGGGATATAACGATGTATAAGTATAATGACGATGGTATAAGGATCGAGAAAAATGACAACGGCACTATCACTACATATCTGGTCGATTCGCATAATCATACAGGTTTCGCTCAGGTTCTCGAGGAATGGGATACGACTTCAACGCCGACACTTACAAAGACTTACATCATCGGCGATGATGTTATTGGCCAAGCCGACGACGACATAACCTTCTGTGCATTGAAAAGGTTTATATAGCGATATAAACTTTTAAAAGCCTATTTGTGATATCTTATGAATAATCAACCTGTAGAATTATTATCCAAATGTCCCTATACTGCCTAAATTATGCATTTATTTTATAAATATGATTATTTTTGAAAGATTTTATGTAAAATGTACTTTTGTGGTGTTCTGCAGATACAGAAAGCAGTAGAATATTGCGACTCTGGATTTACTTAGAATTTAGAGTAAAAGGAATCAGGCATTGCAGAAGGTGGGGATACGTGCATATCTGTTTGGGGTATGGGGAGGTTGGGATGGGGGCGTCTATCGAATTTTTGATACAAGTATTTGTTCCTTCTTTTTTAAGTATTTTATCCTTCAATTAATCACAACTATTTTTCCTCACGGACCTCCGGTACTTAGAATTGACCGCGATTTTATTATAAAGGATTATAAACGTGTGAAAATATTAAAAATATATCTTACGATATTTCGTAAGGAGAAAAAAAATGAAGAAAGTGATATTGTATTTGGTAAGGAAAAGAAACATATTCATTCTCATGCTGACAGTGGCGGGAATGCTCATGTCTATGGCAGACCAGGCGCAAGCTGCCGAGTATTATACCTGGCCGTCATACAGTCCCACGCTCGCATACGACTACTACGACGAGTATGGAGAAATTAGTCAACCGACCCAGGTATGTCCTGATGGTGTAACAGGCGTAGCAGGGACGTATATCGACGGATGGTGGTGTTTCCGCTGGGGCAGCAATAAAAATTCGTTAGTGACCGAGGACGCATGGATTCCGATGCTCGAACGCTTTAATGAAGATTTCGCCTACATCACCGACGTGATGCGCTGGCCGCGGGATTCCCGAGCTCTTAACGGCTATTACAGCACTATCTATCTTTACGGCTCCGGTCTTAGCACCGACAGCGCCGGCCCCTGGGACACCGGCGGTTGGCAAAGCTCAGCGGGAGGCTACCCGATGGTTCTCGCCTCCTATTATCCGGTGTATTGTTTTGACCCAGCTTGTGATTATAGTGACAAGGAGGCTCAACAGGGCGCCATGATTCATGAAGGGATTCACTGCATTTTGGCCAGTATGCCGGGCTGCAACAATTCCTGCTGGTTCCATGAAGGCGGTAACACCTGGCTGCAGGGGACAATGGAAGCGCAGCGTGCAGGAGACTTTAGCAGCATTGGCTGGTTGAGTGCCGGTGCGGCTATCGCACCATTTATGCCCATCGAGTGCTATTCCGGCTGGCTGCAGGATGGTTCCTTTGGCGGTCCCTGTGCCGAAGGAGAGGTTAATAGGTGGGAGGGCAGTCAGCAAATTTGCACCTGGCGGAATTTGCTGGGCGGAACACAGTATGGCGAGTGTTTCCCGCACGCCTTGGAAATCATGCTTGGACCAAAAAGCGTTGCCTGGATCTGGCGTTATTGCAGCCAGAGTGGTCGAGTCTTACAGGATATGGCCCAAGTATCCGGCGGTTTGGGTGATACGCAGATGCGTCGCCTTATCAAGGAGTATCGTGCACGTCAGGCCTTCTGTGACTTCGGTCAATGGTCTTATGCTTTCAGACAACTGTTAAACGACTTCTGGAATGTAGCTATCGAGGAAGAATGGAGTCCCTATTGGATTGATGTCGACGTCTGGTATGCAACCTGTTATGTTGATACCGCACAGAACGGAAGCGTTCTTACTCCGGAAGATCGCACATTGCCCGGTTGGAGCGGCGCCAACCAGATTCCGCTGACCGTCGATTCTGGTGCGTCAGAGGCCTCTGTGACCTTTAATCCCATCGGCAGTAATATGAGCTGCCAACTAACCTATCGTAAAACAAGCGGAGAAGTCGTCTATGGCCCACCGGTCAGCAGCGGAACATGCAGTATCCCCCTGGATGACGTGATGAACAACGTCATTGTCGCTGTAATCTGCAATACGAATTACACTTACACAGGAGTAAGTATACTGTCGACTAAGTATGATTACACTATCACGATGGGCACCGGTATCACTGGCAAAGCCAATATCAACACCCAATGGTATGCTTACAGCCCATCCAGTTATACCATCACCGCTTCAGCCACCGGCAACGGGACAATCAGCCCTTCCGGTAATGTAGTGGTCAGCACGGGCGCAAATCAGAGCTTTACCATGGATGCCGATTCCGGATATGAGGTTGAGGATGTCGTAATAAACGGACTCAGTGTAGGCGTCCTGGACAGCTACACCTTTACGAATGTGCATGGAGATCACACCATTTCTGTGACATTCTCTGGTGGTGGTGGAGATACAGATCCTCCGACGCCGAATCCTGCGACCTGGGCGACGCAGCCTTACGCGACCGGAACGGATAGTATTGCAATGGTAGCCACTACCGGCTACGATGCCAGCGGTACAGTCGAATATTACTTTGACGAGACCAGCGGCAATTCCGGCGGCAGTGACAGCGGATGGCAGTCAAGCCCGAGTTATACAGATACAGGGCTTTCTGCAGACACGCAATATACTTATACCGTCCAGATGCGTGATGCCTATGAGAATACCGGCACAGCATCATCAGCGGCAAGTGCAACGACCCAATCCGGTGGAGGCGGCGGTACGACGACCTACACATTCTCAGGTATTACGCAGTCGAATACCGAATATAATGCTTATGCCTGTGATGTGGATGTATTCCCGTTTGCCGGCAGCTCATCGAACAGAAACACGCAGGTAGAAGCAACCGACACACAATATGTCAATATTTCTGCCGATAATACATCAGAATGGTCAACAGCTGACCCGGGCAGAAACGATGAGATATTCCTCTGGGTGGAGATGACTATTAACGAAACACCAAGCAGTATAAGCCAGATTGACTTGACCTTCAACGGCAATACAGATGGTTGGGGTTCTACGACCCACAGAATTTATGTTATGACCGCAGGCGGCACGTGGTATCAGAGTTCTGCGTGGACTCAGGTGGGCAGCGATATGAGTATTCAGCCTGACGTCGATACCTCTATGACACGTTCGATTACATCTAATATCAGCAATTACATTGACAGTAGCGGCAAGATTATATGGGGTGTTTATGAAACAAGGTCGTCAGAAGACATGCGCATCAACTATCTGGAAATGGTGGTTACCAGCAGCGGCGGTGGAGGAGAAGATACCGACCCTCCCACACCCAATCCGGCGACCTGGGCAACCGAGCCTTATGCGACCAGCAGCTCGGCTATTGCCATGGTAGCTACAACCGGTTCGGATGCCAGCGGGACAGTCGAATACTACTTCGACGAGACCAGCGGCAATTCCGGCGGCTCAGATTCCGGCTGGCAGAGCAGCTCGAGTTATACCGACACGGGTCTTTCTGCGAGCACGCAATACACCTATACTGTCCAGATGCGTGACGCCTATCAAAATATAGGTACGGCGTCGTCAGCGGCAAGTGCTACCACCGAGGAAGAAGGCGGCGAGGAAACGAATCTGGCTTTGGATGCCGATGTTTCCACCTCGTATGTCTCTTCCTGGGAGACGCTTGAAGCGGTGAACGACGGATATGAGCCGTCAAGCTCGAGTGACTATACACACGGAGCTTACGGTAACTGGCGCGGTTCTGACTATTATGATACCTGGAACTACGTCCAGTACGATTTCGACCAGGAATACCAGATAAATTCGACCTCTGTGTACTGGTGGGATGACGGCTACGGCATTGAGCAGCCATACGATGCCTATATTATGTATCTTGACGGTGACACATGGGTTGAAGCGGGTGATATAGGAGTATCGCTTGACCAGTGGAATACACTTAATATGAATGTCACTACCGATGGTATTCGTGTCTATATGATAAGCACTATGGCGACAGGCATTCTCGAGTGGCAGGTCTGGGGAGAATGATAATCGTGTTGTCTTAGTGTGAGTATGTAATGTTTGACCTGCTTATGCAGGACTTAACAGCGGCGGCTTTTTTAGGCCGCCGCTGTTTTATACAATGATTAGTTACTGTTTTTGATTTTTTCGATGATGGCGTCTGCCATCTGGCTTGTGCCGACGGCGGTTGGGTCGTTTCGGTCTTCTTTCAAATCATAAGTTACATTTTTGCCCTCGGCAATCACCACAGCTACTGCATTTTCTAATTTGTCGGCTTCTTTCAGGTTGCCGGTATGTTTGAGCAGCATCACGCCACTTAGTATCAAGGCTGTCGGATTCACTTTATTCAGGCCTTTATATTTAGGTGCGCTGCCGTGCGTTGCCTCGAATATGGCACCGGACTCACCGATATTCGCGCCCGGAGCGACGCCAAGTCCGCCGACCAAGCCGGCGCAGAGGTCGCTTAGTATGTCGCCATACAGATTCGGCAAAACGAGGACGTCGTAAAGCTCCGGCTTTTGTATGAGCTGCATACACATATTGTCAACGATTCGGTCTTCAAATTCGATATCGCTGTACTCTTTGGCGACTTCGCGGCTGACATCGAGGAACAGGCCGTCGGAGTATTTCATAATGTTTGCCTTGTGGACGCTTGTAACTTTTTTGCGGCCGTACTTTCTAGCATATTCGAAAGCAAACTTTACAATTCTCCTGGATGCAAAGACTGAAATTGGCTTTATGGTAATGCCTGAGTCCTCTCTGATTTTTCTGTCGCTGTGGGAATTTATCCAGTTGATGATTTCAGCGGTGCTGTCCTTTGCCTTTTCAAATTCTACGCCTGCGTAGCAATCCTCGGTGTTTTCCCGCACGACCACGAGGTCAATATTTGTGTATTTGCTGCGGACGCCCGGATAGCTTTTACAGGGTCGAAGGCAGGCGTATAAATCGAATATCTGGCGCATATGGACGTTCAGACTTCTGTATCCTGTGCCGACGGGTGTGGTAATGGGAGCTTTGAGTGCGATTCTGTTTCTGTTTATAGAGTCGATGGTGCGCTGCGGCAGAGGTGTACCTTCCTTTTTCATTATCTCTGTGCCGGCATCGACTATATCCCATTTAAAATCAACCCCTGTTGCATCGATGCATCTCTTTGCGGCTTCTGCCAGCTCCGGGCCTACGCCGTCGCCTGTAATCAACGTTACATCGGTCATTTTAAGTCCTCAAAGAATCAGCCTAAAAATTTGAAACAGTAATACTAACTATAAAAGCCGAAGATGTCAAATCGGGAATTCCAAGAGCTTCAAATTTTAGGTTTATATCCTGTTGGAACCGCCTTATAATTTTCAGAGGAACCAAAGGAGCTCGAATGGTAAATAACGATTCTCATGACAGGTTCAGTTCACAGGTAAGGCGGTTGGCTGAAAAGTTAAATCCGTGCACTATTTGTCCCCGCAGATGCAGGATAAACCGCTTGCAGGGGCAGATTGGTTTTTGCGGCATTGCGGAAAAAATTGTAGTCAGCTCTGTTGGCCCTCATTTTGGCGAGGAATCGGTTCTGGTCGGTATCGGCGGGTCGGGGACAATATTTTTCGCAGGATGCAATCTCGGTTGCATCTTTTGTCAGAATTATGATATCAGCCATTTAAGGCAGGGAAGTGTTGTTTCAATTGAGCAATTAGCCGACTTTATGACGGGATTACAAGCAAGAGGATGCAGTAATATAAATCTTGTTACACCGACGCATCTGGTTGTGCCGATTGCGGCAGCAATCGAAATCGCAAAACAAAAGGGACTGAAATTACCTATTGTTTATAATACCGGCGGCTATGATTCGGTTGAGACGCTGAAGCTGCTCGAGGGAATGATTGATATTTATATGCCCGATATGAAATATTCTGAGCCGGAGGTTGCAGAGCAGTTCTCGAATGCGGCTGATTATCCTGAGATTAATTTTGCAGCAGTTAACCAGATGCATTGGCAGGTCGGTGACTTGAAGATAGAGGATGGCTTGGCAGTAAAAGGGCTTCTTGTGAGGCATCTTGTGCTGCCGAATAATCTCGCAGGGAGTTTTAAGATAATTGATTTTCTCTCAAATAGTATCAGCAGAGATACCGCGATTAATGTTATGGGCCAGTATCAGCCTTGCTACGAGGCAGCAAAGTATCCGGAAATAAACCGCAGGCCAACAGTTGAGGAAATAGAAGACGTGCGAAGATATGCCCAGGAGAAAGGATTAAGAATTATCGATTAGACAGGAAGGTGCCGGTCTTCGGTTATTTGTTCAGTAGGATTGAGCTTTCGGTAAAGAAAGTGCCAGCAACGCAGGCTGTCATCAGGCAGGCTAAGGTTGCCGCTACCAGGGCCCTAAAAGCTACAGCAGCCAAATCTTTCGTTCTCTGGCGTACCAATGCTGAGATGCCGCCGACAAAGATTGCCATTGAAGCAAAATGCGCAAAACCGCACAAAGCGTAAGTCGTGATAACGGCAGAGCGTTTGTCGCAAAGCTGGCCTTGTTCGAGAGCAGTTGCCAAATCCCTGTAAGATACGACCTCGGTAACAATTATTCTTTCGCCGATTATACGCGAAATGGTAGGGGCGTCAGTTGGATTAACGCCGAGCACTAAAGTGAAAGGATAAAATACATAGCCCAGAAGTGTTTTGAGTGACAAATCGAGCTGCGTTCCAAAAACCGAGTTGATGCCTGAGCCAGCGTAAAACAGAATTAAATCGGCAAGAGCAACAAGACCCAAAACAGCAATCAAAAGGGCCACTATGCCGACAATCATTTTTACGCCTGAGTATGAGCCGTTGATAACCGCTTCGAAAAAGCTGTTATCCTTTTCATAGAAGGGATGGACATTTATTCCAAGCGTTTCAGGTGTTTCTTTTTCAGGAAGAATAATTTTAGACATAACAACGGCAGCCGGCGCTGAAAGTAAAGAAGCGGAGACCAGATGCCCCGCAATTGTGGGAAATTGATTTTGCAGGCTAATAACATAAAGAGCTAATACGTTCGATGCAACCGTTGCCATACCTGCGGTGAGGATGGTACAAAGCTCCGAACGAGTCATTTTTGCAAGGTATGGTTTGACGGTAAGATTTGACTCAACACCGACAAAGATATTGCTCGCGGCAACCAGCGATTCTGCGCCGGATATTTTCATCAGTTTTGTGAATACGAAAGAAAATCCCCTGAGAATTAAGGGCACTATTCTAAGATAGTACAGAATAGAGATTAGTGCCGAAAAAAAGATGATGGTCGGAAACGCCTGAAATGCGAGGATAAAGCCGACCGATTTTTCGCCTTGTTCATTAGTCTGGCCGGGTGCAAGTGCGAGGGGACCGAAGACGAATTTAGCACCGGCTGTTGCGGATTCAAGAACTTTTACTACAGCATCATTTACAGCGAGAAATGCTTTCGAGCCAGCAGGAATGACAAAAATAAAAAATGCGAATAAAATCTGCAGGCAGACAGCCCAGAGAATAAGCCGAAAATTCATATTTTTTTTGTCACCTGAAATCAGCCAGGCAACACCGAGCAGGATAAATATACCTGAAAAGCTGACGAGATTATGAATATCCATAAACAAACCTCGTAGTAAATTGTAATTTATAACTATCCCTTGAGAAGCTGCCTTAGTGTCTTGGCATTATATACTGCATAGGCGTTGTAGTCATTGTTAAAATAAGCGTAAGTTTTCCTAACGTTTTGCTTTTTAATCCAGTCGGCCCATTTGCCGAGCATCGGTTCTGTATAATTGCCTTCATATCTGCCCGTCGAGCCGTGAAAGCGAATATATATCGTATCGCCGGTAACTACCAGCGGTGTTTTTATCCCCGGCATATCATGTATACAAAAGCTACTGTTGCGTTTTTCGAGTAGCTTGTATGTATCTTGCGAAAACCAGCTTTTATGCCGGAATTCAAAAACGGATTTTGTGGTATCGGGTAGAAACCCGATAAACTCTTTTAATCTGTCAAGGTCTTTGTGAAAGCTCGGCGGAAGCTGATAAAGAACAGGGCCGAGTTTTTCTTTTAACAGGTTAACAATTTCAAAGAAACGCCCAAGGGGCTCAGCCGGCTCATTAAGTCGTTTTATATGTGTAATGAAACGATTTGCCTTTACAGCATAGAGGAAATTTTTCGGCGCGAGGCGATACCAGTTCTCGACGGTCTTTGCTTTAGGCAGATGGTAAAAGGTATTGTTTATTTCGACAGTATCGAAATGTTCTGCGTAGTAAGTAAGCCATTTATTCCTCGGCAGGCCCTCCGGATAAAAACGCTCTGTCCAGTCGTTATAGTGCCAGCCGGAAGTACCTATTTTGATTTTATGAACGCTTTTGCTCATAGCAAATTTGATGTTCAGAGTAAAAGTCACATAAACATGTATATTTTAACATTGATGTTGAAATGTGCAAGGTCTAAGTGAGCTTATAACTGTCTTGAAGGCAGAAAGATATTTGTAGTTTTAACGAAATTAACATATATCAGAGCACTTTCTACTTGGCTTTATTGGTTGACAGTATATGTCCTCGAGTTGTAAAATCCTAATCTCTCTTACAGGATATATAATGAATAGTTTTTATAAAGACGATGTATATGTGTTAAGTGTATAGGAGAGAATATAATGAATTTAACAATTTAGCATTATGAAAAGGGGGGGTAAATATTATTATGTAGAAAATTATGAACACACCCATTTCAAATGATAAAATTAATTATATATTTACTTCGTCAGAATGGAAGATAATAGTTGAGAGCTTATCTTTGTCTCGTAGACAGGAAGAAGTAGTGTATTGTCTATTGTCTGGTTTATCCGATAAACAAATATCTCAGAAGCTGAATATATCTTTGGCGACAGTTCGCACACATATGTCACGGCTATTTTTGAAATATCAGGTCGAAGACAGGGGAGAGATAATTCTTTTGGTTTTTAAAAAATACCGTGAACTGTTCTGTCCATTTGTCCGATAACTCGTTACAATGGATATTATGAGACTGGAGAAGGGTTTTGGCGAAATAAGTAGCTTGCCCAATTTGTCGTATTTTCATCTTGTGCAGGGCCTGTATGTATATTATGTGATGTGTTTTCAACATAATAGTAGTGTGGGGCGTAATGTTAACACTTCGGCCCCTTTTTCATTCCTTATAACAGATTTTTAATTTGCGACTTTAACGATACAAAGCTAAAAAGATGACATCGCTTAGTATTAAACAGTATTGATGAATTGTAACAGTGGATTTTATCTGATAAAATTCATTTATACAAATTTATTGAAACGAGACTAATTAGATGCGGGTAATACTAACGGAGATGACAGTTGGATAAAACACAGCAGGCCAATCTCATTTTTACAGAAGAAGAATGGAAGTATTTGGTAAATGAGTTATCTTTGTCGCCGCGTCAGAGTGAGGTAGTGTCATGTCTGCTTTCGGGAAATTCGGATAAACAAATAGCTAGAAAACTAAAAATATCATTGCCAACCGTTAGAACGCATATGACTCGGCTTTTTCTAAAGTATAATGTTCAGGACAGATCAGAATTGATATTGTATGTTTTTGGAGAATTTAGAAAAAATTGTGACTCTAATCATAACTTTCAATGACATTAAAATCTATTAGTTGTGGAGGGTAATAATAAATCCGTGGCATTGGTGAAGGGCAACTCAGCAGAAAAAGACTGACCGGAAGACACCCGCATTCAGACCGATCAGTCAAAACTGGAAAGGCTAGCTCTCAAGGCTGGCCTTTTCAGATTTATAGCTGAAAAAATCTCAATCGGAGGATTCTAATTCATCAAGTATGTAATAGTTTGATTTCCTTAAGCCGGTGTTTTGTAAGCTTTTATAATTAAGCCTTTATGTTTCAGAGAATTTAATGTCGTCTGAATTAAGGGATTGTAAATAATATAAATAAGTATAGTATATTACTATCGTAGTTGTGATATATAGTGATTGTAAATTCCTGAAATTGTATTTGTAAGGTTTGCTTTTTGCATTTTAATAAAATCGAGAGGAGGGCTAAAGATGAACAAAGCTTTAAAGGCGATCTCAACAACTATTATTATTTTAATTTTTTGTGGTCAATCTAACGCAATTCTGATTGATTCGATTAGCGCAAATCATGTAAATACTGTCTTTCAAAATCTGGGCGGCGATTATGGTAAGGGTATATTAAACATCTCGGACGAAGCAGAAATTGTAATAGAATATAATACGGGGGAACAAACGACTTGCCCGGAAGGTTCTATTGCTCTGACTACGTCATTAAAGACAGACACTTCATCCGGAGGGATCGCCAGCGGCTATTTTGAGGGTGGTGTGCTTTCGATTTTAGATTGTGACGGTCAAACTCTTTTAAGTGGAAGTGTTGGGGGTATAAATATATCTGAAGTCCTAAATGGAAAAGGATTAGTTGTCGGAGAAGGATTATTTGAGGTTACGGATGGAAGTTTAAAGGAGGGTTTCGGTCATATAATCGGCAACATCGTTCTTTTAACTTTCCAGGTTAAGCCGGAAGATTTGGTTGACTTGTCGAACAATTATAAGGGTTATACAGATATAACCTTTTATCCCGTACCCGAGCCGGCAACAATTTGCATTTTGACTTTTGGGGCTGTTATTATGTTAATAAAAAAACACTGAGAAGATAACATTTTATAAATTATAAATTAGAAATCATCAATTGATTTTAAAGGTCAAATAAAGGGGGCATTTTATCAAAGGGAATGGTTCTTCATCTACCCTTGTATCGATTGTAAGTCTATAACAGATTTTCACATAGATACCTCCATTTGTGGGAGGCTAACTTAGTTGCACAATCGGCTTTTACTTTTTGTATATTTTAGTTTTCAAAACATTTGACAAAATGCGGTAAAAGCTGTTATCTTACTTACTTTTGAAATAAAGCTGTTTTGGGAGTGTAGCTCAGCAGGTAGAGCAACGGCCTTTTAAGCCGTAGGTCTTGGGTTCGAATCCCAACACTCTCAGTGCTAAAAGTACCCCTGGCGGCGCTTTGAGAGTCGTCAATATTAATTTTTAGCCGTTAGTCCGTAGAGAACGACTCCGTCGGCAGGTATCACAATGCTAATTGGAATGATCTACGACAAGTAAAGGAATAGTGCTATGCCCTTTATTCCGAATACTGAAGAGCAGCGCAAACAAATGCTGAAGGAAATCGGGCTTTCAATGGACGATTTGTTCTCCGACATACCGGCTGATTTGCAATACTCGGATTTCAATCTGCCCGAAGGTCTTTCCGAACAGCAGGTTCGCAACCGGCTTGCTGAAATTGCTGACAAAAATCCTATCAATCTCACCTGCTTTCTCGGCGGTGGTGTTTATGACCATTTTATACCAGCGGCGGTTTATTCTGTTATTTCCCGCAGCGAATTTTATACGGCTTACACACCGTATCAGCCGGAACTGTCGCAGGGGACATTACAGGCAATTTACGAATTTCAGTCGATGATTTGCAGACTCACTGATATGGAGGTCTCCAACGCATCACTCTACGACGGTGGGACCGCTATCTACGAGGCGATGATGATGGCACTGCGAATAACGCGGCGAAATAAGATTATAATCGATGACAGTGTCAATCCGATTTATCGTATGATGTTAAAATCTTACAGCAAAAATTTAGAAATCGAACTTATGCAAATTCCATACGCCGATGGTCTGGCCAATCGTGAGCAAATATCTGAAAAAATCGATGACAAAACAGCTGCAGTAATTTTGCAGAACCCTAACTTTTTCGGCTATATTGATGATTTCAGTGACATTGCCGAGGCTTGCCATAAAGCAGGTGCACTACTGATCGTGTCCTGTTATCCGATATCGCTTGGGATATTAAAGACGCCGGGCTCGATGGGTGCTGATATTGTCGTCGGTGAGGGACAAAGCCTAGGTATGCCGATGAATTTCGGCGGGCCTTACCTGGGCTTTATGGCGGCGCAAATGAGGTATGTAAGAAAGATGCCCGGCAGAATCTCGGGTCAAACGGTAGATAGAGACGGCAGACGTGCGTTTGTTCTAACGCTTCAGGCAAGGGAGCAGCACATTCGAAGAGACAAGGCCACCTCGAATATCTGCTCGAACGAGGCTTTGTGTGCATTGACGGCTCTGGTTTATTTATCGCTACTGGGCAAAGACGGCCTGAAAAAAACAGCACAGCTCTGTGCCGATAAGGCCAGCTATGCGTATCAGCGTTTAACAGCAATACGGGGCATAAAGGCTCGTTTTGCATCGAAGTGGTTTTTCAACGAATTTGTAATTGATTTGCCCCGCATGGCTGATGATGTAATAAATAAACTGATAAAAAAAGGATTCGCGGCAGGTTTTCCGCTGGGCAGATATTATGAAAGTATGGGAAATTCACTGCTCGTTTGTGCCACCGAAAAACGGACAAAGGAGCAGATAGATATGTTCGCAGAAGCACTGGAGGCTTGTCTATGAAGCTAATTTTTGAAAAGTCTGTTGCTGGCAGAGAGGGCGTCCGTGTTGTACTCAGCGATGTATCGACAACGATAAATATAAAAAGTAATTTGCTGCGTGATAAGGCAGCTGAACTACCTGAACTCAGCGAAGTTGATGTTGTGAGGCATTTTACGGAGTTGTCACGCAGAAATTTCGGCGTCGATACTAATTTTTATCCCTTAGGCTCGTGTACGATGAAATATAATCCGAAAGTATCCGAGCGTATCGCTTCGTACCCGGCTTTTACGCATATTCATCCTTTGCTGCCACAACTGAAACAGGGCTGCCAGCTCACTCAGGGAGCACTGCAGGTGCTCTACGAAACTGATATTCTGCTTCGTGAGATTACAGGGATGGCCGGCTTTACTATGCAGCCGATGGCAGGTGCACACGGTGAATTGACCGGTATTACGATTATGGCTGCGTATCATAGAAACAAAAGCAATAAAAAGACAACAGTACTAATCCCTGACAGCGGTCACGGCACAAACCCTGCTTCAGCCGCGATTGCAGGTTTCAAGGTCAAATCAATACCAACTGACGATAAAGGTGTGATGTGTTTCGAATCTTTTAAAAATGCGATTGATGATGAGGTTGCGGGCCTTATGCTTACCTGCCCGAATACGCTCGGCATTTTTAATCCTCACATAAAAGAGATTTGCGATTTAATTCATAGTGTCGATGGTATCGCTTACTATGACGGTGCGAATATGAATGCGATAATCGGTAAAGCTAGGCCTGGTGACTTTGGTTTTGACATCGTTCATCTTAATCTGCACAAGACCTTTGCCACGCCGCACGGTGGAGGTGGACCCGGCTCCGGGCCGGTAGGCGTTACCGAGAAGCTGCTCGATTTTCTGCCCATTTCAATTGTAGTAAAAAGCGATGATGGAACTTATGCACTCGAATATGACAGGCCGAAATCGATAGGCTATATAGCACCTTTCTATGGAAACTTCGCTGTGGTCTTAAAAGCTTATGTGTATATGCTGATGCAGGGCAGAGAAGGTCTTGCAAGAGTTGCAGAGAATGCAGTTCTTAATGCCAATTATATAAGAGAGAAGTTAAAACCATATTATGATATCGCTTTCGATTGTATATGTAAGCACGAATGCGTCTTCAAGCCCACAAAGAAGATGCTTGATAACGGCGTTCATACAGTTGATATTGCAAAGGCCCTTATCGACAGGGGCTTTCACCCACCGACTATATATTTTCCTATAATAGTTCAGGAAGCGATAATGATTGAGCCGACCGAAACCGAGAGTAAGGAGACGCTTGATGCTTTTATTGAAGCTATGGTTGAGATTGCAAAGCTAGCCGAGACCGAGCCGGAAAAAATCAAGGCTGCACCAGTGACAACACCTGTAAGCAGACCCGACGAGATAGCCGCAGCGAAACAGCTCAATATCGCCAGCATATAATCTCCATTAGTGCATATGAAGGGCTCAAATGAGCATTGATTTTGGTGCTAGAAAGAGTTATAATCAGCCATATTGAAATATGAGAGCGTATTTGTATTTCTAAGGAGCGGTTAAATGGGGAACGGATACTGGCAGAAAATTTTATGGGTAGATTTAACCAATAAAACATCGAATGTCACTAATATTGAGGAGGATGTGCTTAAAAAATTTATCGGTGGAGCAGGTCTCGCCGCCTGGATTCTTCAGAAAGAATTAACCGGAAAAACTGATGCTTATGATCCTGAGAATCTTCTTATCTTCGCAACCGGGCCTTTCCAGGGGCCGGCTGTGCCGGGGGGAGCTAAATTCAGCATTATAAGCAATTCACCAATCACAGGAACCTTCGCCGATACCGCGGGAGGAGCTGACTGGGGGCCGAATTTCAAGGATTGTGGTTTCGATGCTCTGGTTATCAAAGGCAAGGCTGATAAACCTGTGTATATTTATATAAATAATGATAACGTCGAGATAAAAGATGCGTCGAAGATTTGGGGCAGGGACAGTTACAAGACCGATGATGCAATAAAAGCCGAGCTTGGCGATAAAAAGGTTGCCGTTGCGTGCATAGGGCTGGCAGGCGAGCGAAAGGTAGCAATCGCCTGTGTTGCTATGGATAAGCACAGCTTTGCAGGCAGAGGCGGACTTGGCGCTGTTATGGGCGGCAAAAACTTAAAGGCAGTCGCAGTTAAGGGCACAAAAAAGGTGCCGGTCGCCGACAGCGATAAAACGAGGCAGCTTATAAAAGAGTACCAGCTTTTGATAAATAAAAACGTAAAAGAGAACGGTTTTAGAGAGCACGGCACGCCGGTTCTTTGCGAGACGGCAGAAGGCCTTGGCGATATGCCGATTAAGTACTGGGATGGTGACGTCTGGCCGGAAGGTGCAAAAAGTCTTGGTGCGCCGAATTACACAAAGGTACTCGATGCAAAGCCCTGGCCCTGCAGTTATTGTCCAATCGGATGTCACCGTAAAATCAGGATTACCGAACCTGCCGAGTACGCCTATGAAGGTGTTGGCCCAGAGTACGAAACGCTCGGTATGATGGGTACGGGCTGTATGATTGGTGACCCGAAGGTCGTTGCGATGGGAAATGACATAGCGAACCGTCTCGGGGTGGATACTATATCACTCGGAGCTATGGTCGGCTTTGCTATGGATTGCTACGAGCAGGGACTCATCACGAAAAAAGATACCGACGGGATGGAGATAAAATTCGGTGATGCAGAAGTGTTTCTGAAACTATGCGAGCAGATTGGTAAAAAGGAGGGTTTCGGAGCACTTTTTGCAGACGGTACATTAAAAGCCGCTGAAAAGATTGGGCCGAAAGCTGTTGAAAGGGTGGTTCACTGCAAGGGACTTGATTTTCCTGCACACGATGCCAGAGCTTGTATATCGCTTGCACCGACCTATGCGACAGGGACGCGTGGGGCTTGTCACTTCAGGGGACCTTGTGAGGATGTCGAGATGGGTGGTTTCTTTATGCCGGAAGTCGGTGTAAATGAAGGCTGTGTCAAATTTTTCGAAAGGCAAAACCAGAGTCTCGTCGCTGCTAAATGTCAGGACCTCGGCGGCCTAGTCAATTCGCTTGTTCTCTGTATGTTTATGGTCGATGGCGGGAGCTGGTCGCTGACCGATTTGGCGAAGCTGTTCAATGCTATTACCAGCTGGGATTATTCAGCCAAGGATTTAATGCTTGCCGGTGAGCGTATATTTAACCTGCAGAGACTCTTAAATATCCGTGACGGCTATGACGGCAAGACAGACCAGATACCTAAAAAGATGTATAACTCAGCGAAGGAAGGTTTTCGAGCGGGTAAGGTCATCCCGTTTAAGGAGTTGATGGAGGATTATTACAGACACAGAGGCTGGGGGCCTGATGGCGAGCCTACCAAAGATACTCTGGCTCGCCTGACATTAGCCTGATTGGAGGTTTTTGAATATGAAGGTGAATATTAAGCTGATGTCGATTTTCGCCAAATATTCAAAAGAGGGCGATGACGGCAAAACTGAGATAAAAGATGGCGCCACAGTCCTGGACATTGTCAAGGAGCTGGGCCTGCCGGAAAAACAGGTTAGATTAATCGCTGTTAACGGCAGGCAATCCGATATCAACACGGTATTATTCGAAGATGATATCGTCTTTATCTTTCCGCCTGCAGCGGGTGGAGGGTGATAAATTTTTAGTTATTTCTGAAAGGGGAAAGTGATGAATGTAAAAAGAACTTTTTACGCTACAATTTTTGTTTTGTTTTTGTCAGGTCTTTGTTTTTCAAATGCATCGGCTATCACTCGTGAAGACTACAAACAAGCCGACAGACTGAGAAGGAAACTTCGAGATCTTGTTTATAAGGACTCTATTGACCCGAACTGGATTGAAGATGAACCACGATTCTGGTACAGGAACGACTTGCGTGATGATACCAAAGAATTTATCCTAGTTGACGCCGAAAAAGGAACAAGGCAAAGGGCCTTTGACCATTGCAAACTGGCGGAGGTACTGTCAGAACAAACCGGAACGGAATATACTGCAGACGAGCTACCTTTTTATTCAATTAAGTTTGTCGATGATGCGAATGCGATGGAGTTTCAGGTAGGCGATACTATCTGGCAGGTATGTCTGGACTCATACGAATTAGAAAAAATCAAAACAGGAGTACCCGAAGAAAGAAGACCCGAGCGAAGAGGAAGATGGCGAGGCCGAAGAGGGGGATTTGAAGGACGAGGACAACGGCCTGACCCCAATGAAGGCATAAAATCACCAGACGAGCAATGGGAAGCTTTTGTTAAAGATTATGATTTGTATATACGCTCAACGCTGACCGACGAAGTTTATCGGTTAACAAATGACGGTAATCCGGATTATAACTATTCTTATAGAGTTTCCTGGTCACCCGATTCGAAAAAGCTTATCACCAATATTGATAAGCCGAAACCCAAATGGATAGTGCATTATGTGCAATCATCCCCGCCTGACCAGGTTCAGCCGAAATACGAGGAAATGGAATACGAAAAGCCCGGCGACGCGATTACTATCAGCAAGCCCTGCCTTTTCCATATCGACGGGAAAAAACAGATAAAAATTGATGATAAGTTTTTCCCGAATCCCTTTTACAGGACGGAAGACTGGCACTGGACACCGGATAGTAAAAGTTTTTATTTTTATTATAATCAGAGGGGTCATCAGGTAGTCAGGGTCATAAAAATCGACGCTGAAACGGGCGAAACGACGGTTATAATTGATGAGCAGAGTGACACATTTATCGATTACGCGCACAAAAAATATCTCGAGTATCTGGACGATACGAATGAGATTATCTGGTCATCGGAGCGTGACGGCTGGAACCATTTGTATCTATATGATATGAAGACAGGCCAGGTTAAGAACCAGATAACAAAGGGCGACTGGCTGTGGCGCAGAGTCGAGAAGCTTGACACTGAAAGCAGGCAGATATGGTTTTCTGCCAGCGGTTATTACGATGGTCAGGACCCGTACTTTATGCACTATTTCAGGGTAAACTTTGACGGAACGGGTCTGGTTGCACTGACAGAAGGCGACGGCACGCACTCCATCCGGTATTCCCCAGACCGCAAATATTATGTTGATACGTATTCACGCGTTGATATGCCGCCGGTACACGAGCTGAGAAAATCCTGTGACGGCTCGCTTATTATGGAGCTTGAAAGGGCGGATGCCAACGATTTATTTGCAGCAGGTTTTCAAACGCCTGAGCCTTTTGTAGCGATGAGCCGTGATGACAGATTTGAAATATGGGGTGTGATTTATCGGCCTACAAGTTTTGACCCTAACAAGAGTTACCCTGTTATAGAAGACCTTTATGCGGGTCCTCAAGGCTCATTTGTGCCGAAAAGCTGGAGTGGTTTCAGCCGGCGGATGCCGCTGGCTGAGCTGGGCTTCATTATCGTACAGATTGACGGGATGGGGACAAGCAACCGATGCAGGGATTTTCATCATTTCTGCTGGCACAATCTCGCCGATGCCGGGCTGCCTGACAGAATCAAATGGATGAAAAAGGCCGCTGAAAAGTACCCCTATATGGATATCAGCAGGGTGGGCGTTTACGGGACAAGCGCAGGCGGACAGAGTGCAACAGGTGCGGTATTGTTCCATCCTGAATTTTATAAAGCAGCCGTCTCTTCCTGCGGCTGTCACGATAACCGTGTGGATAAGCTCTGGTGGAATGAGCTGTGGATGGGCTATCCGGTTGGGCCGCATTATGAAGAGCAGTCAAATGTCACCAATGCGCACAAGCTGCAGGGCAAATTGCTGCTGATTGTCGGCGAGATGGATAAGAACGTCGACCCCTCTTCAACAATGCAGGTTGTTAATGCCCTTATAAAGGCGAATAAGGAATTCGAGCTGGTTGTTGTTCCGAATATAGGACATTCAGCCGGCGGGCGTTTCGGTGAAAGGAAAAGACGAGATTTCTTTGTCAGACATCTTCTGGGCGAAGAAACACCGGATTGGAATATAGAGCCCGAAGACGACGAAGAAGAGCAGGAAGATTAAAACCTCGAAGACTTTTAAGTGAGCAACGGATTGTGTTAAAAGAAAAGGAAAAGCAGATTTTACGAAAGGCCTTTGAGAAGGAAAATTTGGAAATTCTATCACCAACAGCCGCTGAAAAAATCTCAGTGGCTGTTGGTGTTTCAATAAGAAAGGTTGAGTGGTTTGCACTCGATACATCAGTTTTACCAGCCCGTTATCAGCGCGATATCGGCAGCCTTGGAATTGATGGGCAAAAGAGACTGCTCGAAAGCTCTTCTCTGGTTGTAGGCCTCGGTGGTCTGGGTGGCTTTGTCTGCGAACAGCTTGCAAGATTGGGCACAGGTCTTATCACAGCAGTGGATTTCGATACCTTCAAACAGACTAATCTTAATCGTCAGCTAAACTCGAATTTGGACAATCTTGGCGAAAAAAAGACTATCGAAACAAAAAAAAGAATTGAGAAAATAAACCGTGCTGTAGAGTTTTTCGGCTTCGACTGCAAATTTAGTGAATTGCCGGAGAAGATATGGCAGGGGACTAATATTGTTTTCGATTGTCTTGATAATATCGAGGATAGATTAATACTTGCCCATAAATGCTCCAAATCAAATAAGCCTCTGATTCACGGCGCGGTTGCCGGCTGGTACGGCCAGGTCGGTGTTATCTGGCCTGGAAGCGATGCACTCGATAAAATCTACAAGAACCAGACTCAGGGTATGGAAAAAAAGCTCGGCACACCGGTTTTTACCGTCGCTACAACCGCAGGTATTATGGTCGCTGAAGGTGTGAACGTGCTTACCGCTAAATACAAAAAAAGGGAGAGTAAACTTCACTGCTTCGATTTGCTGGAGGACTGCTGGCAGACAATAAAGTTTTAACCTGAATGTTCTTTCCTTAACGACCATTTGCCGCTGTAAAATTTTATCTCGTCCGGATTGATATCAAAGTTCTCGCCGTCGAAGGTAATACTTCTATCGGCAAAATCGATAACGTCAGCAACTGAAGGTTTGAGATTGGATTCTTGTTTTCTCTTAACGATAAGAAACAGTCCCGGCTCTACTATTTTTCTTAAAGAAGTTGATTCACATACGATAATCGAATCCGGACCGATTACCTTCAACAGGGAATTAAAACCTTTATGCAGGGAATCTTTTCGCACTTGAAGCCAAAATGCTCTCCTCGCGCCGGCTTTTAGAAATCTTGAGCTGTCCGTATTTGCTATTGCATTTTTTTCCTCAGTAAGTGAAAAAGCATCCTGTGTTGGTGAGGATTCGTCTAAAGGCGTGATTTTAACTGCTGTGATATTCTTTGCTTTGCAGAACAACCGTATGATATCGCAGGCCAATTTAGTTTTACCGGCTTTTTTTGCCGTTGAGCCGATTAGCAGCATTGAATCTATTTTTATCATCTTATTCGAAACACCCGAGCTGACAGTACCGAATCTTTACTTTCTTCTCGTTGCACATTTTTCCCACCTCTTTTAGGTCGACTCCACAGCACTTTGCGATTTCAAAGCACTGCTTACAACTGATTTGTCCCTCCTTTGACTGTTTATCTATTTCTTCTTTGATTTTTTCCTTGTCCACTTTTGTCTCCCTGTTTATTTAATAGTGATATTATTTTTTCTACTGATTTTTCTGTCGCATCAAACTTTCGACAGGGCGGATTAGAATATAATTGCTCGACTCTTTCAACTAATTCTTCCCTTACCACCAGCAGCAAACACTTTTGATTTTCGAGTAGTGAATCTACATTTTTTCGCCAGCCGCCGCCTTCAAGCTCCATCAGGCCGAACTCATCTATTATAATCAAATCCGCATTTTGAGTTTTTTTGCCTTCAAGTATCTTCCTGCCGAACCGGTATCCTTCTTCGCTAAACACAAAGCCGTCCGCAGTTGATTTTCTCCGTGCGAATTTTGCTCTTCGGCTGCTTCGTACGTCAGACAGGTCGAAACCCAATAAAAAAACGCCTTCATAAACAGAAGGCGCTGTAAAACCAGCAATAATTAAATTTTCTTTTTTTAATCTTTCAATGAGCTTTTTAACAAATGTTGTCTTGCCGCTGTGCTTTTTACCTGTTATTAAAAAAAGCCTGCATTTCCGGCTGTCCATTATTTTTTTCTATCAGCCTGCATTTATCCAATGCAACGAATATACACACAGACTGAAAATCCATAAACCTGCCGTCACCAGTGAAATCGAACCCTGCGCAGGTCTCCATTTGAAACTGAACGGCTTATCAAGTTTTAACTTGAGAGACTGGCCTACTCTTAACATAAACGGAACGAAGAGAGCAGAAAGCCCAGCGGCAATAAGGCCTCTTATAATATGGCCGTTAAATTTGGCCATTGATTCCGTCCAGTAAGGGCCGTACCTGATAATGAAAGTCATAAAAACTGCAAAAGTGGTATAACTGAAGAATGCGGCAGCAAACCCCGCTATCGATTTATTCTTTATCTTCAGAAAAGCGAAAAATAAATCGAAGCTGATACCAGTTATGGCAATTGCCGCAAAGTGACAGGCGAAAAACGGAGAATTGAAAAACTTAAAGAGCATCGCACAAAGTCCCATCAAAGTCGCAGTTCCTTTCTGCGGCAAATAGCTTCTCGATATTGCCAGTATCCCGAACGCAATCAGTGTCAAAATAATCGAGCTGCCAGGGATATGAGCACTATAAAGAACACCCCCCAAACCGGCTTCGGAAAGTCCCCACAAACCGCTAAAGAACAGTACGCCAAGGATATAATCCTTTTTCATAACGTTCTCCTTAAGCAATATCTAATTCTTGTTGCTTTGATATTATATGAAATTTTTATTCCTTTGCAATTATCAACCTGTAAAATTATTTTGTGCCGACAAGCCAGTTGTCGGACAGTATAGCCAAATCGACAAAGTCTACATCGCAGTCCCCGTCAAGGTCGCCCGGCTGCTCGATGACAAAATCGTCGGCGTTTGTCGTTAGAATCTGGTAATAATCCCAATCTGAGATTAGTTTGGTGTATTGCTCGAGTATTCCGTTAACAGCACAAAAATGTTGTCCCGGCTGGACAATCGGTAAATAGTAATTCGGGTCCGGGGGTTTATCGATGTTCATATAATCCGATGCCCAGCAGTAAATGTTTGGGTCCGTACGCATATTCAACGAGTAATTATCCTTTGCTTTTCCGACATCCATATCGCCGACAATTACATCTCTTACCTGTATATACATTGATTCATATTTTTCAGCTCTGTGGTCGGTGACATAGCAGGAATCGTCGGATTCGTCGTAAATTACCGAAACCTCATTAACATCAACTACCAATGGTTCCGGGAGTATATTTTCAGTGCTGACGATTTGATGGCTTGAATTGTTCGTAATTGTATATTGTAGAAATGTTGTCCCTCTATATTCCTCAACCTTAACATTGGTAAGGGAAACCCAATCACCAATGTTTACGTCGGCAAAAACTCCCTGTTGATTAAGGTCTTTCGACTGGATACCGCCCCAGGCGTCCGGATAATTGGGGTCATAGAGCATAATCCTCTGCACACTTCCATAGGTTTTGTGTATAACAATACCGCCTTGGCAGTCGACGACTTGTCCATCCAAGTCACTTGACCCATCTGTGTTGGTTGTGTACTGAATGTCGTAAATTGACAGTGCTCCGCTTGCTGTCAGAGCCGACATTGCTACAACAACGACCATCAAAAACACTTTCTTCATCATTTTTCTGACCTCCTTACGTTAAAGTTAATAAAATATTTTATTTAATCTATCTGATACGGATACCAGTCCAAATCGTCTCTTGGTGGTGCCTGAAAAGCATAGTCATCTTTAGGCCATTCCGGTTTCCAGACCGTCTCTATCCATTCGACGTGGTAATCGCAGAATAGAATCGAACCGCCCAAACCGCCGCGTTTCTTATAGTGTCTCGCGGAAAAAGCCCTTGGATAGCTGCCACAATTTTTTCCAGCCTTGTCATAAAGTTCCTCACCGCCGTAACCCTTTGTCGGGTCAAGAAGCTGGTCGAAAAGAAGTATTACACGCACAGGATTTTCAATCTTTGCAGTATCAAGAAATGACGGCATATTATTTAAGCCCGGCTGGCCATAAGGTGACCAGCAGCCCCTATCAAGCTCGAGGCAGGAATTCATCGCATATGAGAAATAGCCGAATTTATCTATATTATATTTACATCCTGAGTAGGGCCTTGCGCTGGGGCACTGAAATATACCTTTGGTCGGTTTGTGCCAATTCGGGTAATCTCGCCAGGATTTTTCCCCCATCAACGGCGGCAGCATATCGACCCATCCGAAATCATTAGCACCGCCTTCGCCGCGGTCCCAGCCGTCAATATGAGGATAGAAACCTTTATTCGCGCAGGCATAGGTCTCGAATGCAAGGCCCCATTGTCGAAGCTGGCTTTGACATACAATTTGCTGTGCCTGTGCCCTGACTTTGCCCAAAGCAGGTATTAGGATACTCATAAGAAGCGTTATTACAGACATAACAACCAGCAGCTCAATGAGTGTAAAACCGTAATTGCCTTCGAAAGCATCCGGTGCTTTTTGTTTCATTGCTAAAGTTTCCTTATGTGTTTTTTGAAGGCCTTTTCAAGGGCCTTCTCGACTTCGTTGTGAAATTTCGTATAAGAGCTGACTAATTCTTTTCCATCTTCTGTTAACCCGCTGCTGCCGCCGTTCTTTCCGCCTCGATGTTTCTCGACGATTGTGATATCGAGTGCATCCTGCAGCTTTTTTATATCCCCCCAGGCCTTTCGGTAGCTTATATGTAAGCTTTCACAGGCTGCGACAAGGGAGCCTTTTTTTTCAATAGTCTTTAAGAGCTGCCATTTGCCGTCGCCGAGTGCTCCCTCGCCGTCGGCTGTATCGAGCCACAATTTAAATTTCGCATCAAGCTTTTTCATTTACGCAAAAAATTTAACCGTTATGCACAACTATGCATATCGAATTCCAAAATGTACCAATTATCAAAAACAAATCAAGCGCCAATTTTTTCCCTTTTTTTATTTCTCCACAAGCGAGCTTGCCCGTCCTCTTCAACTCGACCATGTCTGCTATGCAAACTATGACAAAAAGCTACAATTTCCTTCCGATTCAAAGCCAATATTTGGAAAAACGAAGCCAATTTTTGGCGAAAATTGGGTTTGAATTGGCTTTGTTTGGCTTTGTTTTTGGGACTGATTTTGGCAATTATATTGCCGTAAGCATTTGTAATACAAGGGCTTACATAAATTCGAGTGATTTTTAAATTGGCTTTGTTTTGCATATTTTTGTTATATTTGCGCGCCATATCGTGAAGCGTATCTCGTGAAGTGCATCTCGTATTAGATAATTGGTACTCGTTCATTATAAATCCTTAGCAAATAAGAATTTACAATAAATTTGACTTGAACTTCTGTTCAAAGACGTGCGGAACTCCGCAGCCCCGGGTTCGGGGCCTCCCCCAGTTAGAAAAATTATATCATATTAGTATGATATAATCAATTAAAAAGTAAAAATTCAAAAGTAAAAATTGTGGAGTTGCTTCGCGACAATGCGGTTTATGCCGGAGGCCGCGATGAGCAACATACAGGGCACGTTAAGTGCGTAAAAAAGCTGCGAACCGCAGGCAGAAACCGCATAGAAATAACATAGAAAAAGCAGAATACAGAAGACAGAATTCAGAACACAGAGGACGGATTCTTGATGCCGGATACTCGATACTCGTAAAAATAAATATGCGGTTTATGGCGGAGGCTGCGATGAGAAAGTCATATCAAATATACATAGTAAAAATTAAAAAGAAACTTAGACACGGATTTACACAGATTAACACTAATTTATTTAAAACGCGGACTGCATAGAGTAATATTAGTAAAAAATTGGTAAACGTCCCCTATAATTCCCTATAATTCCCTATAATTCTCACTCCGAAATGCTATTGCCTATTTATATTATGAACTATTATTAATCGTTCTTCGAATACATTAAGATTCCAGAGTTCATAATACCAGCTTTTACATTTGGTGTTTCTTTCCCATCCCCATCATACCATTCTGAATGAACTTTGTACTCTGGCAGCAATAACTGTAATTCTTCTTCTAATTTCTCTTTGTCGCAAATCCAAGTAGTCAATGCATTAGTATCGCCTTCGCTTGGATCAAGTACTACTGCTATATCTAAATCACTGTTTTTCGTGAATTTTCCTTTCGCAAAGCTTCCGTATATATAAACTTTTCGAATACTCTTATTTCCTCTCCCCCATTTTCTTAATATTTCTTTGATTTTTTGAAAGTTTTTCTGCATACTCTGTATTCCGAAACGTTACTCCATTTTATCTTTGGACTCGCAATTCGCCAACATTAACTTTTGCTTGTGCTGCCTCTCATAGTGTAGCTGAGATCCACACTGTCTTTTGATGGATGCGGTTAATAAAAATTTACCTTTGTGTCTTAGTGCCTTCGTGGTTAAGAATTCTCTGTGCCCTCAATGTTCTCTGTGGTGAATATAAACAACAAACCTGCCGTGAAACGGCAGGCTAAATATAAAGAAAATAGATTCCCGCCTTCGCGGGAATGACAAATAATAAAATCCGTAATAATCTGCGTCAATCCGCGGTTAATCTGTGTCGAAAAATACCCCCAACGTAAAGTTGGGGGCTAAACAATTTTTGGATTCCCACGTACGCGGGAATGACAAATAAAAAAATCCGCGGTTAATTTATTGTTACAGTTTGTTTCTCGCAGCATCGGCGAGAAGGCTTTTTGTATATGGATGAGATGGATTTTTGATGATTTTGTATGTATCACCCTGTTCGACGATTCGGCCTTTCTGCATAACAGCTATATAATCGGCCCTGTCGGCGACAATAGCAAGATTGTGTGTTATCAGCAAAATGCCGATGTTTTCGGTTTTCTTCAAATCGCAGAGCAAATCAAGTATCGCCTTCTCGGTAGTGACATCAAGCGAGCTTGTCGGCTCATCCGCGATGAGCAATTCCGGCCTGCAGCTAAGTGCTATGGCGAGCATCACCCGCTGGAGCATTCCGCCCGAAAGCTGATGCGGGTACTGTTTGATTTTCTTTTGCGGCTGTTCGATTCCAACTTTTGTTAAAAGCTCAATCGCATCCTCAATAGCTTGCTTTTTATTCTTTTTGTGGTGAAGCCTTATCATCTCAATTATCTGGCTGCCGATTGTAAAGACAGGGTTCAGGCTCGAAGCCGGATTCTGGAAAATCATAGCGATTCCACAGCCGCGAACATTTCGCATCTTTTTTTCGGGTATGGCTGCGAGATTACGATTTCTAAAAAGTATTTCGCCATCTACGATTCCGCCCTGATGCTTGGGTATCAATCGCAGAATCGAAAGTGCGGTTGCAGTTTTGCCACAGCCGGTACGGCCTACAAGGGCAAAAATTGTGCCTTTTTTTATATCGAAGCTGATATTGTCAACGGCTTTTACAAGACCCTGACTTGTATTAAAAGAGGTGGTAAGTTTGCGAACGGATAAGAGTATATTTTGCTCATTGTTCATAAATTAAAGTATCCTTAGTTTCGGGTCTAAATACTGTCTCAGGATGTCAGCGAAGATATTCAGAGCAAGTGATATAATAAAAATTGCTGCCGTAGCGGCGGTCATCTCCCACCAGCAGCCTCTTGTTAAATCTATTCTGGCGGCGTCAATCATTGAGCCCCAGCTCGGTACGTTTTTTGCACCGACGCCTAAAAAGCTCAGCATAACCTCGGCGTGTATATAATATACAAAGCGAAGCGAGAACATGATAATGACAATATACGAGACGTTCGGCAAAATATGCCTGAATAAAATCCTCATATTCGAGCAGCCTTTAGACTTTGCGGTCAGAACGTAGTCAAACTGCCTTTGCCTGATAACCTCAGCCCTGATTAACCTGCAGATTCCTGTCCAGCCTGTAAGGCCTATCGCGATGCAAACTGCGGGGATGCCGGTAAGATTTATTTTGCCAAAGCTAAAGACCTTCAGGTTTATCGATTTATTCGACAAAACGAGAGCAAAAGCAAGTATCAATAAAATGTACGGAACTGAGGTTAAAGTTGTGAGCAGCCAAACGATAATATCATCGGCAAAGCCGCGAAAGTAACCTGCAACGGCACCAAGACATACACCAATAGCAAAACTGATGAGCGATGCCCAGAAAGCGACCGTTATCGAAACCTTGGCTGCATAAAGGGTTTTTCTCAGGACGGAGCGGCCGAGATAATCGGTGCCGAAGAGATTTTTCCTGCTCGGCGGCTCATACTCGGCGCCTACTGCACTGTCCCATTTCAGAGGACCTACCTGCCAGTGAAAAAACTCGGCAAAATATATAAAAGCAGTAATTAAAAAGTATGCGGAAATAATAACAATGCAGACTACAGCAAGTCTGCTTTTAGTAAGCTCCGAAATTGTTTCAATTCTGTTTCGCAAGCGTAATCCTCGGGTCAATAAGTACATAACAAATATCAGCTATAAGGGTAAAGACAGCAACAAGAACGGCGGCGATGTAGACGACGGCATTTAAGAGTTGATAGTCCCTTGCGCCAAGAGCATCAATAATCAAAGAACCCAGGCCTGGAATGCCGAAAAATCTTTCCAGGAGCAGTGAGCCGAGAAATAAAAAGGGAATTGACATAATAACTTTTGTGATGACGGGAATCATCGCGTTCTTGAGCACGTGTTTAAAAATAATCACAACAGGGCTGAGTCCTTTTGCAGACGCGGCCCTGACATAGTCACTTTTAATCTCATCAAGCATAACTGTTCTGTAGAATCGAATGTTGCCGCCGAGACCTGCGAGAATCCCTATCAGCAAAGGCAGTGCAATATAACGCGGCATCGAAAGGTCCGGCCAGAAGTAAACGGGAAATAATCCCCACCTGTAGGCGAGAAAATATTGGCCGAACAAAATGAAACTCAAAAATGGGAGACTTACGCCAATCGTACTTAGACAAACAATCAGATAATCAGTGAGGCTGTTGCGATAATACGCGGCTATAAGCGCAAAGATTATGGAGATAACCATAGTACCGAACAGCATAGGGATTGTTAAAGCAAGTGAATACGGAGCTCTTTTTATAAGCTTGTCGCTTATCTTTTCGTGGTCGCGTGCTCTGCCAAAATTGAGGATAACCGCATTTTTGAGATGGCTGAAAAATTGGCTATCGCGTGATAAAAAAAGTGGTTTATCCAGGCCGAGCTCCGAGCGGATTTCTTCTTTTGTTTGCTCATCTGCGAATCGGCCTGCATATTCATCGGTTACATCACCGCCGATGACGTTGAAGAGTAAAAAGGTTATCAGCATTACACCGAAAACGGTAGGGACAAAATAAACAAGCCTTTTTAAGATGTACCCAGCCACTACATAGCCTCTAAATATGCTTTATGTTGTTTGGAATTATATTGAAAAAGTAATTGAATTACAAATATTCATAGAAGTAGGTCAAAAGGAAGAAATAAACAAGGATAAACACGAGATTTGAACTGTTTTTTAACTATTGAGGACAGGCACAGCGTAGATAAAGCGAATATCAAATCCGTCCTGTCCGCCGAATGAGACTCCGTCACAAGTGCAGAATTAAAAAAATCTACGGTGAAGCTGCTGAATTATTTTAGGATATCGTCGAGGTATTTTTTAAGCTCTTTTGTTAAGTCATCAGTTGGCGGCAGCAGCGGCAATCTGGGCTTGCCGTAAGCTCTGCCTGATAGATTCAGGCCGGCTTTTGTTAATTGAATATATTGGCCTGTTGATTCGAAGAGCGTAAATAACGGCAGCAGCTCGAAGTAAAGCTTTCTTGCCTTTTCGACGTCCTTTTTAATATAGGCTAACTCGAAAAGCTCTGCGCATTGGCGGGGGATAATATTGGCCGGCGGTGCGACCCAGCC
Source organism: uncultured Pirellulales bacterium (assembly GCA_964493425.1). Taxonomy (GTDB): domain Bacteria; phylum Planctomycetota; class Phycisphaerae; order Sedimentisphaerales; family Anaerobacaceae; genus CAYLMG01. The sequence goes on from CAZBMW010000006.1 coordinate 86,537, forward strand.
GGCGGCTCCCATAAGGAACATTTCGAGAGATAGCGTATCACAGCCGCAAAATACGGTCAATTTGTCACCGCAAAGCCTCTGTATAGCAGCGACTCTTGTCATGTCACCTGAGCTTTCTTTGATGTAAGAGACGTTATTCAGCTGAGCGAGTTTTGCAATCAGGTCCGGCTGCATATCGACGCCCGAAGTGCTGGGATTATTGTAGAGCACAATCGGGATATTTATATTTTCCGAAAGGGCTTTGTAATGGCCGTAAATTTCACGAGGGTTCGGGTGACAGTAATAGCTGGGTACGACCATAACGGCGTCGGCACCGGCTTTCTCGGCGTATTGTGAGAATCTTACCATATCCTTCGTTGCGACGGCTGCGGTGCCGACAACAACAGGAAGGACACCGGCGGTCTCGTCTATAACGATATCCGCGATTTGCATTCTTTCGCCATCCGTCAGGGCGGTGAACTCGCCGGTGCTGCCGGTCGGCATTATCCCGTGGACCTTGCCCTCGTCTATCAGGAAACGGACGTGTTTTCGCAGGGCTTGCTCGTCGATTTTATCGTCTTCGGTAAAAGGCGTTACCAGTACTGCAAATACACCCTGTAATCTCTTAGCCATAATATTGCTCCTTTATAATTTAAGATTGCTTTTTAAATCTGTTAACCGACAATTTTTCAATGGGCAGTTCTGTCTTCTGCCTTGTAATCATTTGAGCGATAAGTTTTCCGGTTATCGGGCCCATCGTGATTCCGACTCCTTCGTGTCCGGTAGCTACATAAAAGCCTTCGATGGGCGAGTCGCTGATTATTGGCATCATATCGGGGCTGTAAGGTCGCAGGCCGGCCCAGCTTCTGATTGTATTAAATTTTTCCAAGGCGGGGAAAAATTTTAAACAGCGTCTTGCTATCTCGCTAATAACTTCTGGGTCGACATCTTTATTAAAGCCGGCGAACTCTCTACTGCTTCCGAGCAAGAGATTGCCTTCCTTTGTCTGCTGGACGTTAGCCGCCACAGCCACCTTATTATCACCTTTTAATGAATCGAGATAACCCGATGCAATTATAATTTTGCAGTTGATAAAATCATCGGGCACATTTTCGACGACAATCAAGTTACCTTTTCTCGGGACGACAGGGATATTGATGCCGGCCATCTCGCCGATTTTGCTACTCCAAGCACCTGCAGCGTTGACTACACAATTACTGCTGATTCTACCTTTGTTAGTGTGAACGCCTATAACTTTGGATTTATCCGGTGAAAGTTCGATGCCTGTGACTTCGGTCTCTGTTTTCAGTTCTGCGCCAAGTTTTTTCGCAGCCTGTGCGATGACGATTGTTGCAAGCAGAGGATTGAGCTGGCCGTCTTCAGGAAAGTATGCGCCGCCTGCGATTTCAGGGGTAACATTAGGCTCTCTTTTTGTAAATTCTTCCGAGTCAAGAATCTCACATTCAACGCCTGCGCTTCGCAGTTCCTGAATAGTATTTTTAAGCGAATCAAAAGCTTCGGGACTATCTGCTATCGACATACTGCCGGTGTTGCGGAGTTCAATATCGAAATTGAGCTCCTCATTCAGCTGCCAATATAGCTTTTTACTAGCCTTGGCGAGCTTGATATTTATTTCGGGCAGCTCCCAGAGAAACAGATGTCCCTGGCAGGACTTCGAGGCCTCATTGCAGATTTTACCTCGCTCGACGAGCGTAACTTTTAGCCCTTCTTTTGCGAGGTAATAAGCGCAACAGCTTCCGATTATACCGCCGCCAATAATAACCACGTCTGGATTAGCCATTGTTGTCTTCCTCCAGTGATGCCAATAATTTTAGTGACATCGGTCTGACGGGAGGCCTAGCGGTTCCGGGCTTAACAGAGCCGAATTTTCGGTTCGTATGTTCGGCGATTAGTTTTCGTACTAATCTGCTGCAGCTTCTGCCCTGACACAACCCCATACCTGCCCTTGTTCTGCGTTTTACCTCGTTGACGGACATTGCACCTTCCGATATAGCCTGCAGGATTTCTTTTAAGGTGATTTCCTCACACCTGCAGATAATCATATCAGGGTTTTCTATTTTTATGTCACTGGTTCCTTCGTATGTTCTTGGTTTGCTTTCAGCCATTTTTCCTGTCTTTTTTAAGCTTGATATTGCGAACCTCCATACCGAATTTTTTCGGCACAGAAACGGTTATGACTGCTGTTCGGTCGAACTTTTTAGGATTCAGAACCTTTAACACCTTCGCGTCGCAAACAGTTTCGCCTGAGCGGTTCAGACCGTCAACGATTTCACCCTGCTCCGGATAAGGGAGAAATTCAAAGGGAAGCTGAACAGCAGCTTCCGTTTCGGAATAGGTCATATCCACTACGAAGATTGCCTGTCCGGGACAGGATGCTATGCACAGACCACAACCGGTGCAGAGTTCAGAATCCAGTACGGGAAGTTCTATTATAGAATCACCTATCTTAATCGCATTCTTGTGACAGGCTTCCTCGCACGGATTGCAGGGTATCTTTTGCGCACACTCGATGACTACTACCGGCCCTTTTTGAAGTCTTTCTTTTGAGGGGACGCCGGGCAGATTCTCAAGCTCTTTGCTATCGAAAAAACCGTTCTTTGTTAGTGTCATTGTTTGAGGCTCCTTTGTATCAGCTGCTCTTTTGCCTGACGTCTGCTCAGGCCGAAAGGACCGTCTCTTAACTGCTCTGCCCGGTCCAGTATTAAATGTTTTTTCTCTTTAGCTCCGTCGGCGGTCAAAAAGGCGAGCGATTCGGCTATTGCGATTCCAGCGAGTCTGCCTTCCTCTATGGCGGTGCTTGCCTCCTCAATTCCAGCGATGTCACCGGCGACGTAAATTCCAGGTACGGTCGTTTCCATATTCTCATTGTGAACTGGTAAGAAGCCACCGAGCTCGGGGACATCGGCGAATTCGCAGCCGGCCATCCAGGCAAGCTCAGAAAGCGGCGACAGGCCTATTGCAAGACATATGACGTCAACGTCGAGCTCTTGTTCAGTGCCTTCGATTTGTTTAAAGTTCTCGTCCAGCTTAACCAAAACAGCCTTTTCTACTTTTTCCTTACCAATTGCCTTTTTTATTGTCGTCGATGTAAGTATCGGTACACCGCATTTTGTTATTTTGCTTGCGTGTACGGTATAGCCGCCTATTGTCGGCATAGCTTCGACGATTGCTTTTACTTCGGCGCCGGCCTGCAGAAGCTGGTAGCTTACAATCAGGCCGACATTGCCGGAACCTATCATCAAGACTTTTTTGCCCGGCAGGACCCTGTGAACGTTTATCATTGTCTGAATGGCACCGGCTCCCATAATTCCGGCGAGCGTCCAGCCAGGAAAGGCAAGTACATTTTCACTCGCGCCGGTTGCAAGGAGGATCTTTTTGGCCTTGAACATTACATTTTTGCCGTTATGAGTGACACACAGGGTATCGGTTTTGTAAATTGCCCATACGACAGCGTCAAGCAAAACTTCGGCGCCGCTTTTTTTAACTTCTTCGAGCAGGTTGTTTCCGATGTCGATTCCTCTGACACCAGCCTGATGTGCTCTTGAACCGAAAAATTTGTGGATTTGTTTGAAGAGCTGACCGCCGGCTTTTTGGTTTTCGTCGAACACAATAACTTCGACACCGGCTTTCGCAGCTTCTATTGCAGCAGACAAGCCCGCAGGGCCGGCTCCGACAATTGCTAAATCTACCTGTCTCATTGTCCAGCCGTCCTTAACTTGCCTGTTGCTTTTTGTGTTTTTATTTTCATACCGGCTTTAACCGGTGTTATGCAGGTTCGCACATTAGCGACGCCGTCAACAGTCATCATACAATCCGTGCACTGCCCAATCGCGCAGAAGACGCCTCGGGGTTCGCCTTTTTTTCTTGTGTATCGAAAAACGCTTATCCCTGCGGCCATCAGGGCTGCAGCTATCGGTTCGCCTTCGAAGGCCTCGATGGGCCTGCCATCAACTTCGATTTTGACGACGGCTCTTTTTTCCAGCGGTCCGAGTATGGGATGCTCTTTGATTCTCATAACAATATTGACTTCTCAATGAAATTTCTTTTCTTTTAATCGGCGTAATGATTTATGGAACGCATAATACATTCTTCACTTACCGGGCCGTAACTGAAAGTTTCTGCATCGAACATTGCGTTTTTGATTTCCGAGCGGTACAGGCCCTTGGCCTGATAGCCCGCGCCTTCGAATACGCCGACTTTGCCTTTATATAGCTCGTTATATTTTTTTCGAATATCATTGATTTGTTTTTTAATTTCCCTGCTTTTGTTTTTAAGCTCTTCACGTTTTTCTTCTGTAATGTCATCTGCCCTGAGCTGTTCGCGGATTTGTTCTCTTTCGGCACTTAGTTCAGCAATTTCGTCCTGTCCGTAGGGTGTCGGTACGGGGATTCCGGGGCTGAGCAGATGTTTCCATTTGACGTTGTTGGGGTCAAGCATAGCGGTGATATTGCCTTCTGTAGGCTCGAAGCCAGCAGGGTAAAATTCGTCGTAAGCGACAGTGGATAAAACATATTCGTCAGCGAGGCCGCCGAAACCGTGACCGAACTCGTGCATAAAGATTTCGTCGCTTCTGACATCGTCAGCGGTAAAAATGGTGTAATTATTATAGATACCGCCGCCCCCATAACGTGTCGTGTTGGACATAACAATAAGAGCATCGTAGGAGACATTCGAGGCGATGTCACGCATAGTTTTAGTATCATCTACCAATAGATACCGGTCAAGGCCGAGTGCATTGTACGATGCGCTCACGGCGGTATTTCTGAATTTGCCTCTTAGCGGCTCATCCACTCCGCTCTCAGCCGATGGTCTTAATACGCCGTAAATATTGAATTTTTCCTTATTGCTTTTGTAAGGCTCGACACCGAACATAACCTCTGTAAAGTGGTCCACGTCCTTTTTGAATTTGTCCCACTGCTCGGCGGTGTAGCCTTCGCCGACGAAAACGAAGTCGACTTTCGAATTAGGCTCTCCGTTAGAAAGGGCCTTATAAACCTTGTCGTTATTATTAGGTTTCTCTTTGATAATATTCACATCGCAGGGGTCGATTTTTTCAATGAAGACAGGCTCCAGAACATTTTTTCTGTTTCTTGCCTCGAGAACGAATAGAATAGCGCTTTTGGGATAAGGGATAAGTGCCGATTCGTGAAAGGTCTTGTTTTCTCCTTCTTTCGCGGAGATAGTGGTTTTGTATTCGCCGAAGATGCAGCTGAAACCTTTGGAAAAAATGAGCTCATTGGAATTTACACTATATATCTTTACATAGTACAGACCGTTATTGAAATTATCGATGAGCTTATCAGGATTGCCCGCCCATTTACCTGCCTGGTAGATTTGGTCGATGGTGATGATTTCGGAATCAGTATTGCCGGTCATAAAATAATCGATACGCATAGTTTTATCAATGAAATAATCGCCGAAATTTATTTTTTGCTGAGCATATAGAATGGAAGCGCTCGTTAGTAAAACTGTTAGTATTATTTTTTTCATAATTCGCCTGACTTTCATTAAGAACAAATTGTTTATCTATATTCCTCCGTATTTCGGGTCTTTCGGGCCGATATAAAATCCCCTGGGAAATGGGTCTTCAGGGTCGAGTACAAACTGCTGAATGCCAATCACGTAGGCTCTTCCGCTGATGGCCGGAACTATTGCTTCGTATTGACCGACTTTCGTCTGCTCGACTGCTTTGGCTTCGAACGTGCTGCCTATAATACTTTCACATAGAAACGTTTCGTTAAGTTTAAGATTACCTTTTGCGTAGTGCATTGCGATCTCTGCACTTGTCCCGGTGCCGCAGGGCGAGCGGTCGATCTGGCCCGGGCCGTAAATGACGGCGTTTTTAGTGCCTTTTTTGCTTTTGGTCGTCGGGCCGAGCAGGCGAATGTGTGAGCAGATGTCAATCTTCGGATTCTCGGGATGGACAACTTCGATTTGCTCGTTTACAGCCTGTCTTATTTTTCTGCCTGTTTCGATGAGCTGGTTATTTTGTTCGGGCAGCACCTCAAGGCCGACGTCTTTAGCCTGTAAGATTGCATAAAAGTTGCCGCCGAAAGCGATATCCAGCTTTACCTTTCCAATAGTTGGTACTTCGACCTCAACATCTGATTTATAAAGAAAAGATGGGACATTTCGTATTGTCACTTTACCTGCTTTTTTGTCTTTGACTTCGACTTCAGCCTTGACTAATCCGGCAGGTGTATCGAGGACGAATTTTGTCACAGGCTCTTTTGGTTCGATTATTCCCATCTCCAGAAGTACGGTGCAGGTTGCGATTGTACCATGGCCGCACATAGGCAGCCAGCCGCTGACTTCAATAAAGAGAACGCCGATGTCGGCGTTTTCCCTGGTCGGCTCCATCACAATCGAGCCACTCATAGCACTGTGGCCTCTCGGCTCATACATTAGCATCGTACGAAAATCATCGATGTTTTCTTTTGCATAGAGCCATTTATCGAACATTGTTTTTCCCGGAATGAAAGGCACGGCCCCTCCGATGACGATTCTTGCAGGCTCGCCTTCGGTATGAGAATCGACGGCCGTTATAATATTGTTAAATCTCATTTTTTGGCACTCCTTAGAGCTGACCAGAGAGATAAGATAAAAACTGAATTTTACAAAATGATTGTTTTTTAGTCAATAATAAGCGACCTTAAAAAGCTTTTGAGAGCGTTTTATTTCGAGAAAGGCCTGTTTTTGTTGTTACTATTTTTCTTTCAGGTTTCTATTCCAGAATTCGAGCATCTTGTTAAACAGGTGCATTCTTGCTGCCTTGTCTGAAATACCGTGCTTTCGCATCGGGTAAATCATCATATCGAATTTTATGCCTGCTTCTATAAGTGCGTCGGCGAAGCTCCAGGTATTTTGCGGATGCACATTGTCATCGTAAGTTCCGTGCACGAGAAGCAGCCGGCCGTGCAAATCTTTCGCTTTTTTGACAAATGAGGTTTTCTCATAACCTTGGGGATTGTCCTGGGGCAGTTTCATACCTGCCTCCGCCCAGATACTGTCGTAATAGTGCCAGTCTGTAACCGGTGCAATTGCAACGCCTGCAGCGAATTCCTTTGAGCCTGTCAAACCGAGCAGCGTGTATGAGCCGCCGCCGCTTGCTCCCCACAATCCAATCCTGTTTGCATCGATATAACCCTGCTGTTTCAGCCATCTTACAGCATCGACCATATCATCTAGCTCGCACTCGGCCCACATCTCTCCGACGACGAGATTAGTTAATTTTTTGCTTATATCTGTTGCGCTTCTATTGTCGAATCTGAAAACTATGAAACCGTTATCCAGTAGAATCTGGTCGGTGAAAATTGAGCGACTCCAGGCGTTTTGTACTATAGGTGCTCCCGGCCCGCCATAGACGTTAACGAGAACCGGATATTTTTTCATCGGGTCAAAATCTTTCGGTTTTAACATAACCGCCGGCATTTTGAATCCATCTCTGGCGTTTACTGACAGAAACTCCGGATACTGAAGGTCAAGCTGCTTTATTTCCTCGACTTTAGACTCTGCAACAACAGTCTTCAGCTTTCCATCATTGCTATGCAATGAAAGTCTCGGCGGATTTGTCATATCAGAATAAAAATCAATGTAATATTTGCCGTTCGGGCTGAAAAATATTCTGTGACTGCCGTCCTCTTTGGTAAGTTGCTCAAGACGTGCACCGTTAAATTTTACTCTGTACAGGTGTCTTTCGAGATGCGATTTTTTCTTGCCGCCGAAATAAAGCCAGCCGTTATTTTCGTCAACGTGCGCGATCGAGCTTGTAACCCAGCTCATACCGCCCCCAACGGAGCATACAGACCAATCGCCTGTTGTGATTTGACTTTCAAGCTTACCGTCGAATCTATAAAGATATAAGTGCGCGAAACCGTCTCTTTGTGACTGCCATATAAATCGTCTCTGGTCTTCGAAAAAGTACAGGTCGTCCGTCATCTCGACCCAGCCGTCATCGCGCTCGGTCATTATGTGTTTTACTTTACCGCTGTCCCGCTCCATAAAGTACATATCCAGTTTTGTCTGGTTGCGGTTTAGGGTTTGCACGCACAATCTTTTGTCATCGGGCAGCCATTTAACCCTTGCTATATATTCGTATGGATGCTCACTGGCGTCGAAACGCGAGAGCCGCTTGCCCATGATATTTGCTATGTGCACTGTCACCAGGGGATTGGTCTGGCCGGCTTTGGGGTAACGCTGCTTGTGAATTTCCGGCTGATATGGCGCAAAGTCCACAAAATGCATTACATTGACCGGCGAGTCGTCGGATTTCAAATAGGCTATATAACCAGAATCATTCGACCACCAATAAGCGGTATCCTGCCTGCCGAAAATCTCTTCCCAGTAAACGTAAGATAATGTTCCATTTAGAATCGTTTCTGAGCCGTCATCGGTTATTCTGTTTTCAGCCTGGTTTAATAAATCATAGACATAAAGGTTGTTGTCTCTGACAAAAGCAATTTTTGTCCCGTCTGGTGAGAATTTGATTGCCTTTTCTTCGCTGTCGCTTTCTGTGATGCGCATAAATTCCGATGCCTTTATATCGAGCAGATAAATATCCTTGTTGTAGGTATAGACTGCAAAATCGCCTGAATTATTTATAGTTCGCGGCCAGTCAAGACTTTTTGGCATATCATCTGAAGACAGGATTTTTCCGAGACTTTCAAGCGCCTTGTCCCTGTCCACTGCCGATTCTCGTTTTCCCGTCGCGGAATTCAGCCTTTCAATCGTGCGCTCGTTCGCATCTATGCTCGTATCGTATAGCAGGGCAGTCCCATTTTCCAGCCATTCGAATCGGGGCAGCCTGGTTAAATCCTTACATTCGTCGCTGTTAACCCACTCAATAGTAATTTTTTTCTTTTGCTGAGAGAACGCAGAATTGAGGTTTAATAAAAATATTACTGTGACCGACAATAAAAATATCTTTTTGCAAATTTGCATAGTAAAGCCCTCGCTCACTAAATCAGATTTCCATTTTGTCTGTTCATTATTTTAATTTTCCCAGGCAGATATCCTTATAATTTTTAGTCACCGAGCCTGTCAGCATTTTGCAGCCGTTGTCTGTAATAAGCACGTTGTCTTCGAGTCTTACACCGATTTTGTCGGGTATATATATTCCCGGCTCGATGGTAAGTACCATTCCTTTTTTGAGCTTATCTTTGCTCAGCACCGACAGGAACGGGTCTTCGTGGATTACCAGGCCGAAGCCGTGACCTGAGCCGTGCTGGTAGGGGGGTAGTGAGTGTTTTCTGATAATCTCTCTTGCGGCCCTTTCCGGCTCTTTGTTCGACATTCCCGGCCGAATCAATTTTATCGCCGCCGCCTGTGCTTTTTTGACGACGTGATAGACCTTCTCGAAATACGGATTGGGCTCACCCACGAGAAAGCACCGTGTCAGGTCACAGCGGTAGTGATTGTACTCTGCCCCGAAGTCGATGAGGATAGTGTCGTTTTTCTTCAGCTTTCTTGTGCCCGGCTGATGGTGACATCGCGATGCGTTTGCGCCGAATGCGAGAATCGTATCGAAGCCGTTACGTCCTCCGAATTTGCGGAAGTTATAATCCATCATACCTGCTGCTTCATTTTCACTAATCCCTACACGCAGGTTTTTGATGGTTTCCTTCAGCGCCAGTGCGGTTATTTGAATTGCCTTTTTGATAGCAGCAAGCTCAAATTTATCCTTGATGCTTCTGCCGGGCTCAACAATCTTGGATACCGTTCGAAAGCGGATTTTTGTTTTCTTTTGAAGCTGGTTGTAGTCCTTGAGCAGTATCGAATTTTCGACGGCAACGCTGCGTAAATTCTTTTGCTTTTTTACGAGTTCGGTAAAGGTATCGTGCAGCGTTGTTTTTCGCTGAATGATTTTGCAGCTCGGGCATTCCTTTTGGGCCTGCTCGAAATATCGGCTGTCTGTTAACAGATAAACATTATTCGGTGTAATCACAGCCCAACTGTCGTGGCCGAGAAAACCAGTAACATAAGTTACATTAGCCTGATTGGTCGTCAGAAAACAACTGATTTTCTTTTCTTTCAAAACTTTTCTTACAACTCTTACTCTTTTGCCTATCGTTTCCTTATTCATTGACCACGCTCCACTTAAAAACCTGCATTTTATTTATATAATTGAAGATTGTAGCAGCAAAAGAGGTATAAAGCAATTATGCTTTTCGCCTGAAGAAGGGAACGGCTCGTACGGCTTTAGAACCAATTTTGCTTATGGTAACCGCATTGGTAATGGGTATATTCTCAGGTATAAGCGCATTGTGATATTAATTTTATTTTTAGATGTAAAGAAAAATATAAAGATGATGAATTTATTAGACGAATTTAGAACTACAGCGCTGAAAAGTGTCCATTTATTATGATGATACCGGCAAATTGACTTGACAAAAAGCGGCAGAAAAGTTAATCTGATAATATAGGACATTTGAGTAATCGTGATAAGATTTTGGGTATGTGAGATGGGAAAAGAGGCTTCGATAAGTTACATTTTTACAATTCTTTTGATTCTAACGATGAGCAGTTATTGCCTGGGTGTCGAGGCGTGGGAGATTGAGGAAGTTCGCAAGAAGGGCATCCTGAATAGTGAGGATTTTCAGATTATAGACAAGTTTGTGGGCGAGTCGGTAAAAGAGCTCGTCGGTGCCAAAGACCTTACAGATATGGCGAGAATACGAGCCAAGCTGTTGAATCGCAGCAGTTCGAGTTCAAGCAGCTCAAGGGCACAGTATCGCAAGCAATTTTATAAATCGGCGCATAAATACATATCAGAAGCTTTGGAATGGGCAGAGCAACTGGAGAATAAGAACAGGAAGTTCGTCGAAAAAATCAATCTTTTAATACTGGTTGACGGCTTAAGAGATGTCCAGTTGGCGGATTTGGTTTTGGATAAGCTGGCCGACTCTAATATGGCAATTCGATACTGGGCGGTAAATAGTGTTTGTAATGCAGAAGTTATCGAGCAGCTTAATGTTATGGGTGCCGGAAGCAATAAGTTGACCGGGCAGATAATCCGCCGGCTTGAAGGCATTGTTGAAACCTCGGATGATTCGATAGTGGCAATGGTAGCAAGATTTGCTGCAGGGATTAAAGCGGAACAGGGCACAGAACTTCTGCTGAATGTAGCGGATATGAGGATAAAGCAGTACGCCAGCTGGTCGGTTGATAATGAGATGCTGGATACGGTTATTCTACAAAACCTGTATCGAAAACTTACCGTGACAAATCCGAACAAAGGGACAGTTGCACAGCGCTTCGGGCAGTTGTACTCTTTCGTAATACAAAGGTATATAAAGGGTGCCGAACAACTGGACGATGAACAAAAACAGAGGCTGATATCGGTGATTGTCGAAATTGAAGCAAAATGTATCAGCAAGCTTTTCGTCCCTCAGGCTACCATTAAAAGGGCAATTGAGACCAGGGATTCTGAAAGCATGATGAAAGAGCATAACGTGCTTCTCGGTGATTCCGGCCAGGAAGGTAAGCTGGGTGCAAAGTTTAATTTCAGGTACAGGCATCCGGACGGCAGTGAAAGTACGGAGCCGGTGGTTTTGCCGGCACCTTCAAGATAACTTTTACCACTCTTTGAGCACTTTATGAAGCAAAGTTGCGCAAAAAAGGATGCGCATAAGAGAAAAGGATGTCCGCAAAGAGACTTTGCTTTGGGGATTTTAATTATTGTCGGTTTAATGCTGTCTGCGCCAGGATGTGGCAGTGAGGGTGGAAATGAGGATAGCAATGAAAGCTCTTTATATGGTGCATTGACATCCAAAGTTCGAGGTCTTGACCCTGCTGACATCTGGGGTATTAGCTCGACAATGGTCGGCAGTCAGATATTCGAGAGCCTTTATCAATTCCACTATCTCAAGCGTCCCTACCAGATAGTCTGTCAGCTTGCTGAATCTAAGCCGCAGGCGAGCGCTGACGGTCTTGTTTATACAGTAAAGATAAAAAGGGGGGTCTTTTTTGCAGACGATGACTGTTTCGAAAACGGTCTCGGCAAGGAGCTTAAGGCGGATGACTTCGTGTATGCCTGGAAGAGGATAGCAGATATTAAGAATTTGAGCAGGAACTGGTGGATTTTCAATAACAGGATAGAAGGTCTTGACGAATTTCGTGAGTATACAAAGGGATGCAAAAGCAAGTCTGAGGTTGACTACAGCAGAAAGGTGAAAGGGCTAAAGGCAGTTGACGACTATACGCTTGAGATTCGGCTGAAAAGACCGTGGCCGCAAATGAAGTACTTTCTTACGAGAACAGCAACCGCGCCCGTTGCGAAGGAGGCGGTGGATTACTACGGCGATGATATAATAAATCATCCGGTGGGGACAGGGCCTTACAGGTTAAGAAACTGGCATCGCGGCAGCTTTATTGAGCTTGTACGCAATGAAAATTTCTGGCGGGAGTATTATCCTGATGAAGGCCAGCCTTCAGATGGGCAGGACGGCTACCTGGAAGATGCAGGCAAGAAACTTCCGCTCTGCAATAGGGTAGTGTTAGTAGTAACAGAACAGCAGCAGCCTCGATGGTTTTTGTTTATGCAGGGCCGTATTGATGTTACGGTGATAGGCAGGGAAAGCTTTGCGGAAGCGATAGGGCCGGGATTAAAATTAACAGATAAACTCAAAGACAGAGGGATTTGTCTTAAGGTATTTCGAGACCCCAGCACGTTCTGGCTCGGATTCAATATGGCCGATGAGATTCTGGTATTCAATAAGCCGCTTCGGCAGGCGATAAGTTATGCGATAGACAGGCAAAAATATATAGATGTTTTTTATAACGGCAGGGGGGAAATTGCTTACGGCTTTATACCGCCTTTGATGGAATCTTATAACAGTGATATTAGGAGATTGGTTGGTTCAAGTTTTGATGTTGAAAAGGCGGCTGAGCTATTGAGGCAAGCTGAGAAAATTTATGGCGGCAGGATACCCGAGCTGCGCATCTCGATGCCGGGAACAGGGTCATTTTACAATCAGCAGGGTGATTTTTTCAGGCATTGCTTGAATCAAATTGGTCTCGATGTGTCGATTGAATATATGGACTGGCCTACATTTCAGGAAAAAATTGGAAACAAGGATGTGCAGATTTTTTTAATGGGCTGGATAGCCCAGTACCCGGATGCGGAAAATTTCCTGCAGGTTTTCTACAGCAAGAATGCTTCCGGCGGAGTAAACAGTTTTAATTATAACAACGCAGAATTTGACAGGATATACGAGAAGGCGTCGTTGATGGAAGAAAGCAGGCAGCGCATTGAGCTTTACCGCAAGGCTGAAAAGATAATAATTGAGGATTGCTGTGCGGTTTTTTTGCGTCATGGTGTTGCGTGTGTATTGCATCACAGCTGGCTAAAGAATTATAAGCCCAACTCATTCGGTTACGGCCTCAGTAAGTACAGAAGAGCAGATACGGCAAAACGGAGGGCTTATCAAAAGGCTTATAAATGATAAAATACTTTGTGTTGGTCGTTTTTGAAGGCGAAGATATAAAAAAGTCTCGATTGATACGGTTGTACTCTGTATAATATATAAGTCCTAAGGATTTGTGAAGCACGGATATTTGAGATATGGATGAAAAAATCAGCGTTGAAATAAGTGGCAATAATAAATCGGCGGTCATAAGCTTTAAGGGAGCTTCATTAATTGATGCCGATTGCATAACGTCTGCCTGGAAGCAGATAAAGGAATTTTTAAGGAAAAATCAGCCTAAGAAGATTGTGGTGGATTTTTCGGAGGTGAAATTTTTTTCATCACAGGTTCTCGGTATACTTCTTGATGTACGGTCAAGGGCTGCGGTCTATGGTGGAGAAGTTGTCATCAGTTCTATAGAGCCTCGGTTGCACAGGATTTTTAAGATAACCAGTCTTGACAAGATTTTTAGTTTTTTCCCCGATAAGGAAAGCGCCGCAAAGCAAACGAATAGCGAATAAGTTTTGATTTTTTAGAGGACAAAAATATGTATGTAACATCACAATTTTCAGTTTTTATGGTTAACAAGCCCGGCGTTCTTGCTCATGCGCTGGGGGAGTTTGCTAAAGCGAAACTTAATTTGGTAGCGATGACGATGGTTGACGCGGCGGAAAATGGAGTTATGCGTGCAGTCTTTGAGTCACCCTCGGAGGCCAGGGAGATTTTGTCGAAGCTGAATATGCCGTTTAATGAGACGGATGTGTTATGCGTGACATTGACAAACAGGTCAGGAGCTTTGGCTTCCGTAGCTGAGAAGCTCGCTAAGAATCATATCAATATATCTTATGCATATTGCACTGCAGGGGCGAAGGGGGGCAGGACAACAGGTGTTTTTAAGCTTGCAGATGTCAAGAAGGCGATGAAAATTCTCCAGCAAGGTGAGCAAAAAAAGGACAAATCAGAATTAAAAATCAGGCCGTCTAAATCCTCACAAAAAAGATAATCATCTGATTAGGTGAACAATAATTCTTTTCATCTCCTGAAATTGCAGTCCTATAATAAAAGACCCTGGAAAAAGATTTATTTCTGTTAAGTTTGCAGAATCAAATTTCGGCCTTTATTGCAAGTAAGGGTTGATTTTTCTTGAACTTACAGGCTTGATTTGGTATAATCCTGTAAGGAAGTTAAGGGGTGCGTTTATAATAATAGGGGTAACAGACAGGTGATGGAAAGCTCCAAGTTCCCAAGGACGATTTGTGGTTTTCTCCTGTAATCCCTTTTTATTAGCGGCACTATATGCTCTTGTGCCGTTTTTACAGATTTTTTTGGTGCGCAGGTTAGGAGAAGGGTATCATTATGCATAACACGACTAAAACACTGCCTCGATTGATTATTTTGGTATTTGTGCTGCTTGCGAGCTCGATGTCATTGTGTGCAAAAGAAGCGGTTGATTTAACAGTATCGAAATCACAAATTGCTTTGAAGAAGCCGGTAAGCTACAGCTGCATAAGTAAACCAATAGAAGAAGTTATGATGGACCTGGCAGAGCTGGCCAGGATTGATATTGTTAAAAGCCCGGAGGTAACAGGTAATGTCACAGTGAAGCTTACCGATGTTCCTCTCGAAGAAGCTCTGGCGAATATTCTTGGAGCATATAATTATACGTATGTTGCTACGGAGAATATGGTAAGGGTGATACCTGTTCCGGAGACGGCTGTTTTGGAAAAGCCGCTTGTTACAAGAGTGTATCAAATTCGGTATTCAGATGCCAATGGAGTTGCAGAAACCTTGCAGGGATTTGTCTCCCCAGCTGGCAGTGTCGCTGTGAATAGAGAGACAAACTATATCATGGTTACTGATATACCCGAGAAAATAAGCGGTATAGATAAGTTTATCGAGAGTATAAACGGAGCAATAAAACAGGTTTTGGTCGAGGTTCGGATTTATGATGTGACAAGCAAAGAGGGTTTTGAGCTTGAGCCAAACTGGTATCTTGGAAGAAATACGCCTTTGGAAACAATTACAGAAACGGATGTTGATACAACTGCGCCTGATTACCTTACCTGGACGGAAGATACATCGAGAACGGTAGAAGGAGAATCCGCACTTACCGATTTAGTAGCTACTGTACAAGATGATGAAACATTTGAAGTGCTCCCGGACGCAGACCATTACAGGACTTATTCAGAGGAGCGTCATGAGTATCAGGAAGAAGCACAGCAAATCCTTAATCCTGATGGTTACAGCAAGGTAGTAACTACTTCACAGATGCGCAAAAGAAAGCCTTTTGTATCAGGTTCGTTCGACCGCGAGACGGGCGGAACGCTGAGCTTTAGCCTTCTTAATGATGCTGTCGACCTGGAGTTAGCACTGACGATACTTCACAGCCAGGTTGAGGCAAAGCTTTTGGCAAATCCGAGGATTCTGGTACTTGACAATGAAACTGCAAATTTTGAGATAGTGCGCGAGTTTCCTTACAGAGAGCTAAGACAGGTAGCCAGAGAAGACCCGATAACTTACACGGCATTTAAGAAAATCGGTGTAAATCTTCTGGTAACGCCACATATAGCGCCGGATGGGATGATAAAACTGCGTGTTGCACCTGAATTCGGTGTACTGGTTGGAGAAAATCTGCAGGGCGCACCGATAGTGGATACACGCAAAGCGGATACGATGGCACTCGTAGAAGACGGCCAGACAATAGTATTGGGCGGACTTAGGACAAGAGAGACGACTAAAGATATATCCAAAGTTCCGCTTTTCGGGGATATGCCCATCGTAGGTGGTTTGTTCACAGCTGAGACGGAATCGTTAAAGACAAGCGAGCTGGTGATATTTATCACAACGAAGATAGTTCATAAGCCGGAAATGACAAGGCAGGAAAGCAGGCGACTTGAGGAAACGAAGTTTGTTATGCCCGATATGAAAAAGCTTCGATTGGAAGCAAGACAAGAGGAAGAGAAACTTGTACCGGCTGAAAAGGATATTGAGAAAGTGAAAGCAGACGAGATTTCAAGTATTCTCAAGCAGCTACTTAAGGGAGTGGAGAGGTGATGAGAAGCTGAAGTATTTTTTACAAATGGGCCGTTCAGCTCCTGCCGAACGGCCCATTTTTTTGGTATCTATGAAATTATAGTAGAGATAAAAGAGTTCGCAAAGCTAAGTTTTATCTTCAAAGACAGCGATTTCGTCAATTGGGGTACAGGATGCAATCAACGCCGCCGCTGCTGTAGCTGCCCCAGCCGCTCTCGAAGT
>CAZBMW010000007.1:0-101495 GCA_964493425.1 uncultured Pirellulales bacterium
GTAATATCCAACCCAAGGCCTCCCCTAATGGGGGATATTGACCAGATCCCCCAACCCGCGTGGGATTTACTGCCTATGAAAAAATATCGTGCCCATAATTGGCATTGTTTCGACGATATAAGACATCGCCAGCCTTATGCTGTGCTTTATACAAGTCTCGGATGCCCGTTTCATTGCAGTTTTTGCTGTATCAACTCACTTTTCGGAAAGAATACTATTCGTTATCGCGGAATAGACAGCGTAATAAATGAAATTGATTTTCTTGTAAATACATACGGCATCAGAAACATCAAAATCATTGATGAAATGTTTGCCATGAATGAGAAACGGGTAGTACAACTGTGTGACAAAATAATTGAAAGAGGGTATGATTTGAATATGTGGGCTTATGCCCGCGTTAACACTGTTACAGAAAAAATGTTAGTCAAAATGAAAAAGGCTGGCATTAATTGGCTGGCCTATGGATTTGAATCCGGAAGCAAAAGAGTGATTGAAGACGTTACCAAAGGCTACAAGATGGAACTGGTTGACAAAGTAGTTAAGATGAGCTACGATCTACAGTTCTATATTTGTGCAAATTTTATTTTCGGGCTTCCAGAAGATGATTATGACTCAATGAATGAAACGTTGAAGCTTATGCTGGATATCAACGCTGAATGGGCTAATATTTACTGTGCTATGGCTTATCCTGGTTCTCAGCTTTACGACCTGGCGATTGAGAATAAATGGCCTCTGCCACAAACATGGGATGCTTATTCACAATATTCATATAATAGCCTTCCCTTGCCGAGCAAATACCTTAAACCCGGTGAGATATTGGCTTTCAGGGATTATGCGTTTCATACTTACTATGAAAATCCACGTTACCTTGATAAGATAAAAAAAACTTTCGGCGTACAAACGGTTCAACACATAAAGGAAATGGCCAAACACAGACTTAAAAGACAACACCGGCAGCTTTAAGCCGCAAGATTATTAAGGTAGGACCTAAACATATGGAAGTTAAGCCTAAAATTTCGATTATTACCGCCTCTAAAAACGGGGGCCGCTTCTTACGGCAATCACTGGACTCAATCGCACAGCAGAGTTTTACAGATTACGAACACGTCATTGCAGATAGCGCCTCCACAGATGACACACTAGATATCCTACAAGAATATAAACGCAATGGATATAATGTTAAATGGAAATCTGAGCCGGACAGACGTGCAGATGAAGGATTTTCCAAAGCGATGGAAATGGCTCGCGGTGAATATATTATGCTGACTTGCACATCAGATGGGTTTTTAGACCGCGATTGGTTCAAAACATGCGTTGAGGTGCTCGATAATGACCCCGAACTATCCATGGTTTACGGACATGGCAAGCCTATTAATGAATATGGAGAATTCATGAGCTCTCCCAGGCAGGATTTTATCAAGCGCCCTCCGCCATCCAAAAAGGAGTTCTTTCTTTTCTGGCTCGGCACTTTCAGTCTTTGCTTTGAACTGACATGGTGCGTACGTGCCGATGTATTCAGAAAGTGCTTTCCTAAATACGAATCAAACGACTTTTTTCTTCAGAAGCATTTAATTTTTGCGTTTAACTACAACTTTAATGTGAACGGCTATCTAACGCATTTTTTGCCGGTTCTCGCCTGTTATGGACGCGAGCATCATGACAGCTGCAGCATTAGACAAAAAAAGACCAACGTAAGGATGAAGAAACAGTATGAATCCGCTATTATCAAATATGGCAACGAGCTGTTTGCCGGCACCAGAAAGCATTTCTTTAGAGATGGAAAATCAAACGTCATTGATGAACTGCAACCCGATGAACTCAATTCCAGTCGTAAAAAGGTTTTACACTATCGGATTAATCGAAGGTTTTATAAATGTAAGAAAAAATCCGGCTTTATACACTATTGGAGGCGAAAGCTGAAGATACTTGCTCTTTACGTTCTTTCGGGCAAACGCATCTACTCCTGAAAAACACAATTGATGTGTACCACAAAAGCTGATGTAGCCACACTATACAACCCATTCTGGAAGGGTATGTATAAACGTGACACTTGGCTGATGAAAAGTTGGAGGTCAAATTCAGCGAAAATGCCTTTGATTTTCGGCGTTTATAAATGTACAATAGCTCGAGGTTTGATACATACTGATCTGTTGAATCTCCCGTTGTTTATGAAAAATATGCGAGGGTAAAAGATTAAACAGTATGAAAACAACAAAACGAAAAGTCTATTTTAACGAATACAATGTTCTTATGAACAACACAGCGTACCTGCCGTTTGTGTCAGGACTGCTCTATGCTTACGCCAAAACCCACAAAAAAATTACCAGTGTTTATGACTTTCCACCCTTTTTGTTTCACAGAGACAAGCCCGAGTCTATATTGGAAAAATACAAATCGCCTTCGGTTGCAGCCTTTTCGGTTTCGATGTGGAATGAACAGCTTAATCTGCATATAGCGGAAAAAGTAAAACAGCTTTATCCCGAATGTCTGATTGTCTTTGGGGGGCCTCAGGTTCCTTTTGAAGCCCAAAGTTATTTTGATAGGTACTGGTTTATAGATATTTCCGCTCGTGGTGAAGGTGAAATAACCTTTACAGAAATCCTCGAAAGAGCAATAGATTCTGACGATTTTTCCGGTATTGAGGGAATATCGTGGCGCGATAAGAAGACAGGGCGATACGTTAAAAATGCCGAAGAGAGGCTCTCTCCGAGGGACATTGATGAATTCCCTTCTCCATACCTTGATGGAGTTTACGAATACCTTTTTAAGGAAAATAATGGCTTGAACTTTCAGGCAATAATAGAAACTAATCGAGGCTGTCCGTTTAACTGTTCTTATTGCTTTTGGGGACAAGGCGGGCTCAACACCAAATGGCGGTTTCATTCACTCGAAAGATTTAAATCCGAAATTGAATGGTGTGGCAAACACCAAATAAAATATGTCTTCAATGCTGATTCTAACTTTGGGATGCATAAAAGAGATCACGATATCGCTTCCTGTCTCGTGGATACAAAAATTAAATACGGATATCCCGAAAAATTCAGAACGTGTTTCGGTAAAAACACAGACAAGAGAATTTTTAAAATAGGGCTGCTGCTGCACGAAAACAACCTTGAAAAAAGTGTTACCTTGAGCAGGCAAACCACTTGCGAACAAGCCCTAAAGAATGTCAGAAGAAAAAACATCAAAATGTCAACCTATAACAACCTTCAGGCGCTGTTCAATGAGCACGGCATCCCCGTTTATTCTGAGATGATATTAGGACTGCCCGGCGAAAGCTATGAAAGCTGGGTAGATGGTATAGAACAGCATTTAAAGTCAGGGCTTAAAAATCAGCTATTTGTTTATCTTTGTGAGGTATATCCAAATACCGAACTCGCAGAACCAGAATATCAACGTAAATTCGGGATTGTTACCAAGAAAATTGTACTGACAGAGATTCATTGTAATGAAAAAAAACAAGGCGAAATACAGGAATACCAGGATATAGTTATCGCTACCAAGACTATGCCTGTTGATGACTGGCGAAGCTCCGCGAAATTTGCCTGGCTTACAATGCTGTTGCACAGCATGAAGTTAGGCTTTTTTATACTTAAATATCTTGTTGACAAATATAACCTGTTGTATGCAGATGTGATTAGATATATTTGTGAACTGCAATTTCCATCTGATACAGGCTCTCTCTTTCGGCAGGAAATCGAACATTTCGAAAACCATCTGGACAACTTACTGAAAGGTAAAGGAAGAGGACAAATTATCACAGAATACGGATCCGTGTATTGGGACATCGAAGAGGCAGGTTTTCTGCGCATTACGGAAAAGATAGATAAATTTTATGAGGAATTTTTTGAGCTTACCGAGTGTTTTTTAACCGAAAAAGCAATATCTTACGACAAAAACGAATTATATGAGGTGATAAAATATCAAAATATGAGGATACCTTATCAAACAGGAACAGGTGTCACGGAATATGAGTTTTCTTCAAATCTGCCTGAATATTTTGAACACTGTTTACATTCAACGCCGAAACCTCTTAAAAAAGAACAACAGCTTCTAAAATTGTTCCCAAAAGATTTTGAAAACGATAAAGTAAGATATGCCCGAGAAGTTGTAATCTGGGGCCGAAAGAGCGACAAGATACTGGTCGAAAGTTCTTATCAAAAAATGTGAACATCGAAACGGAAGTCAAATATCATCAAGAAGCTAAGCTCCGATGAACTTGATTCCTGTAGTAAAAAGGTTTTGCTTAATAGGATTAATCGTAGGTTTTACAAATGCAGGAAAAGTGCCGGTTTCATACATTACTGGAGCAGAAAGCTAAGGATACCTGCCCCTTATTTGTTATCAAGCAAACGCGTCTGCTGCTAAAGCTCCTGGTATTTTGCATCCAGCAATTAGTGAAAAAATGCACAGAAGCTGTTCTTTGTACAGTTGTAAATTTCTGTTAGTAGTTTTATAGTACTTTAGAACT
Source organism: uncultured Pirellulales bacterium (assembly GCA_964493425.1). Classification (GTDB taxonomy): domain Bacteria; phylum Planctomycetota; class Phycisphaerae; order Sedimentisphaerales; family Anaerobacaceae; genus CAYLMG01. The sequence continues at coordinate 4,472 of CAZBMW010000007.1, forward strand.
TATAGAAGAAAAGTCTAATACGAACAAATATGAAAGAGCCGGACAACAAACCTGAAGGGTATTATGATAACATACGCGAGGATATGCTCAAATACATACCGCGCGATGTGAAAAAAACCCTGGAATTCGGCTGCGGCAGTGGCGGATTCTCCGAATTAATAAAAGACAAGTTCGGTGCTGAAGTCTGGGCTGTGGAAATCGACGAGCGCTCTGCAAAAGCGGCATCAGAAAAGCTGGATAAAGTGTTCAACTGTGATGCTCAGGAAGCTATAGGCAAACTCCCTGACGATTATTTTGACTGTATTATGTTCTTTGATGTACTGGAGCATTTGGTCGATCCGTATTCATTGCTGACAGCAGCTAAAAAGAAACTGACAAAAAAGGGGGTGGTTGTGGCATCGATTCCCAACATTAGATATTACCGGTCATTCGTCGATTTAGCTATATCTGGTAATTGGGATTATCGAAATCATGGTGTATTAGATAAAACTCATTTAAGGTTCTTTACGCACAAGAGCATCGTAAAAATGTTCAACAACCTAGACTTTGAAATCTTAGAGTTGGAAGGGATACATCCTACTTCCAGCCGAACTTTCAGGATACTAAATATACTTTTGCTGAATGCTATCCGTGACATTAGATACAAGCACTTTGCGGTTGTTGCCAAGCCGAAATCAGGAAGTAAATAGAATGAAGCTTTCGATTATTATTGTCAATTGGAACGTAAAAGAAGATTTGGTCAATTGCCTGCAGTCGATTCAAAAAAATCCTGCAAGCGAGCCTTTCGAAATAATCGTTGTTGACAATGCAAGTACTGACGATACCGTCGAGGCTGTCAGGATGAACTTTCCTGATGTAATTGTTATTGCCAACGATAAGAACCGCGGCTTTGCTGCAGCTAATAATCAGGGTATCAAAAGAGCAGTGGGAAAATACATATTCCTGTTAAATCCGGATACGATAGTACACCCGGACTCATTGGATATTTTGGTTAAATTTATGGACGAGAACAGCGATGTCGGTGCGTGCGGGCCGCAGCTTTTGAACAAGGATGGAACAATTCAGCCTTCAGCCAGAAGATTTCCCACATTTCGAGGGGCATTATATCGGCACACCGTATTCAGGTTTCTGCATATTTTTAAAAAAGAATACAAAAGATGGTTAATGAAAGATTTTGACCATAACACCCAAAAAGAAGTAGACCAACTTATGGGCTCGGCGCTGTTAATAAGAAAAGCAGTGATTGACAGTATAGGGTTGATGGATGAAAACTTCTTTTTGTATTATGAAGAGGTCGACCTGTGTTATCGAATAAAGCAGGCTGGCTGGCGTATAGTATTTATGCCCGAAGCGGTGATTACGCATTTGGGAGGGCGTTCTTCCGGGCAAATACCTGTGAGGAAAAGAATAATGATGCTCACAAGTCTGCTTAAGTTTTTTAGGAAGCATCGTGGTAAATCCACGACAACAGTCTTCAATTGTCTTTTCAAGCCTGCAATTATTCTGCGTAATATTTGCGATGCGGCAGCGGCAATCGCGGTTTATGTGTACGGGCTTATTGCAATGAATAAAGACAAACGCAGAAAATCCGTAGAAAAGATTAGTAATTCTTTGAAATTAGTTTGCATATATAGCTGGCAAATATTGTTTAAGATGTAGAAATCGATTCTTGAAATGACGTTTAAGAAGTATTTGGTGAGCTGGAGGTATTTTTATTCGGTACTAAGAAGGCCGTCCTTGATATCTTCTATGCGTCTGCTTCGGTTTTTCAATAATAAAAGCGGAGTCGTGATTGGAGGCCGCCTGAGATGGAACTTTCAGGCTCTTGCCAGTACGGCACAAAAAATTATCAATGTGGATAACTGCCCCTCCAATCTTAGCAAGCCTGACGATGTTGACTACGTGACAGATGCGACAAATCTTTTCTTTGCTGCAGATGAAACTCTGGATTTCGTGTGCTCCTCACATGTCCTGGAGCACATCGCCAATCCTTTGAAGGCGATAACCGAATGGAAAAGAGTAATAAAAAAAGGGGCAATTATATATGCTGGTGTACCCGATAAGCGGTATATGTTCGACCGCAAACGCCCCAGAACGCCCTTAAGCCACCTGATTGATGATTTTGAAAAGAACATCGACCAAAACGACAAAACCCATATATCTGAATTTTTAGAGAAATTCGACGAAAGTATAACCTACCGTGGCAGTATAGAGCAGCACAGGGCAGATTTGATGAAAAATCTCGAATCTCGCGTACATCATCACGTGTGGATTGCGGACGATGTGAAAGAAATATTTGAGTATATGGGCTTGAGAATACTCTACGGACCTGTTTTACATCACGGTACAATTCATATCATAGCCCAGAAGCCCTGACGGTGAGCATTATATTTCGTCATCGTTACTTTTTTTCAGCCGTGTTCACAGGCAGTTCATTGGTTAACAAACCACGGGGCGCTATAACTGCCTTTTTCAATCAACTCGAGAATATAGCCTGCAATCTTCGCACCATTAAATTCAGTATGAATATGCCGCATTCCGGCATCTGCTATTTTCTTTCGTTCCTGTTCATGGTTAAGATACCAATCGGCCAAATCAAAAAATTCTTCAATAGTATCAAAATACCGCAGGTGCATATTGTCTTTGTAGAGCATGTCGCAGCCCTCAAATCTCTTTGCCATCACAAATGTACCACAAGCCAGATATTGTGTGAGTCTATCTGAGTGACAGAATCTAACTGAATCATACGCATTCACATTGACGCCGATTTTAGCGCCACTAATCGCATAAAGGTAATTTTTCCCGCTAACTTTCGGTTTTCCCAGGCAGCCATAGACAGAACAATTTTTCCTTTGGACAAGTTCGGTAACAAGCTTTTCTCTAAATACTTCGCTTGTATCCGCATGGTGTTTTGCTTTACCCGTCCATAAGATATCGGTTTCCCACTCTGGGCCCACTTCATATCGATGGTCAATGTCAGGGTCACATATATTCGGCATAAAGACGCACAAAGGTACGCCGGCATCTTTGTAGTCCTGCAGGAATCGCCCATCGTTTGTAGCTGCAAGTATGTCGAGTTTTTTAGCGGTTTCTATCCTGTCTTCCTGCAATTTAGGCCAGGGGTCGCCGTCTCCTCCAATAAAAACAGCCTGAGGACAAGCCTCGCGTACTGTCCCAATAGTCTCCGCGTTGAGAGACTTTGCAAAGCTGATGTAAATAACATCCGGTTGATAATGTGCCGCGAGTCGTGCAATTTCCTGGTCGACCTTCTTTTTATATAGACAGGCCGAAAGACGCCGGCTCTTAAATGGACTGGCGGCCCGCATCAACTGTGAATAATTGATAATTCGAGCGTCGTGTCCGAGCCGTATCAGCCCCTTGGCCAGTTTGGGCACCTGGTCAATAAAAAACTTGATCGGATTTAGGCTCTGGTCAGCTATAATTAATATTCGCTTAGAATGATTCATTTAAGGCACTATCTTATTCGATTATTCCTATGATTTGTTTTTTGTATTCAGGGTCATCTGGATTAGAAGCATGTTTCATTTTACTATCACGGCCCATGCTCTTTAGCTCTAAGGGCGTTTCTTTTCTCAAGAAGCATTCATATTCCTCGCTAATATGTCCGATGTCAATGGCCTGGTATCCTTTCTTGCATAAATCGTGAGCCAAAACAGTTGCCGTCGGACCTAAAGCAGCTAGTATCAGCGCATCCGGATAGACTTCATCAAATGCCGATAAAATCTGTTCATATTTATTAAACGCATTTCTGACGGGACAGAATATAATACGCGATATTGATTTGGCCCCACTTAATATGTCATTACCCACTCCAAGACGTGCTTCTTGGCCCTCAAATAATATCACGTCTCTGTTTTTCCATATCTCCTTTAATTTTTTAAAGTATGTGCGGCATCTCTGGTAGTATTCGTCTGTTTTGTTGAAATTCAGATAGTACCTGTTAAAAAAGGCATTATAATAAATCCTATTCATGTCAAGATAAGAATATGTCATTTGACGCTTCTTGGACATATATTTTCTCCAGAATTGCCTTGTGTAAGGCACATAACAATCCAACGAGCCAAAACAATCAGGTAAGCCAATCAGCAAATTAGGAATATCTGACAAAAGTACTTCTTTCAGTCTCTCGGCTAACTCTTCAGAGGGGTCGTGGAAAGATATCCTACTGCAGTTCATACAAGAGAACTCTCCATCCCCGAAACGAGATATAGAACATTTGTCATTTACTATCTTGTCCAGCGTCTCTTCTACGCTTTTTATCTTTGGCAGTTGAAGATGGAAACTGCCATTTTTAATTTTATCATAAAGTTCGTAAGGCAAATTCTCCAGCTCGTATTGCATTTGCTCAAGCTGTTTATACTTTTTGCCCGAATAGAACAGCCTTTTCTTGAAACGCTCTAATTCTTTTTTAATTTTTTTAAATATCATACCTCGGCCTTAAAACTATGGAGCATGGTTCATTTTTCTGCCATTCTGACAGCATATATGTATCCGGTTTTCGATTTTCTTGAGCCGATTTTCGTCTGAGCGGCAAAACCGTTTTCTGTAAAGATATTTATCAGCCCATCAGGTTTTTCAAAATGATATTCCATCATGACTACATCTATCATACTAACAATACCTTTTTCATTTAGCCTTTCAAAAATCTCGAACTCTGCGCCCTCACAATCACATTTAACAATTATGTGTTTATCTTTATTTTCTTCTAAAATAGAAGCCAGTTCTTCTGCCGCATCTTTGATGGCAACTATTTCTTTTTTTACATTTTTTGCCCCTTTACAAACATCATAAGCAGTACTCATACCACCGGTCGCATTTGCCATGTACGGCAGTTCCAGCGTTGTCTCTGCTTTGCCAAGCCCAAAGTTAAAAGCATTTATCTTTTTGCTAAGCTGCGGATTAAGCTGAAAATTCCTTTTTGCCGATTCAAACGTAGGTTTAAACGGCTCGTAGGCATATATCTTCTTTATATTCTTATTGGTAGCAAAAAGTAAAGACGCTGCCGCTCGATTCATGCCTATGTCAATCAGTATTGATTCTCTTTCGATATTCAAATTGTATTCGCTTTTTAAAAAAACCTCTTTAATAAGATACAAGGGATGGTCTGCAGTATCGGAAATGTCTATCTTAACACCTTGGGGGGTGGTTATAATTCCGGCATCTATTTTGAATCCATTATTCAAAAGTTCTCTCCGCCGCCTTTTTCTATCTGCCAGATTGTACCTGATTCTTTTTCGCCACCTTTTTAGAGGCACAAAACAGCACAAAAGGTTGACCAGCACCTTTGTTATAGCAAGCCCCTTATCCATGATTCTTCCTAATGAGCGTTTTTACCAAAACTATATATCTTCAGCAAAAGTAAAATAGAATTAGCTTTCGGTTAGCAGACGATTTCAGCTCCAGTTTCAATGATTTTACAATTAGTTTTTTTTCTTTCAAGAATTATTTTGTCCAACACTGAAAATTGGTCTAAAGCCTAAGAAGCATAACGTTCCCGGACCTTAACCTCCCACACCTGTTAAACTTAGTTAACTTACCAGCCATACCTATCTTCCGCAAGTTTGACTATTCAGCTTTCACCGAAAAAAGTAGAAAATCTTCGAAACTGCAAATCAAACCTTGCGAAAGAGCGTGTTCAAGACTATACTTTGCCCGTCGGTGTGCGGTTTCTTAAGGTTTTTGTTTATTTTACATTTGTGCACTCATACTTGATAGGAACGTCGAGATACAAAATGCTCCTTGAAGTAACTCTTTATTTAACCGCGAGTAGCGGTATTTTATATCTTTGGGAAAAGATGACGTCTAACCATAAGGCAATTAGGGAATAAGGGACAATTCGAAATGTTCGCATGGGATAAAAAGAAAGTTTTGGTAACAGGCGCTGCGGGCTTCATCGGCTCTCATCTAACGGAGCGCCTCTTTGAGCTCGGAGCTAAGGTCAGGGCTTTTGTGCGATATACATCAAGAGCCGACGAAGGCTTTATTAAGTATTTCTCTGACGACCTTAGAAAACATATGGATATTGTTTATGGTGACATTAGAGAATTGGAAACCGTAGTTAAAGCAATGGATGGCGTAGACATCATTTTTAATCTAGCCGCATTAGTGGGTATACCATATTCCTATATACATCCCCAGGAAGTAATTGAAGCAAACACCATTGGGACGTTGAATATTTTAATGGCGGCAAGAGATGTAGGTGTAGAAAAACTGGTCCAAACTTCCACGAGCGAAGTCTATGGTACGGCAAGATATGTTCCGATAAACGAAGAGCATCCCAAGCAGCCTCAATCTCCGTATTCTGCAAGTAAAATCGCGGCTGACGCCATTGCTTTGAGCTTCTATCATTCCTTTGATCTGCCGGTCGCTGTGATAAGGCCCTTTAATACTTATGGGCCGCGCCAATCCGACAGAGCTGTCATTCCTTCTATTATTTCACAGGTTTTAACAAAAGACAGGCTCACATTGGGTAACACAACTCCTACAAGAGATTTCACATTTGTGACAGACACGGCAGAGGGTTTTATTAAAGTAGCGGAATCGGAAAAATCAGTTGGTATGGAGATCAATATTGGATCCGGACAGGAAATTTCAATTGAGGATTTAACAAGAAAAATAATGTCGCTCGTCGGAAGAGATATAGTTATAGAGCACGATAAAGAAAGGGCTCGTCCAGCGCGCAGCGAAGTGGAAAGATTGTGCGCGGATAACACAAAAGCAAAAAAATTATTTGGATGGTCACCAAAGGTCTCGTTGACTCACGGCCTTGAAGAAACAATTAAGTTTATTAAAAATAATCCCGGTTTTTACGATCCTGATAAATATAGAGTATGAGGTGCACAGATGAAAGCAGTGGTTTTAGCTGGTGGCCAGGGTACTAGGCTGCGGCCTTTAACGTTTTCAGTCCCAAAGCCTCTATTGCCAATTGCTGAGAAGCCGATTCTCGAGATTATTCTAAAGAATTTCAAAAAGTTCGGCATAACAGAGGTTATCATTTCAGTTGGCTATCAGGGTGAGCTGATAAAGGCCTTTTGTGCTAATGACGCAAAATTCGGCCTTTCTATTAAGTGTATTGATGAAGAAAAACCTTTGGGAACTGCAGGGCCTTTGTCTTTAATGCGGGATTGTTTTAGCAAAGGAGAAAATTTCGTCTTGATGAACGGCGATATTTTCACTCAACTAAATTTTTCAAGGATGATTAATTATCATAAAAAGGGCAAATATTGCATGACTATCGGATATAGAACGTACGAACACAAGTTGCCCTTTGGAGTTTTAGAGCTGAAAGGTGCAAAGCTTCGTGGCATTGTTGAAAAACCAAGTACAACATTCAATGTGAGTGCGGGAATCTACGTATTAAATGCGTCAGTTATCGACTTCGTGCCGGACAATACTTTTTTTACAATGCCTGACCTTGTGAATAAGCTATTAAAGAAAAAACGCAATATCGGCGCATATCGTATCAAAGAATATTGGCTTGGAATAGAGAACATCGGTCATTTCAATGAAGCCATTGAAGAATTGAACAAACTTGAATCTCTCGTAAAAAACCGAAGTACCCGCGATTAATTATTTTTCTTTTTGTCTCGACTTGCCAGTTTTTTCGATGATTGGATTCATAAATTGATTTAGTGGACATCTTGTATTTCTGATGATAAAATCTTTTCGTAACATTTTTACACCTTCTTATCTTGCTGGGCTCAATGGTTGATAAAAACAGCATCTTACAAGCACAAGGAGGTTTTTTCATTACCCCGGTTCAAAACAGCTAATCGCGTGATTATTCTTCTTGTAAGCACCGGTTAGATTTGGTATCTTGCCTGTGTTCTAAATCTTTAATCTGCCTTGATTTGATAAATTTAATTGCTCTTATCGAAAATCGCGTTTTTTTTAATGGGCTGTAACAAAATTAAAAACTTTTCAGGAGGTTTTATGAAATTTCGTAATGTATCCTTCACCTTTCTTATTCTCGTCTCACTTTGCCTTGCGCAGGAAAAATCCGCTGAGAAAGCAAAACCCTCACTCGGAGGTCCCGCCCCGAAGATTACCGGCCTTACCTGGATAAAAGGCGGGCCCGTCCAAATAAAAAAAGGCTCCGTTTACGTAATTGAGTTCTGGGCTACCTGGTGTCCGCCCTGCAAATACACAATCCCGCATCTTACCGAGCTGCAGAAAAAATATAAGGATAAAGCTGTCACTATCATCGGCATCTCGAACGAGCTCGTCAGCACCGTTCAGCCGTTCGTAAAAGCTAAGGCGGAAACAATGGACTACATCATTGCCGTCGATACCGATGGCATTGCCACTAAAAACTATATGAGGGCCTTCGGCGAAACTGGAATTCCTACCGCCTTTATCATTGATAAAAAAGGCAGACTTGTCTGGAAAGGTCATCCTATGGCTGATTTGGATGACGTCCTCGAAAAGGTAGTCGAGGATAAATTCGATTTCGAGCAGTATCAAAAAAAACTCGCTGAAGCAAAAGAAAAATATGAGAGAGCAGTAAAAAACTACATGGACTACTTTGAAAAAATAAATACTGCCAGCCCGAAAGATGTCGAAAGTATCGGCAGCCGGATTATACAGGATGCCGACGCTCAGATACTTAATGCTTTTGCCTGGCAAATTCTCACGAAAGTTGAAAAGCCCAAACGTGATTATAGACTCGCTGTCCAAGCCGCCGAAAAGGCAAACCTGCTCACTGAGCAAAAGAATCCCGAAGTTCTTGACACCTATGCTTTGGCATTGTTCGAATCCGCACTATACCGGATTCAGCAGGCTGTACAGTTACAGCAAAAGGCCGTCATCCTGACCGCGGACTACCCCGCAACACAGGAAAAATTGAAAAAGACTCTTGAAAAATACAACAGTGCCGCTGAAAAAATAGCTGAAACCAAAAACACAACCGATTAAATCCAATAAATTATGTTAATCCTTGAATCGCTCGAATCAAAGGGACATCGTTAATTTTGTCCTCCTTGCTGTTTGTGTGTGTAATCCGAATATAATGAAAAGCCGATATCTTCCTGTATGAATCAGTCGAAAACCAGAAAAATCTCGCCTATTATACTTCTGCTCTATTGGCCTCTTATCTTTATCCTGACCCACATACCCCTGCGACAAGAGCTCCTTGTGCAGCTTCAGGCCTCCGATAAAACACTGCATTTTCTCGTCTATTTTATTCTTTCTTTCCTGCTGTACTTCGCCGCCAAATCCGACGCAAAGCTAAGCCTGAAAAGCAGAAAAGTCTGGCTTTTATTCTCGGCTCTGCTTGTTTATGCCGCAGCCGATGAATGGCTTCAGGGCCTTGTCGGCAGAAGCTGTAATTTCCCGGATTTTGTCGCCAATTTAACCGGCATTGCTGCTGCCTTTGTTCTCTTGTCGTTTTTTTCATTTCAGCCCGCCATGCTTATCTTTACCGCTGTCTCTATCATCGTTATCACAAAAGCCGCACAGATGAGATTCACAGGCCGGTTCTCTTTTATCAAGCCAGCCGTCTATTTTTTAGCCTACGCCTTTTTCACTGTTATCTGGTGCCGCTTCATTCTTTCAATAAAGTCTTTGAAGACCTCACGATTAAAACAGCTTTTAGCCGCTTTTGCATTGCCGGTAACTGTCCTTCTCGCTGCCGTCATCTTTTCATTTTTCCTCGCTAACAGTTTTCAGCTCCCCGAGATAATCTGCTCGCTGGCTGCTATATTCACAGCCGTAATTGTTTCTTATTTCACACAAAAGTTCGTTTAACGCCCAGCTTCTGCGTCTCGAATAATTTATGTTTTGGTGGTTAATTTTAATGTTTTTTGAACGGCCTGTAAAGGGGGTCGCCTATAAGAAGAAGCTGCCAGGAATTATACGGCTTTGTATAGTAATAAGCCTCTGCAAGACATCGGCCGTCAAGAAGGTGCCTGAAAAAAGCTTTCGGCTCGGGAAAAGTATGCAAGTACGGCTCAGCTACCGCTCCTATTGTCACGGTTACGCCGTCTTTGAGCATAGCCGGACACCATTGGTTGCTTTCGGCATCGCGAAGATTTACCGCTTCGAGGCTCGATACGTGTATCCCGATTGCACCATCTACAAAATCAAAGGCATCGATATATTTTTTCAGGCTGTGCCAGCCGCAATAAACGGCTGTCGCCGGACAATCGTTCGGCCCAAAAAGCTCGGCTGTGTTTTCTTCGAATACTTTTTTGCCTTCGGCTTTGAACATTGCAGCGGTCTGAGCAAGCGAGCGGTCGAATTGTGCGTAGATTTCGATACCTTTTTTGACTTCTGAGTATCCCTGGTCCATATAAACATTACCGGCAAGACCTTTATTCTCGGCTAATATTGCCTTATCTACAAGTCCCTTTGCTATTTCGAAGCTTGGCCCATCGAGCCGGCTGACCATAAGCATTCTCGAGCTTTCGCGAAGAAGGTTACTTTTCAGCTCATTTATCTGCCATCGATACAGCTCATATGCACCGCATAGCACCATTGACAATTCACTGTCCACCGATGCGTTCGTTTCTTTACCCTCAATCCTGTCTATCTCTGATTGCAGAAGTGCAATCTTACGCTCAGCTTCTTTTTGTTCTGCTTCGTCGGCACTGCTTTCTTCTTTAAGTTGTTCGAGTAATTCTTTTAGCTGCTTTAATTTCTCCTCGTAACCTTTCAATGGCCCTCTTTTACCAACCCTGAACGGCACGCCGTACGTCGTCACAAGGCACCTGATATGGTAAAACTCAGGGTCAAGCAGCTTCTTGCGGACAGGTTCCGCCAGTTTTTCCTCGTAATCGTCCCTGCTGATTTCATCTGCTAACTTGTCACCGAGGCGAAGTGCAAGGACATTCTTCTTTGGAATCTTGCGAGCTTTACTGTAATATTTTGCAAGCTGGACAGATGCCTCAATGTCACTATTTGCAATTACGAGAATCTGCCCACTTTCAAGAGCCTGTGCAGCAGCCATTATGAATAAAATCACGGATATAGCAAAAGTTGTTCCAATTTTCATTACCGAAATGATACCTGCAAAACCTGCTCATTCAAGATGTTTTTTGCTGCGTGTCTTTTTTAATCGGGTCCGTGAGCCCGGTAAGGCAGCTCTATGGGGTACTGGCGTATGATTTCATCGTAGTCATCGAACCAGCAGGCTTTCGGGTTACTTCTGAACACGAGGAATTTGCCGCTGTCCGCATCGTCGGCAGCTCTGTGGTATTTGAAATACACAAACTCCTTGGTCTTGCCGACGATTTCAATCTTTCCCGTCGAGTGACTCATCACGTATCGTGCTCGTTTTGCCAGCCCGCTTACTTTTGATTTAGCCTGTTCAAAAATCTCGTATGCCTCTTCTATTGGTACCGTATAAGCCTTGTTGCCGACCGCAGGCCTGCATTGAAAAACGTAGTATGGTATAACACCAACAAAAGAAAGCCTCGCAAAAAGCTCTGCTAACGTATCAGGATTATTATTGATGCCCCGCACCAGCGGTGTCTGGTTGCACATCTTTGCGCCGGCTTTTTGTATAAGGTTACACGCCTTTATCGCAACCTCGGTAATCTCACGAGGATGCACGAAATGCGTAATAACATATAACTTCTTCTCGTCGGTACTGTATGTATTTATCATCTCCAGAAGCGACGCATCTTCGATTATCCTGTAGGGATTATAGACCGGAACTCTGGTCCCTATGCGAATAATCTGAACATGCTCTATTTGTCTCAATCTTGAGATAAGGTTTTCGAGTTTACCCGTCTGCAGCATCAACGGGTCACCGCCTGTCAGCAGAACGTTGGTAATCTCATTGTGCTCTGCGATGTATGCAAGCGCAGAGTCAACATCCTGAAGGTAATCGTCCTGCCTTTTTTCAATGAAGACACGCTTTCTAAAGCAGTAGCGGCAAAGCCCCGCGCACTGGTTGCTCACAAGCAAAAGGGCCGTTGAATTATATTTATGTTCCAGGCCGGGCAAAATCGTATATGCCTTCTCGTCGGATGGGTCAAGTCTGCCCCACCGCTTAAGCTCTTTCGGATTCGGTATTACTATATGACGTATCGGGTCATCCGGATCCGACCAGTTAATGAGTGAAAGATAATAGTCATTACAGCGAAACGCAAACTGCTCGGTGACTTTCCTTAATTCGTCTTTCTCCTGTTTACTCAGGTGCTCTAATTGCTCTATTTGCGTAAAATATTTTCTTGTACCCAGTGCCTTTTCCATCATCTATTTGCTCCGGATTTACATCGGACTAACAAATAATTCTTAGCATGCCCCCCTCATCATCCTGACTTGCTAAATATTATTTTATAATATTTTTGTCGGAAAATCAAGTATGCAGCTTAAAAAGAATCGCAGAAATCTTGATATTATTATCGGGCTGTTTATTCGGCTGCAATAATGTGGATTTATAGCGGCTAAAGTAATGAAAAGATTATTTTTTTATCTGCTTGCCGGGACTTTTTATACCACTCGAACGGTTTTTTCAGGCCTTGCTTGAAATCCATTTGTTTTTAACTTTTATTTCTTGATTTTTCGTTTTCAATAATTATCCTCAGTGCTTCATCGAGACTTGTCTTCGGCTGCCAGCCTGTCAAATCCTTTATACGCTCAAGGTTCGGCACCCGGCGCATCATATCGTCGATAGCCCTGCCGTAAGCAACCTCGTAGGGGACATTTTCTTTTTTGCTTTCGCTGGCCGTCATCGCAATGATTTTATCCGCAAGCTCCTCGATGCTGACCTCCTCGTCCGAGCCGATATTAAAAACTCCTCCCGCCGCCTCCTCACAGTCCATAAGACCTGTAACAGCCTCTATCATATCTTCTACATAGCAGAAACATCGGCTTTGTTTGCCCGTTCCGTAGATTCTAACCGGCTCGTTCTTCAATGCGCTTCGCACGAATCTCGGAACCACCATCCCGTATAGTCCTGTTTGTCTCGGCCCTATCGTATTAAAGAACCTCGCTATCACCACGCCGAGCCCGTACTGCTGATAAAATGCAAGCCCCAAAAATTCGTCTATCGCCTTACTGCACGCGTAGGACCATCTCGAAAATCTCGTGCTGCCAAGAACCAAATCATCGTCTTCGCCGAATGGCACCTGCTCGTTTTTACCGTACACCTCGCTGCTCGATGCGATTAAAGTCTTTTTGCCGAACTTATTGGCGATATCGAGCACCGTTTCTGTCCCGCCGATATTGGTTTCAATCGTATGTACAGGCCGGTCCGCTATCAACTGCACGCCCACCGCCGCCGCCAGATGATAGATGCAGTCGCACTTTTCCACTAAAGTTGACATCACGGCTTTATCGCGTATGTCACCCTCGACAAAATCGAATTTTGCATCATCTTTCAGACTTGCTATATTCGCTATGCTGCCCGTACTGAGGTTATCGATAACCGAAACTTCCCAGCCGTCGTTCAACAGCCGCTCCGCCAAATGTGAGCCGATAAACCCCGCACCGCCCGTAATCAATGCCTTCATAATATCAATTTGACCTTTCTTCTTTATGCCGCAAAAATCACAGAGTTTAATTATATCTCTCACTACCGAATCCGCAATCGTTTATTTTAATCGGTTTCTCTGCAGTTAAGATTTGTTTTGAATCTCTGCCTTTTGAATTTAGAATTTGTTTCGAGTTGCGATATTCGTGCTTCGTATTTCCCCCTTGAGGCTTGAGACTTTTGACTTACTTCTTTATAACTTAGCACCTTTGAAGTTTATTAAAATCTGTGTAATCTGTGATTGAATTAGAACTGTATACGAGAATCGAGAGGCGGAAAATCAGTCGGTACTGTCCTAATTTGAATTTTTTAGCTAAATCCAAACAATAAAATCTGAATGTGCATTTACTGATTCATACAATTTTTGGTTTATGCGAAGTTGATTAAGACGTATTTCCATTGTTTGAACACTGACTCTATATCTATTGGCTAATGCAGAATGTAACATTGGGATTATTCTGTCCCATTTAATATCTTTTGCATAACTTTGTAAAATGCCTTTATAAATTTTTTCGACATCATCGAAAATTGTTTTTCTGGGAATAAGAATCGCACCGGCAAAATAATTAGCATCTCTCTCAATTCGTGCATAGCTTCTCTTAATTCGCCTCGAAAGTTCAATTGAATCTTTAATTGTATAACATCCTGAATATAATTTAGGATGTAACACAATGTGTCCAATTTCGTGGGCAATCGAAAAACTGGCTCTTCCCCAGCAAACATTACTATCTATAATAATATCAAAACGTTCGTTACGTTTGCTACGTATTACAGCATCAACACCAAATTTGCTATTAATTTCAGCAAGTAAACCAAATTCATCTATCAAAGGTTGTTTTTCAGCAATTAAATCAATATCAATGGGCGGGTCAATACCTCGTGGGAAAGATGCCCGAAGTGTTTTATCAGCTAATCGTTCTATATCAGCAACCGTATATGTTTCTACGTGTGAAGGCTCCATCATAAACTAATTCAATAGTTTTCCTCTATGTATCTTGCTAATTCCCGCAATTTCTCGTCACTAAGTTGTTGATTAGCCACCGTCCTTACTAATACTGGCACGCCTTCATTTTCTCTTACAATTTTTGCTATATCTGCTGGAATACGGTTACTATCTTTAGCAGCTAAATCGAATAATTCTGCTCGGTGCGGGTCTGTTGACGAAAGCCCTAATCCATCACAAATACGGTCTAATGTTTGTTTATTGGCCGGCGGTGGTATTTTCCCTCTTTCTATATTACTGAGATTAGAAGGCTGTAAATCAACTAATTCCGCGAAACGACGTAAACCAATATTGGCCTCTTCTACCCTTATTTTTTTTAAAAGCTGACCAAAAGACAATTCTCCTTTCGGTTCCATAACGGATTCTCCCAAAAGCTTTATAGAGCGTTATATATTATATATAACTTATTCGACAAAAGCAAGTCTTGGGTTCAGTTATTTAAGTAAATATACATAACTCATTTATACATAAGTAGTTATATAGTCTCAAAAATTATTTAAAAAATTTAAAAAATTTTCCTTGACTTAAATGGCTTTTCTTTTTAGGATATAGACCGATTTAAAATTTAAGGAGAATTAAAATGAAGCACGCGGAACAAACAATACAAGATTTAGAATCCAAGCTGCAAGAAATAAACGCTGAGGCAAGAAGAATCAAAACCGCCATAAATTGCCTATGCGAGGTTATGGGAAAACCACCTAAATACGAAGAAACTACAAAAGAATCCCATAAAATTAGCACAATCAGGCCTGACAAATATTACGGACAACCACAAGCAACAGCCATAACAGAGGTGCTTACAAAGCGAGGTGCGCTTGATATGGGTGCTGCTACATTGGACGAAATCTACGACGAATTAGCCGCTGGGGGCTTCAAATTTACAGGTAAAAATGAAGGTATCAAAAAACGCGGCCTTGCAATATCGATGTCAAAAAATCCAAAATTTCACAGACTTCCTAATGATACTTGGGGTTTGCGCGAATGGTATCCAAAAGCCAAAGAAAGCAAAGAATCACAAGAACAATCAACAAAAGATGAAACCCCTAAACCAAAAGAAGAAACTAACAAAGAAAATTGACAATTAAATAAAAACCCCGCTGACTCCTTGCAAGCGACCCAGCGGGGCAACGTACGGAGACGTGCCTGAGAGGCCTAAAGGACTGCCCTTACAAGGCAGCGAAGGTTTAATAACCTTCCGCGGGTTCGAATCCCGCCGTCTCCGGTAAATATTCGAAAGGACAGGCGTTCGCTTTGGGGCTTCGACCTATCCTTTCTTAACCACTTGACCCGAAGGCCAGTGGCGCAACCATTCACCACTATATCATTTTTTGGCCTCCTGTCAAGCAAAAAATAGGAGGCCAAAATGAATATTTTATCAACAAAAGAAAAGGCGAAGATTCTACGTGCTTTAGTCGAGGGTTGTTCTATTCGCAGCACAGAACGTCTTACAGGCCACCACAGGGATACAATTATGCGATTATTGGTTCACGCAGGCCAAAAAGCCGAATTAGTCCTCAATTCAAAGATTAAAGATATAAAGGCGGGTCATATACAAATTGACGAGGCTTGGACGTTTGTTGGCAAGAAAAATAAAAAGTTAAAAATTAGAGAAGCTTGCGAAGGAAAGTTAGGCACACAGTTTGTCTTTGTTGCTATGGACAGAGATACAAAATTGATACCATCTTTTCGATTAGGAAAACGTGAGCTTAATACAGTTATACCGTTTATTAAGGATTTGAAACGAAAAATCAAAGGTCATACTCATTTAACAACGGATAGTTACAAACCATATATTGGCGCGATTTTAAATACTTTTGAGCTTAATAAAGTAAGCTATACCCAACTTATGAAGGTATATACGACTAATGGGAATCCAAAACGAGAAGGATATTCGCCTGTTGATTTTGTAATGACTAAAAAGAAAGTTATGTTTGGGAATCCACCTATAAACCGAATATCTACATCGCATATAGAACGTCAAAATTTGACTCTTAGAATGTCTTTGCGGAGAATGACAAGATTAACAAACGCATTTAGTAAAAAATTTGATAATCTAAAAGCTGCGCTCAATCTGCATTTTGCGTATTATAATTTCTGTCGGATACACGGCTCATTAGGCATAACGCCTGCGATGAGGGCAGGGATAACAAGTCATATTTGGAGTATCGAGGAAATATTGAACTATCAAAATGCAGCTTGATTATTATCTTTAAAGAGCTAAAAAATCCTTGACATTATTCAAATGGCTATACATACTTACAGGATAAAACTCTATTTGGTTATCCCACGGGATAAGCTTTTCGTCTGCCAAATGAGTAAAACACCAAAGACACACCTCTCCCGACTGATACTCTTTGGGTATAACGGCGCGCCAAATCTTATCTGGCACAGAAAAGCCAATAGGATTGACGCGAAAACATATTTTACATATCTCTCTTGAAAGGGGCATATTATGGCCTATCGTAAAAGAAGAGGTAGTGATACGTGGCATTGGTGCTCAAATTGCAGCAGATGGCCAACAAGTGACTACACCACATCGCAAACAAAACCCACTTATGGCGAGCTTTGCAATGAATGTAAGAGTAAACAAAAAGACGGAAATTGCCGTTAATTTACCGTACCACTACATCCAATAGCACTTTGTTTTTAGGGCAAAGTGCTATTTTTTTCTATTTTTCAAAGAGCCTTTATTTTCCCTGAGTTAAAGGGATAATCCCCTTTTATTTTTCAAATTAGGACAGTACCAATCAGTCCCATTTCACCAAATGTCCAAAATACCCAAAAACGCCTTTTTTGCCTCAAAAAGCCGTTTGCTGAGCAAAACTTGACTTTTTAATATATCGGACTATATTAAGGTAGCTACCATTTTTGTGCAGGGAAAGGTTATCTTAAATATTATCGATTGTACTTACTATCTTGATTTCACAAAGGCGTAAAAGACGCCCCTTTTATATAAAAAGGATTTGACTTTAATTTATGGCAGGAATCTTCGACAGCTCAACCGTCTCTCGAATTCAGCAGGCCAACGATATCGTTGACGTCATAGCTGAATACGTCAGCCTTAAGAAGAAAGGCCGCGAAATGGTCGGCCTGTGTCCGTTTCACGACGACCATCGGCCCAGCCTTTATGTCAATCCCGCAAAGCAAATTTTTAAATGTTTTGCCTGCAGTGCCGGCGGCGACGTATTCAAATTCCTGCAGATGTTTGAAAATCTTACCTTCCCACAGGCTATCGAGCGATTAGCCGAGCGCGCAGGTATCAAAATCGAGCGCCGACAGCAACCTGATAATAAAACTAAATCGCAGCCGGATGTCGATCCCAACAGGCTCGCAAAGGCAAACGCCTGGGCCGCTGACTATTTCCACAAAAATCTGCTTGATAAGAAAAAAGGCGAGTTCGCTCGCAGCTACCTCGAAAAAAGAAAAATCCCCCTCGGTGTCGCCAAAGACTGGCAAATCGGCTTGGCGCTTATCGGCAATGACCTCGCCGAAACTGCAAAACAAAAAAAAGCCAACATCGACCTTCTAATAAAGGCCGGTCTGCTGACCTCTCAGAATTCCGACAGGTTCGTAAATCGTCTGATGTTCCCCATAACTGACGTCACCAGCCGCGCAATCGGTTTCGGCGGACGGGCATTCGAACAGGCCGAGGCGAAATATATAAATTCTCCAGCTACAGCTCTCTTTGACAAAAGCAACTGCCTTTACGGCCTGCAGCAGGCAAGACACTCAATCGTCTCTTCAGGCACCGCCGTCGTTGTCGAAGGATACACCGATTGCATAATGGCGCACTACAAAGGCATATCAAATTGCGTTGCAAGTCTCGGTACGAGCTTCACTACAGGCCAGGCCCGTATCCTCAGAAGATTCGCCAAAAAAGCTGTCCTCGTCTTCGATAGTGACATCGCAGGTACCGAAGCTGCGAACAGGGCGCTCGAGGTCTGCATCTCACAGCACATCGATATTAAAATCGCTTGTATCCCCGGCCACAAAGACCCCTGCGATTACCTGCTCAGCGCCGGAAAAGAAAAATTCGAGCAGCTTATAAGCAGCGCCGACGACGTCTTCAGCTTCAAATGGGACAGGCTAACGCAAAGCCTCGGCAAAAACGACACCATTGTCGAAAGAAAAGCTGCCATAGAGGAGTTTTTGCAGACAATAGCGAATGCAATGCAGGCAGGCTCGCTCGACCCTATTGAAAAAGGCCTCATTGTAAACCGCATCGCCTCTATCATAGGCCTGGAGGCAAAGCAGATAAACAATCTGCTCGCTAAGCTTATCACAAGGGCCAAAAGGGCCGCCGCCTATCAGTCGCAGGAGCAAAAGTTTGGCCCAGTTGATTTAGGTCAGGGCGGCTTCGCCGTCGCACAGCGCCAAGTTATCGAGGTCCTTCTGAATCGAGCTGACCTTTTCGAATCCGTAAAAAACAGGATTACCCCTGAGCTTTTTGACGTACCTGTGCTCAGGCAGATCGCACAAATCCTCTTTAAATTATTAAAAAAGAAACCCAAAACTACTGTTACTGAGATTCTTGCTGAAACGGATTCTGTTGAGCTTGCCAATGTCATTGTCGAGCTCGAAAGGCAGGGCGGCGAAAAGGGAAACTTCGAATCTTCCCTTGACGATGCAGTTGAAGCTATGCACAGGTTCAGCCAAAAACAGAAAAGAGCAGAAATAAAGGAAATTAAGGACGAAACTGAGTATTTGAAGAAAGTTTTTGAAGATAGCCAAAAACAAAACCGTCGTAATATCGGTATGCTTTAAATAGACAACCGGTCAAAACCTTAATACTCGCTTCATTGCTCTTCGAAAACGTGATATTTGTATTTGCACGAAAAATTTTTCAAAGCATTACAAGCAATTTTTATAGGATAATCTGATATGGCAAAGAAAAGTGAAAAAAAAGAAAAAACAGGAGACAACGCTGACGAGCCTAAGGCTCCAAAGGCCGCCCCTGCCCCACAGAAACAGGGCTCTATCGAGCAACAGATAAAGCTGATTATAGAGAAGGGCAAAAAGAAAGGCTTTTTAACCTATGATGAGATAAACGAAGACCTGCCTGACGAGGCCGTCAGCCCCTCTCGCCTTGACGGCCTGCTGGCAACTCTCGAGGAAATGGGCATCAGCCTTCTTGACGAAGCCGAAGTCGAAAAAGACCAGCAGGAGGATTTCGAGGTCCCCGAAGAGGAGCAAACCGAAGTAACCCAGCTCGAAGAGGACAAACTCCTCGAAAAGCAGCTCATCGGCGCCGAAGTCACACGCCGCATCGATGATCCAATTCGGATGTATTTGACCCAGATGGGTGAAATTCCACTGCTGACACGCAGGCAGGAGATTGAGCTGGCCAGGAAGATTGAGCTTTCGCGGATGGCGTTCAGACGGAAAATGTTAGAGAGCGACTACTGTGCGATAAACGCTATCGGGCTGCTGGAGCAGGTCCAGGACGGGACGCTGTCGTTCGACAGGACGATGAAAATCAGCACGGCTGATAACCTGATTAGAGCGGTAATCAAGAGGCGGTTACCAATTAATCTACAGACGGCAAACAGACTGCTGGAAATCAACCGTGAGCTTTTTAATAAATTTGCAATAACCGATGATGTCGAGACCAAAAAGAGACTCGTAAGAAGAATATCCAGAAATAAACGTAAAATAGCAACACTTCTGGAAGAGCTAAGCCTGCGAACAAGCAGGATACAAGCGATGAAAAATAAGCTTCACGGCATCAACCAAAAAATGCACCAGTTGGAGCAGATGATAGCTGAAGGACCCAACAATGGTATGACGGAAGAAGATATCGAAGCTGCAAAACAGGAATTGAGCGGAATGATGGAATTAGTGGTAGAGACCTCAACCCAGTTAGACAAAAGACTTCGAGCAATCGACAGGATATTCGCACAATACGAGGAGACTAAACGGACGCTGTCAAGCGCGAACCTCCGCTTAGTAGTGTCAATCGCGAAAAAGTACCGCAACCGCGGTCTGAGCTTTCTGGACATAATCCAGGAAGGAAATACCGGCCTGATGCGCGCGGTCGATAAGTACGAGTACCGCAGAGGCTATAAGTTCAGTACGTACGCTACGTGGTGGATTCGGCAGGCAATAACGCGGGCAATCGCCGACCATGCGAGGACGATTCGTATACCGGTCCATATGATAGAGACAATGAGCAGACTCCGGACGGCCAGCAAGAAGCTACTGCAGGAATTGGGCAGAGAGCCGAAGGTCGAAGAGATTGCCAAAGAGGCAGAGATGACCGTCGAAGAGACGAGGAGAGTGCTTAAGATTTCCAAACATCCCATCAGCCTGGACCGGCCTATTGGCGACAGTGATGACAGCTACTTCGGTGACTTTATCGAGGACGATGAGGCTGATTCACCGGTTGCCTCAGCTTCGCAGGAGATGCTCAAGGAGAAAATCGAGCAGGTATTGAATACACTTTCGTACCGCGAGCGGGAGATTGTTCGGCTGCGCTACGGTATCGGGGACGGCTATACCTATACGCTGGAGGAGGTCGGCAGGATATTTAAGGTTACGCGCGAGCGCGTCAGACAGGTCGAGGCCAAGGCCATCCGCAAGATGCAGCACCCGGTCAGGTCGAAGAAGCTGGAAGGCTTTTTAGACCATAAAAGCAGTTGAGGTAGTTTTTAATCCTTCGACAAACTCAGGATAAATTTTGAGTGTTTAGTTTTTAGTTAATTTGCCACAGAGAAATTTTAGAAAGTCAGCGAAAATGTGTGTTTCTACCGGAGGCCGCGATGAGCATCGTAAAGAGGCACGCAGGCACGTAAGTGGCGAAGTGGGTAAAAACAATGCGAACCGCGGGCAGAAACCGCATATAAATAGCCACGAAAAGACACTAATTTATTTAACAGCAAAGTACGCTGAGAACGCAGAGAAAAAGTTGGGTCACAAAGAAAACTATTTGCTGCAGAGAAATATTAGATAAACAGATTATCTGAGGCGCAGATATTCAAACGATGGTGGGCGAAAGGAGAATGGATATGGACATCGAGGAAGTAAAGCAATTCATAAAGAAGGTCGGCTGGGGTTTTTTAGCTACAAGCGACGGCCAAAAAGTCGGTGTCAGGCCGATGGGCGGCCTGGCCTGGAAGGGTAACCAGCTTCTATGCGCGACGTTCAGCGCTTCTGACAAAGTTGCTCAGCTTGGAAAGGTCCCTTATGGCGAATATTGTTTCTGTGATTCTGAAGGCAGGCACATCCGTATTGCGGGGGCTTGTTCTATCAGTACCGACAATGAGGAGAAGCTGTGGCTGTACAAGGCTGTTCCGGATTTGAAGGATTATATAGCAGACCCAGCTTCGCCGGAGTATGTCGTAATAAAAATGACACCTGACAACATCCGCGCTATGGAAAGCACCGATATGAAATACGCGCAGGTAGAACTAAAGTAATTTGCCACAGAGCATCCAGAGAATTGTTTTTTGAGTTTTGTTATATGAAGGATTTTTTTGAGAAAAACAAGGTACCGCTGAGTATTATCGTTGCGGGATTTATAATCGGCGGCGCAATATGGTGGTCGAGAAGGCCGGCGTCAATAAGGCCACAACAGCAGCCGAAACAGGCTGAGCCATCGCAGCAGGTTGCTAAACGAATCAACTACATAGAAGCGCCGGACCACGTAGGAGAGTATGTTTGCGTGGTGGGAAGAGTTGACCATGTTAACAGGCCAAGAGAGACTACGTTTCTGAATTTCTGTCCCAATTACAAGACCTGTCCGTTTGGGGCTGTAATTTTCAGTTCGGACGCATATAAATTTCCCAATCCGGAACAATACGAAGGCCAGACTGTTGAAATCACCGGCTTGATAAGGTCTTATCAGGGCCGGTCTGAAATTATCCTCAAAGAAGCGGGGCAAATTAAAATTCTGTCGTATGGGCCGTCATCTATGCAAGAAGCGCCGGCTCTTTACCGTGTTGTGGAAGTGATTGACGGCGATACAATCAAAGTCGATATTAGCAGAGGAGAAATTGAAGCAGTCAGGTTAGTCGGGATAGATACTCCTGAGATAACGGGTTCTCATAATTTACAGGGTGATTATTTCGGCCCGGAAGCAGCCGATTACACAAAAAAACTTTTGGAAAACCATCTCGTTTATTTAATACCAGAGCCGATGCAGACAGACAGGGATAAATATGACAGACTTCTAAGATATGTCTTTTTGGTAGATGGGACTTTGGTCAATGCTAAACTCGTCGCGGAGGGTTATGCCTATAATTATATGTATGAGCCGTTCCAGTTTATGAGACAGTTTGATTATTTAGAGAGACAGGCAAGAGAAAAACGGTTGGGATTATGGAGCGGCGAAAAAACCGGGAACTAATGTCATTGCATCTGTGGGGAAAAATGTAAAGCCGTTTATTTATTTCTCTGACTGAGGACGGAGGAGGAGAACACAGAATACAAATACTGTGTATTTATTTGTTGGATTTTCTATCTCATCCCACGATTGCCAGAGCAATGAAGGGGATGAGATTGAATACAAAGAAGAATACTTTGTACAATCCGAAGAAATAGTAGATTGCCGTGTTGAAGGTTTCTCTTGAGATGGGAAACCATTTGCTGTGCATTTTGTAGGCCCAGTCAGCGGCGAAGGAGCAGATAATAAACGAGAGAGTCAACAAGACCGCGTTTATAATCGTGCACCACATAAAAAAGGCTCGAATAGTACTAACATCCATAATATCTCTCCTTTTTTCTCCGTGTATCGAATATAGTAATACATAAAACTTCTGGCCATTAATTTAGTCCGGCGCAAATAAGTTGTCAAGATGAAAACGATGTCAAAAGATGAAAGGCGGATAGCGAAATGCAGGAGATTTGTTGATTATTCTTCGGGGAAATTCAGAGTTGCGAATGGGCCGTGAAGGTTTTTTGCAGCGCGGTCGTAGGCACGGGCGGCTTCTGTTTCATCTTTAAATGAGCCGACGTAAAGTCTTCTGCCGTTTACAGTGATTCTGACGTTCCAGGATTTTTCTTTTTTTCGCCAGGTAAGGCCCTTGTATTTGGAGCGTGATGTGGATTTGAATTTTCTTCTGTGCCAGACGTTCTGAGTGTGAGTGGCGAGACGAAGATTGGCTTTTCGATTGTCCAGGCCGTTATGATTCAGATGGTCGCAGAAACGGCCCGGCGGGATGTCTATTACGAGATGGTGCATATATTGATTTTTCCTTCTCTGATATTTTCCATTGGTGAGAGAGCGGACGGCATAATAAGTGCTGGCGCTTTTGTGAGCGTACCATTTATATTCTACGAGACGGCGATAGTCCTCGGGGTCGACAATTGCGAATTTTTCTTTTGTTAAAGGGACTTTTCTGAAAGGGAAGCCATAAAGGATTCTGCGTAGAGCCGGCAGCAAGAAAGCGAGTTTTTCCTCAATGAAGATTGATAGGTGAAAGAATAAGCTATTTTTTCTTGCAGCCATAATTTGTTTTGGAATTACGACTTAGATTTTGCGTTTTTGAGTCGGCATTTTCGTTATTCATTTTTCAGTCCCCCCGTAATTGGAGCCCCCCGCGCGATTTTGACGAAATCCAGGAGTTTTCGAGGGGCAGATTATGACGTAAGCACTTATTAACAAAGGGGTTAAAAAAATTTTAAAAATTTAGATTTTTCTTAATACCCCCGCGCGCGATTTTGCGCGCATTTGTGAGCTTACCGGGGACAGACGAAAAGAGAATTTCGCTACGATTTTGGTCTTTTTTTGTGTGAAAAAATTTAATTTTTTTAATTGAAACAGTGAATTTTAGTGTATAATATCACCGTTTGTTAAGAGGATATTTTTTGTTAGTCCTTCCGGAATATTCTCTTTAGTAAGCGTGAGGGACGGATTTAGTTAGTTGTCTGTTAGCAGGCAGAAGGAGTAAAGTAGTGAGTACAGGTACAGTAAAATGGTTTAATGAGAAAAAAGGTTTTGGTTTTATAACACCTGATGACGGCGGCAAGGATTTGTTTGTTCATTATACAGCAATCAAGGCCAAGGGTTATGCCACTCTTGAAGAGGGCCAGAAGGTTAGCTTCGAGATAGGCGAGGGTAAAAAAGGCCCGTGCGCAACGGAAGTGGTCCCTGAATAAATAATAATTCAATAGCCAAAACACAAGGCCCCGCGATAGAGCGGGGCTTTTTGTTTTGGGATTTATTTTTTTTTGCAGATAGGGATGACAAGAGACGGATTTGACAGCGGTGGACACGTTCATCCCTTGTAGACCCTTAGAAACGGAGAATCTAAAGGACAGACGTAAAGTTAATTTTCTTTGGATGGTTCATCAGCGGCTTGTTCCTGCTTCGGTGAATCTTCAGCAGATGTGTCGGGGACGGGAATGGGCTGACCTTCAGCGACGACGGTCACAGTGACGGGGACGGCGAGCTCATCAGTGAATTTTAGATTTACGGTATAAACGCCGGTCTGCTTGATGTGCTCTTTGAGCTTTACAACCTCGTCGGCAACTTCAAAGCCCTGCTCACGCAGGTTTGCGGCTATGTCTTTTGCGGTGACC
This sequence comes from uncultured Pirellulales bacterium, assembly GCA_964493425.1. Lineage (GTDB taxonomy): Bacteria > Planctomycetota > Phycisphaerae > Sedimentisphaerales > Anaerobacaceae > CAYLMG01. The sequence goes on from CAZBMW010000007.1 coordinate 29,491, forward strand.
GAGCCGAAAAGATGGCCGAGCTCGTTGGCCTTGGCTGCGATGACGGCTTCGGCGCCTTTTGTCTTTTCAGCTACGGATTCGAGGCGCTCACGCTCTTTGATTCGCTGCTCTGCCCGCCTGGCTTTTTCGTCGGCGAGCGAGCGGAGGTTATCCTCGGTTGGGACGATGGCGAGGCCTTCCGGGAGCAGGTAGTTTCGGGCGTAGCCTTCAGCGACATCGACGACGTCACCGAAGTAACCGAGTTTCTGTATATCTTCACAAAGCAAAACCTTCATTTGACAATCTCCTAAATAATAGCGATTAGCGAGGAGTATTTTCGGTCAGGGACTGATTTTTTACGTAGTGAAAGGCAGCAGAGCGATATATCTTGCTCTTTTGACGGCTTTTTTTACCTTTCTCTGGCAGCCAGCACAGTTTCCGCTTCTCTTTCGCGAGTATATCTTGCCGCGATTTGTCAAAAGTCTCTTGAGGGTATCGATATCCTTGTAGTCGACGTATTTCTGGCCTCTTCTGCAGAAGCGGCACTGGGTTCTCTCGCGGACATTTGTAACTGCTGTTTTTCTTCTCTGGACGGTTGTTGGTTCCGGTTTTTTTCTGTCAAATTTTCTCTTCATATTTTTTCCTTATTAAAACCTGTTTAACCAGCCTTATTAAGGCCGAGATTTATCAGCTCATTCATACTTTTAAAACGGTATATCGTCGCCCTGCGGCTGGGGCTCGCTTCCGTAATCGTTCTCGGCAGCCGGCTGGGTCTGGCCAGAGGAAGCTGGGCCGGCTGGGCCCACAAACCTGAAGTTTTCGACGGTCACTCTGTGTCTGCTTCGTTTAGTACCGTCCTGTGCGGTCCAGGAATCGAAGGTTAGTCTTCCTTCAATGAAAATCGGCTTTCCTTTTGTCATATATTTATTGATGTTTTCGGCGAGTCTTGCGAAGGCTCGGCAATCAACGAAGCAGGTCTCATCTTTCTGCGAGCCGTCCTTTCCCGTCCAGCGGCGGTTGACGGCGATTCCGAAATCGACAACGGCTGTGTTGTTCGGGGTATAGGAGAGCTGCGGATCACGCGTCAGGTTGCCCATCAGCAATACTTTATTAAAGCTGCTCATATTTTAATCCTCACTTTCGACTGTAAACTAAGTTTATTGAATCTTTTCCTGCTCGTCTTCAATTTCCGTTTCATAATCAGGGCTATCTTCGGGCTGGCCCGGCTGCTCGAGGTCTTCATCAAAAGAGAAGTTTGTGATGCCCTGCCCCGCGTCGGTCTGTTCGGAATCCTGCTTTTCGCCCGTTTCAGTGGCGACCTGCTCCTGTCGTTGTTGCTGTTCAGGCGGTACAGCGGTGATTTTCTTCTCAATATCTTTCTCGTTCATGTGGTCTGCTCTTAGGATGAGGACCCGCATAATTTTTTCGGAGAGCTGAACGTCTCTTTCAATCTGGTGAATTGTGGAGCCCGGCGCTTTTAAGTAACACAAGATATAGGTTCCCCTTGAAATACCGCGGATATCGTAGGCGAGCTTTCTTTCATCCCATTTATTCATATAAAGGATTTTGGCCTTCGCTTTTTTGAGAATTTTTTTGATTGCGGCGTTGATTCCATCCCAATCCGAAGCGGCGAGTGCGGAATCCACGAGGAACATTGCCTCATACAGCTTGCCCTTAGTGACAGTTTTCAAATCAGTTACCTCCCGATAAATTACAGAACCAAGTTATTTTTTTTACACCAATAATTAACCGCTGTTGAACTTGTTCATAGCCTTTTCTATGCCATTTTCGAACCAGTAAACAGCGGCATTTTTTGCATTTTCAATTGCCTTTTGCATTAACGGCCTCTGCTGCTCGGTCGGCTCATTGAGGACATAATCATAGTCGTCCTGCGGTTCGCTTCTTCCGATGCCGATTCTGAGCCTGCTGAAATTTTCAGTACCGAGCTTTTCGATTATATCCGCCAGTCCGTTATGGCCGCCGGCAGAGCCTGCAGCTCTTAACCTTATTCTTCCGGGCTCAAGCCACAAATCGTCGAGGACGACCAGCAGGCTGGCCAAGTCGAGCTTATAAAAGTCGGCTGCTGCTGCTATGGGCTGTCCGGAACGATTCATAAACAGCCAGGGCTTAAGCAGAATCAGCTTTTTGCCTGCGTAATCGGTCAAGCCGAAACGAGCACTAAATTTTCTTTTCTTTACCTCAACTTCCAAATCTTTTGCCAGTAAATCAATTACCTTAAAACCGACATTATGTCGGGTATCAGCATACTCGGCGCCCGGGTTACCGAGGCCGACGACCATTTTGAATTCGGACATATTTAGTTTTTCCGTCAAGGTGTTTTATTTCTCATTTTCCCGCTGAAATTCTTCCTGCCGACCATTTTCAGTTCTTAAACTTTCATACTCTCCGTCAAGGTTTATTATTTTTCCTCCTTTTGCTGAGGTTCTTCTTCAGGTTTTTCTTCCTTACCAATGACTTCGGGAGCTACGGGTTCTTCAGCTTCGATTTCTTCGGTGGTTTTAGCGGCGGCGACGACGCTACAGCTAACCAGCAGAGTATCAGGTTCAGTTACGAGGGTAATGTTCTGCGGCAGCTGGACGTCCCTGACGAAGATGTGCTCATCGACGTCAAGCTCCTTAACCGAGACGACAATAGATTCAGGGATGTCGGTTACTTTACACTCTATTTCGAGGTGGTCAATGTGCTCTTCGACAATCCCGCCTTCGTGCGTACCCTTTGCGACGCCTTTGAGCTCGATAGGCACAGTTACAGTGACCAACTCGGTAACGCTGACTCTCATCAGGTCTGCGTGAATGATATCTTTACCGAGGTGGTCATACTGGATGTCCTTGACGAGGACAGTTTCCTTTTTTCTGCCAAGCTTTATGTCCATAAGCCTTTGGCCGTGATGCAGACCTTCGGTAAAATCGTGCGCGTCAAGCGATACAGAGACAGGTTCCTGCTTATGGCCGTAGACGATTGCCGGTATCCGTCTGTCCTTTCTTACTTTCCGGGCATAAGCTGAGCCTGCATTTTCACGAATTTCAGCTTTTAAGGCCGATTTTTCTTCCATAATATCCTCTCAACATAACTTTTCATATTTAACCATATATTCAGTGACATTTGCAGACGAGCTACTACAAAACGTCAGTAAACAAACTACTTATAGATTCATTTCTGTGTATTCTTTTAATAGCTTCACCCAACATAGCAGAAACCGATAGTACTTTGATATTTTTTGATTTTGCTGCCTGTTCTCTTAAGGGGATAGTATCCGTTACGACGATTTCATCTATTGGTACGCTCCGGAGGCGTTCGAGTGCCTGGTCGGCGAAGACTCCATGGGTTGCGCCGACGAAGATTTTCTGAGCACCCCTTTGCTTAACAAGTTCTGCGGCGCTGGCGACTGTACCGGCAGTTGCAATTATGTCATCGCACATAAGGATATTTCTATTGTTGACATCGCCGATAATTTCCTGAGCGACGACTTCGCTGCCGCTGATTCTTCTTTTGTGGATGATGGCGAGCTCACCGCCGAGATGCGAAACATACCTAGAAGCGGTTTTGATATTTCCGACATCAGGTGAGACAACGGTGAGGTTGTCAATTTTCTTATCGCGGAAATACCTGCCGAGTACAAGCTCACCCATAAGGTGGTCAAGCGGGATATCGAAGAAACCCTGCAGCTGATGCGCGTGCAGGTCGATTGCAAGGACGCGGTCAGCACCGGCTGTAGTGATAAGGTTTGCGACGAGCTTTGCGGTGATTGGGACGCGTCCTTCGTCTTTTCTGTCCTGGCGAGCGTAGCCAAAATAAGGTATGACAGCAGTTACACGCCTGGCACTGGCTCTTTTGAGACAATCGAGATAAATGAGCAGCTCGACAAGATAGGTATCAACAGGCGCGCAGGTCGATTGAATGACATAACAGTCTCTTCCCCTGACATCGTCCTCGACCCTGATGATTTTTTCACCGTCTGGGAAGCTGTCTATTTCAGCACCGCCGAGGGGGATATCGAGGTATTTGCAGACTTTGGAGGCGAGCTGTACGTTACTGCTGCCTGAAAATACTTTTAGATTTTCATTCAGAAACATTTTCATCTATCCTTAAAATAACGGTTATCAAACCAATCCTTTAGTCAGCGTCCCGGTTTTCAATTCTTTTACACATAATTTCATTCATTTTGTCAAGCTGCTCTTTGGTGTTGACGCTCATTGCTTCCTCGGGTCGAACGGCGGTGACGACGGCGACTTTTTTACCAGCGTTGAGCATAATCTCGAAGACGCCGGTCAAGTAGTATTCACCCTGGACATTATCGTTGCTGATTTTCTGTAGGGAATCGAAAAGGGCTCTATTATCAAATAAATAATAACTCGGATTTATTTCTTTTATTTCGAGCTGGTCTTCGGTGCATTCTTTGTGTTCGACGATTTTTTCGAGGTCTCCGGATTTGTCTCTCACGATTCGGCCGTAACCGGCGGGGTCTTCAAGAATAGCTGTTGCGAGTGTCGCAGCTGTCTGGCCGTTGTGCTTTTCGGTAAGCTCATCGAGGATTTGCGGCCGAATGAGAGGGCCGTCGCCGCATAAAACGAAGGTCAGGCCGTCGAAATCCTTAAGGTGCTCTTTGCAGCAGAGGACGGCGTGGCCGGTACCTTTCTGCTCAGATTGCAAAACCCAGGTAATGTCGTGCTGATTAGCGAATTGTTTTTTTACAAGTTCCGCGCCGAAGCCAACAACGACGTAGATTTTTTCTATACCGACAGCTCTGCAGGCATCGAGGACGTAAGAGAGCATAGGCTTACCACAGACCTCGAAGAGCACCTTTGGTGTGTCTGTTTTCATTCTGCTGCTGATTCCGGCAGCGAGTATTATAGCAATGGTATTTTCCAGTTTTATTTCCACAGTTTTTACTTTTTATATTTAATTTTTTATTTTACAAATCTACCCGGCCAGGACTCGAACCTGGAATGGAGGCACCAAAAGCCCCTGTGTTACCAATTACACCACCGGGTAACTTATTAGTCCTTAGTTGTGAGTTCTCAGCTTTTAGTTAAAAAATTCAAATGTTTAATCTTGCTTGTCACGGGGGCCTGATATGGCCGGTCTGACTGCTGTCGGAGGCTTGAGCCGGCCAAGCCGTGAACTGCCGGCCCCTGTGCTCTAATTGAGCCTAAGCGGCCCCGTGCGACAGAGCAATAAATACGGCGGAATAATAACACATTGGTATAAATAAAGCAACCATTATTGAATAATTTTTGTGATAGATATTTAGCCAATAAAAAACGGAAATTTTCTTGGTAAGTTAGCTAAAACGGTAAAAAGATATGAAAAAGGATTGCTTTTATAGCGGTTTTGTGGTATATTTCTTATATTAAATAATCTCTGTGAGGAGGCCGTCAATGAAAAGGTCAGCTCTTTTATTTATAATTTTTTCAGCGGTTTCGGTCTGCTCCGGTGCTGTTATCACCGTTGATGATGACGGTCCGGCTGATTTTAACAATATCCAGGATGCGATTAACGATGCCAACTATGGAGACACGATTTATGTGGCAGAGGGGACTTACGTTGAAAACATTACCCTGAAAAACGGCGTTGCACTTATCGGACAGGACCCAAATAATACAATAATTGACGGCAACGATAACGGCTCAGTTGTAATTAGCGAAGATTACGACCCAAATACAATTCTCGAGGGCTTTACAATTACAAAAGGAAATTCTATAAACGGCGGCGGGATGTACAATAATAGAGGAAATTTGACTATTACCACCTGCACATTCAATAACAATAAGGCGGAATGGTTTGGTGGCGGGATGTCCAATTTCGAGAGGAGCAGCCCAACAGTGACCAATTACACATTAACCGGGAAGCAATAAAAAGTAAGGTGCGGAAGTGAAGGCTAAAACAGGCATTCTGGTCTTAATTGTTATCTTGAATTTTATTAGCTTTTCCAGCCTACAGGCCTGCACTATAGGAATCGCAAATAAATGTGTTACTAAAGATAAACGACCGCTTTTTTGGAAGGTAGGTGATACAAGCGATACAACACAGCAGATTATTTATGTTTCTGGTTTCCCATATGATTACATCGGTGTCCGCAGCGAAGGACGACCGATTTTTACAGGCTTAAATCAAGCAGGGATTGCCTCAGGTAATTCTCTTGTACCGACTCCGGGCGGTACAGCCGTAAACTCAGCACCCCAAAGACATATTTTAGAGAATTTTGATTCTCTTGGGCAAATCAGAAATTACATACAAGAACAAGTAGATCTGAACGATTGTAATGCTTCGGGCTGCTTTCCTTTCATTGACGCAAATGAGAATGCTCTTATATTTGAGATCAATAGGTCTAACTGGTGGCTCGAGTATGACAGTGTAGATCCTGACCGTCAACTGCAAAATCTTTTTGGCTTTGTGGTACGTGCAAATGAATTCCATCAGCATTCAGATGGTACTGATGATACAAACATAACAGGAGGCAGATATGAAAGTGGAACATATAACGTTTCAGGACTGGTAGATATAAATGAGCTTAGTGCAATGACTCTCATTCAAGGCAATAACGGTTCCAGTGATTTCGAGTTTGCGCGATATGGTCCGGGACGCCCATTAGCTACAATTGCCAGAAGCACAAACGTGCAGGTCACTGTAGTACATGGAGTGGCAAAAGATGAGGATCCAGCTTTGACAACAATGTGGGTAATCCTAGGACAGGCCAACTATGGCATCGCTGTTCCATTATGGGTAAAAGTTTGCGATATCCCACCTTGCCTCCATGATGGTGATATGTATGCCAGGGCAAGATCGCTCTATAATAAGTCAAACGAGTCAATAACCCAGGCAAGCACTTTCCCGATGGAAGCTCATCTCTTCGAGGTAGTTAACAATACTTTTTTGCAGCACTGGCGTACTTACGGCGTTCCCTCAAGAGCTGAGATGACGCGCATTGAGCAACGAACGGCATCGGATGCATACAGTTTACTTGACTGCCTTGATAACTATCAAAACGACAACAAAGCACCAGATGTGAGCTTTAATGCCCTCCCAGATGGGCTTACACTGAGCTTTGAGGTAATTGCAGATGATTCAGATGGAACGATTGAAAGTATAGAGTGGGATTTTGGTGATGACCAGATATCAACTCAAGTTAGTCCTTCCCACACCTACACCGAGCCGAGGACATACCTTATCTCCTGCACAGTTACAGATGATGACGGTGTCAGTATCACAGATTGGAGGTATTATGCTGTTCCCGTCAACTGCGATGTTGCTGGTGATCAGATGGTAGATTTCACTGACTTGGCCCAACTCTCGGCCTACTGGCTGGAAACCAACTGCGGCGAACCGGACTGGTGCGAAGGGGCTGACTTCGACAGGAACTCAACAGTCAACCTTGCTGATTTTACCATATTCGCCGAGCACTGGCTTGAAGAAGCAAGGCCATAATTAGAATATGCAGAAAAATCAGGCGGTGGGCAGGAGAGAGTTAAGAAAGCCGAAAACGGGGGTTATAACCTTATCAATAAGACCCGTATACAAAGCGATGAGCAGAAAAATAATCCAGAACCTCGACCAGTTCTTCGAGACGGTAGGTTTCAGGCCTGGAATAATACAGGGCCAGATCTTGCTGCCGTCAAGAGGAGGGACGGGCAGCAGGTTTATCACTGCGAGAACAGCATTGATGTAAAAGACGCTCAGACAAATCCACATAATCAGCCAATGAGGATTCAGGTATAAAATTACCAATGCGATAGCGGAGAGGATAAGGTTCGAGACGGGGCCTGCGATTGAAGATAGAAAATAATAAAGTTTGGGCTTTTTGAAATTATAGAGGTTAACGGTAACGGGTTTTCCCCAGCCGAAGCCGAGAACAAATAAAGCAAGTGTGCCCAAAAGCGATAGGTGTCTGAAAGGATTGAGGCTGATTCTGCCCATTTTTTCGGCTGTTCTGTCGCCGAGCCATTTTGCGCTTAGTGCATGGGCAGTTTCGTGGATAGTCAGGCCGATTACCAGGCCGGGAAACAATAATAGTGCGGTCTGCCAAGTCATTGTTTCTGCCTTTCTCTGCAATAGTCTTGAAACTGCTGCGAACGATACAAGTTTCCAATGGGCGAGTTAGAGGCTGCTATTTTATAATCGAGCTCCCCAGCCTGGTAAAGCCAATCCATCGCCGCTTCATTGTCACCGATACACAAACAGGCCTGTGCGATGAGAGGATTCAGCAATTTAGCGGGCCTTTTCTGACGGGCTTTGAGCAAATGCGTCTCGGCAAGTTCTGCTCGATTATTAACCAGACAGAGCGCCCACTTGATGACTCTCGCGCAGGGGTCCTCAGAAACGCCTAATATCCTGTCGGCTACCCTTTCGGCATCGGCGTTTCTGTTCTCCTCAAGCAGCGTAAAGGCTTTGTTAATCAGGGCAAGGTGCGTAACAGTCATTGGCAAATCGTTTCTTGAGAGGACCTGCTCAGTGACTTTGCGTTTGTCATATTCAGGATGGTAATCGCTTAAAAGGAGCTTGACAAACAGCAGGTTCTCAGGATTTTTGTAATTTCCGTCTTCGGCCAGTTTAATCCAGTTATGAGCAGCATCGAAATTTCCATCAACGAGCTCGACGCAGGCAATCATAGCGACAGGTTCACAGGCCTTAGTTTTTTCAACGACTTGAGCAGCGGTGTCAGCGGCGGCGACGCGTCCTTTTCTCTGAGATACTGTAGCTAAAAAACGGGCGGCATCTTCCGGGCTGCAGCTAAGTCTCCAGCAGCACGACCACAACTGCGTCGTATCAAAGACTCGCAGCAAATCAAGCAGCCCGGCAAGGGCTCGCACAGGTACGGCTGCAAGTTTTTTAAGAAAAGAAATCACAAAGAATATATTATCTTCGGCATCGCGATTTGTCGAGGGAAGTTTAATATAAACATAACAGGGCCAGTATTTTTGCCGTCAATAAACAGGTTTAATAAATAGAAGCTGGTAAACCGGCCCAGCGAGCATTAAAAGTCATCGTCATCTTCATCAAGTGCGGCGTGGGCGCGCTGGCCTTCCTTGATATAGTTAGCAGGCTTGTGATATTCTTCGATGTCGTGGCCCTGCTGGTCTGCTTGTTCGTTCTGCTGCATTTGCTCGTATTCTTCGAGAGTCATTATGACCTCTCTTGCCTGGCTTCCCTTGTATTCGCCGAGTACGCCCATCGAGGCCATCATTTCTATAATGCGCGAAGCCCTTGCATAACCGATGCCGAGCCTTCGCTGCAGCAGCGAGACACTGCCGCGACGAGTCTCGAGAACGATTCGGACAGCGTCATCAAATAGCTCATCCTTTTCCGTCAGCTCTGTGTCTATTCGACTGAGCTGAGTAAGCTCGGGATGGAAGTGCGGCTCGGCGATTTCCCTGATGTATTTTGCGATGCGTTTGACCTCGGCTTCATCTACGAAGGTTCCCTGCGCGCGTATAAGGTCACTTGTTCCTGGTTTGAGAAAGAGCATATCGCCCTGTCCGAGCAGGGCTTCTGCGCCGTTCTGGTCGAGTATGATGCGGCTGTCCATCTTTGCAGCGACGCGGAAGCCGATTCTGGTAGGCATATTGGATTTTATCAGGCCTGTAACGACAGTTGCCTGCGGACGCTGCGTTGCAAGGACGATATGGATTCCGACGGCCCGGCTTTTCTGCGCGAGCCGGACGATGTATGCCTCGATTTCTTTGGGGCTTGTCATCATCAAATCGGCAAGCTCGTCGATTACGATAATTATATACTGCAGCCTCTTTGGAATTTTTGCCTCTTCGTCGGGAGTAGACGGCTCGAATCTTTCTATAATCTGCTGCGGGGTCAACTGGTTAAACTCGGTTATATTTTTGACGCGGGCTTCGGCGAGAATCGAGTATCGCTCATCCATTTTGACGGTGGCCCATTCGAGGATTTTAACGGCCCGGCTTGTCTCGGTGACAATGGGACACATCAGATGCGGTACAGCATTGAAGGCCGTCATCTCGACCATTTTCGGGTCGATGAGGATAAGCTTTACCTCGTCCGGCCTTTTTGTCAGGAGTATTCCAGTTATTATGGCGTTGATGCAGACGCTTTTGCCGGAGCCGGTAGTTCCTGCGATAAGCAGATGCGGCATCGAGGTCAGGTCTGATACAAGGGCATCACCGGCGGAGTCTTTTCCAAGGAACAGAGGGATCTGCATATTCTGCGGTTTAGTGCCGGCCAGCTCAAGCATATCCTTCATTCTGACTCTTTCTTTTACGCTGTTTGGCACTTCTATACCGATGGTGTGCTTGCCGGGCAGAGGAGCGACGACGCGGACGGCACCTACGCCCAAGGCCCTGGCCATATCGTTTGCGAGTGAGCTTATCTGACTAACCTTCACGCCGGCAGCCAGTTCAAGCTCGAACATTGTAACGACCGGGCCGGTATCGGCTGTTACGACGCGGGCGTTGATGTTGAAGTCGGCGAGGAGTCTTTCGAGAGCAGCAGCCTTCGATTTAACAACTTTTCCCTGCAGCTCTGAAAAGGTAGCCTCGGCGCCGGCGAGCAGTTCCGGAGGTGGAAGAGTATAATCCTCATAGTCTGAGGGGATGACAGCTTTTGGGCGCTGCAGAGTCGGCCTGGATGTTTTTGGCGAAGAAGCTTTTATTTTTTCGGCGGCTGGTGCTGTGACCTTAAATTGCTGAGGAAAAGCTGCTGCCGGCTGTGCAGGATATGAACGAGCAGTTTGCTGTAAAATGAGTTTCTGTCTTGCCTGCTCGAAATTCTGTTTGACGCTTAGTTTTCTTCGTAAGCGAGGAAACGATGCAAAAATTCTTTTTACCGCAGAGAAGACAGGTGTTACAACAGCAGATGCCTTTGCAATTGTACAACCGAGCCGTCTAAGAACAATCAGGACGAGGCTGTCAGCCACAAGCACGACACCGACAATCCAGACGGCAGAAATGAGTATCGCAGTTCCGAGCAGGGCGAATTTACTTTTAAGAAATGTCACTGTTGCGACACCAAGCAGACCGCCTGAACCGGTTGGAAAGGAATATAAGTTATCGTTCGGCCACAGGCAAAAATAGCTGCTCGAAACTGCAACTATGAGCAGTGACATACCGATTATTCTCAGGATGAACTGGCTGATATGTTTTGAGGCGAGGCTCGCTGTAAGAAAGCCAATGCCGCATAGCAACAAGACGAAACAGCCGGGGCCAATATAATATAACAGGTAGTATGCGCAAAACGCGCCGATGGAGCCGCACCAGTTTGCAGGCGGTGAGTTGTAAGGGTAAGCGAATTTACTCGGCCAATCGGCTATATCAAAGCTCAGGCAGCTACAGAATAAAACGGCTAAGGCAGCTATAGCAAGGCACTTTGCTGCGGATGATAATCTCCGAGACTTTTGTTTTTGTTCTCTTCTTTTCACGCTATAGTCCCATAAAAACCATTTAAAAGACAAAAAACCTAAGCGCAGAGCAATCGTCTGCGCTTTAATGAGCGACTCACAGCCGGCTGAGCCAGCTTTATCTATATCGGCAGATATTGATTTATTTCTACAAAATTGGCTTTTTAAGCATTTTTTGAGGATTCAAGGGTTTTTAACGGACGGCGAGGAAAAAATTAAAGATTTTCAAAAAAATGGCTTGACAAGAGCGTTCCTTATGATATACTTGTATTAGTTACTATAGTACAAATATAAGGAAATAAAGATGCAGTTACAGATTGATTTCTCATCAGGCAGGCCGATATACCAGCAGATAATCGACCAAGTCAAGCGTGACATAGCACTGGGCAGACTAAAAGAGGGAGAGAAGCTTGCGACGGTACGAGAGCTCGCGGTACAGCTTGCGACGAATCCGAACACTATCGGCAAAGCCTACAGACAGCTCGAGCAGGATAATATCATTGTTACCCGGCCCGGGGCGGGCGCTTTTGTAGCAGCCATTGATACAAATTTAAATATGTCCGTCAGAAAAAGATTAATCTGTGACGAGCTTGAGCGGGTGATAGTAGAGTCAATTCATATGAAGATTGATAAAGAGACATTGACACGATGGTTCAACGAAAGAATAGGCAAGTTTAAATTTTCCTTTGGGAAAGGATAAGTTATGAGCGACGATGCTGTTGTGATAGAGTCTCTGGTGAAATACTATGATGGCCGATGCGTCATAGACGGTGTAGATTTGAAGATACCGCGAGGCTGTATCTACGGTCTTCTTGGTCGTAACGGCATAGGTAAAACAACAATAATCAGGATTTTGCTGGGCCTTGATTTTCCGACGAGAGGCAAGAGTTATGTTTTAGGCGAAGATTCAACTCAGCTTACAAATCGAAATAAGGGCAGAATCGGCTATGTAGCTGAGGGTCACAATATGATAAGCAGCTATAAGGTTGGCCGGCTTATAAACATATGTAAAGAACTGTCTATGCGATGGAATGCTGAGTTTTTCAATAATTTAATCGAGATGTTTCGGCTTCCGATGGAAAGGCATATTCGCGAGCTTTCAACAGGTATGCGGGCTGAGCTCAACTTAGCTCTTGCGATGGCAACAGAACCAGAGCTTCTGGTACTGGATGACCCGACCCTCGGGCTCGACACGGTGGCGAGACGTCAGTTTCTTGAGCTGGCTGTGGATTTACTACAAAAAGACGGCAGGACGATACTTTTCAGCTCGCATATATTAGGTGACGTTGAGCGAATAGCCGACCGTATAGGGATACTGGCGGGCTGTAAGCTGGTTGTTGATTGCGGTCTTGAGGAGCTTAAACGACGAATAAAAAAACTGAGGTTAATTTTTAAGGAAAAGGCACCGACCAATCTTCATTTAACCGAAATTGTAAACCAGCAAAGCAGCGGACGCGAGATGACAATAACCATCGCAAACATGGATGAAAAAAAGCAGGCTGTGATAAATACTTTCGGTGCTGAAAGCTGTGAAGAGATACCAATGAGCCTCGAAGACATATTTATAGAATGCACCAGGCCAAAACAGAAACAAATAGTCGTTCAAAGATAACTTGGCGGGAGACATAAGATGTATGCGCTAATTAAAAGAGAAATAGAAGACCATATTGTGTATTTTCTGGGGGCTTTTGTATTTTCCTTACTTTTCACCGGCTCGATAATAGCAAAATTATACGGCGGCTTTACGGTCGAAGAGCTAGGAGTAATTCTGACTGCACTGGTGATTATGTTACTTGTGGTCACCACAATCGGGGTATGTGCGCTGGGAACGAGTCAGATGTATATGGACAGGAACAGGAAGATTTCAGCGTTTTTATCGACGCTGCCGGTATCTCGCAATCAAATATTCGCTGCTCGCTTCATAAGCGGTTTTTTAGCATTATTGGTTTTGTTGGCCGCTCCTGCGATAACAATTGAGATTTTGCTAACGGCACTTCGGCAGGAACAGGCTATCTATAAGCATTTTACAGTCGAGATATTTTCGACTCTATACCTGCTGGGCCTCGGGGTTTACTGCACAGGTCTGACGTGTGGTTTCAGTTCGAGCAAAATCGTTCCTACGCTTGGCAGCTTAGTTTTGAGTGTTGTTTTGATGACCATTATTCTTATCAAAGGCCCCGGCGTTGAGGCATCAATAATACTGCTGATTTACGTCTCTGCAAGCCTGGTCTATACGTGGCGGAAATTTAATACAACACCATTTATTTAAGGGAAGAACTTATGAAGGCCTTGACATATACATTGTTGAAATCTTTTGCCGCGGGTTTTGCAGCTTTGCTGCTGTTATCAATAGCTTTATTCTGGGGGCGTTTTTACTGCGACGGATATCTTTATGCACGAATGGCTCAGAAAGGCACGTGTAGAAGTGCAACGATAAGCCCATCAGGTATATTACCGGCTGAGATTGAAAATGACCCTAATGTCGCAATAGCCTCAGAGTTTCGTGGATACATTGAGCTCGACTCAATTGTTACCACCACAAGGTCAGGCATATTTGATTATTTTAAGCGGAGAGAGCCTGAAGGCAGTTTAATGCTTGGCTTTCTTGAGTATATAGATAGAGGAGAAACTACACTTCACTTCGATAAAAACAGCGGATTGATTATTTATGAATCAGTTAAAGCAAAAAACACAGACGACAATAAGACAGAAAGACAAAAGATAAAACTATATGCCGGACCTGAAGGCATTTCCGAGAAGCCAGCAAAAGAGCTCGGTCGCTTTTATTCACCTTTAAGGATGCAGTCAGAATACGGCAGGTTAGCGTCTATAACGTACGACAACAAGATTCGACGCTTCTTCAAGTTCGATTTTGATAAAAGGGAGGTTACGAAAGGCCCTGAGACCGACAAGAGCAGCAATTTCAAGCCTATTCAGATTGGCCCGCTGAGAAAAGGGGTGATTTTTTCAAGCTTTTGGTGGAACGAACCAAAAATAAAAATGACAACAGAAGATAAAGAAGCCGAAAAAGAATATGGGAAAAGATATGAGCGGTTAGAAATCCGCTTTTACCCTCCCGGGGGCCAATATATACCGGTTCTTGATAATAGCGGTCTGATATTTCTCATCGACAGAAAGACTCTTGAGATTTCCGGGGAAGCGGGTTATCTGCCGGCACCGATGAGTTTTTTTAGCTCGGGCAATGTACGGCCGAATGTGGCCCGTCCGCGGGACCTGCTTGCCTTCGAGATTGAGCCGTTAGCGATAATGCCCGATGGTGAGTACCGCGGTATGGGAGTAGCAGCACTTTCGCGAGATGGGGCATCAATGACGGTTGCTGTATTTGACAAGGAAGGAAAGCTTATCAAAAGAGCAAATACAAGCGACGGGTACCTCTCATATCGAGATTCCGACGGTGACGGGATATTCGATTCGCGAAGATACATCTTAAATATGGATTCAAGCAAAGCAGTTTTCTTAGGCCAGCCCGGGTCTCCTTTAGTTATGGTTTTGAGGCACCTCTTAGAGAATCTGCAGGGCCCTGCGTTAAACATAGCCTCATTTTTCACAGCCGATAGTTTTGAGGCTTCCAATAGTCACAGGGCACTATTTCTCATCACTAATTCATTCATCGGTATGAAGGGCAGGCAGGCAGATGCAAACTTCTGTTGGAAATTTTTCGGAGGATTACTTCTGATAGCACCTTCAATCATACTGAGTGCCCTGCTTGCCTGGTCGGTGAAAAAGGATGCTCTAACAAGAGGTCTATCCAAGAAAGAAAAGCTATGCTGGATGATTGGAGTTTTGTGTTTCGGCCTTGCAGGTTACATCAGCTACAGATTATGTCGCCAACAATCCGGTCTTATCAACTGCCAAAACTGCGGGATGAGCAGAAGAGTCGATATGGATATCTGTCACAGATGCGGCAGCGGCTGGCTTGTTCCTGAGCTTGAGGACCCGGGCTGGCGAGTGAGAGACAGCTAAACAGATATAAATAATGGGGGATAAAAGTATAACAGTTTCAAATTAAAAAACCCCGCGGTGCATCCTTTCACCACAGGGCCATAAAAACAAAACTGTCTTCAATTTTATTGTAAAATTTCCTCGTCTGATTCTTCAATCATACGATCGAGTCTTTTCGTACTTTCCCGCGTCTTCTGTCCGATTTTGACAGCAACACCAAGCCGGCCGAGCGTTCCAGCAACCTCCGGCTGGTTCGAGTTAAGCTGAAAGCTTCTTACCAGATAATCCTTTGCCCTGTCCTGTTCACCTTTGCTCAGGTAATAGTAGCCTATCTGCCTGTTAACCTTTGCCGAGTTAGGCGCAAGACTCAAGGCCTGCTGATAGCAGGTGAATGCATACTCGTCGAGCGCTTCCTTCTGGAATGCCATCGCCAGCTCGAGTGAGCCCATAGCAGTAGCCGAGGCCTGGTTGATATAAAAGTCAGCAGAAAATTTAGAATTTTTTATGTCACCGGATTGTACAAGAGTTTTTACTCTTGCCGCCTGTGCTTTTCTGTGAACAGGGTCGAAGCCGAGCGCTACAGTAAACTCGTGCTCGGCCTGCGTCCAAGATGCGTCGGCCTGGTAAAGTTTACCGAGCTGGTAATGTGCTTCGGCGTCTTTGTAGTTGCGTTCGATTTGCCTGAGAAGTCTGGTCTTCTGCTGTTCTGCTGCAGTGAGCCCGATCTCCTCCGGTTTCTTGTCCCCACTTCTACAGCCAGCAAAAATGAAAAAGCAAACAACAAAAATAATAAAGAATAATGACTTTCCCGCCATTCTGCGCCTCCAAGGTCTCAATTTCTCAATTATCATTGAACCCGGCTGCTCTCGATGATAAAGCTGGGTAAAATAAAAATCGTGTTCTCATTCTTACAAGATGTTAAAATCTTTGCAAGGAAAATCTTTATTTTTTTGTAATAAAAAATAAAAGTGTTTCGACGTTATCATTGGACTGCGATATTTACCAGAAGGAGGAATGTTTGCAAGAGCTTGACTGGCAGGTTATTGTACAAAAACACGCTAAATTAGTGTGGCAGACAGCGTACAGGCTGCTCGGTGAGCGCTGCGACGCTGAAGACTGCTTTCAGGAGACGTTTATAAGCGCTTTGAAAACAGCGAAACGCCAGCGTATTCGCAATATTTCCGCTCTTCTGGTACATCTTGCGACGAGGCGTGCGATAGATATGCTTCGCAAGCGCTGCAGCCATCTACAAGCTGAGATAAGCAATATAGATACATCGAGTCTGCAGTCACCGAATCCCGGTCCTTTTCTACAAGTGCATAGAAGTGAAGTTATTTCCAGGCTTCTCCAGGCCTTGACAGAGCTACCAGAGCAGCAGGCTAATGCCTTTTGCATGCGATACTTAAGCGATATGAGCCAGAAACAAATAGCCGAGAGGCTTGGAGTAACAGCTAACACAGCGGGTGTACTCGTACACCGCGCTAAAGAAAATCTGCAGGAAATATTCAAAAGGTGGGATTAAAAAAAGAGAGGTGTAATATGAATGATAACAAGGACTTAGAAAAGGCTATAAACGAACTTAAAAATACAGCCGCACCAGATGGCCCGTCGAAAGAGCTTATAGAGCAGACACTTAGAAAGATTTCCAGCGAGCAGGAAAATACAGCGACGACGACAAAAACCAATAGGTTCATAAGCATTTTCAGGATTGCCGCTGCTGCGGTCATTTTAATTGCAGCCGGTTACGGCTTCGGACAGCTTGTAAGTCCTGCTAAACTCGATGCCGAGCAGTTTCAGGCCCTTGAAGCTTCGGTAAAAGCCTCTCTTAAGCCGTTAGTACGACAACAACTGCAACAAGATATCATAAAACAAATGCAGGCTGTTGCCGACGAGCGGTATTCTAAACTCAAGAACGAGCTTCAGGAACAGTTCAATGCCGATTTGAACAAATTTGCACTGGATTTGACGAATGCATCAGGGGCGATAACCGAACAGCTATTCCTGGACCTGATAGACGCCATTAACACCGCCCAGACACGAGAGCGGGCTATGTTTGCCGCTGCCTTAGAGCAATTAGAGCTAAATCAGTTGAAAAGAGACTCACAAATACAGGATGGTCTCGTACAGTTCGCGGTCCAAGCAGTCCAAACGGAAAATGAACTTAGCACAACCAAGGATAGTGTGGCTAAATTATTGGCCCACGCACAACTCGAAAACCCTTTTTTGAAAAATAACGAAACTAACAATCATGAAAAGGAGAATTAAAAATGAAAAAATTAGTTAGAACGATTGCCTTAATCACTGTAATAAGTCTCGGTAGCGTGTGCTTTTGTCAGGAAGCTGAAACAACCAAGGAAAAGGTAAAAATAAAGGAGAAGGCAAAAGAAAAGGTAAAAGTTAAAACGGAAGAGCTGGAAGTTGCATTACAGGATTTAGAAAGACAGAAAGAAGAGCTCGAGAGAAACGAAGAAGAACTGCAACGACAATTAATGGAACTCGACAGGCAAGTTATAGAGACTGCGCCGACACCCGGAACAGTCCCGATGCCGAGTCAGACAAGGGCAAGTGGAATATTTCTTTCGAAAGGCCGGGGAGGTCCATCGGCCGATATCTCGGTAGTTATCACATCGGAAGACGAGAAGCCTGAAAGTATTTCCCAGTTAACAGAAGATATGGGCATAATGGCCCGGATACTTGACAAGCAGGTGCTCGAAATCCCTGTCCCAAAGCGAAGGACTGCTGGTTTCGGTGATGTGAGCCTCTATCCGTATACAGGGGCCAGCCAACAAAACCAAACCAAAGGGATTTACATATCCGATTTTGGGGCGCTGTTCCTAATGGATGTTGATTTTCCTCTGAAGGCTGAGCCAAAAGCCGAAGAAAAAGAAGAGGAAAAAACAGAAGCCTCGGACATCTGGGAACAGACAAAAGACGAGTTGACAGGTAGGATTCAGCGATTCGGCCCTGTAGCGCCGGAAATAAAAAGAGACGAAAAAAGGGTTGCTTTCGACGCAGACAAGGTCAAAGAGCTGAAAGAAAAGATAATAAAATCCCTTAAATACGCATCCAACATACGCGGCTTAGAGTCCGGTGATGATATAATTGTTTGCGTAAAAAGCACCAGCGGACAGGGCAGAGGGAGAATTCGTGAAATCAAAATTTACGGAAGCCAAATCGGTGCTCAGACCAGCGGCGGTGGTGCTTTTGGTGGCGTCGGTTACGGAGGGGCGTTCGCCGAAGAAGAAGGCAACTTGATAACAGGTATGACAATAATTGTTGATAAGGATGATGTTGACGAATTTGCAGAAGGTGATATGGATTATGACGAATTCTGCGAAGAAGTTGAGATTATCGAATACTAAAACAAAGCAACAGCAAAAAAATTCAGTGGAAAAAGCCGGGTCTTTTTAGGCCCGGCTTTCTTATATATCCAGCTACCTTAATAACATCAGGTCTTTTAGACGTCGAGATTTTGCACTTCGAGGGCGTGGTCTCTTATGAAGTTACGGCGTTTTTCGACGTCATCGCCCATAAGGATGCTAAAGAGCCTGTCAGCTTCGCCAGCGTCTTCAAGCTGAACCTTAAGCAGAGTTCTGGTGGCGGGATTCATAGTAGTTTCCCACAATTGCTCCGAGTTCATTTCGCCGAGCCCCTTGAAGCGTTTTATTTCAATTCCGCGGCCGCCAATCTGCCTTACCGCTGAACAAATTTCGCCGAGAGAGGCAACCTTGTACTCGTTTTCGGTATTTTTAAGCTGAAATTTAGTCGGCAACGATTCACCTGATTCGGTTTTTTCAGCCTTGAGGAGATAATCCGAGAGGTCAAGGCCGAACTGGTCATTCAGTTTTTTATTTATCTGGTTGATTCTTGCGACTTCGTGCAGCTCCTCAGCTGAAAAAGGCTCTTCCTCGACCTGCTGCTTCTTAAATGCCTTCTCAAGCTCGTCAATTCGCTTTTCATACTCGTCTGAATCGTAATATATCTCATCGGGCTGGCCCTGTAGGCTTATTCGATATGTGGGCAGAGCTTTTCTGTTATAGTATTTCCGGACGAAATCTTTAAATATTATACCCCTTCTTGCGAGAACAGTTATGAGCCGTTCGGCCTCTGAAAGGATTTTGACGAGCTGAGCAAGCTGTTTGTCAGCAACCTCTTTTGTTTTCGAGGTTTTTGGCTTTTGTGTACTTTTCGCAGTCCTCTTCCCTCTCGCCCCTGACTGGATGTCTCTTATTAAAAGCTCGGTGCCCTCGAGCCCACGATCGACCATTCTTTTGCGCATATGCGCTTCACTGAGAATATATTCCGATTTTTTCTGCCCCTTTGCCCTAACCTCGTAGAGGGGCGGCTGAGCAATATAAATCATATTATGGTCTATAAGCAGAGGCATCTGCCTGAAAAAGAATGTCAGCAGCAGTGTTCTTATATGTGCTCCATCAACGTCGGCGTCAGTCATTAAAACTATTTTTCCATATCTGCACTTATCGATGTCAAACTCATCGGTACCAATTCCGGCTCCGATTGCGCTAATGATTGTCCTGATTTCCTCGTGCGCAAGCATTTTCTCCAGTCTTGCTTTTTCTACGTTGAGGATTTTTCCCTTCAGAGGCAGGATAGCCTGGATATTTCTGTCTCTACCGGCCTTTGCCGAGCCGCCAGCGGAGTCGCCCTCGACAATAAAGATTTCCGTAGAGGCCTTTTCCCTGCTCGAGCAGTCCCACAGCTTTCCTGGAAGGTTTCCGCTGGAAAGAGCGCCTTTTCTTCTTGTCAGCTCTCTTGCTTTTCTCGCAGCCTCTCTCGCGGCGGAGGCCTGTATTGCCTTATTCAGGATTCTTTTAGCATCGGCTGGGTGCTCTTCAATAAAGTTTCCAAGATATTCGTTTACTACAGTCTCAACAAAACTTCCTACTTCAGGATTCGTGAGTCTCACCTTGGTCTGAGCTTCAAAATGCGGATTTGCGAGTTTAACCGAGACGACCGCGGTAAGGCCCTCCCTTAGGTCATCTCCCGTCATCGACTGGCCGTTTTTAAGAAGATTGTTGGCCCTGGCATAATAATTCATCGTTCTTGTCAGGGCTGTTCTGTAACCTGATAGGTGAGTGCCGCCGTCTATATTTCTTATATTGTTCGCAAAGACGAGCACATTTTCGCTGTAGCCGTTATTGTACTGCATAGCCACTTCACAGCTTAGCCTCGCATCGGTATCTTCCTTTGAGAAATAGATTACGTCTCTGTGGAGCGTTTCCTTGCCCTCGTTAAGATGCTTTACAAAAGCTTTCAGGCCTTCCTCGAACTTAAAGACCTTCTTTTTTTTCCCCCTGTCGTCTTTGAATGTTATCTGCAGTCCTGCATTCAAGTAAGCCATTTCCCTTATTCGCTTTAGCAGCGTTTCATATTCGAATTCGGTGTCGCCAAAGATTTCCTCATCCGGCATAAAGGTTATTTTCGTTCCGCTTTTTTCAGTGGCACCTACTTTTTTTACCTTTCCCTTTGCGACGCCTCTCTCACACTCGAAATGATAATGCTCATTATCGCGATAGACATCTGCTTCGAGCCATTCACTCAGCGCGTTTACGACGCTTACTCCAACGCCGTGCAGGCCTCCAGCCACCTTATAGCTTTCCTGGTCGAACTTTCCTCCGGCGTGCAGTGTTGTAAGAACCACATCGAGAGCACTTTTGCCGGCCTCTTTGTGCTTTTCGACCGGTATACCACGACCATTATCCTCAACAGTACAGCTGCCGTCGGCGTGTATATGCACGCTTATAGCATCACAATATCCTGCAAGAGCCTCGTCAATCGAATTGTCGAGCACTTCGTTGGCGAGATGATGAAGGCCTCCGCTTGCTCTGTCTCCTATGTACATATCTGGTCTTTTTCTTACTGCTTCGAGGCCGCCAAGTATTTTAATCTTGCTTGCATCGTATTTATGATTCTTTATAGCAACCTGTGCCACCTAAATCAGCTCCTTAACGAAGAATCTAAAAGTTGTATTCTGTTTTGCCTTATCTAACCCACAGCAAAATCTAATTTTTTTATCCTCGCGCTCGGGCAGCAGCTCTTCATATGCTCCAGTAACTCAGGGCCGCTCAACTTAAGCTCATACAAATATGAAGGAGAATCCGCCTGCACTTTCAGATGACCATTCGTTATCTGAACTATTCTGCAGTGTTTTCTCAATCCGTCAGGCAAAAGATTATCCCAGCAATCCGTCACGTCAGCAAAGACTCTCCTTGCCGGCTGTATGCGCTGCTTCATAAGCTGCTGAACGCTGTCGGCCAATCTGGCTGTCTCAACCGGAGCATTTCCAAAACTACCATTTTTTCTTTTACTGCTGTTCACCTGCTTTTTCCGGATAGACGTGGCAGCGTTTGCCTTCCTACTTTTATCCCTTATATTTGCAGCCCTGCTTTTGAAGCAGGTCTATTGATGTCCAGAAGGACGCTGGCTAACCAAGATTAATAGGCATTAAAACATACAAGAAGTCCTTGCCGCATTTGATAAGTCCGGGTCTGTCCGGCTGACCCAGCTCAAAGTCAAATTCCGGTTCAGGCATTACTCTTAAGGCGTCCATAATAAACTGTGGATTAAAACCTATTTCTATAGGCTTGCCCTTATAGTCTATCGTCATTTCGACCTGCGCATCTCCAGTCTCCGGAGCCCTGCAGGAAAATACAAGTGAGTCTTTTTTTATCGACAGCCTCACCCCCCTGGACTCCTCGCTCGTAAGCAGAGCTGACCTTCTGACCGCGCTGAGCACTGCCTCGGTCGGCAGGGTCAACTTTTTATCGTAATCAGCCGGTATTATATCTTCATATTTAGGAAACGTACCCTCAACAAGGTTCGAGCTTATAATAACGTTAGAGCAGCTCAGCAGAATAAGGTTATCAACCAGCCTTACCGCAACAATATCTTTTTCAGTACCACCGATTTTACTCAGCAGAGACAATGTCTTAGAGGGCACTATTATCTTTGCGGTTTCCATTTTCTTTGATGGCGCAGATGTAAGGCTTACTCTGCTTCTAGCCAGTCTCCGGCCGTCTGTCGCGACCAACGACATTTTTTTGCCTTTTACCTCCCAGAGAACGCCATTTAATGCATAACGCGTGCTCTCCTTAGCGGTTGCGAAAAGGCAATGCTCTATTACAGTTTGAATGTTTTGCAGACCTACTTCAATATCAGGCTCACCATCGAAATCCGGGACCTTTGGGTATTGAGCGGCGTCCTGGCCATAGATAGTAAAATGGCTGTCAGAGCCAGTTATCTTGCATATCCCTTCTTTGGCCTCAATAGCTAAAACTTCATCACTGCTTTCTCTCACGACAGATGCCAGCTTGTCGGCTGGCACGACTATTTCTCCACTTTCCTCAACCTGCACCTCTGGAACAAGATAGTTTATACCAATCTCAAGGTCTGTAGCTCGTATGTGGACCTCTTTTTCATCAGCAGCTATCGAGACACAACGCAGTATAGGTTTAGGCGTGCGGCTTGGCACAACCGAAGTTAAAAGGCCAAGAGCCTCGGCAAACGCCGCTCTGTTGAAATTTAGCTTCATAATATATCTCCAAAAAGACATTGTAGTTTACATAAGAATTTTGCAATCTACAACTCTTTTTCGCAAAAAAGTTGCGTTTTTAGCTTACTTATTTGCTTCTAAACCTATGCTTTGGACAGCAGGAGTTTTGCATATTCTAAGAAGAGCTTTATGACATATTTAAGTTTGTGGTTTGAAATGCCGGGACGACTGTCTTAAGGGCGAATTTAGGCTAGGTAATAAGAATAATTATAAGGAACAAAATAATATCAGTAGTCTTCATATGTATCTGTGGGATTGTTAAAATAAGCCAGATTTGCTCGTAAGATGTTTGATGTGTTTGACTTATGTGACCTTTAAGCGTTTTTGTAATGTGGAATTCCTGTTATATGGTTTATTATTTTTCTTTTGTTTTAGCAGGATTAAACGAATGGTTATCAGTTGAGAGAAACCAAGGAGGGTTTTAACAGATTTTCTAACAGGCTACTCAAGTATTCATACGAGGCAAATTAAGGCGCAAAAAAATTTATATTCTCAGAAAAGATTGATTGACAGGTTGGTTCGCTTATATATAGTTTACATATTAACCTTTTGCGTCTAATGAGAGGTTTTATTATGACTCTTAATCAGGAATTAGGCCTGCGTAAAGGCATCAAGGTATTGGAGCACGAGGCGCTGCTTAATATTTACTACACCGCAACCTGCTTCAGGAAGAGGGCGACGGAGTTTTTCAGGCAGTATGGTCTAACAGACGTGCATTTCAATGTTATGATGCTTCTGGCGTACCAGTCCGGTCCCGAGGGTGGTCTGAGCCAGGCACAGCTTAGCGACATGATGCTCGTCAATCGAGCTAACATTACCTCGCTTATAGACAGGATGGAAAAGGCCAAGCTTGTTATGCGCACAGATGCAGCATCTGACAGGCGAAGCAATATTATAAAGATGACAACCCGGGGCAGGAAGCTGTTTAATACGGTTGAGCCGCTGTACGCCAAGCAGGTGAGGGAGATTATGTCGCGTTTGGGCGTAACGGAGCAGAAAAAGCTTATCTCAGCACTTGAAAAAGTACGCCAAAAACTTAATGTTTAATTTCTTTCGGTTATGAGTATCAGGGAGCCTTTTATGGATGAGAAGTTGAAGTCGCACCGATTCTTGACGGCAGGAGGTGAGCAGAGAATCACGGAGGCTCTGCGCAGCGGAGGAAAATTTTATGTCGGTATTGACATCGGCTCAACGAGCAGCGATGTAGTTATTCTCGATGAAGCAGGTAAGGTCGTATTCGACGATTATCGACGTACAATGGGGCGGCCGATAGAAACGGTGCGAGACCAATTGGCGCTTATTTTTGAGAGGAAAGGAGAATCTGACCTTGAGCTTTTTGCAGCGACGGGTACCGCGGGAAGATTTTTCGCTTCTTTAGCTGGAATACCATTTGTCAACGAGGTCCCTGCACAGGCAGCGGCAATAGGCAGGTTGTATCAGGATTTTGAGCAGGCAACTATAATTGAGATGGGTGGCCAGGACAGCAAGCTGATTTTCATCAGCAGGCAGGAAGGCAGGAGCAGGGTTCGTGATTTTGCTTTGAATACGGTATGTGCTGCGGGGACAGGTTCATTTCTCGACCAGCAGGCACAGCGGCTTGGGATAGATATCGAGGGTGAGTTTGGTGAGCTTGCGTTGCAAAGCAGGACAGTTCCTCGTATGGCCGGTCGTTGCTCTGTTTTTGCTAAGAGTGATATGATACACCTGCAGCAGCAGGCAACGCCGAACTGTGACATTGTAGCCGGCCTTTGCCTTGCGCTGGCGAGGAATCTTAAAAGTAATCTCGGCTGCGGCAGGGATTTTGTAAAGCCGATAGTTTTCACCGGCGGCGTTGCAGCTAATATCGGTGTTGTCAGAGCGTTTGAAAATGTTTTTGAGCTTGAGCAGGGTGAGCTTGTCGTGCCGGAGAAGCATTTTTTCACGGGCGCTATAGGGGCCGTTCTGGTCGCGAAGGGCCGTGAAAGGGCGGAAGGAGACGGCAAGGTCGAACTCGCAGTAATTGATGATTACCTAAAAGAGCGCGGCAGTGCTTTGAAACAGGCTCCGCGCCGGCCGATACTACAGAAACCGAAATTGCCGCCTCCGGAGAGCAGAGTTTATGAGAATCTGCTTGACGAAGCGAATGAGCCGATAGATGCATATCTTGGCGTTGATGTTGGCTCGATAAGCACTAATGTAGCGGTCATAGATGAAAAAAAGAGGGTACTGGCCAAGGCGTACTTGATGACCGCGGGCAAGCCTTTAGAGGCGGTTCGTCAGGGTCTTGATATAGTAGGCAAAAAAGTTGTTGGTAAGGTAAATATCCTTGGAGCGGCTACAACGGGTTCCGGCAGGTACCTGACGGGCGATTTTATTGGGGCTGATGTGGTTATCAACGAGATTACCGCGCAGGCGGCTGGGGCGGCGATAGTGAATCCTAAGGTTGATACGATATTCGAGATTGGCGGCCAGGACAGCAAGTATATTTCTCTTGAGAACGGTGTAGTTGTTGATTTCGAGATGAACCACGCCTGTGCAGCAGGGACGGGCTCTTTCCTTGAGGAGCAGGCACAGCGGCTTGGTATAAATATCAAGGAGGAGTTTGCGGAAAAAGCATTTGCGAGCGATGGGCCTATAAAGCTCGGCGAGCGCTGCACGGTCTTTATGGAATCGGATTTACTCAGTTACCAGCAGCAGGGTGCCTGTACGGAGGATTTGGTTGCGGGGTTGAGCTATTCGATAGTTGCTAATTATCTTAACAGGGTAGTAGGCAGGCGCAGGGTCGGTGAAAATATCTGTTTTCAGGGTGGTACGGCATTTAATAAAGCGGTTTGGTCTGCTTTTGAGCAGGTGACCGGAAAACCGATTATGGTGCCAGACCATCACGAGGTTACAGGCGCAATAGGTGCGGCAGCTATAGCGGCTGAGCGTATGAAAAACAAGGGCGGCAGGCAGAGTACGTTCAGAGGTTTTGAAAATATTGTTCATATTGAGTATAGCGTTGAATCCTTTAACTGCGAGCACTGTCCGAACAACTGTGAAATTAAGAAGGTGCAGCTGCCCGGCTCTGAGCCTTTATATTATGGTTCCCGTTGCGACAGGTACAATATCAAGAAGAAAAAGGCGTCTGCGGTGGATTTGGGTGCGTTCGAGTATCGTGAGAAAAAGATGTTCGAATATGCAGGGTTATCCAGCAGGTCCTTTGAGAGCCAGTCTTTGCCGGTCAATAAGAAGACCGTCGGTATTCCGCTGGCGTTGATAGGTGTGCAGCTTTTACCTATGTTCAGCAGATTTTTCAAGGCGCTTGGTTTTGAGGCAGTGCATTCCGGAAAGACAAATAAGAGGATAATCCGCAAGGGCGTTGAGACCGTTACGGCTCAGACTTGCTATCCCGTCAAAGTTGCGTATGGTCACATACTGGAGCTTGTTGAGAAGGGAGTTGACTATATTTTTCTGCCAAGCATTGTGTCGATGACGGCCAATTTTCCCGAGAACAAGCATAACCAGTTATGTCCCTACGTTCAGACGCTTTGCTATCAGATAAAGACGGCTTTTGCAGACAGGCTCGGCAAGACTAAGATATTGACAGTGCCGCTCAGGTTGGGTGAAGGAGATAAGCTTCTTTATAAAACATTCGGTCAGCTTAGTGCCGAGCTTGGTGTGTCGCGCCGGGCGGTTAAAAGAGCTGTTGATGAGGCGGTTGAGGCTCAATCAAATTTTGAGCAGGCGCTTAGAGACAAGGGGGCGGAGATTATGGAGGCCCTGAAGCCGGACGAAAGACTTTTTGTTCTGGTTTCAAGGCCATATAACGGCTGTGATAACGGTGTGAATCTTGAGGTGCCGAAAAAGCTGGCTGAGCTTGGCGTGAAATTGATGCCGATGGAGATGCTCGACTTGTCAAAGGCTAAACTCAGTGATGAGTATCTTCACCGTTCTGTTTACTGGGTATATGGTCAGAAGATTTTGCGGGCGGCGGAGATAATAAAGCGTGACGAGCGGCTGTTTGCGATATATCTATCGAATTTCAGCTGCGGGCCGGATTCATTTTTGATGACGTTTTTCAGGGACATAATGCTGCCAAAGCCGGGTCTGCAGCTTGAAATTGATGAACACTCTGCGGATGCTGGAGTGATTACGCGTCTTGAAGCATATTTAGAGAGCTTAAAGCACTATGAGCCTGAGAGGGTAAAGCGTGGACGTGATTTGGTACATAAGAGAGGCTCTGGTATGGAGGCAGGAAGGAAGTGGTACATTCCATATATGGGAGACAGCTCTTACGGTCTTGCAGCGGCTTTGAGGGCGTATGGTCAGCTGGCAGAAGTTATGCCGCTGGCCGATGAGGTGGCTTTGATTGATGGGCGAAGCTATACTTCGGGCAAGGAGTGTCTGCCGTGCGCGATTACCACCGGTGATATGCTTAAGGTGGTAAAATCGGAAGGATTTGAGCCGAGTAAGGCGGGTTTCTTTATGCCAACGGCTGGCGGGCCCTGCAGGTTCGGGATGTATAACTGTCTGCACAGGCAGGTCTTGAGATATATTGATTGTTTGGACGCGGCTGTTATTGCGCCTAATCAGGACAGCAGCTTTTATTCTGAATTTACAAGGATTGCAGGGGTTAAGAGCACAACAAAATTCAGTAAGGATTTGTGGCTTGCAGTTGTTGGTCTTGATTTGCTAAGAAAAGTGATTTTACGATTGCGTCCTTTTGCAGTTGATTCGAAGGGGGCTGAACGACTTCATCGGGATTGTATAAGGCGATGGGAACAAGCTGTGGAGCGGCGAAGCAGTCTGAGTGAGCTGCGTGCCGTTATGGAGGTTTTTGCACAAGATTTTTCGGCACTTGATTTTGACCGTACGGCAGTGAAGCCGCGAATCGGGATAGTAGGCGAGATTTATGTTCGCAGTCATCCATTTGCTAATGATAATGTGATAAGCAGGCTTGAGGCGCTTGGAGCGGTCTGTGATTTGGCTCCGCTTGCGGAGTGGATTTATTATACGAATTTTACTCGTGCCCGGATGGCGAGGCGCAGGGGACAATGGAAGAATTTGCTTACCAATGTTATTCAGAACTTTTTACAGATGAAATTGGAGAAGTCGCTTGCCAAGCCTTTAGAGAAGAAATTCGGCCCGCTGGCGGAGGAACCGGTTGAGAAGACCCTCCAGATGGCCAGCCCATATATCCATAATACGTTTGAGGGCGAGGCGATACTGAGCGTGGGCAAAACAGTTGAGTATTATCATCAGGGCGTCGGCGGTGTTGTTAACGTTATGCCGTTTACGTGTATGCCGTCGACGATAGTGAGCACGCAGACCAGACGTGTCAGTGCCGATTGTGATGAT
Source organism: uncultured Pirellulales bacterium (assembly GCA_964493425.1). GTDB lineage: Bacteria > Planctomycetota > Phycisphaerae > Sedimentisphaerales > Anaerobacaceae > CAYLMG01. The sequence continues at coordinate 57,705 of CAZBMW010000007.1, forward strand.
ATGCCGATATTGAATCTGAGCTTCGACGGCCAGGAGGATTCGACCCTGACTACGAGGCTGGAAGCATTTGTTGAGCAGGTTCGTCAGCGGCGCAGTTGTAACGTGAGTATAGCTGAGCTTACGGCTGTATAATAAGGATGATGGTTTTCAGGAGCGGAGTGCGGTAGATTTTTTTCGACATTTCCTTGTGATTATCGTATAATACTGTGTAGCTCTATGATAATTGATTGAGTGGGTCGGGCGGTCGCCCCTGCTGCTTCGATTTGCGAAGCAAAACGGCAGGGGAGGAAAGTCCGAGCAGGACAGGGCACGGTGGTGGCTAACAGCCACCCGGAGCGATCCGCGGGAAAGTGCCGCAGAAAATACACAGCCGATGGCCTTTCGGGGCACAGGTGAAGGTGAAAAGGTGCGGTAAGAGCGCACCGCGTCGCCGGTGACGGCGTCGGCAGGGCAAACCCCACCGCCTGCAAGACCAAATATGCTGAACGGATTTCTTTTATTAGGATTCCGTTATCCGGCCCGGGTAATATCAGCGGGTAGGTTGCTTGTCGAGAAATCGACAGAGCCGGCCGGTAACGGTCGGCCAAGTTAAATGGCCGCTATCCCGTACCTATTTTGAAGAATAAGCAGAAAGTTTTTGGTAAAGGTGTTGAGCTGTATCTATGTGTAACTTTTATTTTGGCTTGTTTTTCAAAATAGGTGCAGGGATACAGAACTCGGCTTACAGACCCACTGAATCTTTTTGAAAAAAACCGCCGGTTAACTAAGTTGCCGGCGGTTTTCAATTTAACAAAGCTGAGAACAAAGGCTATTTACCAGACATCCACCTCGACTTCTTCGATATCTTTCTCGAAATCGACTTTCCATTTTTTAATGTAAGAGCCTAGCTTGATTTTGACGGTGACTATATCGTATTCGACTCCCATCTGTATTACGCCTTCATCGAGGCTGAGGTGGCTGAATTTGACGCCAGAGACCGTGTTTATTTTTGCGACCTCAGCGGGCGAGCTTTGTAGTTTAGTTATAGCACCAGCGAGTGCCTGATTGGCCATTCCGCCGCATACCTGAATAATTTGATTGTCTTCGATGACCTGGGCTAAATCTTCTTGTGTGTTTTCCTGTACTTTTTTTAATATTTCGAGAAGCCTTGCGCTCGGATTACTGTAGGGTTTGCTAAGCATCTCTTTATCGATGACCATAGAGCATTCGAAGAATGCATTTGCCCTCGGCTCTGCGAAGAGTGTTTTTGGCTTTTCATCTTCAATGAGCAGGTATTTGCGTTGAGCCATCGGCTCGTTCTCATCGAAGGCTGCCATTTTCAACCATTTTTTGTAGTCTTTTTTCTTTTGTCCTGTAACTGCGATTACGGTTTTGCTCTGGCTGAGCAGTTCATATTCAGGCATATACATCTCATCGAGGACGTCCGCGGCGTTACTAAGCCGCAGGCCAGTGCCGTAGTATCCGCTAATGATGTCCGCATTAGTCGGGGCAGTATCTTTTTTTACAAAGCCGATGAGGTCGGCAGGGTTGCCGCAGCCGATAAGGTTCAGGGCTATCAGGGTGAGGGCCGATGCGAGGAGGTGTTTTTTGATAATCCGGGTTTTTTGTTTAGTGGTTTTGTTTTGCATTATTTGGCTCTCTAAATTTAGATTTCTTTTGAATCAATCCAATTCATCATATTACGCAATTTTCTGCCGACTGTTTCAAGCAGGCAGTCGTGGTCTTTTTTGTAGAGCTGGTTAAACTTTTTCAGGCCTCCTTTATATTCAGCTACCCATTCTTTTGCGAAACTGCCTGAGGTGATTTCAGAGAGAATCTTTTTCATTTCGGTTCTTGTTCGCTCATCGATTATTCTCGGGCCTCTTGTCAGGTCTCCGTATTCAGCGGTGTTCGATACGCTGTATCTCATATAGCTCATACCGCCCTGATACATAAGGTCGACTATCAGCTTCACCTCATGCATGCACTCGAAGTATGCCAGTTCAGGCTGGTATCCGGCCTCTACGAGTGTTTCAAAACCGGCTTTTATAAGCGAAGTAAGCCCGCCGCAAAGGACGCACTGTTCGCCGAACAGGTCGGTTTCAGTTTCTTCCTTGAAAGTTGTTTTTATGATTCCGGCCCGTGCTCCGCCGATACCATTTCCCCAGGCGAGGGCGGTTTTTAGTGCATCTGCTGTTTTATCCTGCTGGACAGCCACGAGGCAGGGCACGCCGCCGCCCTTTTCGAACTCACTTCGAACCAGATGTCCCGGGCCTTTTGGTGCAATCATCACTATATTAACATCGGCAGGCGGGACAATATACTTGAAATGAATATTGAAGCCGTGGCAGAAGCCGAGGGTCTGGCCTGCTTTTAGATTCGGAGCGATAAGCTTTGCATAGACGTCGGCCTGTACTTCGTCCGGGATGGTAACTATGATAAGTGATGCATTATCCATAGCGGTTTTAATATCGCCGGGCTGAAAACCGTGCTTGATGGCGAGCTTATAATTGTCGGTGTCTTTCAGTTCGGCGACGGCAACTTCGATACCGTTGTCCCGCAGGTTCAGGCTGTGTGCGTGTCCCTGGCTTCCGTAGCCGATGACTGCTACCTTTTTGTTCTTCAGTGCGTCGAGAGAAGCGTCTTTCTCGTAATAAATAGTCAGTGCCATAATTCAAAATCCCCTTTATTATTAGATATTAAGCCGCTGGCCTGCTCTCTTACAGCAGATACTCAATAGTTATTATTATATTTGGGATGTTTTGTTAAGCAAGAAATTTACAAATGTTGTCTGTATTTGTACCGGCATCGGTGTTGGAATGCTTATGGTCCTCTTTTTTCCTGTCTGGGCATAGCGATAGTCCCCGTTCTGGCGACGCTTTTAATGCCGTACGGCCTGCAGACGTCGATAAAGGCCTCGATTTTTTCTTCGGGCCCGCTTATTTCTATCATAAGGAATTTCTGGCCGATATCGACTACTTTTCCTCTGAACATCTCTATCAGAGCGAGGATTTCGGGTCTTTTTGCTGGCGGCGCTGAAATGGCTATGAGCATCAGGTCGCGTACAATGAGAGGCTGGCCGACAAAATCCTGGACCTTTACGACGGGAACGACTTTTTCAAGCTGCTTTCTTACCTGCTCTACTACTCTGTCGTCGCCGACAACAACGATTGTCATACGTGAAAGGTCTGGCTCTTCTGTTCTTCCGACGACGAGCGAATCTATGTTAAAAGCTCTTGCAGCAAACATACCGGCGACGTGAGCAAGAACGCCGGGCTTATTTTCGACCAGTGCGCTTATTATGTGTTTCATAATTATTTCCTGCTATTGATATTTTTCAGCATTTACAGATTTAATTTTCAGACCAGTCTTTCGAGTATCTGCAGGCCGTCCATTTCGCTGAGGCTTTTGCCGGCGGGTACCATCGGCCAGACGTTTTCTTCACCTTCGACCCTGAAGTCGACTACACAGGGCTTTTTCTTGATACTGAGCATTTTCTTTACGGCCTTTGGGACATCGGTTTTTTTATCGACTGTTATTCCCTCTGCACCAAGTGCCTTTGCTACGGTTGCGTAGTCGGGATTGGCAAGGCGGTTGCAGGAATAGCGTCTGTTGTAGAAGAGCTGCTGCCACTGCCTGACCATTCCCATGAAACCATTGTTTATGATACAGACTTTTATGGGCAAATTATGCTCGACAGCAGTTGCTAGTTCTGTCATCGTCATATTAAAGCTGTGGTCGCCGTCTATATCGATGACTGTCTGGTCGGGTTTGGCGACCTGAGCGCCGATAGCTGCTGGCAGGCCGTAGCCCATAGTTCCCAGGCCGCCGGAACTTATAAACTGTCTCGGCCGGCTGAACTTGTAAAATTGAGCTGCCCACATCTGGTTTTGTCCGACTCCGGTTGTAATTATGGCAGTGCCTTTAGTCTGATTATAAATCTCTTCAATGACGTATTGCGGTTTAATCTTTGTAGAGTTGTTGTCGTAACGGAGCGGGTATTTGTTCTTCCAGTCTGCGATTTTTTTAAGCCACTCTTTTCTCGGCCGGTGTTCAATTTTCTCTATCAACTCTTTAAGGATGAATTTTGCGTCGCCGACAACGGGGATATCCACATGAACATTCTTCGAGATGCTGGAAGGGTCGATGTCTATATGAATAATTTTAGCGTTCGGTGCAAATGTTTTTACATTGCCGGTAACTCTGTCATCGAAGCGTGCGCCGATTGCAATCAGCAGGTCGCATTCTTGGACGGCGTAGTTGGCGTATGCAGTACCGTGCATTCCGAGCATATCCAGTGATTCTGGTTTTTTCTGGTCGTAGCTTCCCAGCCCCATAAGCGTCATCGTTACGGGCAGATTTGCTTTTTGGGCCAATTGCCTAAGCTCATCGGATGCGTTTGCGCTGACAACGCCACCGCCGACGTAGAGTACGGGTTTTTGCGATTCGTTTATAGCCTTTGCAGCGGCTGTTATCTGTCCGATGTGGCCTTTAGTTCTTACCTTGTATCCGGGCAGCTTGAGTTTTTCACCATCGTCGGGTTTGTACTCTGTGAGTTCGACGTCGACGGGAATATCGATTAGTACCGGACCGGGCCGGCTGGTCGATGCTATATAAAATGCTTCTTTTATTGTTCTTGCCAGGTCTTTGACGTCTTTGACGATGCAGTTGTATTTTGTAACCGGCCTAGTAATACCCGTAGTGTCGGCTTCTTGGAAGGCGTCGTTGCCTATGAGGTTGGTTCGGACCTGTCCGGTGAGCGCAACGATAGGAATCGAGTCCATCATTGCGGTTGCCAGGCCGGTAACAAGGTTGCAGGCGCCAGGACCGCTGGTTGCAGCGACGACGCCGACTCTGCCGCTGGCGCGGGCATAGCCGTCGGCCATATGACAGCCGCCCTGTTCGTGACGAGGTATGACAACCTTGATGGGGGCATCATATAGTTTGTCAAAAAACGGCAGGACCACGCCGCCGAGATAGCCGAACATTTTGTCGACGCCCATCTCAATTAGGGTGTCGACGATGATCTGTGAGCCGGGTTTGAGTGAGGATTTTTCGGCTGACTCAGCCGCTTTGCGAGATTTGCCACTCATCTTTTTTGCACCTTTCCTGATAAACGTTAAAAGTTATTCTGGTTAACCCCGCAAGGCCAAATTTCCAGCGGGGCAAATTATAGCTTAGCCGGGTAGCTTCGTAAAGCCAATTGCTTTTGCCACCGAAGCAACCAGTCTTTACGAGGATATAAACCCTGCTATAAGCCCAAAACCATCCCCTCAGGGATGTCTCAGGTTTGCTTGCGTGTGTTTACACACGTCAGCTTTGACTATTAAACAATATCGGTGGCATTTTGTCAATAGTTTATTTTTATAAGTTTATTTTTTAGGTTATTCGTGTTTTTTGGTCGTGGCGAAGGCTTTTTTGCAGTTGCATTTGGAGCAGGACATTATTAAAATAATGGGCGTACAGCAAAGGTGCATAAATCGTGTTGTTTGCTAACACAATTCAGGAGAGTTAATTATGAAATCCTGCTATACGAAGAAATTGTCCGTGTTTTTTTGTGTTTTTATGGTTGTTTTTCCAGCGATAGCGACGTTTGCCGATAAGGTTGTGCTGAAGAAAGGCCAGCTTCTGACAGGTGATATTCTGGCTGAAAAGCAGTCGGAGCTGATAATGGACGTGGGTGTTGAAATTCTGATAATACCCAAAAGCAAAATCCTTGAGTACGAATACACTAACACGTATCTGCTGGAGGAGCCGAACAGAACGGATGCTGATGAGCAGAAGTCTGCAGAGCAGCTTTATACCGTCACTACCAGGCAGAAAACTTCTATTGAAAAGTGCGTTGAGATGGTTTCAGAAGCGGTTGTAAAGGTTTCGACGCCTGCGGGGCTGGGCTCCGGTTTTTTTATCAATAAGGATGGTTATCTTATAACCAATTATCATGTCATAGAAAAAGAGACGAGGATTGAGGTTACCGTTTTTGTCAAGGCCAAGGACGGCTTTGAGAAAAAGAAATTCAAGAAGGTTAAGATTGAGGCTATCAATCCTTTTGTGGACCTGGCGTTGTTGAAGGTTGAAGAGCTCGAGGGATTGGAGCTAACTTACGTGCCGTTTGGTGACAGTGAGAAGATTAAGGTTGGAGAGGAGGTTTTTGCTGTCGGCAACCCGCTTGGTCTGGAGCGGACAGTGACTAATGGCGTGATAAGCACGAAGAACAGGCCCTTTGAAGGTCTTTTGTATATTCAGACCAATGCCGATATCAATCCGGGCAACTCCGGCGGGCCGCTGTTCAATCTGGCTGGCGAGGTTGTCGGCGTGACAAATATGGGTTATATTTTTCTTGGCGGGCTTGGTTTTGCAATTCCTGTTAATTATGTAAAACACTTTATCGATAACAGGGAGGCCTTTGCGTACGATAAGGACAGCCCGAATACCGGATATAGGTATCTTCAGCCGGACGGGAGGCGAAACAAAGAAAAACCGAAATTTCTAAAAGGCGACAAGTAGTAAACCGATAAGATAATTGCGGCGAATAGTGATAAAGGCTGCACATCTCTTTTTTTGTGTTTTGTAAAAGGTTGTGGAAAAATGAAAAATGTAAGTAAAGCAGGAATTTATTGTTTTTTGTTAGTCTTTTTTTACTGTTTTTCTTTGGTTCAGGCTGCGAGTCCTGAGAAGATCTCTGAAACTCTGCCTCCTGAAACTATTTTGCTTGTTGAGATCGAAGATTTTGGGCAGCTAAAGGCGCAGTTTGAGAAGACATCTTTATATAAGCTTTATAATGAGCCTGCGATGGCAGCTTTTGTTGAGAACGTCAAGGTCAGGCTTAATGAGGGTGTTGAAAAGCTGGATGATAACAATATCTATAAGGCATTTTATGAGGAGGGCATTTTGCCTGATGGCGGATTGGCTGTTGCGTTAATTGTTAACGAGCAGACTATAAACAACAAGGAAGCTCCGATTCTATGTATCAGTAGTTGGGGCGAGAATGTTGAGAAGGTCAAGGCTATGATGAAAAAGCTCGTCGAGAAGAATACTGAGATTGGCGGAGCCTTCAAAGGCAGTGAGGAATATCGGGGCGTTTCGATTGATACTTTAGTCGATGAGGATTCGGTGGAGTTTTGTTATTGTTTTATCGATGATTGTTTAATAGCTTCTTTTGCAGGTGCAGATGTTATTAAATTTGTTGTTGCCCAGATTAAGGGAGCTGACAGTCCAACCCTTGCGGATGATTCTGATTATGTATCTTCCCTTGCGGCTACCGGGCCTTACCGGGATGTTGGTTTGTTTTTGAATATAAAAAAGATTGTTGATATGGAAACTGCCGACGACGAAACCGGTCAGACAAAAGACGTTGTAAAGAGACTTGGCTTGGATAACGTAAAGACTTTTTGCTGTTCTTTCGGAGTTGCGAGGCTGGTGGGCGGTTTTTCCTGCGGCAAGTTTTTTCTTAAGATAGATGGTGATAAAAAAGGCGTTTGCAGGATGCTTGAGCTTGAATCTGCTTCTGTCAGGGTTCCTCAATTTATTTCCTTTTCGAGTTATTCAGCTTTATTTGTTAACTTAGATATACAATCTGCTTATGATGAGCTTGTTAAGATAGTCAGCAGTTTTTCACCTCAGACTGCGGCGGTGTTTTATATGCCGCTTTTGCCTGCGAGTGATGATGGTCAGCCCGGCATAGAACTTAAGCGTGATATTTTGGAGCATCTTGGCTCTCAGATTTTGTTTACCGAGGATATCGACAGGCCTATCACGGATAAGACCGGCGAACCAAGGTGGCTGTTTGCGGTGGCTACGACTAATCCTCGTGCCCTTGAAAAGTCCCTTTCAACACTCCATAGCAAGCTTATCGCACCGAACAAGCCCGATGCCAGACGTGAACTTCTGGGCCATATAATTTATACAGTTGATTTTCCGTCGCTTTTTAGACTTGGTTCTTCTGCCGGTGAAAAGGTACCGATGCAGGAGGCATCAATCCAGCCTGCCAGCCGCGCACCTGCGTTCGCATTTACCATAACCGAGACACATTTGGTTTTTGGCACCGTTGATGCTGCTGAGCAGGCTATACGTACGTTAGAGGACAACTCTGCGGAGTCTGTTGTATCGTCGAACTGGTTTAATGTAGCAAAATCGGCAGTGCCATCTGTTGTTGGGCTGGCTGCTCTCGAAGATGGAGTTACCTCTGCTGAAATACTCTGGCAGGGACTTAAAAAGATGGCTGAAGAGAAAAGCAAATCCGGAGGCGGTCGGCCGGAAGTTTCGGTAGGACTTGGAGTGGACCGTGGTTTAATTCCTCGCCCGTTTGTGAAGCAAAGCGAACTTGTTGATTTCGGACTTTTACCTCAGTTTGATGTTGTTCGCAAGTATTTCAGCCTATCTGCTTTTTACGGTGTCAGCAGGCCGGACGGCTTTTTCTTTGAGGCAAAAGAAGTTGCTGCTCCCCAAGAATAAATAAGCTGGTTTTTGGATTGGCAGCAACGGCGCCTGTTTCGATTCAATGAATTACTTTGTTTAGCGGATATGTGATGATGCCGGACGCGCCTGCGCGTTTCAGAGCGGGCACAAGCGAGCGTTCAAGCTGTTCATCAATAATCACTTCGACGGCTACGTAATCCGAGTCGGCCAGGCTCGATACGGTAGGGCTTTTTTCCGCAGGCAGGATTTTTACTACTGATTGCAGGTCATTTTTTTTGACGTTCATTTTCAGGCCGACTTTGGAGCGAGCGTCGATGGCAGCTTTCAGCAGGATTGCGATGTTTTCTATTTTTTCTCGTTTGAACTTGTCCGACCAGGCTTGTTTATTTGCGATAAGTCTTGTCGTTGAGGTTATGATGGTGTCGATTACCTTAAGGTTGTTTGCTCGAAGTGATGAGCCTGTTTCAGTAAGTTCAACGATGGCATCGACAAGGCGTGCTTTTATTTCTGTTGCCCCCCAGCTGAACTCTACCTTAACATTAATATTTTTATCGGCGAAATATTTTTTGGTGACATTGACCAGCTCAGTTGCAATTATTTTTCCCTCAAGTTGTTCGGGCTTTTTTATTTTTGATTCATTTGGGACGGCCAGGACCCATCTTGCGGGCTTGCTTGTCGATTTACTGTAGGGCAGTTCTGCGACTTCGATTATATCTGAGCCGTTTTCCATTATCCAGTCGTGTCCTGTGATTGCGGCGTCGAGGGCACCGTCTTCGACGTATCTGCTTATCTCCTGTGCCCGCAGGCAGACCGGACGGATTTGCTCATCATTAATGCTCGGCATATAGCTTCGCTCGGTGTCCGAAATGTTGAAACCTGCGCGGTTGAAAAGCTGGATGGTCGCTTTTTGCAGGCTGCCCGCCGGAATGCCAAGTTTTAGTATCTTTTCTGACATTTGATTTTACCCTATTATTTATCGAACTTTTTTTAAGTTAAACCGTTTATTATAAGCAGCGGAGGTTTTTATTTTCTTTTAGTTGTTTTCTTTGATTTTGTTTTTTTCTTTTTTCTTTTTTTAGTTCTTTTTTTTGTTTTTTCTTTCTTTTTGTCGGATTCACTTTCCTGTCGCAGCAGAGTGTAGAAATAGTAGCCGTTTTTGGCGGCGATTTGTCTGGAAAGAAAGCCTTCTATTTGCTGGTGGTCGGCCTGGGGATGGACAAGCTGTTCGTTTCTGAGCAGTTCTATCATTTTTTCTGTCAGTGGTATGGCGTGTCCGCCCAAGGCAGTAAGCATGCAGAAATCGACTATGAAAGGGCTGGCGCCGCTTATCTGGCTGAGCGCTTCTTTGGCTGGCCGTTTACCGATTTTCTTAAGGTCGTGCAGGCTGACGGTATTATATTTTTCAAAAATGGCTCTGAGGGCGGTCTTCAGCCTCAGGGAAATCTCCCTTGTGGTCGGATTATCTTCACCCAGCATTTCTATAATTTCCTCCGGCCTTGAAACTCTCAGGTCGTTCAGGTCGACGAAGTACTCGTTGAATTTTTTGGTGGCTGTTTGAGCCTGCTTGTGTGTGATTTTTTCGCTTATGATTGCATAAACAAGTGCTTCTGCCGGTTCGTCATAGGCAGTTTTTTCTTGTTTTGGATATTTTCTTTTCAGTGACCGAAACAGTTTCTGTATTTTTTTGGAGTATTCTTTGCTGTTTTTCATCCTTGCTCCCGGCAGCATATCGCATTTAACAGTTTTTCATCAGCAGCTTTTTTTAACATACGGTTTTTATTGTTCTTTTTTCTCCAGCTCACTTGCGGCTTCATCGATGAGTCTCATAGTTTCGAGTGTTTTCTTGAATTTATCGTCCTTGAAGAAGTGCAGGACGGGGCAAAACTTACTTTTCATATTGTCAGCAAGCAGCGACTGTATTTTGAATTTTGCGTGCTCTATTGCGGCAAAGGTTTTGTTTTGTTCAGCCACATCGCCGCCGAAGATGCTTAAGTATACATTGGCAGATTTCAGGTCTGCTGTCATCTCTACCCTCGTGATGCTTACAAATCCGACGATGCGCGGGTCGCCAAGGTGATTAGAGATAACGTCGCTGACCACCTCTTTGACCACTCGAGAGACCTTTTCTTGTCTTCGTGTCGGCATAATAGTCTTTGCCCTGCACCATCTTTTCTGATTATAGATTAACCTCTCAAAGCGTTCTTGCCACTTCTACGATTTCGTAGAACTCGAGCACGTCATCAACTTTGACGTCGTCGAATTTTGCAATTTTTATTCCGCAATCCATACCGGCCTTTACTTCCCTGACGTCATCTTTGAAGTGTTTGAGCGATTCAATGGTCAGTTCGTCTCTTGTTATGACGTTGTTTCTTATGAGTCTTATTTTTGCATTTTTTCTGACGAAGCCGTCATTGACGTGACAGCCGGCAATTGTTCCAAGCCTTGAGACTCTGAAGGTTTCTCTTATGGTAGCTCTGCCGATTGTTTTTTCTTTTTGGTCGGGTTCTAACATACCTTCCATTGATTTTTTGAGGTCTTCAGTTATCCTGTAGATTATATTATAGAATCTGATTTCGACGCCTTTTTCGTCAGCGATTTTTTTGACCCTCTCGTCAGCGGTGACGTTGAATCCTATTATAATGGCGTTTGAGGCTTCTGCGAGAACGACATCGCCTTCAGTTATACCCCCTGGAGAGGCGTGGATGATTTTTATTTTTACTTCCTCTGTACTTAATTCCGTGAGGTATTTTATCAGGACATTGACCGAACCCTGGACATCGGCGCGAATGATAATGTTGAGCTCCTTGACGTTTCCGGCTTCAATCTGGCTGAACAGGTTGTCGAGAGTTATCTGTGTTCTTCTTGTGAGCATATTCATTCTTGAGCGGCTTTGGTTTTCGTCGGCTGCAGTCTTGGCTTTTACCAGGTCGTTGCCAAGGCAATAAAATTTGTTGCCTGCCTGCGGCACGCCGTTGAGCCCTGTTATCTCGACCGGCATTGAGGGTATTGCCGTTTTAATGTTTTTGCCGAAGCTATCTTTTATGTTTTTGACTTTTCCGTAGGTGGCGCCTGCGAGGACGACGCTGCCTTTGCTGAGCTGACCTTCTTTTAGCAGCAGCGTGGCTACAGCGCCTCGTGTAGGTGACATTTTCGCCTCGACGACCCATCCGGTTGCGGGTATTGTGTCGTCGGCCTTGAGGTCGAGTACCTGGCGTATATAATCGATATGCTCGAGCAAATCGTTGATTCCCTGTCCTGTGATGGCGCTTGTTTTTACGATGTCAGTTTCGCCGCCCCATTCTACAGGCGTGAGGTCGTACTCAGCCAACTGGGCGTAGATGCGGTTTGTGTCTACGCCGGGCAGGTCTATTTTATTTAGGGCTACTATAACCGGTACGTTAGCCGCCTTGCTGTGTGCGATTGCCTCAATTGTTTGGGGCATTACACCATCGTCGGCAGCGATAACGAGGACTACGACGTCGGTCATATTGGCGCCTCTTGCGCGCATCTCGGTAAAGGCCTCGTGTCCCGGGGTATCGAGAAAAGTTACTTTACTGTTGCCGATGTCGACCTGGTATGCTCCGATATGCTGAGTGATTCCTCCGGCCTCGCTGGCTGTTATCGTTGTTGACCGTATTTTATCGAGAAGGCTTGTCTTGCCGTGGTCTACGTGGCCGAGCATAGTCGCCACAACGGGTCGTGGTTCAAGACTTTTTCGCTCGTACTGTTCGAACTGCTGTGCGATTTGTTCTTCAATGGTGCCTTTATATTCAATCGTCAGTTCGCATCCGAAATCCATAGCCACCAATTCTGCAACCTCGTTGCTTAATACCTCATTGGCAGTTGCCATTATTCCCTGTTCTATCAACTTGCTTATGATGTCAGTAGATTTGATGCCGATAGCTGCGGATAGGTCCTTGATTGAGACAGGTTCACTTACGATAGCTTTTGTAGGTCTTACTACAGCAGGAGCCTGTAGCTGGGCTCTGGTTTCGATTTTCCTTACAGGTCTAAGGCGTAATCTTTCACCGCCTGCGGCGTCAAGTCTTGCGCGTCTTTCTTCAATGTCCCTTTGTCGCCGGATTGTTAGATATTTGAGCTTTTTTGACTCTTCCTGATAAGAATCATCTCTGCCGCGTCTTTGTGTTCTGTCTTTTCTTCGGTGCGGGTATTTTCTTGCCTCTCTTGGCCTTTGACCAAGCCCAAATCGCTCATCTTTATATTCATCTGCTATAAGCGGTTCGGTTACCGGCTTATCGTATTTGATGCGTGGTTTGGGCTTTGGGGTGACCAGAGACTCTGCCTGTTCGACACGTATAACCGTGGGGCCGGCCAGTATTGCCGGCTTGGGTTTTTTAAGTTTTGGGCCTGCGGGTTTGACAGGTTTAGGTTTCGGTGGTTTTTTGAGTTTCGTAATTGTTTTTTCTTTTGGTTTTGTCGGTTTTTCTTCGATTATTGCAGCCGCCTTAGCGGTTTTGTCCGTTGGTTTTTTCTTTGGTTTGGGCTTTTTGGCTTTTGCCTTCTTTTTTGCGGCTGGTTTTTTCTTCTTTTTCTTTTTGATTCGTACCTTCTTTAGGTTTACCCTTTCAGCAGTTTCGACTGACGTAATGTGTTCGCCCTCGCTGAACCATTCACGTATAGTGGCTGCAAGTCCGGCTGAGATTGTTGACATATGGTTCTTGACGTCGAGGCCTTCGTCTTGGCATTTTTTGACGATTGCCGTGCTTTTTACGCCAAGCTCTTTTGCCAAAATGTAAACTCTTGTAGTAGCCAGAAAGACTCCTTTATTTTTAGTTCCGCGAGATTACTTTTTATTTTCTGCTGACTCCGCCTGTTGTTTTAGCAGGTTTTCGGCTTTGTTTTGCCTTGATTCTGCCGCCAGTTGCTTGGCATGCTCGGCTGCTGAGCCGACAAGCTGTTCAGCAAGAGTCGCTTCGATATTAAGCTCTTTAACCAACGGCTCGGTTCCGACATCCTCAAGGTCAGGAACGGATATTATTCCGAGGGCAATAAGCTTATCAATTATCATATCATCGGCGTTTTTTACGTTTTTTACACATTCAGTCAATTGTTCGATACTCTGGTTATATTCTTCGGGTGTCAGTATATCGATATCCCATCCTGTCAGTCTTGCTGCCAGGCGGACGTTCTGGCCATGCTTTCCGATGGCAAGGCTTAGTTGGTCGTTATCCACTACCACGGTTGCTCTGCCCAGTTCAAAACACAGGGCAATTTCGCTGACTCTTGCCGGCATAAGTCCATTTGTTATAAGGACCTGTGACGAGTCGCTCCAGCGGACGATGTCTATTTTTTCGCCCCCGAGCTCGTCGACTATATTTTTGATTCTGCTGCCCCGAACTCCGACGCAGGCACCGACGGGGTCAACTCTGTCGTCATTTGAAGCAACTGCGACCTTTGTTCGGTAGCCGGCTTCGCGTGCTAGGGCCCGGATTTCGATGATATTTTCGACAATCTCGGGCACCTCAAGCTCAAAGAGTCTTCTGATGAATTCAGGATGGGTTCTGGAAAGGATGATTTTTACCTGGTTGGAGACTTCTTTGACGTCGAGTATCAGGCACTGTATTCTTTCACCCGGCCTATGAGTCTGGCCGGCTATCTGCTCGGTTTTTGGCAAAAAGCCTTCTGTGCGATGATTCAGGCTGACAATAAGCGTGCCGCTTTCGTAGCGGACGACAGTTCCACTTATGATTTCATTTTTCCTCTGAACGAACTCGGCATAGATGCTGTCTCTTTCATCGGCTCTGATTTTTTGTATCATAATTTGCTTTGCGGCTTGTGCCGGTATTCGCCCGAGCTGTTTAATATCTATCTGCTTTCCGTTTTTGTAAGCAGTAATATCGCCTGATTCGCGGTCGATGTGAACGTCTATATCGCTGTCGGGCTCGCCGAAGTGCTTTCTTGCTGCGGAGACCATCGCCTCCTCGAGGTCTGTGAAAATCGATTCTTTGTCTATTTTTCTGTCACGAGCGATATTGTCGACTATTCTTATGAGTTCCGGATTCATATTTTTTTGTCGTCCTTAAGTTAAACAAAAAAGTGGAAACTTAAACAGTTTCCACTTTAGCGGCAAGTTGACAGCGAGTTTGTAATTTATCCTTACACTACATCAAGCACCTCCATCAGAGGGCACCATTTTGCAATTCCTGGCAAAACAGCACCCCGGCAGCGATTCTCATTAGCTACTTGCCATAGCAGCGGAAACCTTTGTTTCCAGGCCACCGTCCCGATTCTTCGGGCGGTTCGGCCGGGCAGACAGTTTAATCGCCTACCCCGCACGGTACGCCAATCCTGTTATTAACATTGTAAAACCTTTCCTTCTTAGTTCGGTTCTGGTGGCTTTTCACACGTATCTTAGCAGCCAAACTCCTTATATTAATCGTCTTTGTGGCTGTTAACAATGATTTTTTTCCGAAATCGTACAATTTTTGGTATAAATGTGCTTTCGACCCGAAAGTTTTTGAAAAGAGCCTGAAAACGCTGTTTTTAAGCAAAATGGTGCTTTAGTGCGTTAAAAATGAGCAAGTTTAGAGGTGCCGAGATTTGCTTTGGCAATGGTTTTTTGTGAAAAAAGATTCGCAGGGTGGTAATGGAAGCTGATTTAATCATATAGTAAATCAGGATATAGTCCTATAAATGATAAGGGCAGATGAAATAATCCGTTTATTTGGAATGAAGCCGTTGCCGAAAGAGGGCGGATACTATGTAGAGACTTACAGGTCGAAAGAGAAAATTAACCCTGAAGCACTCGTTGAAGGACTCAAAGGCCGGCGGAATCTCTGCACGGCTATTCTTTATTTGCTGACTGCCGATACTGTCTCAAAGCTGCACCGTCTGAAAAGTGATGAGATATATCATTTTTATTTAGGCGATGAGGTTACAATGCTTCAGCTTTTTCCTGATGGTTCCAGCAGAGTCATAACGTTAGGCTGCGATATAGCAAATGGGCAGTTATTGCAGGTTGTTGTGCCGCAGGGGGTCTGGATGGGCAGTTTATTAAAAGCCGGCGGCGAATTCGCCCTGTTGGGGACAACCGTTTGCCCTGGTTTTGAGTTTGAAGATTTAGAGCCTGCGGACAGGGAGCAGTTGCTGAAGCTATATCCTTCTCAGAGCGAATTGATTTCAAGGCTAACGTGAAGGGGATTTCGGCAGCTTCTTATATCACATCGAGCCTGCGTAGCGTAGCGCGGGTCCAGCGGCCACTTCTAATCTGGGCAAGTATGACAAGCAGAGTGACTATCAGCCAGTATATGCTAAAGCGCAGGTAGTGCAGTATCTGGTCGAATACTCCGCCTTGTTTTGTGGCCTGACAGGAATTGAGAAGCTCGGCCGGCGTGAAGACGGCGCCGGCAACTACACCGCCGAAAATCCTCTGCCAGGGGACGAGCAAAACGATAAAAACGAGCGACAGGAACAATGCGCGGCAGATGTGCTTGATTCCGCCGAGTCTGCCTACAATTGAAATTTTTAATATGAACAGCGTTGCAAGACAGTAAAGCATCGCTGCCAGAATGAGGACAAAGTTCAGGAATTTAATCATCCAGGCCAGATGCTCGAATTCTATGTCTTTAGGAAGCGGCAGGGTGTGTTTGGCTTGAGGTGATGTGAGCAATATCGGCTGGTTGGGCTCTTCGGGTGATTGTTTTGCAGCTTTTATAGTTTGTTCGGCTTTTTCATCAACTATGATAAGAGATTCGTCCTGTGTTTCGTTTGGGGCCTTAACTGCGCCGGTGGTTACCAGCCAAAAGGAAGCCTGTAAGAGTAAAAGGGAAAGGATGGTAATTACGAATAGGAAATTTTTCCAGCCTCTCAGGACACTGACAGCTTCGAGGCAGTCGGTTGTGTCGATGAGGTTAGTTTGTATATTCCGCTCCTGGTTCATTTTTGAATCTCCTGCTTTAAATTCTGGTCTTTCTTCGAAACTGAAATCCATAGTTTTTTTAGTCTTTTATATACTTGTCGTTTTTATTTTTATCTAATTTCAAAGCGGCAAAAAAACTTATATAAGGTGCCCGTTATTATCTCCAGTGGTATGTGTAAGTGCAAGGATTTTGTTTGAGAACATCACTTCTAAATTCAGAAATGACGCTATATATTATTGAGCGATTTGTAGATATTTTCATAAATAGGCAGCAGGATAGGAGTGATTTTGCAGTTTTTACAGGCCCAATGGAAGAGAATCTTTTGCTTTTCAGCAGCGAGGTCGTTTTTTGTATAAGGTTTTCGAATATACTGGTTCACACAGCAGGGCGGATAGCCAAACAGGAATCCTTCAAAGTGCATCGTTTGGGCCGATTTGTCGACTGGCCTGCCGTCGAAACGCTTTTCGTAAAGCTCTATGTAGCCTGCTGATTTACTGAAAATAGTCTCTGTTATAGTCTTGCCTGTTTTGACTGTTCGTTTGATTCGTTTAGTGAGCAAGCCTACCTGCTGCAGCATTTTCAGGTTTTTGTCGGCTAAAGGTTTTTCCCATCTGCTTAATGGTTTTATTCCCTTAGTTGTTAGCAGAGCCAGATAAGCAAGTTCGAAATCGATGTTTTTAAGTTTTGCAATGGCTGTTTTAACTTTCGGTTGTAACTGCATAACCAAAAGTGTCTCCATCAGTTTTTACTCTTCAGCAGGGTCAGTGCTTTTGAGCCATTTGTTTGCGAAGTCGGCAAAGTCTGAGAAATCCTCTTTGCAGTCCTTGTTAGAATCACCGGGCAGATATATTGTCCCTAAATGACCGCATTGTTGCGGCATTTTTAAAACCTGCAGCAGCAGCGGAATATTCACTCTGCCGGTGTGCTCACTGCCAGCCAAGCTGAATGAGCCGTGACTCATATAATGCAATGCGAGGTCAGGCAAAAATTCTGTGCTCATCGGGTCGTTTGCGTCGGGGTATTGCAGTCCAAGTTTAGGGTTGACGATTTTCCCGCCGCACATATGAATCCATTTGCCGCAAATGTCGCACTGCTCGAGTCCGTCACATTCGAGTCTGATTACATAAATTTCGTTCGGTTCCTGACCCTGGCCATCCCATACGGGCAGTTCCTCGATGACCTTTACACATTGCTTGGCGAGCTCAATGCCGTCCGGCGTAATATTATCATCTTGGTCTGCATCGTACATATTCAGGCCGGATTGTAGTTCCTCATTATCATCCAGAAGGTCACCGTCACTGTCGGGCGTGTAGAGTTGCAGTTGATGGTCGTTAGGCTCGTATGGGAATCGGATTTCGAGCGCGCGGAGCAGTAACGGTACATCTAACCTGCCGTTATGTACGTCACCTGCGTAGCTGAAAGAACCGTGCTGCATATAGTGGATAGCGATAAGGGGGCAATCGACTTCAATTCCGAGGGTTGGATTTACGATTCCGGCTGGTCCCATATTTACGGTTTCACCGCAAATATCGCAGGTCTCAAGGCCGTGCTGGAAGTCACACCATTTGTAAGTCTGGCCCGGCAATGCTTCTTCCCGCCAGGGGAGATTGTCAATAATCGTTCCACAGCGATTCGCCAACTCTGCTCCATCCTGTATAGTATTTTTGTTCTGGTCACCGTTGAATGGTTTGTACCCGATTGCTGTTTCCTCGGTGTCAGAAAGCAGGTCGCTGTCCGAGTCTTTATCTACCGGCAGTCTGTGCTCGGAGCCTGCGAAAGGAATCTCGAGAGCCTCGAGAAGCAACGGCACATCAACCCTTCCCTCGACGTCTCCCGGGACACTCTCTTGGCCAAGATAGCTGAAAGAGCCGTGTTCGAGGTAGTGCAGTGTAAGGTTAAACGGGAAATTGACTGTGATTCCAAGCTTCGGATTCACGACAACACCTGGTCCCATCGCCATCGTTGCTCCGCATATATCACAGGTATGCAGCCCCAACTGTGGCCACCACTGTTTGTAAGTCTGATTCGGGTCGGTTACTTCGTTTTCCCAAGGCAACAGGTCGATAGCGGTTTTGCATATTTCGGCAAGCACCGCGCCGTCCACCTCGCTGGAATTGTACTGGCAGGGGTCGACCGGATTAGAGCCTATTGCTGCCTCTTCAGTGTCAGACAGCAGGTCAGCGTCGTAATCCTGAGCGACGGGTAGCTGATGAGCGTCGGGTGGGGTGGCAGCTATAGCTTTGTGCAAACCGGCTCCGGAGCCTAATGCGATTGCGGCTGCTGCGCCAGCTGTGAGCGCCTTTTGCTTGAGGTTTTTGTGCTTTTTGGTTTGTTCTTTGAGAAACTTCTGTCGGGCTCTTCGCAATCTTCTCATTTTTTCCCTCCTTAATGAAGTTATATTCCTTCATAAAAAGATTGATTATATTTTAACAGAGAGCCTGATATTGTCAAGAGATTATGGTTCGTTTTTTACACTCAGAAAGGCTCTTCGGGCAGCTTTCGTAGTTTTTTCGATGTCTTCAGTAGTGTGAGCAAGTGAGACAAACATAGCTTCGTAAGCACTTGGCGCAAGGTAAATGCCCTGCTGGAGCATCTTTGAAAAGAATTTTTTAAATTGCTCAATGTTTGTTGACTGCACATCTTCGAGATTTCTTACGGGTTTGTCGGTAAAAAAGCAGCTCATAATTGAACCGACGCGATTGATTGTTATTGGTATATTTGCTTCTTTTGCGGCCTGTGTAAGCGAGCTTTCGAGTAATGCCGATGTTGCTTTGAGCTTCTTGAAGCAGTCATTTTGGATGAGCAAATCAAGCGTAGCATTTGCTGCTGCTGTTGCTATTGGATTTCCGCTCAAAGTCCCTGCCTGATAGACCTTTCCGATGGGTGCGAGCATGTCCATAATATTGGCTCTTGCTCCGAAGGCGGCCAGAGGCAATCCTGCTCCTATGACTTTTCCCAGGCAGGTTATATCAGCTTTTATGTTGAAGAGCTGCTGTGCTCCGCCGGCTGCTATCCGAAAACCAGTTATAACCTCATCGAATATTAGCAGAGCTTTATTCTCATCGCAGAGGTTTCGTAGTTCCTGAAGGTAACCGGCAACCGGTGGGACGACGCCCATATTCGCGGCTACCGGCTCGACGAGTACCGCTGCAACCTGCCCATTGAATTTTTTTAAGGCGGTTTTTACTGCTTCGATGTCGTTGTAGGGTATGACAATGGTTAATTTTGCTATTGGCTCGGGTACGCCTGCGCTTGATGGTATTGCCTGTTCGGCGAGGCCGGAGCCTGCCGCTGCGAGCAGGCTGTCACTATGGCCGTGATAGCAGCCGGCCATCTTTATAATTAAATCCTTGCCGGTATAGCCTCGCGCCAGGCGGATAGCAGTCATTACCGCCTCGGTGCCGCTGCTAACCAGTCGCAGCTTTTCGATCGATTTAAATGTTTTGATAATTTTTTTTGCCAGTTCCGTCTCAGCGATTGTTGGCGCACCAAAGGAAGTTCCCTTTTTAGCGGCATCGTTAATTGCTTGTATTACTTTGGGATGTGCGTGACCAAGGATTGCGGTGCCCCAGGAGCCGACATAATCGATGAACTCATTGCCGTCGATGTCATAGATTTTTGAGCCCTTTGCCGAGTCGATAAAGAGCGGTTTCGTACCAACACCACGGTATGCTCTGACCGGAGAATTAACGCCGCCGGTCAGATACCTGCAGGCTTCGGCGTAGCTAAGAGCTGATTTGTCGAAATTTTTTGAGTTACGGCTCATTTGCGTTCATATCATAAGGAATCATTTACGAAGTTCAAATTTTTTATAAATACCGGATGGATTTTGGTACGGGCGGTTTTTCAGGCTGAAATCAGGCTTTTTTTAGGTTTTTAATATATTTTTTTACTTGACCGGCTTAATTTAATGATGTATCCTGCCGAATGTATAAGCAGCTTTTGATGAACGTCAGTGAATGCGTTTCGTATAAGTCTTTATGGATTTATACCGAGGCGCGAGGGGCAGACGAGAGAAGATAACATCTTGTCTGGAAGGCAGTTAAGTTACAAAGCCGCTTTCGGCTTGTATGGGAAAGAATTAACTTTGCCTCTTGCAGCAGCCGTCAGCGATGTGGGAAAAATGGTTAAAAAGTGAAACGAAATCTATTACGAACAGCTCTGACTTACAAAGGGTTGCGAACTCATAGTGAGCGTAAAATAGCCGATTTTATGAGAACAATTAACTCTTCAACACCCAAAAGATTTTCTCCAGGAGTTGTGTTTCTGGTATCCTAGAGCTGATTAGTTAAGTAAGGCGAAAGGGATTTCGTTTATTAAGAACCATTTCTTTGTAGTTTTCCTGCCAGTTGTCCCTCAAATCCGTTTGTTTTTTGCAGAAAGTGCGAAAAAATTGTACGACGTCATTGAGTCGATAGTTGTTTGAAAGCAATTGAAAGGTGAAAACTATGAACAGCATACTAATGGAAATCGGGCTTCCCGACGTTCTCGTGCCGATAGTGACCTTTGTTCTGGGGATTTGCCTGGCTGCGATAGTCTACCAGATGGTATCCAGAGCGAGAACGAAAACCTTCGAACAGGATATGGAACGTCAAATCGAGGGCGCAAAGAGAGAAGCTGAAAACATAATCAAATCCGCACAGATAGATGCGGCGGCGGAAACTATCAAGAAAAAGGAAGAATTTACAAAAGAGGCGAACCAGATACGCAGCGAACTGCGCGAGGTTGAAGCGAGGTTGACAAAGCGCGAAGATACTATCGACAGGCAGGTTGAACAGCTTAGCCAGCGGGAAAAGGAACTGGGCAAGCAGGAAAAGGAAGTTGAAAGAAGATTCGAGAACATCGGCAACAGAGAGAAAGAGCTGTCGGCTTTGCTGGCTCAGCAGAAGAACCAGTTGCTGAAGATTACGGCTATGAGCGTTGAAGAGGCGAAGGATATGCTGCTGAAGAGGCTTGAAGAGGAATGTGAGCATGAGATGTCGGCTTTAATCGCTCGCAAGCTCGAAGAAACGAATGAGACGGTTGATGAAAAGAGCCGTGAGGTTATCAGCACGGCTGTTCAGCGCTATGCTGCTGAGCATACCTGCGAGGTTACCGTCTCAACGGTGGAGATTCCCAATGATGATATGAAGGGCCGAATCATCGGAAGAGAGGGGCGAAATATCAGGGCGTTTGAAAAGGCCACGGGTGTGGATGTAATTGTTGATGACACACCCGGTATGATTGTTGTCAGCGGCTTTAGCCCTGTCAGACGCGAGGTGGCACGTCTTTCTATGGAAAGACTTATACAGGATGGCCGTATACATCCGTCCCGCATCGAAGAGCTTGTTACCCAGACGAAAAAGGACGTTAACCATAAGGTGCTGCAGCTTGGCAAAGATGCTGCTGTGGAGGCCAATGTAAGGGGCCTGAGTAACAGGGTTCTCAGTTTGCTTGGCGCTCTTAATTACAGGACGAGTTACGGCCAGAATGTGCTTCGACATAGTATTGAGGTTGCATTTTTGTCCCAGATTATGGCGGATGAGCTTGGTCTGGACGGTGCCGTGGCAAGACGTGCAGGGCTTTTGCACGATATAGGAAAGGCCATCGACCACGAAGTTGAAGGTGGCCACGCTATCATTGGAGCGAACTTCCTGAAGCGATTTAACGAATCGCCGGTTGTCTTGAACGCGGTCGCAGCTCATCACGGCGATGTGCCGCCTGAAAACCATTATGCACCACTTGTGTCTGCTGCTGATGCCATCAGTGCATCGCGGCCGGGCGTCAGAAGGGAAACTCTCGAAAGGTATATCAAGAGGCTTGAGCAGCTTGAGGAGATTGCAAGCAGCTTTGAAGGAGTCGACAATGCCTACGCCATCCAAGCGGGCAGGGAAATAAGGGTTATCGTTGACGCTAACAAGGTGGATGATGAAACAGCTTATAAAGTTGCGAGGGACATTGCAAACAAGGTTGAAAGCGAGATGGCGTATCCGGGTGAGATACAGGTTACACTGCTTAGAGAAGTCCGGTGCGTTGAATATGCAAAATAATTGGACTGAGTAAGTGAATCCTGAGCAGGCTATGGTTACTAACCGTGGGAAATAGTTATGGAGCTTAAGGTTTTATGTATAGGTGACATTGTCGGTCGGCCGGGCAGGCGTATAGTAGCCGAAAAGCTAAAGGGTCTTGTCAGAGAGTACGACGTCGATTGTGTGATAGCAAATGCCGAGAATGCGGCTGGTGGTTCCGGCCTGACACCGCAGATTTATGGCAAATTGCTCAAATACGGCGTGAACCTGATAACACTCGGCGACCATACGTACCGCAAAAGGGACATCATAAAGGTTTTAGAAAGTGCAGATGATATAGTCCGGCCGGCGAACTTGTCTGAACTTGCAGCGGGTAGAGGCTTTGCCCGTTATAAGACGAGCAAAGGCCCGACCGTTGCGATTATATCTCTTATAGGCCGGATTTTTATGAAGCCGGCAGACTGCCCCTATGGCATGGTCGATAAGATACTCGCCAAGATTGAGCAAAATAATGACATTGTTTTTGTTGATTTCCACGCCGAAGCTACAAGTGAGAAAATCGCTATGAGCTATCATCTTGACGGCAGAGTCACCTGTCTTTTCGGTACTCATACACATGTGGTAACCGCCGATGAAAAAATCCTGCCCGCAGGCACCGCATATATCACCGATATTGGTATGACCGGAGCGCACGATTCGGTGATTGGCAGAGGAGCTGAAAGCGTTTTGAAATCGTTCAGAACGCGGATGCCATACCCGTATGAGGTTGCGACCGGCGATGTTAAAATTAATGCAATCCTTGTTACTGTGGATAGTGACACAAAGAAGTCAAAGCGCATCGAGCGCATTGTGATAGATGCCGGTTACGAGGAGTCGACAAATTACGATAGCGATGACGGCAAACCCGAATACTTCAACAACTTTTAGGCGGCTCTGGGGGTCAGGTGTTTCTGTGACCAGATGGCAAAGGTCGAACCTGCCAGTAGAATGACGCCGAAAATCCATTGATAAATTGTCAGGGATTCACCAAAGACTCTGCTGGAAAGCAAAAAGACAATAAATGGGACTACCAGAAGGGAAAGGGCGGGAATAATAGCGCCGACCCGCTTTATTGCGAAGTAATAAAGCACGTGGCTGAACGCTATGCTTAATAAAGAAGATACGATTATGTACATCCAAGGTTTTAATCCGAGAGCCGTACAATCTTTTATGTCGCCGAAGACAAGCGCAAGCACAGCTAGGCCTGCTACCGTATAAATGCTTATTGCCGAGAAGCCGTAACGGCTATCGATATTTTTGAAGGCAATTTTAACGCTTACCGTATATACGCCCCACATCATTGCAGCGGAGAGAGTTATTATTATTCCCAGCAGAGTGGTTTTTGAGGTGAAGCCTTCTTGGCGAAAGATGATTACGCCGAGGACTCCGGCGATTGACAGGGCAGCACCGGCCCAGAAGCGTATGCTTTTGAGCAGGGGTCTTTCTTCGGGAAAGAGGATGAGAGAAAAGACGGCAATCCATATCACGGTTGTTTTTATAATTAGGTTCATAAAGGTCGGGTCTATGAAATAGAAAGCCCCAGCCCAGCAGCTTTGCATAATGATATTTGCGCAGGCAGGCAGCAACGCCCGTCGCCAAATGCATTTATCGATAAGACCTTTCTTACGGGCTGCTAATAGAAACGGGAGCCAGAACAAACAGGAGACGGCATACCTGAGCAAGTTTTGTATCCATACATCGGTATATTTTGTCAGCAGTTTGATGAAAATTGGTCCCATGGACCAGCATAGAATAACACCGATGCAAGCGAGGGTTGCGGGGACATCAAATTTTCTATAATTTTGAGTATTCATCTGGTCATATTTCAGAAATGTTTATTATATGAATGGATTTGTTGCCTTTTCACGGCCTATGGTTGTAATCGGGCCATGTCCTGGATAAACGATAGTTTCTGCCGGTAGTGTTAATAGCCTGTCTTTTATGCTTTGTATCAACTGTTGCGTACTGCCTCCCGGAAAGTCTGTTCTTCCGACCGAATCGGCAAACAAACTGTCACCGGAAAATAGTATCCCGTCTTTTTCCGAATACAGGCTGATGCCTCCGGGTGTATGTCCCGGTGTATGAATGACCTTAAGTATGATACCTGCCTGCTCGATTAGCTGTCCGTCTTTTAAGATACGATTCGCCGGCATTGTTCTGAAGCTAACACCCATTAACTCTGATAGATTTTTCTTTTCCCCTGTCAGCATTTGGGCGTCCTGTTTATGAATATAAACCTTCAGGTCAGGGTATTGCAGCCGCAACTGTTCCAGGCCGGCGATGTGGTCGATGTGGCCGTGTGTTAGGATAACAGCCGCAGGATTTAATCGCCCGGCTTCGAGAAAATCGATAATTTTGTCTGCGTCAAGGCCGACATCGATTATGAGACAGTCCGCGGTAGTCTTACTTCTGCGAATTATGTAGCAGTTTGTCTGGAATTCACCTAAGATTAAATGCTCGATTTCCATTTCAGTATTGTCCTGAAAAAGGGAGCTTAACAAAAACAGAGATTAGAGTCAACTTAGTTTAGGCTTGACTGAGACGGCAATGGTCATTACTATGCTGCGAAAAATATTATCTGTATTTTTAACTTATAGACGATAGCCTGGTTTGCCGATTAGAGCTTGAGCAGCTTAGGTTGTTGTTTTGATATTTTAGGGTTGATATTATGGTTGAGCTTTCGCGACAGAGAAAGGCTCATAACTTATTTGAAAGGTATGAGGGCAATCCGATATTGACTCCGCAGATATGGCCTTATCCGGCCAATGCTGTTTTTAATCCTGCAGCGGCCAAGCTGGATTCGGAGATTTTGTTACTTGTTCGGGTTGAGGATATGCGGGGCTTTTCGCATCTGACGGTTGCCCGCAGCGCGGACGGTTTTACCAACTGGCAAGTTGACCGAGCCCCGACTCTTGAGGCAGACCAGATATCCAGAGAAGAGAAATGGGGTTTGGAAGACCCTCGTATTGTGTGGCTCGAGGAGCAGCAGCAATATGCCATCACGTATACCTCATTCAGCGAGGGTGGACCTGTAATCTCGCTGGCGATTACAAAGAATTTTAAGAATTTTGCCCGTCTTGGAGCACTGTTGCCTCCCGAGGACAAGGATGCCTGTCTTTTTCCCCGCAGGTTCAGGGGCCGGTTTGCTTTGATACATCGTCCTATTGTGCGAGGCGAGGCTCATATGTGGCTGAGTTTCTCTCCCGACCTGAAGCATTGGGGAGACCACAGGACGCTGGTCAAAACGAGGGCCGCATACTGGGATTGTCACCGTGTTGGTCTGGCCTGCCAGCCTATTGAAACGCCGCTTGGCTGGCTGATACTTTATCACGGTGTAAGGGTGACAACAGCCGGTGCAATTTATCGTCTTGGTCTTTGTCTGTTAGATATAGAAGAGCCTTGGAAAATGCTTAGAAGGAGCGACGAATGGATTCTTGGGCCGGTAGCGCCCTACGAGCGGATTGGTGATGTTTCTGATGTTATCTTTCCTTCCGGTGCTATTGTCGATAAGGAGAACAACAAGCTGAACCTGTATTACGGTGCCGCCGATTCCACTATTGCTGTGGCAACAGCGAACTTGGAGGAGCTTTACGAATATATTAAGGCTTGTCCGGAGGTTGAGAAATAAGGCTTACAGCCGATTTGATGCGGCTGATTATAAAAGCTGCCCACTGTCTTGTTGAGCAATTTATAGCGGGTTTGCCCTGAATAATGCGGTGATTTTTGCCTGCAGTTTTTGGGATTTTGGCCTGCTCACCTGATTGTTTTACCGATTCGGCGTCCTTTAGCGAAGTTAAGAGCATTTTTGGCTTATTAAATGCGAAACAGACTCCGATACCATATTTTAAAGTGTGGGTTTGCTTTTGGCTTGATAATGTATATAATGTTAAGGGTTTTTGATGCAGGTTGAATTGTAATAAGTATAAGGAAACGGGATTATGGCAGAGAGAATGCGGTTTATAATAACAATAACTATTGCAGGTATTTTGTTTTTATTGTCAGCGGTTTCGGCGGACACCTGGCAGCTTGCCAAGGACGGGCAGTTCCAATCAGTTGAACAGCGGGACAAGTTTAATCAGGCTGTCGTCAGGATAAAACAGCTCGCAGAAGAGGGAGATGTTAAGCAGTTTCAGAATGCACTGGAGGGGCTGAAAAAAGATTTTCCTGAAGTAGTGGGAGACGAACTGGATTCTTTTATGGAGGCGGAGCTGCTCTTCTGTGAGGGCAAATTTCAGAAGGCGTTCAGGGCCTATGAGATATTCCTTAACAGGTTCGGTGAAAGCACACTTTATGAGGCTGCACTTGAGAGGCAGTTTGCCATAGGCAGTGCTTATCTTCAGGGTAGAAAGAAAAAGGTGCTGCGTTTTTTTAAGATTCGAGGTTATGCCGAGGGCGCCAAGATTATGGAGAGAATTGCCGACCGTGCCGGTGACTCACCGGTGGCACAGAGGGCTCTTAAAGCCGTTGCCCGCAGTTATGAAAATAGAAAGAAATATGAACAGGCGTACCTGCAGTGGTCGATTATTTCATCTCGCTGGCCGACCGGCCCGATAGCAAAAGAAGCTCTGCTCGGTATGGCAGAGTCCAAACATGCTGCCTATAGAGGGCCGCGGTTCGACAGCTCAAGTTTGGTCGGTGCGAAAAGTTATTACGAAAGATTCAAGCTTGTCTATCCGGAGGACTCAAAAGAGCTTGATATTGATAAGAGGCTTGATTTAATCGAGGAGCAGCTTGCATATAAGAAGTTTCAGATAGGTAAGTATTACCAAAGAACCGGCGAAGGGCAGAGTGATGCCAATCGGCCTAATCCTGCCGGCATCTATTACAACGCTGTTCTTAAAAACTGGCCTGAAAGCGTTGCGGCAAAAATGACAGAAGAAGCTATGCAAGGTGAAAAAGAAACCGAAAGTCAGGTGAAAGAATGAAAGAGAAGAAACGATATAAATATGTAAGGTATTTTTATTCCTTTGTTTTAGTGTTTTTATTGATTGTGTTGAGCAGCAGTTTTCACGGATGCACAGGCCTGAGCAGTTACAGCAATGAATCGCTGTATCCGCAGAACGTTGAAACCGTCTGTCTTGAGATGTTTGAAAATGAGAGCTTCCGAAGGGGCGTTGAATATGAGCTCTCAGATGCTCTTGCGAAGCGTATAGAGGCTCAGACGCCGTATAAAATAGTCTCGAGTCTGAACAGGGCTGACACGGTGATAAGCGGCAAGATAACTTCTATTACCACGTCTGTGCTGACGGCGGAGAGGGAGACCGGCAGGGCACTCGAAAAGGAAGTGGGAGTTGTAGCTGTGGTTAACTGGAAGAACTTGCGAACCGGTGAATTGCTCATAGACGATGTATCCGTCGACGCGACTGCCAGTTTCTCTGAGTGGCAGGACCAGAGCTTTGATTATGCCTCATCGCTGGCGGCAAACAAACTGGCACAGAGAATCGTAGAACAGATGGAAAAAAGTTGGCAGTGAGCCGATTTCTATTGTCGAATCGGTACAATTAAAGATTAGAGAGTATACGTGACGAGCAACAATCAAAATAGAAGACCGACACAAATGCCCGGAGGTCAGCGTGGCGGCAAAAAACCACCAATACCGACCTACAGACCAAGTCCGTTCAGGTGGCTGTTGATTGCGGTTTTGCTGTTCGCGGCGATGATGACAATCAAATCGATGCTGGTTAAGCAGGTTGTCTCCTGGGATGAGTTCAAAAGTTTCGTCAAGGAAGGCAAAGTTGCCAGTGTGACCATACGACAGGATGAAGTAGTAGGTAAGTTTACTACGGAAGCACTCGAGGGGGAATCAGAATATAGCAAACAGACTTTTGTTGTGTACTACAGTTCGGATGTGGGTGAGAAGCTTGAGGAGCTTCTGGATGAGAATGGGGTGAAAATTGAATATGAGAAGCCGAAAACCTGGCTTATAAATCTATTGGGGATGTTCCTGCCGATAATCATTTTCGTGGGTATTCTGTACTTTCTTTTTGCCCGTAATCTTCGTGGCGGTGCCGGTGGGATGTTAATGAGCTTCGGACGGAGCAAACATCGTCTGCAGACCAAAGACAAACTTAAAGTGACATTCGAGGACGTTGCTGGAATCGAGGAGGCCAAGGAAGAGGTAGCGGAGATAATCGAATTTTTGAAGAATCCGAAAAAGTTTCAACGTCTGGGCGGCAGAATTCCGAGGGGCGTGTTGCTTGTCGGCCCTCCCGGATGCGGCAAGACACTGCTTGCAAAGGCTATTGCAGGCGAGGCTGATGTTCCTTTCTTCAGCATCTCTGGAAGCGACTTTGTGGAAATGTTCGTAGGCGTGGGCGCTTCGAGGGTGCGGGATTTGTTCAAGCAGGCTAAAGACAACTCGCCGTGTATTATATTTCTCGATGAGATAGACGCCATAGGCAGAAAGCGCGGTACCAGCATTATCGGCGGAGGACACGATGAAAGGGAACAAACGTTAAATGCTATCCTTGTGGAGATGGACGGTTTTGATACTAATGACCAGGTAATTGTCATAGCGGCAACCAACAGGTCTGATATTCTCGACACTGCTCTGACACGGCCGGGAAGATTCGACAGGCAGGTTGTTGTCCCTCTGCCCGATTTGAAAGGAAGGATGGAGATTCTCGGAGTCCACGCTAAAAAGGTTATCCTTGGACCCGACGCAGACCTCGAGAAACTTGCGAGGGGTACACCTATGTTCAGCGGAGCTGATCTTGCGGCAATCATCAATGAGGCTGCCCTCGGTGCAACTATGGAAGAAAAGGAAAACGTTGAGATGGCGGACTTAGAAGAGGCTCGTGATAAAGTGCGCTGGGGCCGGGCCAAAAAGAGCAAAGTAATCGACCAGAAAGAGAGAGAAGTAACAGCTTATCACGAGGCCGGGCACACCCTTGTTCAGTCTCTGCTTAAGGATGCCGACCCCCTGCATAAGGTAAGTATTATTCCCCGTGGGCCTATGGGCGGTGCGACTTTTGCGCTGCCTGAAAAGGACAGGACGATGTTTACGAAAAAGTATTGTATGGCTCTTATGCAGGTTTGTTTCGGTGGTCGGATTGCCGAGGAGATGTTCTGTGACGATATCTCGAGCGGTGCTCAGATGGATATTCAGCGTGCAACGGAAATTGCAAAACAGATGCTGCTGGTATGGGGTATGAGCGACAAACTCGGTCCTATCAATTACGGTCCGGAGGCCGGCTCACGCAATATAGCGTTCATTATGCCCGGAGAAAAAGAGTATTCTGAAAGTACTGCCCAGCAGATTGACGAGGAGATTAGAAGTATAACAAGGAAGGCCTACGAAAGTGCGAAAAAGCTGATCGAAGAGAACAAGGACAAACTCGACCGCATAGCAAAAGCCCTTCTCAAATATGAAACACTCGATGCAGCCGATGTGAAGGAGATTATCGAAGGCCGTGAGCTCGGGAAGCCCACCGTTGCTGACCTGTTGGCAGCAGAAAAGAAAAAAGCCGAACAACAGCAAGAGGCAGAAAAGAAAGAGCCAAGAAAAAAGCGTAAAGGCAGTTAGCTTCGCGCTTAAATTCTGTTTGTCGTTCACAGATAGTCAATAGCCATTGAACTTTTAGGGGCCTGATAATGCAAAAGGAAATTGCCCTTGCTTTATTATTGTCCCTTGGCCTATCTTTCTCATCGCTAGCTGGTGAAATCAGAACGGATAATGTAGTTATCTCTGTCAGGCCGCAGTATGATTCTGTCCGTCCGGGTAGCAAGTCGGCCCTGGCTGTTGATTTTGATCTTGCCGAAGACTGGCATTTCTATGCCTCTGATGTCACTAAGCTTACCATAAAGGCGTCCTCGGAAGATTATATTGTTTTTTCAGAGCCGGTGTTTCCGCCATCGCAGGTGTATGAGTTTGAGCTTGCAGGTCAAAAGCAACAGATACCTGTTTATAGTAATAGCTTTACCGTTTATTTGCCGTTTGAGGTAGGTGACGTTTCTGTCGGCCCGCGGCCTCGCCGCGAGGCGGGCGCCGGTGAAAGCGTGGATACTGAATTCGAGATTGGTATCGAAGGCGCGATGTGCTCCGGCTCGGTATGCATAATGCCGGATTTTGAACCGCTGAAAACTGTGATTAAAGTTACAACTAATGCACCAATGACCGAGCCTGCGTTTGAATTAGCTGAAACCGCGTGGTCAAAACCTGAGCAGAAAACCGCTTTAGTGAAAACTGCAGGATGGGTGGATTACTCGGTCTGGGTAGCTCTGCCGCTGGCCTTTTTGGCCGGCTTGATTTTAAATATTATGCCCTGTGTTTTGCCGGTGATACCTCTAATTGTGTTAAATATATTTGATCGGGCAAAGGACAGCAGAGTGCGGTCTGTTTCAATGGGACTTGCATTTTGTGCCGGCATACTTTTGTTTTTTGCTGCTTTAGCAGTAGTTAATATAGTACTGCGTGTTGGTTATAATCAGGTATTTCAATGGGGTGACCATTATCGCAATCCTGTTTTCCTGGCAGGTTTGTCGCTATTGATGATACTGCTGGCGTTGTTTATGTTTGGAGTTGTTACCTTTACATTACCTTCATCGGTCTCAGGAAAAAGCAAATCGGCAGAGGGATTGGGCAGTTCGGTGACGATTGGCTTTTTTGCAGCAATATTGAGCACGCCGTGCAGCTTTGCGATACTTGCAGCGGTTTTTGCATGGGCACAGACACAAAGGTTATTTCTGGCAACGGTTACGATAATGGTTATCGGTTTTGGAATGGCTGCTCCTTATGCGATTCTTACATCAGTTCCTTCGCTTCTGAAATATATTCCCAAGCCCGGCCGGTGGATGGAATTGTTTAAACAATCAATGGGTTTTGTTCTGCTGGGCATTGCTGTTAAGCTGATAGCTTCTTTGCCTGAACAGGTAATTCCGAGAGTTTCCTTGTTTAGTGTGATTTTTTCGTTTTGCGTTTGGATGTGGGGCGGCTGGGTCACTTTAGCTACGCCGAGAGTAAAAAAATATATTATAAGAGCGATTGCGGTGGTGATAGTTATTCTTTCAGCCGTTACACTGCTTACGCCGTCAAAAAATCTTATTGACTGGCAGGAGTAC
Organism: uncultured Pirellulales bacterium; assembly: GCA_964493425.1. Taxonomy (GTDB): domain Bacteria; phylum Planctomycetota; class Phycisphaerae; order Sedimentisphaerales; family Anaerobacaceae; genus CAYLMG01. The sequence continues at coordinate 89,089 of CAZBMW010000007.1, forward strand.
GACCCTGTTTTGGTTAAGAATGCGATTAAAGAAAACAGGCCTGTTTTAATCAAGTTTACAGCCGACTGGTGCTTGACGTGTAAAGCATTGGATTTAACGACTTATTCAAGTAAGGGAATTGCTCGGCTTATAAAGAAAAAAAATGTTTTACCGTTAAAGGGTGACACTACAGAACGAGGCAGTCAGGCGGAGATTGACCTTAAAAACGTTTATAATGAACCGGTGCCGGTTTCTATTTTGTATATCCCCGGTCAGGCTGAGCCTGAGAGAATGCGCGGATTTGAGATTACAAGATTACAGGGGCTTTTAAGAAGTCTTGGTGATGTGGAGCGGGCAAGTGACGAAGAAAGCGAAGGTTGAAAGAACGAGCAAAAAAGCGGCAGTGGGAAAGAGTTCGGCGGCCGACAATGAGTTTAAGGTCAAAGCTGCTGGAAGAGTCAGAAATATTTTCCCCATTCTCAAAAGAACGTACCCCGAAGCGAAGGTAGCTTTAAAATTCACAAATCCTCTTGAGCTTCTGATAGCAACAATTCTTTCTGCCCAGTGCACTGATGTTCGAGTTAATATGGTAACAAAAGAAGTTTTTAAAAAATACAGGTCTGCGAAAGACTGGGCAGAAGCTGATTTGAAAGAAATTGAAAACGATATCAGGAGCACCGGTTTCTATCATAACAAAGCGGTAAATATCAAAGCTGCCTGCGGGGATATTGTTGAACGTTTCAACAGTAAAGTGCCGGATTCGATGGAGGAGCTTGTCAGCCTTGCGGGTGTCGGCAGGAAAACAGCAAACGTCGTTCTGGGCGGCGCTTTCGGAAAGCCGGCTATAACCTGCGATACCCATGTTATACGTCTTTCGAGAAGACTGCAGCTTTCAAAAAATTCAGATGCTGTGAAGCTGGAGTTTGATTTAGCCGAAATAGTACCGAAGAAGGATTGGACGATGTTCAGTAATTTGCTAATTTTTCACGGCCGGAATATTTGCAAGGCCAGAAAGCCTGATTGCGACCATTGTCCTGTTGCGAAATATTGTCCTTCGGCAAATGAGCCGAAGTTATGGTAGTTCGTTTTTTATAAAAGGATAGTGACTATGGTTAATGGTGGCAGCAGAGCCGTTGAGGACCTTTGGCGGATTTTCAGGATAATGGCTGAATTTACCGAGGGTTTCCAGGAGCTTTCTACTGTGGGTCCGGCTGTTTCGGTTTTCGGCTCCTCACGGGCAAAGCCTACCGATAAATATTACCAGCTTGCACAAAGGTCGGCTTCGTTGCTTGTAAAAGCTGGCTTTGCAGTGATAACTGGTGGCGGCAGCGGTATTATGGAAGCAGCTAACAAAGGAGCAGCCGAGGCAGGTGGGACAAGTGTTGGCCTTAATATAGAGCTGCCCCACGAGCAGGTGCCTAATGATTATCAGAACCTGTCATTGCATTACAGATATTTTTTCTGCCGGAAAGTTATGTTCCTGAAATATGCTCACGGTTTTATTGTTTTCCCCGGCGGTTACGGAACGATGGATGAGTTTTTCGAATCTATTATGCTTATACAAACTCTTAAGCAGGCATCATTTCCGGTTATCTTGATGGGCTCGGAATACTGGGATGGATTACTTAGATGGATGAAAGACAAGATGCTTAGTGAAAATAAGTATATCTCACCTGAAGACCTTCGGGTGTTTACGGTAGTTGACCGTGCCGAAGAGGCAACAAGGATTATTGTCGACTTCAGAAAAGCGGAGGGCCCTATTGGTATTACTTTACCCCAGGGGATGAAAAAGTAGGCTTCTTTGGGAGGTTTGCTGAATCGCAAATACAGAATAAACAAGGCATAAATCGCTATTCCTTAGCTTCTGTTGTCCTTTCTTGTAGAATCTCCAAGGCACTATTCAAGTGGCTGAGCAAATAACCTTTTTTTGGCCCGCCGAGATGCTCCCAGGGCAGGGTCTCTTCGGTTGTGAATTGTCTTTGTGCTTCTTTCTCGAGGTCCAGGCCGAATTCGGCAAAGGCTTTCTGCCAAATCCGGTAGTCAAAACACTCATCCCATAAATCGAATTTGGCTCCGTCTGAGAAGGCTTTTTCGATTGTTTTGCCGAGTCTTCTATCACCTCTGCCGATTGCCGATTCGAGTATACTTCGGCTGATTTCGTGAAACTTGAAGTTGATAAATTTTGCACGCAGCCTTTTTTTCTCATCGAGTATTGTTTTTTTCGCATTCTCGAAGTATGTCCTGTTACTCTGTCCGAGCCAGCCGAACGGTGTATGTGCCTTCGGCACGAACCAGCTCACAGCGGCGTTTATTTGGCCGGGCCTGCCCTTAATGTCTTTTCTCAGCATAGCAAGCTCAAAGCAAAGTTGAGCAATTTTTCTTATGTACTCTTCGTTTTCTCCCGGCAGCCCTGCCATAAAGTATAATTTTATCTGTCCCCATCCCGCCTGCCAGCAAGCTTTCACTGCGGCGAATAAATCTTCGTCTTTCAGGGGTTTGTTGATAATCTGTCTTAGCCTTTCGCTTGCTGCTTCAACGGCAATCGTAATACCGCCTTTTCTGACTTTTGTCATAAGTTTCGGCAGCAGCTTTAGCTGCTGGTCAACGCGAAGGCTCGGCAGTGACAGGCCGACGTGTTTCTCCTCGAAATATGACCCAAGCACATCGACAAGCTGTTCGAGATTGGGATAGTCACCGCTTGATAAGCTAAAAAGGCTGATAGTATCGAGTCCTGTTGACAGGTAGCATTTTTTCGCCGTTTCGAAGATTTTATCGATACTTCTGAAGCGGACGGGTCTTCTGCAAAAGCTTGCCTGGCAGAACCTGCATCGGCCGGGACATCCCCGCATTATCTCAATATTTATCCTATCGTGAACTATTTGTGCGAAGGGGACAATAGGTTTTTCCATAATAGGGGAATTGTCGAAATCTTCGACAGTAGCATTTTCAAAAGAGGTTCGAAGATTTTTTATTATTGGCTTGAGAGTTCGTTTTCCATGGTTTGTTTTAAGTTTATAAAAGCCGGGGACGTATACATATTTGAAGCTGCGTGCTGCTTTTTGCAGGATTTGGTTTTTGTCAGAGCCGTTGTTTTTTTCTCTGAGTAAAAGCCCGGCAAGCTCGACGACTGCATTTTCACCTTCGCCGAGAATGAACATATCGAAAAAGTCGGCTATCGGCTCGCAGCAGTTGGCCATACCGCCGCCGCCAATAATCAGCGGGTCATCCTCGCTGCGGCTGCTGCTTCGAAGCGGTATTTCAGCCAAATCGAGTATGTTTAAGACGTTCGTATAACACAGCTCATTGGTTAAACTAAATCCGACGACGTCGAAACTCTTAAGTGCCGCCTTCGATTCGAGAGTGAAAATCGGGATGTTGTTTTTGCGCAACAATTCTTCGGCGTCGAGCCATGGGGCAAATACACGCTCGGCAGCGACTTCATCGATTTTATTAAGAATATCGTAGATAATTGCCAGGCCGGTGTGGCTCATACCCACTTCATAGATATCGGGAAAGCAAAGCGCAACTGTCAAGCTGCATCGGCTCAAGTCTTTTTTAATCTGGTTAATTTCGCCGCCGATATATCTCGCCGGCCTGCGAACATAAGGTAAAAAGTGCTGTTTGATTCTTTCGGTTACTGTTGTTATTTCTTTACTATTCATAACGACATTATAAAATGAACGGTGATTATTTTCTAATGGATATTGTGTTGTTATGGAAGTTGGCATTAATAATAAAGACTGTTATGGACAGGGATAAGAAAAGTTTTATAGCGATTATTGCCGTTGTTATTTTTATTTTAGCACTTTTGCATTTCGGTTTGGCTAAAAGAGAGCCTGAGTCTTTTACAGCGGACAGCGGCTCTCGGCCGGTAATGGGAACCTTCGCCCGCGTAATCGTCATCGCCGTGGAGAAAAAAGCTGCGCAAGCCTGTATCGAGGCAGCTTTCGAGCAGATTAATAAAGTCGATGAGTTGATGAGTTATCACAATCCGGACTCGGAAATCAGCAAGCTTAACCGCAGTGCTTTTGAAAATCCTGTAAATGTAGGGCCTTTGACATACCAGGTGATTAGAAAGGCCATTGAGTTCAGCCGTTTTACCGATGGTGCATTTGACATAACTGTTGGGCCGCTTGTTGACCTGTGGAGCAGAGCCGGCGATACCAATACTGTACCAACTGAGCAGCAGCTACAGGAGGCCAGTTTGAGTGTCGGCTGGGATAAACTTATCCTTGAAGACAGCGAGAGGACTGTTAAATTTGCGGTTGATGGAATGCGGCTTGATTTGGGCGGTATAGCAAAGGGTTTTGCAATTGATAAAGCAATCGAGGCAATCGAGCAAGCAGGTGGCCTCGGTGCTATGGTCGATATAGGTGGTGACATTCGATGTTACGGCAAAACTCCGAAAGGTCAAAAATACTGGCCTGTTGGTCTGCAGAATCCTGACCTTGAAAGTGAAAAACAAATTCTGTTTACATTGAAACTTGCAAACGGTGCTGTTGCAACCAGCGGTGATTATCAGAGATTTGTTGTAATCGGCGGCAGGCACTATAGCCATATCATAAATGAAAGAACCGGCAATAGTGCCGATGCCCTGTCCAGCGTAACTATTATAGCTGATTGTGCTACCAATGCCGATGCTTTGGCGACTGCAGTAAGCGTGATGGGAGCCGAGAGGGGCATTGAATTGATTGAGAACAAAGACGGTACCGAAGCGATTATAATTTCTCCTGCGCCGGAATACATAATCACCAAAACCAGTGGCGCAGAGAAGTTTATCAGGTAAATGGTCTTATTCAGAAGTGGTTTTTTCTATAGGCTGGGTGTTAGCTTTGATATTTTTGCCAATTTGGATTATTACTTTTGTCGGGCATTTTTGCATTGCTGTTTTTGCTTTTTCGTCGTCGCTGTACTTTTGGTAATCAACTTTTGAGAGGTTTTCTGCGATTACGAACATATCGCTTTGTTTTGCGCACAGGCCGCAGGCGATACAGCCGGCCTTGCACATCTGTCGTGTTGTTTTGCCGTTCTCTTTACTGCTGCAGGCAACGGTGATAATATTTTCCCGAGCAAAAGGCACCATTTCAATCAGGTTTCGGGGGCAGGCCTTCGAACAGGCTGTACAGCCGGTACACTTTTCGTAATCGACTGTTGCCAGGCCGTCAACTATGTGCAATGCATCGAATTTACACGCCTCGACACAGTCGCCAAAACCGAGACAGCCGAATTTGCAGGCCTGCACGTTGGCAAGAGCATTCGCTGCGGTGCAGCTTTCGATGCCCTGGTAGGTGGCGTAAAAAGTTTTATCGTCCGTATGGGCATTGCAATGTACTACAGGTCTTTGGGGGTGGCCTTCGCCGGAGACCTGAAGGTTCAAAATGTCGGCTATTTTGGCTGACGTTGCAGCCCCGCCTGGGGCGCATTTGCCGATGAGCTCAGGATTTTTTGCGACCGCTTTTGCGTATGAGCTGCAGCCGGCAAAACCGCACGCCCCGCAATCTATGCCGGGCAGGGCTTTGTGTATTTGTTCTATTTTGGGGTCAATTTCGGCTTTCAGCTTGATGCTTGCAATAAGCAGAACCAGGGCGAAGCTGCCGCCGAGGCCGACCATCATAGCTCCCGCCGGCCAGATCTGCTGAAGTGATATGCACAGTATAGGATACGATAAAATCATTTAATCATTCCTGCAAAACCCATAAAAGCAAGAGCCAGCAGCCCTGCGGTAATAAGTGTTATCGGTGCTCCTTTGAGAGATTTAGGTACATTAGCCAGTTCGAGGTTTTCTCTGATACCTGCCATAATGCAGATAGCCATCGTAAAGCCAATGCCTGCTCCGAAGCTGAGGACAACCGCCCTTACAAAATTATCAATTTCCCAGAGATTCAGGAAAAGACACAAACCGAGAATCGCACAGTTGGTTGTTATCAAAGGAAGAAATATGCCGAAGCTTTCGTACAGTGATGGAAAGAATTTTCGCAGGTACATCTCGACGAGCTGAACAGCGCCGGCTATGACTAAAATGAAACAGACATACCGTGTAATTTCCAGGCCGAACCTCATCAGGACAAGATGGTCTATCAGCCAGGTCAGTGTCCCTGCCATTGTTACCACAAACGTTACCGCCATTCCCATTCCGAATGCCATATCAATTCTGCCTGATACGCCGAGGTAGGGACATATCCCGAGAAACTTGCTGAAAACGAGGTTGTTTATCAGCACGATGGATATAAAAGCCAGAATTAAAGTGGTTACGGTATCCATAAACATTACCTTTTGCTTTTATTTGTTATTTTATTAACCAGACCGAGTAAAAGCCCGAGCGTAATGAAAGCACCAGCTGGCATTATCATCACTAACCAAGGTTCGAATACTTTGTCTGAAAGAATAACGATATCGAGGATTTTTCCCGTGCCCAACAACTCCCTTACCGCAGCCAGCACGCAAACCGCCAGTGTGAAACCGAGGCCCATCCCGATTGCGTCAATGATACTTATGGCCAGGCCGTTTTTGCTCGCACAGGCCTCGGCCCGGCATATTATGATGCAGTTGACTATAATCAGCGGAACGTAAGGTCCGAGAGCCTCGCTCATATCGGGCATATAGGCCTTCAGGAATAAATCTGCAATCGTTACGAAGGTTGCTATCGTCAGAGTGAACATCAATATTCTAAGGTGTGGTTTTAACAGATTGCGCATCAGGCTTACTACGATGTTACTGCACAAGAGGACAAATATCACACAGCCGCCCATAGTAATCGCGGGTTTTACTGCCGCCGTTACCGCCAGTGTCGGGCACATCCCCAGCAGCAGCCGGAACACCGGGTTCTCGCTCCATAGCCCTGCGGTAAATGTATCAGATAGTGACACTGTGTTTGTTTTATTTGCCATTAGCTATTAGCCCTTCTGCCTGCAGTTTTTCCTGTACTTTGTCAGTGTATGAGTTGAATATTTTTACAACAGCCTCGCTGCTGACGGTGGCGCCGCTTATTGCGACGATTTCGGAATCGATTTTCTTATCATCCCCTGTTTTAACGAGTATAAAATCGTCGAAAGGCGCCCCTATATACTGGCTGTTATAGAATTCATTCTTGATTTCATCGCCGAGTTTGGGCGTCTCATTGCTTGCAAGAACCTTAAAGCCGTAGAATTTTGTAAGCTTCGCATCGACGGCTATCACCAGCTTAATCTTGTCTGCAAAGCCTTGCCCTTCTGCAATATATGCAAAGCCGATTGCGTTGCCTGCGACATCTCTGGCTTTATATATATCTGTCTTGACAGTTTTGCTTTTGCTTAACTTTATGACGACATTGTCCAGCACCAGCGCAAAGTCGTTGGCATCGGTGATTAGCTTAGCCATCTTCTTATTTATTTTGTTCTGCTCATTTTTTTCGATTTTATCCCGCAATGCAGCATTTGTGGCTGCCAAAAGCAGTCCGAAGGTAAATGATGCGATAATCAACAGCCAGCTTTGCTGTAAGAAGAATTTAACCTTAGACATTCGGTTTACCTCCTGCGGGTGTCAATTTGCAGAGCCTATCAATCAACGGTGTTACCGCATTCATTAAAAGTATCGAGAACATCACACCTTCCGGGTATTCACCTACAATTCTGATAAGCATTGTGATTGTTCCTACGCCGATACCGAAGAGCCACATACCCTTGATGCTCAATGGGGCCGTTACTGGGTCGGTTGCGATAAAGAAAGCGCCAATTAGAAGGCCGCCGCAAAGTAAGTGAGCAGCAGGATTTATATAGGCCTGCGGCTTGATTAAGTAAGCGATAAGCGCAAAGATAAAGGCGGATAACAAAACAGCCAGCGGGATATGAAAATTGATAGTTTTTCTTATTAAAAGATAGATACCGCCTATCAATAAGGCCAGTGCGCTGGTTTCACCGATGCAGCCGCCTACATCGCCGAAAAACAAGGCTTTCGTTTGTTTGTTTATTGTCTCGGCGCCTTCACCCTTTTTTATAGCTTCTTTGCTCAATGCCAGCGGTGTTGCCTGCGTTCTGACATCACTGTAGGTGGCGGTTGTTTTTATCTGCGGCATTGTTGAATCGACAGTCGCGGGTACCGCCCAGGTTGTCATCAGGACCCCGAAACTTACCATTAAAAAAGCTCTGCCGACCATTGCAGGATTGAAAATATTGGCTCCCAGTCCGCCGAAAACCATTTTGCCTATCGCTATGGCGAAAACCGAGCCGATAACCGCAGCCCAAACAGGCAGCTTCGGCGGAATCGAAAAAGCGAGTATTATACCGGTAACAACTGCACTGAAGTCGCCGAGAGACTCAAGTGGATTTTCCTTCTTTAGTAATAAGTTGCAAACATATTCGGTTAAAACAGCTGAAATTATACAGGCGGCTGTAAGAGTCACTGCATATACTCTGAAAAAGATAATCGCCGCAGCCATTGCAGGTGACAGGCCGATTATAACATCAAGCATCACGCTGCGTGTGGACATCAGCTTGCTTATATGTGGTGCAGGTGAAACTTTCAGCTCACTAAGCATTTATTGATTTCCTTCTTTTAGCTTTTTTTACTGCGGCATCTTTTTCTTCTTTCTGGCAAGAAAGATTTTCCCTGTTTTGATATACCCGGTTAGTTCTATGTTGGCTGGACAAACGTAGCTGCAGCAGCCGCATTCCATGCAGGCGTTGATATAATAGCTTTCAGCCAGGTCAAGCTTATTGTATTTGACCGCATGCGCTATTTTTGTCGGATTTAATCTTTCCGGGCAGACCTGCAGGCACCTGCCGCAGCGAATACAGGCTGTCTGTCTTCTCTCGAATTTTGCTTTGCCGATTTGTTCGCTGGTCAAAATTGTTACAGCCCCTGTTGTTTTTGTAATAGGCGTTGACAGGTCGCCGACGGCCAGTCCCATCATCGGCCCGCCGAGTACGACTTTGGCGCTTTTTTGAGTAACACCGCCGCAGAAATCAATTAGTTCACCGACTGTTGTTCCGATTGGAACGTAAAAGTTGCCGGGCCTGCTCACAGCCTCGCCTGTGACGGTGACGGTCCTGTGTGTCAAGGGCGCCCCGAGCACAACAGCCTCAGCTATAGCCGCGCAGGTTGCAACATTGAGAACAACAAGTCCTATCATAGGAGGGATTCCACCAGTGGGGACGTTTTTGCCGAGTAGTGATTCAATAAGCTGTCTTTCACCGCCTTGTGGGTACTTTGTTTTTACCTCGACCACATTGATGTTTTCGCTGTTTTTGCTTTCATTTACCGCTTGGCGCATGGTCTCGACGGCTTTTGGCTTATTATCCTCGATGCCGATGAAGACACGCTCGACGCCGCAGGCTTTTCGTGCCAGTTTGATGCCGGCCAGTACCTGATATGTCCACTCAAGCATAATCCGGTAGTCGCAGGTAATATATGGTTCGCATTCACAGCCGTTGATAATCAGAGTTTCTTTCGGTAACCGTGGGTTTGGCTCGATTTTCACCCTCGTCGGAAAGCCTGCGCCGCCCATTCCCACAATTCCTGCCTGGTGAACGGCATCGCAAATCTGCTCTGAAGTGTACTTTGTCAGGTCGAAATTGCTGTCGAATTCATCAGAACAGGGACTCTCTGGTGAATTGTTTTCGGTGCCAGCTTCGATGACTATACCCATACACCGGCCAAGCACCGGGTGCGGCTGTAGCGAGACTTCTTTGACCTTGCCTTTAATTGGCGAATGGACCGGTGCCGAGACGAATGCGTCACTGTCACCGATTTTCTGACCCGCCTCGACGCTGTCAGCCTTTTTCACCAGCGGCTCACAGACCGCTCCGATATGCTGGCTGAGTAGAATTGTCGCCTGTTTTATTGCGGGGCCTGCTGATATTGCGTATTTGCTCGTCAGCGCCTTCTTTTCCAGCGGGTGTGTCCCGCCTCTGAACGTCTTTTTGCTTTTGATGGCTGCTGATTCCATTTTAAGGTGCTTTATTGAATTTGTCATATATTTTTACGAAGATTAAGGTTAAAAGCAGTGTTACTGAAACGGCTGTAAAAAGGCTGATTATCAAAATCAGCCATTCTGCACTCAAAAGCCGGCTGAAAATCCTTTCAAAAAAGGCTATTGAGGCAATGAAAACAATTAGCGGCAGCAAAAACGCTAAAGCAACCTTCGAGGTTACTGGGTCGGTCCTGCTGTGGCCGAGCCGGCGATAGGCCTCTTCACAAGTATGTCTGAATCCGCAGGCCTGACAATTTTTTTCTTCAAACTGCATAATATCTTCATTATAAATAAACCGTAGTTTATAATAGATATTGATTTGGCTTTCAAACATATTTTTGAAGGGGGCACGATTATGATAAGAAAAACGTTTTGGATATCGTTACTTTTTGTTGTTTGCCTTATAAGCGGCTGCTTCACCAATCCAATCACAGGTCAAGAGGAATTGATGCTTGTTTCCGAACAGCAGGATTTTGAAATCGGCAGGAGATACGCGCCCGAGATAGAGACTCAGATGGGCGGTCGGATCCCGAGCCCGGTACTTCAAAACTATGTTAACAGCGTGGGCCAGAAGGTCGCAGCCGTCAGCCACAGGCCCGACTATGATTATCATTTTGTTGCCTTAGACCACGAGATGATGAATGCTTTTGCATTGCCCGGCGGCTACATATTCATAACAAGAGGTATGCTCGAGAAGCTCGAGTCCGAAGCTCAGCTTGCAGCCATCCTCGCACATGAGACCGCCCATGTCGTCGCCCGTGACACCGCCGCCGCTATGAGCAGAGACATCGGGATAAACGTTGTACTTTCCGCAGTTACCAGCGAGGAAACCTCAGGAACGCTTTCGACTGTGGCTGATGTGACCAACCAGATTCTGGGACTGAGCTACAGCAGAGAAGATGAGAAGACAGCAGACCTGGCTGGCCTGGATTATATGGTCGCGGCGGGGTATAACCCGAATGCTATGGTCGAGACTATGAAAATGCTCAACGCTGAAAACGACTCCAGGCCGATAGAGTTCTTCTCGACGCACCCGAGCCCTGAGAATCGGATTGCTTATCTGGAGGAGAAAATTCTGCTGAACTACTTTCAGCCTGAGAGGCTGAAGTCCGGCAAAGAAGATTACAAAAATTATGTCCTCGACGAGTTGGATTAGTATATGAGGCTTATGATTTTTAATCACTTCCGGTATTGGTTAGCCGTCGATGCGCTTAGTGGGCGGGCCAGATTTTGAGTTGTTCGTCTTCCTCTTCTGCCATTTGCATAATTCGTGCGGGCTCTTCCGGCATGCCGGTTCGTGCAGATAGATATGCCGATTCAATTATGGCCATCGTGCCCAGATTGTCTGCGCCGCTGCTGGTAGGTTTGTGTTCCCCCGGTGACAATATACTTAAAGCAAAATCATTCAGAAGTTTGGCCATGCATACGTGTTTATCGTGATTGTACTCATTTTTATCTATTTGCTGGCCGGTGCTGTCATAGATGGTCAGTTTCGTGTGACTGACTGTTAAGGTTTTGTCCCTGCTGAAGACCTGTAGATATTCTTTGCCGGGCCCGATGCCCGGCTGACGCGACGTAATAAGATTAGCCGATAGTGCCGGATTGAATTTCATAGTTACAACAGCGGTGTCCTCTGTCAGATAAACTCGTTGCTGTTTTTCCCCTGCTGTGTTGGTCATTAAACAATAAACCTGTTGTGGCAGAGCGAAATTTGAAACAATCAGGTCAACAAGGTGGAAGCAATTGCGGAGCAGCACACCGCCTCCGGAGAGCTTCCAGTCGTTTTGCCAGGCCGGGTGTTTGCTTTCACCCGTGTAAAAAACAGCATTTATCAAGAACGGCTGCTCAAGGGGATTTTCCTTGAGATATTTTGCGAAATCGACAAAGCTTTGCGCAAATCTGCTTGGATTAGCGACAGCGAATTTCACATCTTCTTTTTTTGCCAGGCGTACGAACTGTGCAGCCTCCTCAAAGTTCCTGGCTGGCGGCGCAAGTTTCACAACATTAAGTTTACTTTTCATTGCTGAGCGAACATACTCATCGCAGCTGTAAATCGGTGCTGCAACAAGTAAAACATCGAACTGATTTTGTATTATGAGTTGGCGGTAGTCGTCGAAGCCTGCGCAGTTGTATTGGGCTGATATTTTTTCGGTCAGTGGCGTATCCTTGTCCGCTACCGCATCAATATCAAAACAGTCGGTTTTCGAAGCTGCCTCGAGTAGCAGCCTGCCGTTCTCATCTAAACCCAGTACTGCAATCTTAAGTTTGTCCTTACTCATAGTCAAACCAGGCTGGCAATTTATATAGAGTGATAAAGCCCTGTAAGAGATGTTGACATCCCTGCAATCGTATTTTTAGCCGATATCTTTATTATCATCTTCGGTTTTTGTTGCCATAGAGTAGCCGTTATCCTGGCGTTCGTGATTTACCTTTAGCTTCTGCTCGTAAAGCCGAACCACATCGTCAGCGTCGAGTCCGAGAC
>CAZBMW010000008.1:0-59989 GCA_964493425.1 uncultured Pirellulales bacterium
GGTTATGGCGGCGGCGGTTACGGCGGCGGCGGTTACGGCGGCGGTGGTTATGGCGGCGGCGGTTATGGCGGCGGCGGTTACGGCGGCGGCGGTTACGGCGGCGGCGGCGGCCAGATTATCGATACAGAAGCTGCCAGACAATACAGGATGAACCTTCTTAGACAGCTTATTCAGCAGACAATTGCCCCGGATGCCTGGCAGCCAATACAGCAGACCCAGTTAGGTGCTGGAGTTGGTGTTCAACCAGCTGCCGGTCCTGCTGCAGGTTTAGCTGAGGAGCAGGAATATGAGCCGGGCAGTGGAACAATAGAATTTTATCAGAATAAGTATATGGTCGTCAGACATACTCTTGAGGTTCATAGACAGATTGAAGAGCTTCTTAATCAGATGCGGAAATCTCTCGGAGAGCAGATTTCGATTGAAGCGATGTTCCTTGTTGTTGGTGAGAACTTTCTCGAAGATATCGGTCTCGATATGGACATTATATATGATCCCGGCCAGAAGTTTAAAGACAGGATAGATATTGACCAAACCTCTTATGATTGGGCATCTCCTACGGCTACCAAGGTTCCCGGCAGCCTTGCGGCATCAGCCATTGCAGCAGTGATAACCGGCGGTTATGGTAATATATTTCTTGATGATTTGCAGGTTGATTTTGTGATAAGGGCGACTCAAGCTCATAGGGATTCGAAGATATTGACTGCACCGAAAGTAACGGTCTTGAGTGGAGAGACGGCTGCTCTTCAGGTTCAGACGGAAACCGTTTATGCTCTTCCGCCTGATGTAGGTGCAACGACCTATGGCGGTGGTTACACTGGTGGTTATACCGGTACAAGTCAGATATCACAGAATTTTGATTCGATATTTACCGGTCCCACTTTGACAGTAACGCCAATTATTTCGCAGGATAAGAAGCATGTCCTTCTGAATATTACAACTCAGCTACAGGACCTGCTTGGATTTGAGACGTACTCCGTTGAGGTGCCATTAGGTTCGGAAGAAGGGGAAGTTACAGTGCAGGAGTATACTGTTGATTTACCAAAGACGGAGTGGTCGAGCGTGCAGACAAGAGTGAGCGTACCCGATGGTGGCACATTGCTTCTGGGTGGTCTGAAGATAACAGCAGAAGAAGAAACTGAGGTCGGTGTTCCTGTTCTAAGCAAGATACCGGTGATAGGCAGAGCATTTAGTAATCGAAGCAAAGTAAAGGATAATAAGATACTGTTGATATTGGTAAAGCCAACGATAATTTTGCAGGAAGAGAAGGACGCGGAAGCAATAGCTGCGACGGAACTTGCTTTTTGAAAGAGAAATGAATCGCAATAACCAGCCTCGGCAGTTGAGATAAAGAAAACCACATCGAGCAGACAGCAAAAATAAGTGGTTTTTTTACATTTATTTTCCTTTTCTGTATAACCTGGGGTGCTATAAAAGGCCTGAGAGGGTATTTTGTAGTCTCATTAACTAAATGTCCATCGTGTAATTTACTTGTATAAAAGTACTAATGTTATTATAATGGAACATAGGCAGTTATTAAGATTAGGTTATTAAGGTTAAATAGGAAACTTATGGGCTTTTTTGGACGATATTTTGGCAATAAAGTAGTTTTTAACTTTATGGAGATATATAATGAATCGTCAAATTATAACCACCATACTTATAATCTTTACTATACAAACCTTAGCGACGGCTAATACTTTCTACGTTCCATCAAGGGATTATCCAACAATTCAATCTGCAATCAATGCTGCTGTTAACGGCGATGAGGTAATCGTTGCTCCAGGTGTCTACAGTGGTTGGGATAACAGAGACCTAGATACAAATGGCAAGGCGATTACAATAAAAAGCCAGATAGATCCAAACAGTCCTAATTGGGATATAGTTGAAGCAACAATAATTGAATGCAGCGGTAGCAAGTACTCGCCACATCGGGCTTTTCACTTCCAACATGGTGAAGGACTTGATTGCAAAGTTCTGGGTTTTACGATTAGAAACGGTTATCAAAGAGGTGTGATGGCTGCATCCGGTTTTCCTGGGGCAAACCCACCTGTGCCGTATGAGTCAATAGAGGATGACCCAAACGGGATACCGCGGGCAGAGCGTGGCTCAGATTCTCCTGCTAGTTATGGTTACGGTGGTGCGATTTTATGTGAAAATGCAAGTTCACCTACAATTCAATACTGTATTATAAGAGATTGTTCCGTAAGCGGCGGCCATGGCGGGGATGGGGCGACAGGGCAATGGGGGCCGTGGAATTATCAGCCACCCAACCCACTGGATCCAAATCTTCCAGACCCCAATGTAGAACCAATAGAAATCCTGGATGGCCAGTGGGGAGGATACGGAGGAGACGGTTATGGAATAGGTTACGGCGGTGGTATTGCTTGCATTGGTGGTAGCAGTCCTCTTATTAGTGACTGCATTATCAAGAATAATTCTGCCCATGGCGGCAGGGGCGGAGATGGTGGTGCCGGTGGTTACGCAGCAGAGTACCCTGACTACGACCAGGGAAGCGCAAGTAACGGAGGAGACGCCGGGAATAGCTATGGTGACGGTTTAGGAGGCGGTATTTATTGTGAAGCCTCAAGTACGGCAACGGTTGTGAATTGTACATTTATAAACAACATCGCAACCACAGGGATAAGGGCAGTGGGCGGTTCGGCAGGTGAGGGAAATCCCCTACCAGAGCAGGAAGGTGGCCCGGCAACCAACGGTGCCTGGGGAGTTGTCTATTCTACTTACGGAATGATTGCCGGCGGTGCAGCGTATTTTCTTGAATCAGATGCAAATTTTATAAATTGTACATTTACTGAAAACAAGGCCTTTGAGGCCTATCCGGTGTATAACGATACTTACGATAGAGAGTATGACCCGGTATACACAGTAGGAGGTGCATTGCATTGCGACGCTAATGACATTAGCGGTATTGATGTTAAAATTGATAATTGTGAGTTTACAGAGAACGTAGGTGGTGCGGTTCACTGCTGGAGAGGCTGCGATTTAGAGGTAAAAAACAGCTCTTTTATGGAAAACTCTGACCCTAATGATGGAACGGAACTTTGGTCGCGTTTTTGGGTACCTTACTACGTAATAGACTTTGGTTCCGGTGGAGCAATTTATGCCGGCATAGACGATGGCAGTTTGCCTCCGCCTACTGAAAACGGTAGCGTGACTATTCAAGACAGTAGCTTCAAATTCAATACAGCTAAAAATGACGGCGGTGCTTTAAAGAGTGAATGTGATGTTTTTCTTACTAGATGCTCATTCACCCGCAATATTGCTGAGAACGGCTATGGCGGCGGAACCGATGTTTATCGAAACGCTACACATTTGACAATAGATGTTAATAGTTGCAGCTACATCGGGAATGAGTCGTTATATGGTGGCGGCCTTTCAACTGAGAATTTTGACTGCAATTTTGTCAATTGTTATTTTATCAGCAATGAGGCCGAACGTGGAGGAGCGCTCGATTTAGCGGGTGGAAGCGTCAGTATTATTGGCAGCTTCGTCAAGGCAAATACAGCTACTGACGGATATGGCGGAGGCGTGAATTGTTATGCCACAGAAGCAGACATTAGCCACAGTACTATAATGGATAATTTTGCTGATGGAATTTATCCGACGGGCGGCGGCGGTGGCGGAATCTATTTTTATGGGTTGACTCCTCTACATCGATTATTTAACTGCCTTGTAGTCGGCAATTCAGCAACTTTTGACGGCGGAGCGATTTACAGCTACAATTCGGAGCCTGAAATAAGCAGCTGTACCTTCGATGGCAGCTTTGCGGGAGGTTATGGCGGCGCGGTATTTTCGGGCTGGGGCAGTGATGTGCAGATTACAGACTCAATATTCCGAAATAATAGCAGTCACGCCATACACGAACAGTACCCAAGCGGTGAAGCGACCGTGACGTACAGTTTATTCTATAACAACCCTGATGGAGATTACTATGATTCCGGTACGGGTATGACTTATTCAGGTTCTGGTCAGATAGGCATGATTCCCGGCGGCAGTAATAATCTATACAGCGACCCTCTTTTTGTGACAGGTGACCTTGGCGAATATTACCTGAGGCAGTTACCTGTACAGAGCCTTCCCCAAAGTGCAGCGGTTGACAATGGTAGTGACACGGCTGCAAATATTGGGCTTGACACATTTACGACGCGAACGGATAACTTTGGCGATTCCGATCAGGTTGATATTGGTTATCATTATTATGATAGTGCTAAGGTTGGATTTTTCCAGTTAACCGCGAGTGTTATAGGCGGTCACGGAACAGTTGAGCCGACCAGCGGAACTTATTATGCTGGTTCGATTGTAACGCTTACCGCCGAGCCGGATATCGGCTGGCGGGTTAAGGCCTGGAGCGGCACCGATGACGATTCTTCTTTCGAGACGACCAATAGCGTTGTTATGAATTCCGACAGAGTCGTTACCGTCGAGTTTGAGCAGCCTCGAACTCTTATAGTTTCTTTAGGCGGTGGTCAGCAAGGCTACTATAATAATATCCAGGACGCCATTCAAAATGCCAGAGACGGTGATACGGTTGTGGTATATCCCGGCATTTATTATGGTGGTGTTTATAGCGTTATGGCTTATATAGATAAATCTATCACTGTCAGGTCTGTCCATCCTGACGACCCGAATTGTGTTGCGGCGACAATTATTGACGGCTATCAAGGGCCTCCGTACAGTGATTGGTCAATCAATGGTGTTTATTTTGGGCCTAATGCCGATGCTGAGTCGGTCTTAAACGGCTTTACGATACGGAACTTCGGAGGATATATTTCCCCCAGCGACCCTGGTAGTAGGCAACAGGGCCATCCTAACGGCTATGACGGTGGTTCTGGTGAAGGACCGGCGATTTTAGTTTATCCCGGTGCCGGCGCGGTTATCAAGAATTGTGTAATAATAGACAATTTAATAGTTGGTGGCGACGGCGGCGATGGTGTTGGTGCTACTCAAACGCAAAATGCTGGTCGTGGAGGCTGGCCGGGATGGGCCCATGGTGGTGCAGTGTACTGCGGCCCAAACAGCACTCCGACATTTATAAACTGCCAGATTATTAATAATCTGGCTAACGGCGGCAACGGGGGCAACGGCGGAAATGATGTGGATCCTGGTGGAGAAGAAAACTACGGCGGCGGCTGGAGCATGCTTGGAACACCTGAATATCCTGCGATAGATTATGACCCATTTAATCTTAATGCATATTCCATTACTGACAGCTATCTATGGGAGGTCTGGGAGTGGGACGAAGCGGATGTATATTGGTCTGAAGTTTTTGGAGCAGACCCCAACAGAACTTCATACTTTGGTAATTACCGCTGGTACTCCGGACTTGGAGGAGGGGCGTACTGTGATATGGGAAGTGAAGTTAGTTTTATAGATTGTGTAATCAGCGGAAATACTGCTCAGGGGGGTATGAGCGGACAAGGCGGCTTCACAGTCGGCGGCAGACCTACAGACCCGATAATTCCTTACGAGATCCCCAGCTTTGGTGGTGGCGTTTATTGTGCAGCCAGGTCGACAGTAACGTTCACCGGCTGTACGATAGCAGACAATGTTTCTACTGAGCCGAACGAACTTACTCACCGTATTGATCTCTATATGGGTCACGGCGGCGGCGTGTGTGCTGAGGATACCGCTACGGTGATATTTACCAACTGCATGTTTAGCGGCAATGAAGCAGCTGCCGGCGGTGCGTTACATTTTGCAGATGCAAATTTGGTGATGAGCAACTGCGAGATTTTGTCCAATACGGGTTATCATGGCGGCGGCCTGTTCGGCGAGCATGGAAATGCTACTATATATCGCTGTTACATCAGCGGCAATACAGCACTTGAGGATTTGAATGAGCCCAACGACACACAGGGCGAGGGCGGTGGTCTGCATTTCTGGGCGATGGATGTCGATATAATTGATAGTGATATTACCTATAACGAGTGCGAAGCTTCCGGAGGCGGAGTATTTTTTGGTGGAGAAGGAGAGCCTAACCTTACAAACTGTCTGATTACAAATAATACAGCAGGCAGGGATGGCGGAGGAGTATCAGTCAACATATATACACAACTGACTATTTCCAATTGTACGATAGCTGATAATGAACTTACCGGTGAAGGTTTTAATAACAGTTACGGGGGCGGTGTTTCCTGCTCTTACGAGAGCTATACTGATATAATAGACAGTATTCTCTGGGACAATTCGGCTGAAATTGGTTCTCAGCTTGCAATCGGGACCGGCTTTGTTTACAGCCCGGAACCTTCGGTGGTTGATGTCTCCTACAGCGATGTTGAGGGTGGAGAAGCCCAGGTTTTTGTTGATGATGGTTGCGTACTCAACTGGGGAGCCGGAAACATCACGACCGACCCTCTTTTTGAAACCGGTTTGATTGGTAATTATTATCTGAGCCAAATTGCTGCAGGGCAATCGGAGGATAGCGATTGTGTTGATGCCGGAAGCGACACTGCGGTAAATAAGGGGCTGGACAGCCTTATAACCCGTACGGATAACGAGTATGATACCGGCCAGGTTGATATGGGTTATCATTATCCCAGCGGCGGCGATATCAGCTTTTATTTGTTAACGACGAGTGTCATCGGCGGTCACGGAACAGTTGAGCCGGTCAGCGGGACCTATCGTGCAGGGACGACCGTAATGCTAACCGCAGTACCTGATAGCGGCTGGCGGCTTAAAGAGTGGAACGGCACCGAAGACGATTCTTCGGCTGAGACGACTAATAGTGTTATTATGGATTCTGATAAGGTGGTTACGGTCGAGTTCGAGCAGCCTCAGACTCTTGTGGTCTCTGTCGGCGGCGGTGAGGGCCACTATACTAATATTCAGGAGGCCGTTCAAGATGCCAAAGAAAGCGATACGGTTGTGGTATATCCGGGGATTTATTATGGTGGTGTTTATGACGTAATGCTTTATGTGGATAAGTCTATCACTATCAGGTCTGTGCATCCGGACGACCCATGCTGTGTCGCTTCGACAATTATTGACGGATACCGTGTGTCTGATTTGAGCGACTGGGGACTGCGTGGTGTTGTATTTGGGCCTAATACCAATTCCAATACGGTTTTGAACGGCTTTACAATCCAGAACTGTGGTGGGAATATTGTTGATGCCGACCCTGGTAGCGCACAGGATGGTCATCCTAACGGTTATGATGGTGTTTGTGGTGAGGGGCCGGCCATTCTTGTTTATCCTGATGCCGGGCCGGTTGTCAAAAATTGTGTATTAACAAACAATTTGTTAGTTGGCGGCGACGGCGGCGATGGTATTGGTGCTACTCAAACTGAGAATGCGGGTCGAGGAGGCTGGCCGGGATGGGTACGTGGTGGGGCGATTTACTGCGCACCTAACAGCACACCGACTTTTATAAATTGTGAGGTAATTGGTAATTATGCTATTGGCGGTGATGCAGGCGAAGGTGGGGACGGTGTTGAGGATGGTGGAATTGCGAACTACGGTGGTGCCTGGAGCATGCTTGGTACGCCTGGGTTTCCTGCTTACGACATTGACCCATGCAGCCTTGGTATAGCCGCTGTTACTGATGCCCATCTATGGGAGGTCTGGGAGTGGGATTATGGGAGTGACTATTGGCCCGTATTTGGTGAGCTTGACAAGACTTCATATTTTGGTAACTACCGATGGTATTCCGGATATGGAGGAGGGGCATATTGTGATATAAGAAGCGAGGTTAGTTTTATAAATTGTGTAATCAGCGGAAATGTTGCTCAGGGCGGTATGAGCGGGCAGGGTGGTCAAATACCCGACGATGGATATCGTGCTCCTCAGGTTGCTTATGAGATACCGAGTTTCGGTGGTGGTGTTTACTGTGCAGCCGAGTCGACGGTGAACTTTAGCGGTTGTACGATAACAGGCAATATTTCTTCTGAGCCGAACGATAATCACCGTATTGATCCCTATATGGGTCACGGCGGCGGCGTGTGTGTGGAGGATACGGCAACGGTGACATTTACCGACTGTATATTCAGCGAGAACGAGGCTTCTGCCGGAGGAGGATTACATTTTGCAGATGCGAGTTTGTTGTCGTTGAGTAACTGCGAGATATCATCCAATACGGCCTATCACGGCGGAGGTGTATTCGGCGAGTTCGGTGAGCTGGTCACTTTCTATCGCTGTGATATCAACTACAATACGGCAGTTTCAGACCCGAATGACCCCAACACGCAGGGGCAAGGTGGCGGTCTTCATCTATGGGGCTCGAATTACAATGTAATTGATTGTAATATCAACGGCAACGAATCCGAAACTTCCGGAGGCGGTTTGTTTTTGGGCGGAGAAGGAGAGCCTACACTTACAAACTGTCTGATTACGGATAATACAGCAGGAAGGGACGGGGCAGGAGTGTCGGTCAACATATATACGCAACTGGCTATTTCCAATTGTACGATAGCGGATAATGCGCTTACGGGAGAAGGTTTTGATAACAGCTATGGGGGTGGTGTGTACTGCTCTTACGATAGCTATACCAATATAATAAATAGTATTATATGGGGTAACTCGGCTGACGTTGGTTCTCAGCTTGCGATCGGGACGGGTTTCATTTACAGCGAGGAACCCTCGATAGTTGATGTCTCCTACAGCGATGTTCAGAGCGGCCCATCGAAGGCCTTTGTCGGCGACAACTGTGTGCTGAACTGGGGTGCCGGAAACATTACGACCGACCCTCTTTTTGAAACCGGCCCTCTGGGTGATTATTATCTGAGCCAAATTTCTGCGGGACAGTCGGAGGACAGCGATTGTGTGAATGCCGGCAGCGACCTGGCGATAAATATCGGCCTGAACAATTATACGACAAACACACTTGAAATGCCTGACGTAGCTATGGTCGATATGGGTTATCATTATCCGTTTACCGAGGACGTAGAGCCGTGCAAATCCTGCGATTTATACGCCGACGGCATCATCGACATTAAGGACTTTACGGTATTTTCGTTACACTGGCTCAACAGTGGCTGTTCTGCGGCTAATAATTGGTGTCAGGGTGCAGACTTTACCCTTGATTCATATGTCGATTTCGAAGACCTGCAGTATTTGTCCGGGTGCTGGTTGGCTGAAGATACCGAGCCTCCGGTTCCTAATCCAAGTGAATGGGCCATTATGCCTTATTCGAGTTCCATTTCGACTATCAGCATGGAGGCTGTGTCCAGCTTTGATGTGTGGGGTTCGACAATCTGGTACTACTTCGATTGCTACTCAGGTGGTGGCAGTGACAGCGGTTGGCAGGGGGATTCAAGCTACACGGATGCCGGTCTTGTTTTAGGTCAGGAATACAGCTACAGGGTAAAGGTTAGTGATGTGAGAGGTAATGAAACCGGATGGTCGACGGTAGAGTATGTGGTTTTAGGCGAGCAGCCAGTTCCTGATGAGCCGGATGATCTTACCGCGGTGGTTGAATCCACGACTCAGATTAACCTTTATTGGTCGGATAACTCTTCCGATGAGGATGGTTTCAGGATAGAGAGAAGAACCGGAGTTGATCCGTTTGCTCAGGTGGTTGAGGTCGGTGCAGATGTAAATAATTATAATGATATGGGATTGCAGCCGTCGACCACTTATGATTATCGTGTCTGTGCCTACAATGGTGGGGGCAACTCACCTTACTCCAATGTGGTGTCAGCAACGACATCTGAACCTTACGAGCCGAACGAGCCGAGTACGATAATCGGCATTGGTGACCCGAACAGCACTCAGTATATTAGTAACAGCTACTGGTACCATCTGGTTGCCGGAGAAATTACTGATTTAGAGGATGAAGTTCCGCTCTGGTTCAGATTTGAGTGTGTAAGTCAGCCGGAGTTCAGCAGCGACTGGATTGATTCCGCGGGTGTCTTCCCAATGGTGCTGCCGCATCCTATCAATCCTGGCTTCCCGGATGTGGTAATAACTCTGGAGGGTACTATTGTAAGTTATACGATAGCTGTTAAAGAGGGCGGAAGCTGGGGCTGGTCTCTTGACTGGAGGATATGTGCAAGTTACTATGCGGACGGCAGTGAAAAATCATGCTCGGCGGAAATATGGATACCGCCTGATTAAAGGTTTTAAATTTTTGAAAATTGAGGCCCCGATACCGTATCGGGGCTTTTTTTTGATAGAAAATTCAATCAATTTTGCATTAGCCGGATATTTTCTTTTTTAACTGCTGATAACCATAGTGGGCGAGCAAATTGTCGAGTATGACCATAGCGGTGTAATTTTCAGCCACGGGCCAGATGCGTGCAACGATTGTAGCGTCACGGCGAGTGATGGCGGCGAGCTGCTTGTTCTCGAGTGTGTATTTATCGATTGTCTGCTGCGGCTTATCTATTGTCGGCGTGGGTTTTACAGCGAGACGCGCAATTATTGGCTGGCCTGTAGAAAGCCCGCCTGTTATACCGCCTGCGTTGTTTGAGTCAAAGACGACTTTACCGTTTTCGGCGTGCATCTGGTCGTTGTTTTGGCTTCCTGTCATATCCTTTACAGCCAGTCCTGCACCGACCTCGACGGCTTTTACGGCGCCTATGCCGAGCATTTTTCCCAATTCGGCATCGAGCTTGCAAAATACCGGCTCACCGAGGCCTATGGGTACTCCTGTTACTACCACTTCAACCATACCGCCGCAGGAATCACCTGTCTGGCTTATTTTGTTCGAGGCCTTGACCATTTTATCGGCTGAGCCTATATCCGGACAATTCACTATATGATGGACGCTGTATTTGTTTTTGATTTGAGCGGCATCTATTTTGGGAGCCTTGGAGCGGATGTCGTCGATTTGCTGCTCGACTTCGGTGAGGACTTTGGTTTTTTCGAGAAATCTCATATCTGGATTTATGCGGCCGCTGATATAAATCTGCTGATAGAAGGGGTCGTAATCCCTTCTCATTTGTTTGTAGCTTTCGGTGTATTCGAACGCTTTATCGTGCGGGATGTCGGGGCACCTGACGGAAGCCAGCTCTTTTACGAAAGAAAAGACTTTTATACCGAGTTTTTTTAGTATTTTTTTGGCGACGTATCCTGCGGCGACGATTGTGGATGTGTATCTGCCGGAAAAGATGCCTGCACCGATGGCGTCATCGTCAGGGCCGTACTTGATGAATGTGGCATAGGACGCATGGCCGGGGCGCGGTGTGCGGTTTGTGTCCTGGTATTGTTTTATGTGTATGAAATGACGGTCAAGGTTGGGTATGAGAATCGTCAGCGGTGTTCCGTTTGTGTGATTTTTGTTGCTGGCATTTTCTATTGTGTCTGCCGAGTTCAGGCCGGAATAGATTATGGGCAGGTCCGGCTCTTTCCGCGGGCTGGAAAGCTCGTCGGAGCCGGGCTTTCGCAGAAGCAGGTCGCCGTAGATTTCCTGCTCGGTTATCAGCATCCCCGGCGGATGCCCCTGTATAATTGCGGTCAGCCCCTCCTGATAAGAGCCGCCTGCAACGGTTACCTGAAAGAAACGACCTGTGTGACAACCAATCATTCTTTTCTCCTTATTATTTAATTTCTATATTAGCACCAAGGTTTTTCATCAGCTTTACGTAATCGGGGAAAGTGACATTTACGGCCTCTGCGGTGTCAATGGAACATTTTCCCTCGGTTGCCATAGCGGCGATTGACAGTGCCATCACGATTCGATGGTCGCCTTTGCCGTCAAGCTCAGCCGGCCTGGGCTGGCTTTTTCTTATTATAAGGCCTGCCGGCAGTTCCTCAATATCGATATCCATTTTTTTCAGCTCCTCAGCCGTGGACTTAATGCGGTCGGTTTCCTTGCTTCTGGCCTGTGGGACATTAACAAGGCGGGTCTCGCCATCGGCGAAGGCGGCGACAACCGCCATAGCGGGCAGGGCATCAGGTGTAGCATTCATATCGATTTCGGCTGCCTTTAATTGCGATTGCTTTACAGTTATTGAATCTTTAGCAATAGTGATGTCGGCACCCATTTGTCTGAGATAATTCACGACGGCCTTGTCGGGCTGAGAATCGTTAAAGTCCAGGCCGAGCAGTGTTACCTCATCGCTGAACAAAGCAGCGGCACACAAAAAAAATGTCGCGCTCGAGAAATCGGCGGGGATAACATCATCGAACGGCCTGTACTGCTGGCAGCCTTTCATTATGAATTTTCCGAACTGCTGATTCGTATATTCGATTTGCTGTTTATCGAGCCAGTCGAGTGTCATTCTAACGTAGCCGGGCTCGTTCAGCAGGGTGACATTGATTTCAGTATCATTATCTGCAAGCGGCGTGCAGAGCAGCAAACTTGAGAGGTACTGACTTGTTGTTGCTGCGATTTTGGTTTTTCCGCCTTTGAGCCGGCCTGAGACCTCGATGGGGGCTTTGCCGTTATTATTGACGGAGCGGCATTTTGCACCCAGCTCGTTCAGAGAATCGAGCAGGGGGGCTATGGGCCGTGATTGAATTTGTTCGTCGCCGGTGAGTGTGATTTTCTGGTTCTGCGATGCGAGGGCTGCTGAGCCTGCGGCGATACGCAGCGTTGTTCCGGAGTTGCCGACGTCAATTGTTTTATCAGGCTGAGCTATAACGGCGGCATTACCCTCGACGGTCCAGAGGTCCGGCTGTTTAGTGTCGATTTGAGCGCCGAGGCTGCGATAGCAATCGACGGCAGAGAGTGTATCGGCGGAGTTCAGGGGGTTTCTGATAAGGCTTTTGCCGCCGGCTAAGGAGGCTATAGCGACTGCGCGGATTGTATGCGATTTCGACGCCGGAATTGTAACCTCGCCTTTCAGCCGGGATTTATTTACAATTAGTTTCATAAGCAGTCTTTTACCAAAAATTATTAAAAATTCAAAGAAGATTTTGAATTTTCAATTTGCTTTGTAGAAAAGAAACTTGTTCGATTGTCATTCCGCACTTGATGCGGAACCCAAGCCTTCAAAAATTGGATTCCCGCTTTCGCGGGAATGACAAAATAGGCGTTTTCTACAAAGCATTTTCAATTATTAACCGGCAGAAGAGCTGAACAAGTCTCTGGCCTGCGGATATGATTGAAAAATGCGAAAGGTCGGGAGTAAGATTGTTATAGATTAAGGCATAAAAACGGAAGTTTTAGTTGGTTTACCTTGGTCTTCAGCGGCAGAAGAGTTCGGAGTTCTGGTATTTAACCAGTCTGCTTGACGGTTCATTTGTTCGGTTAAGAGATTAATATCATTGGCGTCAAATGCGCCGTCTGCGTTAATGTCACCTAAAAAATAAGGTACGGGGGATTTGATGCTGTTCACCCAGTTCTCGAACAGGACGATATAATCGTCCTGGTCAACGACCCCGTTTGTATTTAGGTCATACAGAAAAATGTCATCAGATTTTTGTTTCTCAGATACGTTCCAGGCGAGTGCATAACTCTGAGGCGGCAGTATCTGCTGCGGCTCGTTAATGTCACTGTAAGAGACAACTATATCGTAATTTTTGTAGTTGGGGTCAAGGCTGCAGTAGATGTGCTCGACGTTGTCAACGGTGCTGTCACTGTAATCGAGCAGGTAATCCTCGGCTGGGTTATCGGGATTTACCGCCCAGAGTTCGAGTCGAATGTCGGCATCTTTTTCTAGATCCGGCTCGAATGGATAGCCGTCTTTATAGTGCCTGTTCCAAACGAGAGTTGCCGTGAGGCTTTTTGCGTTTGCGTCGGCAATCGTTAATTGGTAGCTGTTTGCCGGAATCTGGTTTTCCTCAAGTGCGTTCAGGTCCCAGCCGGCGGTGGGCACATTGCCGGGACTTTGCAGGCCTGCTGTAAGCTGTTTATAGGCGGCCGGGGCATTTACCATGCCGGCGCCTTGAATATAATCGAGCGGTGCGATGTGGTCGTCTTCTTTTGAGGCACTTGCCTTGTGCCAGAAGGCAAGTTTATCCGCTGAGTTCATCAATACTGCTTTGATTACGCAATTTCCAGCCTCCGGTGATAGTACCTCGCTTAAGTTAGGCTCCAGCTTTGCTTTTTGAACCAGCAGGCCGATAACACCTGTAACTACCGGTGTTGCAAAACTCGTCCAGTTGCCCGTCGGTTCGTAGAGATTCGGCTCACCGCAGACTGCTGCGAGGCAGTTTCCCGGTGCAATGATGTCGGGTTTGCATCGTCCGTCCATTGTCGGCCCGAAGCTCGAGTGCTCAGGGTGCGCGATGGAAAAGTATGATAGATTTGTCAGCAGGTCGTTCGTATCTACCGAATCAACCACGCCTATACCGAGACAATTTGTGCCGGCGGCAGGGTAAAGCAGTGGGTCAAAAGCATTTGAGCCGTTACCAATACCAGCTACGATGATAACGCCGTATTTTTCAGCCAGTGACTCAAGGCCTCTTGTCCACCACTGCGGTGTGTGGTTTCCGACAGCTGCGGTGATAATATCGGCGTCAGGCGGAATCTGAGCAAAGACACTGTCCGTTAAGAAATGCCATAATTCGTATATTTCGGCGTTTGCATCCGGTATTGCCGCCTCGTAATCAAAACTTCCCAGGTTCATTTCGGTTGCGTTCGGGTCCCGGCCGAAAAGTATAGAGCAAATCGCCGTCGAATGTGGAGAGACAGAAGCGGGCAAAGCGTTCTGGTCGTGAAATTTAAATCGGGATGTATTGAAACAGTTATGAGTGGCATCCGGCTGATAGTCATTACCGGGCTGACCGTCAGTGTATGTCAGGCTTCTGCAGATGACCGCAACGCTGACATCGGCTCCGGTGAGGTTCGGGTCGAGCTGTTTTAATTCGCTGATTCCCACGGCGGCCAGGGCCTGCGGCTGATATGATTTACGCGAGGCGATTTTCCCCTCTTCGGCAAAGCCGGTTATGGCTGCGGATAGAACGATAGCGCTTACTGTCAGGCCGATTGAAACTAAATTTCTTCTGAACAGCATTACCGTCCTCCGGCTATAGTGCCGAGACCCGCGGCCAATTGATAATTAAGCCGTTTGCCGCAGGTAAATTCATAAGAATATATTACCATAATAGGGTGCTTTTTTCAAGCTTTCTTTTTACAACTCAGCAGCTAAAACAGGCTCTTTTCAGTGCTGAAACAGCTCATTTTTATGATTGTTTTGTTTTATAGGACTTAGGCTGAATGGCTCGCATTAAAATTGACTTTTTATACAGAAAAGCATTACCAATATTGTCTTACCAGTACTGAAAAAAAGATGGCTTCGGCAGAGGCAGAATCTGCCTGTTAGAGAAATTCAGTCGGCGTCAGTTTGTCCTAAAATGGGCGTCTTTTTTTGCCGATTTATAGCTTAAAGCCGAAACGATGCGCTTTGGACAATTTTTAGTACATACAAATGAGAAAAGGAATTTGCCGTGAATGATATAAAAATGATTCGGGAAACTGAGGTAGGCCGTGTCCTGCAGATGGTCTTCGAACAAAAGCTGCCGCTGATTATCAGCTATGTGTCCGGCGACAGATGGCGGATTGCAAGGGCGCTTGTGACAGACATTGTGGATAAAACTTTCAACATAAAATTTTCGCCGCAGAAAAGGACCGAGCCGGTGCACGTGAAAAAAAGTGCAACTGTCGGTGTAACCTTTAAGTGCGGCTATGGCGAGGGCAATGACCGGTTCATTTTCGATACGAGGATAATCGACATTGAGCAGCCGGCGGATTCGAGCTGTATAGGGAAGATAAAGCTTTTGGTGCCCGAGCAGATTGAAGTCGTACAGAGAAGAAGCTATGAGCGAGAGAGAGTGCCGGAGAGTATGAGCGTTGACGTCAACATCTGGCGGCGCGACAAGGTCGCAGCCGGTGAAGGAGGTTCAGCCGATGTCAGTCAGGCCTGGCAGGGCAAGCTCGTCGAGATATCGGCGGCCAATCTTCTGGTGGCTGTTGATTTTTCGCAGGGTCCCGATTTGCAGGTTGGCCAGTTCATCGGCCTGCGCTTTACACCACTGCCGGACGAGACAAGGCTGGGCTTTAATGCCTATGTAAGAAGCCTGACGCCGACTGCTGATAGTGAAAGTCTTTGTGTCGGCCTGGAGATGGTCGGTCTGGAAGCAAGCCCAGAGGGAAGATTAGTCCTGCAACGTCTCTGCAACGTCGTCGAGCAATACAGCAAAATCAACGCAAAGAAAAGTCACAAGTCATAAGAGCACGGGGGAAGGTGAATGTTGTTATCGATAAATTATGCTGATGCTCTGGACGTATTTTCCGATGTGGCGGTCAATGTAACCTATAAAGGCCTGCAGCAGTTGCCACTCCGCATCGGGCTTTTTCGACTGTACCTCGGCAACTAAAATGCCGCCTTTAGTCAAATCCCAGTTAATCCAGCCGGAATACCTTGCGTGAACCCATCTGCCTTCTTTCTGACGCTTGAAAGTAGTACCGCGGCCACGTAATTCGCGCTCAGTATTTTTGAGCAAAACCTTCAGGTTTGGTTTTTCATTTGAATGCGGAATGATTTGTACGAGTTTCATACAATTTCCTTGTTAAGTGTCAAGCTCACCGGCGTAAAACTAAGGTTGTCCGTATGTATCGGTTTATTTAAGTGGTATTTTAGTCAGTATTATCGCGAAAGCAAGAATAAATATCAAAATATACCGATGCACCTGTTTACGTAATACGAGATACGCGATACCAGATACGAGCAGGATGGGCGAAACTATAATTTAAGAAATCTTGCCTTTTTGCCTGTTTAGTGCTATACTCTGCTGAATCAGGTTTTGTATGAGGATTGATGCCGATTATGAAATCGCTTCTGACAGCAGAGCAAATCGAGCAGTTATTGGGTGTTCTGGCCGACAGAATCGTGGCTGGCAGCCCGGCTGATACCGATATAGCCGTAATCGGTATCCGCAGCAGAGGTGAGATTCTGGCACAAAGGCTATCTCGTAAATTAAGCGAGAAATTGAAGAAACTTGTTCCCTGCGGGACACTGGATATAACCCTTTACCGTGACGATTTGAATTCGCCTCAGGGCGATGTCCAGCCTGAGGTGCGGACTACCGAAATCGGTTTCGATATCGGCGGCAGGATAGTCATCCTCGTTGATGATGTGCTCTATACAGGCAGGAGCGCCCGGGCGGCGATGGATGCGCTTATTGACCTGGGCAGACCCGAAGCTATAAAGCTGGCGGTGCTGGTGGACAGGCAAGGGAGAGAGTTTCCAATACAGGCTGATTATGCTGGCTATGAATCGGATGCCGAGCCGGGAAAAAATGTACAGGTTTTGCTGGTCGAATCGGACGGAAAAGATGAAGTGATAGTTGAGTGATATTATGGCGCTGAGGAAGAGTAAACAATTCGAATGGAGGCGGAAACATTTACTTGGACTTCGTGATTTAAGTGCCGACGAGATTAGCTTCATTCTTGATACAGCAAAGGGATTCGAGCAGATAAGTAAAAGGTCGGTGAAAAAGGCACCAGCGCTTCGCGGAAAACTCGTGGTTAATCTTTTCTTCGAGGACAGCACGAGGACGCGAAACAGCTTTATACTTGCTGCCAGCCGGCTGAGCGCCGACCTCATCAACTTTACCAAAAAGAGCAGCTCTGTGAGCAAGGGTGAGACGCTTCTTGATACAGCCAGGAACCTCGAGGCAATGGGAATCGACATCGTTGTAATCAGACACAGTGCCGGCGGTGCGCCTGCGTTTTTGTCGAGGTGCATTAACGCCTGCGTGGTCAATGCCGGCGACGGTTTCTGCGAGCACCCGACGCAGGGGCTGCTGGACGTTTATACCATACGAAAGATTAAAGGTTCGCTTCAGGGATTGAAGATTGCAATCGTCGGTGACATTGCACACTCGCGGGTGGCTCGCAGTGATATGTGGGCGATGACGAAGCTGGGGGCTGAAGTGATTTTTGTCGGGCCGCCGACGTTGATGCCGACGGCGGTGGATAAGCTGCCTGTTAAGGTAAGCTATTCGCTTGACGAGGTTATCGAGAAGGTCGATGTGATAAATATGCTCAGGATTCAGTTTGAAAGACAATCCAGCAATCCCTTCCCGTCGGTGCGTGAGTATTCACATTATTTCGGCCTGACAGTCGAACGGATGAAAAAGGCCAAGAGCGATATACTTGTTATGCATCCCGGCCCGATTAATAGAGGCCTCGAAATGGAAAGCGAGGTTGCCGACGGTGCAAACAGTGTTATTCTGCAGCAGGTTACCAACGGCGTGGCGGTGAGGATGGCTGTATTGTTCCTGGTCAACCAGGCAGCGGCGAAAACTAAAAAAAAGTAAATTTCAAGTTAAAACGATGAGCAGTGAATTGCTGATAAAAAACGGTCGAGTGATAGACCCTGCGAACGGCGTTGATAAGGTATGCGACGTTCTTATTATCGACGGTAGGATAGCAGAGGTCGGCAGGGTCGAAAAAAGCACGGGCAAGATAATCGACGCTACCGGTAAGCTGGTTGTGCCTGGTCTGATTGATATTCACGTCCATTTTCGTGAGCCCGGCGACGAGGAAGAGGAGACGATAGCCAGCGGCTCGGCGGCGGCGGTTGCAGGCGGCTTTACCTCGGTTGTATGTATGCCCAATACCCGGCCGCCCGTTGAAAATGAAACCGATGTGGAATATATCCACCGCAAGGGCAGAAAGGCAAGAAAGACCCATGTTTATACGATGGGTGCGATGACCAAGGGCAGGGAAGGCGTTGAGCTTGCGGAGATGGGCTTTATGGCGGAGGCCGGCGCGGTCGGCTTTACCGATGACGGCAGCGGGCTGCAGGATGCTTCTGTTATGCTGCGGGCGCTAAAGTATGCCTCGATGTTCGGTGTTGTAATATCGCAGCACTGCCAGGACGAGAGTATTGCCGGCAGCGGTGTGATGAATTCAGGCTATTATTCGAGTATACTTGGTCTTCCCGGCATAGATGCTCTGGCAGAGGAAGCTATGCTTTGGCGTGACATACAGCTTGTCAAAAAGATAAAGAACGACCGGCTTCGATACCACGCACAGCATATATCGACGGCCGGCTCGGTCGAATTGATAAGGGCTGCAAAAAAGCAGTCACTGCCTATAAGCTGCGAGGTAACAGCACATCATCTGCTCTTTGATGAAAAGATGTGCGCCGAATATGATACGAATTTCAAGGTTAATCCTCCGTTGAGGACGCAACAGGATATTGATGCCCTGAAGTCGGCAGTTGCCGAAGGCCTTGTTGATGCCGTGGTTAGTGACCACGCGCCGCATCTGCAGAGCGAAAAAGAGCTTGAATTTCTTGCAGCGCCTTTCGGTATCGCTTCTCTTGAGTGCTCGCTATCATTATACGTAAAAGCTTTGATTGAGCCGGGTGTTCTGGACTGGCCGGGACTTATCAGCTTGATGACTGAAAAGCCGGCGGCGATAATCGGAGTTGATAAGGGAACGCTCGGAAAAGGTAGGCAGGGCGATGTTACGATTATCGACCCCGATGCCGAGTATATAATTGATGTAAATCAGTTCCGCTCCAAGAGCAGGAACTGTCCTTATAACGGCTGGAAGGTGAAGGGTAAGGTTGAAAAGACTATTGTAGGCGGCGAGATAAGATTCGATGCCGCTGAGAAAATGGGCGGTGCTTAAGGTTACTGTTCGGAAAAACAGAGCTTTATATGGTATAATTTTTTAAATTCAGGCCTTTCGGATTTACTGACTATGCCTTTTTTGATTGATGGTTATAATCTGCTCTGGGCGATTCACAAGCTCGACGATGAATCGCAGTCGCTCACCGATGTGCAGATGTGCAGGATTGTCTCGGGATATCTGAAGCAAACGGGTGAGAGCGGCGAGATTGTTTTTGACGGAATAGGTCCGCCTGATAAAAGCGGCTTTGACAATATGGAAAATCTGGAGGTCTTCTTCACGGGAGCCGATGTCGATGCGGATTCTGTAATTGAGAATAAGATACGTGCGAACACCGCTCCGAGACGATTGACAGTAGTAAGCAGCGACCGCAGGGTCCGTGACGCTGCGCGGGCCAGAAAAGCGATTGCGTTAAAGTCGGAAAAGTTCTTCGAGCAGGTCAAAAGGCAGTTAAGAAAAAAGACATTTAAAATTGAGCCGCAGGCCAAACACGTGGGACTTAGTGAAGGCGAAACCGAGCAGTGGCTGAAATTTTTCGAGATTGATTGACGAAGCATACCCGGCTGTTGCTGAGCTCGATTCTGATAAAAGCCTGCTATAGACAGGAAGGGGAGGCAGTATGATGTGGCCAAAATTTGTAAAACGCGAAGATAGATACAAGCTTGTGATAACCGCCGTCCTTTTGGCAATAGCTTCTATATTGGTGTGCTACTTTCATATAGTACTTAAAAAAGAAACTCATTATTCGCACTTTTTTTATATCCCGGTCGTTTTAGCATGCCTTTGGTGGAAATGGAAAGGTTTGATTGTAGCTGTTTTTTCATCCATATACCTGGTTGTTAATAATATCTTCATATTGGATGTAACAACCACTGAAGATTATCTTCATGCCGTAATGTTTATAGTTATCGGTCTGGCGGTTACCTTACTGAGCGAGCGTACTTCAGGTGCCCAGAAAGCACTTCGGGAAGGTGAAATGAGATTCCGCTCTCTGGTCGAGACCACCAGCGACTGGATCTGGGAGGTGGACGTTAACGGCATTTATACCTATGTCAGTCCAAAAGTCAAAGACCTGATAGGATTTGAGCCTGAAGAGGTCATTGGAAAAGCGGCTTTCGACCTTATGCCGCCTGATGAGGCAAAGCGGGTATCGCTTTTATTCGCCGATATTGTTAAATCCGGCAAACCGTTTGCCACCCTGGAAAACACTATTCTTGACAAAAATGGTCGAGCTGTGGTGGTTGAGACCAGCGGCGTGCCGATTATTGACGAGCGTGGAAATCTTCTGGGCTACAGGGGCATCGACCGTGACATAACCGAACGCAAGCGCGCAGAAAAGGCACTGCACGATAGCGAAGAAATCTATCGTACCCTTGTGGAGAATATTGGTCTTGGCGTTACCCTGATAGGTGCTGACTACAGGGTAATTATGACCAATGCCACCCAGGGTCGCCTTTTTAAGAAGTCTCGGGATAAATTTGTAGGCGAATATTGCTTCCGAGAATTCGAGAAGCGCGATGCAGTTTGTTCACACTGTCCCGGCAAAAGGGCTATGACTACAGGACGCCCTGCAGAGGTAGAAACCGAGGGAGTGCGGGATGACGGCAGCCGTTTTCCAGTTTGTATTCGCGCCTTTCCGGTTTACGAGGCGGATGGTAAGATAAAGGGATTCATTGAGGTTGTGGAAGATGTCACCGAGCAGAAGAAAGCGATGCGTGCACTTGAAGAATCTGAAAAAAGGTACAAGATGCTCTTTGACAAGGCCGCTGAGGGGATAATAGTGGCAGATATTAAAACAAAAAGGTTTAGATATGCTAATCCTGCTATGTGCAGGATGCTTGGTTATTCCGAGCGGGAGCTGACGAATATAGGGGTGGCGGATGTACACCCTAAAGAGTCCCTGGAGCGTGTTTTTGGTGAATTTGAAGCTCAAGCTCGAGGTGAAAGGGTCCTGGCATCGGAGATTCCGTGTTTGCGTAAAGATGGCAAGATAATATATGCGGATATTAGTGCGACGAATATGGTAATTGATGAAGTGAACTGTAATGTAGGCTTTTTTACGGATGTTACCGACAGGGTGCGAGCAGAAGAACAGCTTCGCCGGGCACGCGATGAGCTTGAAGAGCGTGTCGAGCAGCGGACGGCTGACCTTGCAAGAGTAAATGAAGATTTGTTAAATCAAATAAGCGAGCGGGAGATGGCAGAAAAAGCCTGCAGGGTTGCTGAGGAGCGATTCAGGCATATTTTTGAAAATGCTCTTGTCGGTATTTATAGAACTACTCCCGATGGCCGTATACTTATGGCGAATCCTGCAGTGATAAAGATGCTGGGCTATTCTTCGTTTGAACAGCTCGCTAAGATTAATCTTGAGAAGGAAGGTTTTGAGCCGACGTATCCACGTTCATTTTTTAAGGAGGAAATCGAAAAAGATGATTCGGTTCGCGGGCTTGAATATATCTGGATAAAGCGCGACGGGACCAGATTGTATGTACGCGAAAGCGCCGTAGCTGTGAGGGACAATGAGGGCAAAGTTGTTTATTACGAGGGTACTGTTGAAGATATCACCGAACGTAAAAAGGCCGAAGAGAAACTTATGGATTATCAAAAACAACTTCGTTCACTGGCACTGGAGCTGTCACTTTCAGAAGAGAAAGTGCGCAGGCAAATGGCAACCAGTGTACACGACCATCTGGGGCAGAATCTGGCAATTTCCAAAATCAAGCTGGACTCGCTGCAAAAATCGGTATCGTCGCCGGAGCTTATTGGGATGGTTGATGAAGTGCGGGATTTGCTCGGCCAGACGATAGAAAGTGCCCGTTCGTTGACTTTTGAATTGAGCCCGCCTGTTCTTTACGAGCTTGGTTTTGAAGCTGCTGTCGAATGGCTTGTCAGATATGTCAAAAAAAGAGACGGCCTTTCGGCGGAATTCAGAGACGACGGCAAAGACAAGCCGCTGAATGATAAGGTACGCGTTCTTCTTTTTCAGTCGGTTCGTGAATCACTGCATAATGTTACCAAACATGCACATGCGAAAAAGGTGACGGTTTCAGTCTGTAGAGCAGATGATGAAATACAGGTTACCGTTGTGGATGATGGGATTGGCTTTGATGTTTCTAAAATTCGGTCAGGCGGCTTGGATGGCGGGGGATTCGGCTTGTTCAGCATAAGCGAAAGGCTTGAGAATGTCGGCGGCCGATTCAGCATCGAGTCAAAACCCAGAGGCGGTACAAGGGTTTTTCTGGCTGCTCCGATAAGTAAAAAAAGAGGAAAGAAAAGGGGGAAAAAGAAATGAAAAAAATAAAAATCTTATTGGCTGATGACCATAGAATTACAAGACAGGGCCTGCGCCTGCTGCTGGAAAAGGAGTCTGACATGGAAGTGGTGGCCGAAGCTGACCAGGGTAGAACCGCAGTTCAGCTTACCGCCGAGCTGTCGCCCAATGTGGTTATTATGGATGTAAGCATGCCCGATTTGAATGGTATGGAGGCGACAAGGCAGATCGTCGGCAGAACCGAAAATGTAAAAGTAATTGCCCTTTCAATGCACTCGGACACCTTGTTTGTTACGGAGATGCTCAAAAGCGGCGTCAGCGGTTATCTTCTGAAAGACTGTGCTTTTGAAGAGCTGGCAAGCGCAATCCGCTCGGTTGTTTCGGGCAAAACATACCTTAGCCCCAGCATCTCGGACGTGGTCGTTAACGGATATTTGCATCGCCTATCGAAGGCAGAAGCTGCAAGCTCGAATATTCTCTCCGACAGAGAGCGTGAGGTGCTCCAGATGATAGCGGAAGGAAAAACAACAAAGCAAATCGCATTAAAGCTTCACATC
Organism: uncultured Pirellulales bacterium; assembly: GCA_964493425.1. GTDB lineage: Bacteria > Planctomycetota > Phycisphaerae > Sedimentisphaerales > Anaerobacaceae > CAYLMG01. The sequence continues at coordinate 23,315 of CAZBMW010000008.1, forward strand.
AGCGTCAAAACGGTCGAGACGCATCGCAGGAAGATAATGAGTAAGCTCAATGTCTTCAGCGTGGCAGAGCTTACAAAATACGCTATCCGCAAGGGTCTGACATCGCTCGAAACATAAGTTCTTCGGTGTTTATAGCGTTTTTGGGTGTTGGAATATTCCTATTCTGGCCTTCTAAGGTATTTTTACCACCACAATGGGGAAAAGCCTGATAAAGAACTCCCTATGAAAATTCATATAATAGTTTTAGGAATTGTTAGTAATAGATGTACAGAATGAGTGACACCTGAATTGAAATTTTCATACTAAAGCTTGAAAATTTAAGTGATTTACTGTTTACTATGATGTGGAGCATCGACTGAGCGTTCTTCTGTGAGGCTTTGGGTGTGGGCGCTCTCAGTGAACCTTGGTTTGATGCTCCGTCTTTTTTCAAAGTTGCGTTTTGCCTCGCCGAGGGAAAGAATTTTTTCGTGCTTAATTTTTGTATTTGTGTTGAGCAAACACGGAAAAAGAGGGGGCGAGGAGGGTGAGGAAGCGAAAATCACATCAGCAGAGGGCTCATCTGGCGGCCGGCTGCTGAAAGCCTATATGTAGACTTTGTCCATCATTCTCGGGAACGGGATGCACTGGCGGATGTGTTTTTCGCCGGTAATCCAGGCGACGGTCCTTTCGACTCCGAGTCCGAAACCGCCGTGGGGTACCGAGCCGAACTTGCGCAAATCCAGATACCAGCTGTAATTTTCAGCCTGCAAATCATTTTCCTTGATTCGCTGTAAAAGCGTATCGTAGTCATCCTCCCTGACCGAGCCGCCTATGATTTCACCAAAACCTTCCGGGGCGAGCAGGTCGAAATTTAGAACAACTTTTGGATTGGTCCTATCGATTTTCATATAAAATGCCTTGGCCTGCTTCGGATAGCAGGTTACAAAAACCGGCTTGTCGTGCATTTGCGAAATAATCGTCTCGTCCGAACCGCCCAGGTCCTTGCCCCAGACAAAATCTGCTGCTAGTCTGGCGTGCTTGGGATTATTTTCTATCTTTGTGTTCACCTCGCCAAGGGCCGAGTGCAGCTCTATTAATTCTGCTGCGTTTTTCTCCTTTTGCCATTGTTTGATATTGGCCTTTTGCTGCTGCTCAAGCTCGGCAATCCTCGATTCGATTTTCTCTTTTTGGTTTTTAAACTGCTCCAGTTGTTCTGCCAGGAAGTTTTTAGTCCTTTCTGAGGTCAGGATATCTACAGCCTCTGTGTAAGTAAGTCGGTAAAAGGGCGGTGCTATCTTTTCAAGCGACTTTATGTCGGCACCTAAATTCTCGAGTTCGACTCTGTTCTTTTCCAGTACATCGGCTACTAAAAAAGAAACGAAACTTTCAGCTAATTCCAGAAGTCCGTCAAGCTCGATAAAGGCAACTTCCGGTTCGACCATCCAGAACTCGGTGAGGTGTCTTCTGGTCTTGCTTTTTTCCGCTCTGAATGTCGGCCCGAAGCAATAGACCTTGCCGAAGCTCATCGCCGCAGATTCGAGATGCAACTGGCCTGTCTGTGTTAAAAACATCGTGCTGCCGAAATAATCGACCTCGAAAAGGCTCTGCTGGTCTTCGCCGGCCATTGACATCAGTATCGGTGTATCAATCAGAATAAAACCGTTGTCGTTGAAGAATCTTCTGATTGCGTCGATAACTGTATGCCGAATTTTGCCGATGCACCAAGGCCGAATCGAGCGAAAGTGCAGGTGACGATGTTTCATCAGAAAATCCGTGCCGTGCGATTTCGGTGTAATTGGATAATCGCTTGCTGCGTGGATAATTTTTGCGTCGCTGACTGCCATTTCGTACCCGCCGACGCTTCTTTCATCTTTGCGAACAGCTCCTGTTACCATCAGTGACGATTCCTGGCTGAGATGTCTTAAAGCATTGAAAAGCTCATCGCTGACTCTGGCTTTTTCAACGATGCATTGGCAGAGTCCCGTACCGTCACGAATAATTAAAAACAACAATTTACCGCTGGAGCGGCTGTTATAGAGCCAGCCTGAAATCGTTACCTTTTTATCGACATTGTTCTTCAAATCCACAATAAAGGTTCTGCTTTCTTCTGCCATCAGTTCTCGTACTCCGTTCGTATTTTTTATATCTCCAGCCTGTCCTGCAGGTGCTCTTTAAGCTTATCCGTCGATACCCTGACCTGCTCCATAGAATCACGTTCGCGGACGGTTACGGTATTGTCCTCGGTTGTCTGGCCGTCAACGGTAACGCAGAAGGGCGTGCCGGCCTCGTCTTGTCTGCGGTAGCGCCTGCCAACGGCACCTTTTTCGTCATAGAAGCAGTGAAAATATTTCTTCAAATCGTCGTAAATCTTTTGCGCTATTTCCGGCATACCATCTTTTTTCACAAGCGGGAAAATCCCGACCTTTATCGGTGCAAGGGCGGGGTGAAATCTTAGTAAGTTTCGCGTCTCGCCGCGTACTTCTTCCTCGTCATAGGCATCGACGAGAAAGGCAAGTGCGCTTCTGTCAACGCCTGCAGACGGTTCTATAACGTACGGAATAAACCTTTTCTTCGCCTGGTCGTCAAAATATGACAAAGGCCCCTTGCTGTAATCTTCAGCCTCACCTTTCAGTTCGATTTTGGAAAGGTCACCGCTATTTTCGAACCAGTCATTTAATGTTCTCATTCCTCGCTGATGCTGACGCAAATCATAATCGGTTCGGTTGGCGATGCCTTCGAGCTCCTGCCAGTCACCCGAGCCGAATGGAAATTTATACTCGACATCGACGCAGGCCTTCGCATAATGGGCTAATTCATCCGCATCGTGATTGCGAAACCGCAGGTTCTCTTTTTTAATACCCAAATTTAGATACCAGTTGAAACGTGCCTCTTTCCAGTGTTCGTACCATTCATCATCGGTTCCCGGCTCGCAGAAAAACTCTATTTCAGCCTGCTCGAACTCACGTGTTCTGAAGATAAAGGCCTTTGTTGTTACCTCGTTGCGAAAGCTCTTGCCGATTTGTGCGATGCCGAAGGGGATTTTAACGCGTGTGGTATCGAGTACATTTTTGAAGTTTGCGAAGATTCCCTGTGCCGTTTCAGGCCGAAGGTAGAGCGTCATCGAGTCATCGACGTTGGCACCCATTTGCGTCTCGAACATCAGCTTAAATGGCATCGGCTCGGTAAATTGGCCCACAGAACTACAATTCGGGCACACCTTATTTGTTAAATCGTATTGTTTCGACTGGGCTGTATCGATTGCGATGTGTTCGGTGTGCTCGTCTTCGCTTGCGTCCGCTGATTCTTTCAGATGGTCTACTCTGCTTCTCGTATTGCACTTTTTGCATTCAGCTATAAGGTCGGCGAATTTGTCTGTGTGTCCCGATGCCTTCCATACTAATGGATGCATAAGTATAGAGCAGTCCAGCCCGACGATGTCGTCGCGCATCTGCACGACCGACTTCCACCAGGCCTTTTTCACATTGTTTTTAAGCTCTACTCCTAAGGGCCCATAGTCGTAACAGCTCGCAAGCCCGCCGTATATATCACTCGATTGAAAAATAAAGCCCCTTCGGCGACACAGCGATACAATATCATCCAGCTTTGCCAGTTTTGACATATTAATTTCTCCATAAAAAACAAGTTTGTGATATTATAAACGAACGTAAATAAATTACAAGAAGTGAACATTTACTGGTATAATTCGTAAATAAACTAATCTTTCAGCCGATAACTAATAATGGGAGCGAAAAATGGACAAACGAAAAATCAAAAAGTTTCTGCTGCGGTGCTGGAAAAACTGGCGGCTGACAATTTTTATTATTGTCTTTGTCATAATACCCGTCAAATCCAGCCTCGCAGACTGGAACTGGGTGCCGACCGGCTCTATGAAGCCGACGATTCTCGAAGGTGACCTCGTCTTTGTAAACAAGGCAGCGTACGATTTGAGAATTCCCTTGACTATGCACCGCCTTGCAAAATGGTCTAACCCTGCAAGAGGTGATATTGTTATCTGTTTTTCGCCTGACGACGGGACCAGGCTGGTCAAGAGAATTATCGCCTGCCCGAATGACACTGTCGAGATGAGGAACAATATTCTGTTCTTAAACGGCGAGGAGCTTGATTATTCCGAAATCGACCCTGCGTACCTCAATTTTTTCTCCGACGGGCAGAAAAAGAGATTGATTCTGGCAGAAGAAGATCTAGATGGAGTAATGCATCCTGTAATGAGTATTCCCTCGATAAGAGCGAAGCGCAGCTTCCCCTGCGTAACTGTACCTGAGAATTGTTATTTTGTTATGGGTGACAACAGGGACCTTAGCAGGGATTCGAGGATTTTCGGCTTCGTCCACCGAAATCAGATTGTTGGAAAGGCTAAAGGTATCATCATATCGTTTGATATTAAAGGAAATTACCTTCCTCGTCTTAAGAGGTTCTTTAGTTCAATACAATAATCTTATTCGACAAAAACCCTGGCATCAGGATTAAAAGGGTTGGTTCTCACCGCAAGCGAAAACAGATACGGATAGTTATTCTTCAAATGCTCCATATACCCAAGCCATTCTCGCACTATCAGCCGGTATGCCCTCGTAATGTCACCTGATAGATGCTTGAAATCTGTCTCAGGCAATTCTTTGACGCCCGGCCTGTGGCAAAGCTCCTCGGTAAGATGGAATATTGCCCAGAGCATCTCCGTAAATGATTCGTGCTCTAACAGGTTGGGATTTTCCAGAAGTGCAAGAAGAAAAAGCCTTTTTTCCCTGGCAAAATTTCTTAGCTCTTCCAGGTCGCCTTTTCTGCTGTCGACTTCGTAATTATGTTTTCTAAGCGACTCTTCCACCTGGTCGAATTTCTCCTCTGTCCAACTGTCATTTATCCTCAACTGCTCGGTGAGCTTCTCTGCCGCAGGGTCAAATGTTATAAACAGACTTAATAGCTCTGTCCCCGCTTCGCTGAAAAAGGCTCCGATTACCATATTCAGCTTTTTCAGCATAGACCGCTTTTCGCGCTCACTTAGTACCTGGTGAATTATCAATGTCACTAACAAAACCTCGACGAACACAAAGGCTACGTCCCCGACTAAATATATGAATATGTGGTGAACATCGCGAAAAATTGCGTAATGAAGTACATAAAATAACACCGAAAGCAGCAGCAGAAACACTCCCAGCGCTATTCTTTGTTTATAGCTGCTTTTTTTCATTTCTTGCTCCTGAAAAATTCATCTCTTAAATATGTAGGATAATAACAGCGGTAACCGGCAATTTCAATAGGCCAATTGTTAGCTTCGGTGTATCCTGGAATTTCTTTGACTTGCCTTGCGCTTTTCCTAAAATCTCTCCTATGCATATTATCAACACGCTTGCACCGGTATTTTTGTTGGTTGCCCTTGGTGTTGTGCTGGCAAAAAGCCGCTTTTTGTCAGCCGAGCTTATCACCGGTCTCAATCGGCTTGTTTATTGGGTAGGCCTGCCCGCTCTTTTGTTTTATAAAATCGCAATAGCCGATTATGATTTTCATATCGCGGGCAAAACCTTTCTGGTCGTTTTTCTCTGTATGTTCGCCTCGATAATTGCAGGTTACATTGTTGCGTATCTGCTCAAGGTGCCTGCTGTTTCAGTTGGTACCTTTGTGCAGGGCGCCTACAGGGGGAATCTTTTGTATATCGGCCTGCCGATTATTATCTATAGCTTCCACGGCGCGCAAAACGCCGAACAGATGCAGAACACCGCAGCTATCGTTCTCGGCTTTATTGTCCCCTTTTATAACATGCTCGCTGTTATCGTTCTTCTTGCAAGCCAGCACAAGATTGACAAGCACATTTTTGCAAAAATCTTTTCCTCGGTTTTGACTAATCCGCTTTTTATTGCCTGCGTTGCTGGTATTATCTACTCGGCCTCAGCCCTGAAAATGCCTCTCGCAGCAGCAAGAACAATAGAGGCCCTCGGCTGGATGGCTTTGCCGCTGGCTCTTTTGGCGATTGGTGCAACGCTTGCTTATAGCCGGGTCAGCGGGCGAAAAAATTTTGCTTTTGTGGCCTCGATTATTAAAGTTGCCCTAACTCCTATAATCGGTTTTGCTATTGCTATATTAATCGGGCTGGGTAGCGGTGAAACCAGAATTGCACTTATTTATCTTGCCTGTCCCACTGCCGTTCTTTCCTTTATAATGGCCGAAAACCTCGGTGGCGACGGCAAACTCGCCGCTGCTATAGTCTTTATAAGCACAATCCTGTCGGTTATTTCATTAGCTGTTATTGTCGCATTTTTCTAAAAAAAACAGGCAAATCCAGCAGAAAAGGGTTGATTTTGAATGACAAATTTGATATCATAGTGTTTTCGTAGGATTACTATTTCAAAATATTTTTATTGCCGGAGCAGGAATGGTGAAAAGCAAATCTTTATTTTGGCTTGGTGCTCATGTTTGTATAGCTTTCATTTTGTATTCTAATTCGTTTGCTCATACGAATGTTACCGTCCCTCAGGCCAAAGTGATGATTGATTCCGACCCTAATCTTGTTGTTGTTGATGTTCGCGGGTATTCCGAATATTGCGGCTCGCTCGAACATATCGAAGGTGCCTGGAATTATCCCTGGAGTTCGTATTTCCAGACTCATTACACCGACATACCAGCGGATGTAAATGTCCTTATTGTATGTTACAGCGGCACGAGAAGCAACTTGGCTGCAGAATATCTCGACGGAAAGGGATACACTTACGTATATGATATGACCGGCGGGATGAACAGCTGGGTAAATACTTATGGCTATCCTACGGTCGACTGCGTCGATTCCGATGAAGATGGTATTAACGATGATTTGGATAATTGCCCATTGGTTTATAATCCTGCGCAGGCCGATTTCGATGATGACCATATCGGCAACTGCTGTGACGCCAATTTCCCACTTCTCGACGGCTACGACCCCGTTGATTTTTACGATTTGGCGATTCTTGCAAATAACTGGCTGGATACCGGTGTAGAGCTTGCAGGCGATTTGGACGGCGATAACACCGTTAATGAAAACGACCTGCAAATCCTCACACAATTCTGGCTCAAAGACTGCGATGAAGAGTAGTTGTTTAGCCTCGCTGCTCGTAGCGAGGGTTTTTCGCAATACGCATCAATACATCACATCATGAGTATTGCTCAATCAACTAAAATCAGGCCGTAATAGTTGGGGCATTGGCGCCTGGTTTTGACAACCTCGATAGGCAGGCCCGCTCTTTTAACCGTAGTAAAAACATCTATCCCGCAGGCCTCCATTGAAGGCCGGGCACGCTCGGGATACCGACAGCCCTTATCAACAGGACACGTCCTGCAAAAATAACAGGGCCCTGCACCCAAACCAAACGCCTTCCACGCACCTGCAAGGAAAATCTCCCGCTCAAGCTCGGCTACAGTAGCTTTAATCTCAGCTTCCGGCGTAAAGTGTATCAATATCGCCCGCTTGTAACAGTCTAAAACGGCCCGCATCTGTTGCGGCGTCGGTGTAAAAGGTGGGCAAACAAGACAGCCTTCGTAACAATCGCAGCCGAACTGACATTTCAGCCTTACCCAGTCGGCAGTTATAACGTCGGCTGGCCGAATCATCTTAACCTCTCTTACACCGTTTTTGGCTATAACCATATCGCACAACTGGCCATTTGTTAGCCTTCTTTCTTTAATCTGCTTTTTGTGTTTCTTTTTTTTACTTTTCATCAATCTCTTCTCTTATCTTATTCAGCAGATTAATCGCCTCTATTGGCGTAAGGTTGTTGACATCGATTGAGGATAGCTTCTCGAGAACCGATTTGTGCTTTTGGACAAACAATGTATCACCGTCTGTTTCTTTTGTTTTGTGTTTGGCTAAATGCTCACTTGTTGCCTCTTTTGCGAATGTGCTTTCGAGCTCTTCTAATATTTCAGCACTTCGCTCTAAAATCGTTTTCGGAATACCTGCCAGCTTTGCTACATGTATGCCGTAGGATTTGTCCGTTCCGCCGGGAAGTATCCTGTGCAGAAATACCACCTCGCCCGCCCACTCGCGAACGGCAACGTTGCAGTTTTTGATATTATCGAACAGCTCAGAAAGCTCGGTCAGCTCGTGATAATGTGTTGCGAACAGCGTTCTGCATCTGATTTTAGTTGCGATGTGCTCTGTTATCGCCCAGGCCAGAGATAGGCCGTCGTATGTGCTTGTTCCTCTTCCGACCTCGTCTAAAATTACAAGCGATTTTTCAGTAGCGTTATTTATTATATTTGCCGTCTCGGTCATCTCGACCATAAATGTCGATTGTCCCCGCACCAGCTCATCCGAAGCGCCTACTCTCGTGAAAATCCTGTCCACTAAGCCGATTGTCGCAGCCTTGGCTGGTATGAATGAGCCGGTCTGTGCCAAAAGCACTAAAAGAGCCGCCTGCCGAATATAGGTGCTTTTGCCGCTCATATTAGGCCCGGTTATTATCAGCAAATCCGCCTTCTTTTCGCCAAGCTCGATATCATTGGGCACAAATTCAGCCCCCAACGTCTCAGCCAGTACCGGGTGTTTGCCTTCGGTTATGACCAGTTCATTTGTATTTGTAACTTTTGGACGAATATAGTTTCGCCTTTTTGCAAGATACGCCAGAGCCGCTAAACAATCGCACTGTGCGAGCGTATCAGCCAGGTTTTGCAAACGCGGTACATAATTTGCCGTCTGCGCACGAATCTGCTCGAATAGCCGCTGTTCCAGTTCGAGCGATTTTTCTTCCGCACCGAGCGCTTTCGTCTCGAATTTTTTTAGCTCCTCAGTAATGTATCGCTCCGCGTTTTTTATTGTCTGTTTGCGAACGTAGTCAGCCGGCACCTTATCCGCTGCCGAATGACTTACCTCGATGTAATAGCCGAACACCTTATTGAAGCCGATTTTCAGATTTGATATTCGGGTTCGCTCGATTTGCTCTTTCTGGTATCTGCTCAGCCAGCTTTGCCCGTCCTTCGAAACCGAGCGCAGCTCATCGAGCTTTTCATCGAAGCCTGCCCTTATCACTCCGCCGTCACGCAGATGCGCCGGGCAGTCCGGCTCAATCGCCGCCTCTAACAAATCCGCAAGCTCATCCATACTGTCGCTTTTTGACGCGAGTTTCAAAAGAACATCTGCCTTGAAGTTTTGCAGAATCTGGCGCAGCTTCGGTACCGTTCGCAATGTCCCCACTAGTGCCAGCATATCGCGCGGATTGGCCCGGTATGTGCTCACTCTTGCTGCGATTCTTTCAGTATCGGATATGTTTGATAGAAGCTCGCGTATCGCCCTTAAACCTTCGTCGTTACCGATTAGCTCTTCTATCGCATCCTGGCGAAGCTCGATTGCACCCGTCTCGCACAGCGGCATACACAGCCAGCTTCTCATCATCCGTCCGCCCATCGCTGTCACCGTCCGGTCGATACATTCCAATAGCGAGCCTTTCTGGCTTTCCGTCCGTATTGTCCGAAGGACTTCAAGGCTGTGCAGACTCGTCGCGTCAATCTGGAGATAGTTTTTGCGCTCGATTTTTTTCAGCGTCTGTATATGGCTGAGCGTCGTCTTCTGTGTCTCATTTAGATACTCGATTATCGCGCCGGCAGGGCGGATGCTAATGTCACCATCGCTGACTCCGAAGCCCTCCAGAGTTGCCGCCCCGAAATGCTTCAAAAGCTTTTGTTTTGCCTGATATGGGTCGAAGTACCAGCCGGGCCGCTCCGTGATAATCGCGCCGGTCAGTTGAGTTATCTCTTTAGCTAACTTTTTTATCTCTGCCTCGAATAACTCACCTCGCCTGTCTGCCAGAAGACACTCTGCCGGTGACAGCCGAAGCAGTTCATCTAGCAGCTCGTCCTCCGGTATCTGCTGAACGAAAAAATGACCCGTTGACAGATCGACCCAGCTTATCGCAGCCTGCCCCTTCGCGCTCGGTGACACTGCACAGAGGTAGTTGTCTTCCTTTGCGTTCAGCAGCATATCATCTGTCAGTGTCCCCACAGTTACGATTCGCACTACGTCTCGTTTGACCACTCCTTTTGCCTGTTTCGGGTCTTCGACCTGCTCGCAGACCGCAACCTTATAGCCAGCCTGAAGCATCTTTTTTAGGTATCCATCGACGGCGTGGTAGGGCACTCCCGCCAGGGGAACGGGATTGTCGGCTTTGCTTCTGCTGGTAAGCGTCAGCCCCAATACTTTCGAGCAGGTTTTCGCATCTTCGTAGAACGTCTCGTAAAAATCGCCCATCCGGAAAAACAATATACAATCCGGGTATTTCTCCTTGAAGTGGGCGAACTGTTTCATCGCCGGCGTCAATTTTTCGTCCTGTACTGCCATACCCGCAGATTATACTCAAAGCCGGCCGTTTAACAACTCCGTTATAAGCTTAATAATCTCTTGTTTCGATTTTGCACCGCCTATTTTTGATATTATCTTTTCCTGTCTGTTCGTAAAGCAGACTGTTGATTGTAAATCAAGTTCGCTAGCACCCAGCATCTGTGATATTCTTGACGTCAGATTCTCGATACCCTCACCGGTTTTTGCACTTATTGTTATACAGTTGCGCAGCCGTTTCGGCAGTTTGAATAAATTAAGTTTCACTGGCAAATCGGCTTTGTTCAGCACGGTTAAGACCTTTTTGTCTGAAAGTTTCTCAACTATCTTTTCATCGAGCTGCTCAATATTACCGCTCCTGTCGAGTACAAGCAGTACCAGGTCTGCTTTTTTTAATATCTGAAAACTTTTTTGATGTGCCGCTTTTTCAATTGTTTTTGCATTTTTGGTCTCAACATTTTTGTCAAGGCCGGCCGTGTCGACAAGCTCGCAGAAAAGCTCACCGATTTTGCACTCAGCTGTAACGTAATCGACTGTTGTCCCCGCGATATCGGTGACAATGGATTTTTGCCTGCCCGCAAGATAATTCAATAATGTGCTTTTGCCGCTATTTGCAGGCCCGGTTATAACAATTTGTACGCCGTCGATGAAAAGTTTCGCTAATCGGCTGTCGGCCAGAATCTGCTTTGCCTCAGCCTGTATCTGCTCGGTTGCTGTTATCTTCCAGCTTTCAGCTTTTTCATTCAGGCCGCCGCGGATTTGGTTTAAGATTATCTTTGTCCCTGCAATTGTTTTTGCCCGGCTTTGTGCTGTTTTTGCCTCGATTTCAATAGTGCTTAAACTCTGCTCTTTGTAGATTGTTTGCAGGAGCCTTTCTGCACTTACAATTTTAACTTTATGCGCAACCAGCAGTCTCGAAATATCGGCAACTATCAAAGGGTTACCGTGGCAGTTTACTGCGAAGTTTTTCTCTCCTTCACAGCCGATGGTAACCTGGTCGATGATTTCGTCTCCGTCGTATATTGTCCCCACGACGATGCTGCTGGCCTTGAATGCCGCTTTCTTATTGCCTGCAGGCCTGAATATCTTCTCGATAACACTTTCGGCCTTGCCGCCGTGAATCTGTATTGTTGATATCGCACCCGTTCCCTTACCTGTCATTACCGCTGCAATAGTATTCATAATCGGCATAATCGGCTAAAACTTATTCCGCAAGCTCTCCTGATACTATTCGTAATTTACGCATAACCGAAAACCAAAATTTTATCCACGGTTGACCTAAGATAATTGCAGGTCCATTGATAAGCCAGCAGATAATTAAAGGGTCGAGTACGAGTTGTATAGTTAATAAGCAATTTTCATTAGGATCGATTGGTAGTGTTGAAATCGTAAACACCAGGGGCAAAATGCTGATAATAAAAAGGATGAGTCTTTTAGTTTTTGTAATATTTTTTTGAAATACTGATAACAAGCCTGTAAAAAAGGCAACCATTCCAAAAAACCATATTAAGTTAATAAGCAAAAGATATAGGTCTATCAGTAAAATAGATAATTTGGAAGCGTGCTCTGATGTTTGGGTTTCATTGAAAATTGTTAATGATTCAAGAAACATTTTAATCGGGTAGAATAGAAAAAGTACAAAAATGATAATAATACAGACGATGACTATGTCTGCAACTTTTCTGATTGTTTCTTCGTGTTTTGAAAAGAACTTTCCCTGTTTCGCTACAACAAGGGGTTTTCCCCAGAAATAATTAATTATGATAATTGCTGCCATTAAACCAAGGTAAAACCAGATATTGAATAAAATTTTATACGCCGCAAATCCCATTTTATCTATAATCCGTCCTCTGTCATCCGTCCTCCGCCATCTGTCCTCCGTCTTTCATACCTTGCTTTCGATATGTTTTCTGTAGGCAAGTGCAATTCCCTTGATTACAAGGTTGGGGACATAGTTATCGATGAATTTGCAATCGTCCTTTATCAATTCCGCCGCCGCACCTGTTATAATCGTTTGAGGCCATCTGCCGATTGTCTCCGCGAATCGTCTTACAATCTCCTGTAGTGTCGCAATCGCCGAATAGTAAAGCCCGCAGTTTATCGCCTCCTCGGTATTCGTACCGTAAACGTTTGTCGGTTTACTGACTGTAATTTTCGGAAGCTGGATGGTTGAGTCCTTTAGTGCCTGTGCACCTGCCTCGAAGCCCGGAACTATCACGCCTCCAACAAAGACGCCTCTGTCATCGACCAGGTCTATTGTCACCGCCGTTCCGAAATCCGCTACAACCACCGCGTCCTCGACGACCGCGTAAGCCGCCGCTGCCGTAAGTACTCTGTCGGTCCCTATCTTGTCTTTATATGTTTTGTCAACCGATAAATCCATCGGGAATGGTATATCTTTTCCTATCAAGCGAATCTTTTCGCCGAGCTGTTCTGCGATTTTGCGAATCGTCTCCGTCCAGACCGGCTTGACGCTGCTGACGATTATTACGCCGTCGCGCTTCTTTTCCTTTGATCTTTTGGATACCGGAATTCTCTGCCACATCTCTTTCAGCTCGCGTTCAAGAACATCTTTCGAGCCGCCCGGCACCGATACAACCAGCTTTTCCTCACCCTTAAGAAAAAGTCCCAGCCGAATATTCGTATTGCCTATATCAACCGCTACCAGGTTCATAATTTTTAGCCTTTAGTTTTTTTGTTTCTTTGACCTTTTCCCACAGGACTTCTGCCAGCTCTTTTACTCCCTCGCCCGTAACCGCTGAAATCGGGTGTACTTTCTTTTTAAGTTTAATCTCAATCTCTTTGACTATTTTGCCTTTAGGGTCAAGGTCAATTTTATTGGCGATAATAACTTCCTTTCTTTTCGCAAGGGCTTTGCTGTAAGCCTTCAGCTCGCCTCGTATAGCCTTGTAATTTTCGACCGGCTCCGTTCCGTCCGAAGGCATTATATCAAGAACGTGAGCAATTATCGTAGTTCTTTCTATATGCCTTAAAAATTCATAACCGAGCCCAGCACCGTTATGCGAGCCCTCAATCAGGCCCGGAATATCAGCCATTACGAACCTTCGAAAACCGCTCAATTCGACTATCCCCAGCACCGGCTCTAAGGTCGTAAACGGATAATCCGCTATTTTCGGCCTTGCAGCGGAGCACCGCGAGATAAGTGTGCTTTTGCCTGCGTTTGGTTTACCCACCAGCCCGACGTCGGCCAGTAATTTTAGTTCAAGCCGGATATTTCTCTGCTGACCTTCTTTGCCCGGTGTTGTTTTTCTCGGTGCCTGGTTCGTTGCCGTCGCAAAGGCCTTATTGCCTTTCCCGCCCCGGCCCCCGATGCACACGCGAACCTTCATCCCCACCTTATCCATATCTTTTAACAGAAGATTAAGCTCATCATCGTAAATGAGTGTGCCCATCGGCACTTTTATTACAAGGTCTTTACCGTTCGCTCCGTGCCGGTTGCCGCCTTCGCCGTCTTTGCCATTTTCTGCCCTCCAGTGGTGCTTGCCGGCAAAATCCATAAGTGTATCGAGGTTGTCAGCCGTCTCGAAATAGATACTGCCTCCTTTTCCGCCGTCGCCGCCGTCGGGCCCACCTTTCGGCACGTACTTTTCCCGACGAAAGCTCAGACAGCCGTTGCCGCCGTCACCGGCCTTAACCTGGATTTTCGCCTCATCTATAAACATAATTTCGTTATGCGTAGTTTGTAATACTTGTTGTGTAATTATAAAAAAAGGATGGCCTTAAACCATCCTTTTATTAATCGAAATATTATCCGTTAATCTTAAACAACGTGCACTTTTCTGCCCTGAAAATGCACCTTTCCTTCTAATGTAGAGAAAAGTGTATAGTCTCTGCCCATCCGCACGTTTTTGCCTGCGAAAAACTTCGTGCCGCACTGCCTCAGGATAATCGAGCCTGCCTGTGCATTTTGGCCGCTGAACAGCTTAACGCCCCTGTATTTCGGGTTGCTGTCTCTGCCGTTTCTTGATGAGCCTTGTCCTTTCTTATGTGCCATTTTTCAAATACCTCTAAATCAAATCATCTTCAAAAATGCATTTTACCTCATCATCCTGACCCTGTCCAGAAAAAAAATCCCCCCTCAAAGCTTTACCTTCTTGCATCCAGAACCTTCTGGATGTATTTGATTGATACGATATCTTCCACTGCCAGCTTGAGATTGCCGCGCGAATCGATAAAGTAGCTGGCCGGTACGAACAGGTTCATATCGAAAGGGGAGGGCACCGCGTCCAGGGCCACATAAAAAACCGGGAATCTTATCTTGTGTTTCGCCGCATACTCCTTGACCATTTTTAACGTATCTTTGCCTGTATTGGTCTGATAGCATACCGCGAGGATTGCCAGCTTATCCTTGCTAATTCTCTCTCTAATCTCATTTAGAATTGCAATCTGGCTTTGACAGCCCGGGCACCATACCGCCCACGATAAAACTATCACATCCTTGCCCCTGTAGTCACTCAGCTTGTGGACTTTGCCGTTGATATCCGTCAGTGTAAAATCGCCGGCCCATTTGCCGTACCAGTTCTTCGCCAGAAGCTTCCACTGAAACGCATCTTTGAGCAGCACATCCATTTTCAATCCTGACTTGTTTTCAGCCTTCATCTTGGGCGGTTCCGCCTCTACTATATCAGCACCACTTTTTTGTGTTTTGACGGCTTGTTGCTTTGTGTCGGCTTGATGTAGCTTCTTTAGTTCATAATCCTTTTTTGTTTCTGCCTGGCTGCTTGGTGTCGCTTCGGACTCCGGCTCCTCTTTCTTACCACAGCCTAAAGGGCACATTAGCCCCAAAATTCCGAGCAGAAAAATCGTCACATACATCCGTTTTATTTTTTTAAGAGGATACATTTCGTTTACTCCTAAATTAACACGTAACATACAACCATAAAAACCAGCATTTTATCAATCCAAAACATAAGTTCAAGAACTTTTTACTCCTCTGTCAACTCGAAAATCGGTTGACAAAATAAATCGGCAGATTAACATTGTTTCTTTTGGCCTGTTGGCTTTGGTTTTTACCTGTAACTGTTCGTAGCTTTCTTTTTTACTGTTTTTTTATTGAAATAAGATGAGCGAGCTTTTGACTTCAATTGTATCACAAGGCGGGCATCTGAACCTTATTTTGCTTATAGGCATTGCCATTTTTGGCGGAACTGCCGGCGCCAGAATCTTCCGCAGGTTTCACATTCCCCAGGTTGTCGGCTATGTTACAATAGGCATCCTTTTAGGCCCCGTCTTAAAAATCATAAATCCATCTGTCGTTGGCGCTTTTGAGCCTTTCAATGCCTTTGCTCTGGGCATAATCGGTTTTCTTATCGGCGGAGAGCTCAAAAGGGATATCTTCACACGATTCGGCAAACAGGTTTTCTGGATTTTGCTTTTTGAAGGTCTGACTGCATTTTTGCTCGTTGTCTTACTTTCCTTTCTCGCAGCCTCTTTCTTTTTCCAGTGGCACCTCGCCTTGGCAATCGCTCTTGTTTTCGGCGCGATTTGTTCCGCCACCGACCCTGCCTCGACCGTTAATGTCCTCTGGGAGTATAAAACGAGAGGCCCGCTAACCTCTATGCTCACCGCCATCGTTGCTCTCGATGACGCACTCGCTATGTTTTTGTACATCTGTTCTGTCCCAATCGCCGCAATTCTCATAGGTCATCAGCAGTCCGGTTTACTTAGAATGACCTTGTTGTCCCTTTATGATGTATCGGGTTCGCTGCTGCTCGGCTTTATCGCGGGCCTGCTGCTCCGTTTTATTATTAAGCTGCTCGAGGATGATGAGCTTATTCTGATTTTTTCTATAAGCTCGATAATCCTGACTATTGGTTTGGCTAAGATGCTTGAGCTGGACGTGATTTTATCTTCGATGGCGTTCGGCCTGACCTTTGTTAATACCGAGCCAAAGAGAAGCTCCAAAAGTTTCGACCTTGTTCAAAGATTTTCTCCACCCGTTTACGTCCTGTTTTTTGTTCTCATCGGCTCACGCCTGAATGTTTCAGGTTTCACCGCACATATAGCAATTTTTGCAGTAGCTTATGTTCTCGGGAGTATAATCGGCAAGACGTCCGGTTCGTATCTGGGAGCTGTTTATTCGAAAGCCGTCCCAACGATAAAAAAGTATCTTGGCTTCTGTCTCTATCAGCAGGGCACTATCGCCGTCGCTTTGCTCATTATGGCCAGTCAGCGTTTCGAGGGTGAAATCAGGGACCTGATGTTATCAGTGATAATTGTCGGTATTTTTACACTTCAGCTCGTCGGCCCCGTCTTTGTAAGAGCTTCTGTTAAAAAAGCCGGCGAGGCAGGCCTGAATATCACCGAGGATGACTTGATAAAAGCCTATAAAGTCAGTGACGTTATGGACACCAAAATGTCCGTCATAGCGCCGGGATTGTCTTTGAGCGAAGTCATTAAAATTGTCAGCGCCACCGACAGCTTTTATTATCCCGTTATTGACTCCGAGAGCAGACTCCTCGGAGCAATCACCCTCGACAGCATCAGGACCACATTTGCAACTCAGGAATTGAACGACTGGCTGGTTGCTCTGGATATCGCTGTCTCTGTCCCGGCAAAACTGAATCCGCAAGTCTCTTTAGCCGAAGCTCTCGATAAAATAAAATATCTGGATGTGGATTATTTACCCGTTGTTAGTCCTGACAACGGTGATAAAATAATAGGAGTTCTTGATGCTCGGGCTGTCCATCGCAGGCTGATTGCTGAAGTTTTGGCTAAGCAGAGAGAGGCCGACAGTATGGGCAGGCCTGTGGAAGTGTGATTTTTCTATTAATCTCTATTAAATGGGAAACTGATTATGAAGCTGATAGATTTAATGCGAAAAGAATGCATTGTTGCAAATGCGGCCCCTGAGAATAAAGAAGCCGCCTTAAAAATGGTCGTCGAATCTGCGAAGAAAAATCCCATTCTAAAAGATATCTCGCAGGACTCCCTGTTTGAAGCTCTTCTTGAAAGAGAGCGCCTCGGTTCTACCGGTTTCGGCTCGGCAGTAGCAATCCCGCATTGTCGAATCAGTTCTATTACCGACTTCGTGGTCGGCATTATTACGGTTCCTTCAGGTGTCGGCTTTGAGGCTCTCGATGAAAAAGACGTCAAACTCATTGTTTATATCATAGCTCCGCAGGAGCAGACCAACAGGCATATCAGGCTTCTGTCTGCTGTCTCACAGACTCTTTTGATACCGGGAGTGGTTGAAGAAATACTTGCTCAAAAAAATGAGCAGACAATTCTGGAAAGTTTTCTTAGGCACACGCAAGCCGATATTAGAACTGAAGGCCAGACAGAAAAAAGTATATTACATATTCTTATTCAGGAGGAGAGTATTTTCAGGGACATAATCAGTGTCCTTGCCTCGATTGAGCCGACTTCTTTGGTTGTTATTAATGCTGAAACCGCTGCATCTTATCTTTCAAAGATGCCTTTATTCGCTGCGTTTTGGAACCATAGTTCACGAACGGAGGCAAAAATTATTATTACTCTCGTGGAAAGCGGACTTACAAATGAAATCATAAGGCGAATTGAATCTATAACCGGGAATCTTAACGAACGCACCGGAATTATGATAAACGTCCAGAACGTTTCTTATTCTGTTGGTTCTTTGCAGGCTTAAGGTAAAACCTCGCGCATTGTAACTTTAGGATGAAAGCTGAAAAATGAATTTTGACCTGTCGTTTCTCAAAATCTCCTTATTAACTGCTCTTGGTCTGCTCTCTGTTATTGGCTTTTATCTCGGCCGGACGGCGAGACTGGTCAGGTTGCCTTCTCTTATCGGTTATATGGTTCTCGGTGTAATACTTGGTCCTTCGTTATTTAACATCCTGGATGAGCCGGCTCTCGAAAGCCTCTCGTTTCTGACGCAGGTAGCACTTGGTTTTGTCGCCTTCAGTATCGGTACCGAGCTGAATATGGCCTCCTTGAAAAAGCTCGGCGTCGGAATAGTCTCTATAATTTTCGCCGAGTCTTTCGGAGCTTTTTTTGTGGTTACTGCCGGTATCTATCTGTTAACCAGGGATTTACCTTTTGCCCTTATTTTTGGTGCGATGGCTCCTGCGAGTGCACCTGCAGGTACCGTTGCCGTTATTCAGGAGTATAAGGCTAAAGGTAGCCTAACGAAGGCACTTTATGCGGTTGTTGGTTTTGATGACGGTCTTGCAATTCTTATTTTTGGCTTTGCTGCAGCCCTGGCTAAAAACCTTCTCATAGCGGAGGCTGCCGGCGGCCCGCACGAAAATGTCCTTCTCGCCTTGTCCCAGCCGGCGGAAGAAATTTTCTTTAGCTTTCTTTTAGGTGCATTTGTGGGATTTGTTATCAGCATTCTGGCGCGAAATATAAAAAATTCCAGGGAGTTGTTAATACTAATCTTCGGAGTGGTTTTGGTAGCTACAGGTTTGTCGAATCGATGGCACCTGTCCTTGATTCTTACCAATATGGTTGCTGGTTTCGTACTGGTAAATACCAGGCAGCACTCTGTATCACATAATGTTAATGAAGCGATTTTAAGTGTTATGCCGTTGTTATTCGTCCTTTTCTTTTGTCTTGCGGGTGCACATCTGGAGGTTTCGACGCTGCCGGCATTGGGGCTCGTCGGACTCGTTTATATCCTTACAAGGTCGGCTGGACTCATAGGAGGTGCCAGGCTTGGTGCTATGTTCGGAAAGGTTGATGAAAATGTAAAAAAGTATATAGGTCTTGGAATCTTATCACAGGCCGGAGTCGCAATTGGACTCTCACTTATAATAAAACACGAACTGGATGTGCTTGGCACAACTTATAATATCCCGCATGCCGCTAAAATCGGTGTGGATGTCCTTACTACTGTCACTGCAACCTGCATTTTCTTTGAAATCGTCGGTCCTATTCTCACTAAAGTTGCCCTTCGAAAAGCTGGTGAAATACCTCATGAGCAATAACTTTAATATATTTCGTTTTTCTGCGATGATATTCCAATGAAAAAATTGCTATGTGTTATACATCTGTCATAGCGAGTGCTGATAACTTCTTAAATCTGGCTTTGCTGTTCGGCCTGATTATTCTCGGCGGAACTGTCGGGGCTCGACTTTCGCAAAAAATCCACGTACCTCAGGTCGTAGGTGCTATCTTCATCGGCATATTGCTCGGTGACGTCTCCGGCCTTATAAAGCCCGAAACAATCGAAAAGCTCGAACCTTTTACAATGTTCGCTCTCGGCCTGATAGGCTTTATGATAGGCGGCGAATTGAGAAGTGAGGTATTCAAAAAGTACGGCAAACAGTTCTTCACAATACTTTTCTCACAGGGTCTCGGCGCCTTTTTACTCGTCGCTGCAGGAACTTCGCTGGCCGCTTTAGTGATAACGGAACAGCCCGCTACCGCTGTCGCTCTTGGCCTGGTCTTCGGAGCCATCGCCTCTGCCACCGCGCCCGCCGCAACCGCTAATGTCTTATGGGAGCACAAAACAAGAGGTCCGTTGACTGCCGCAATTCTCGCTATTGTCGCCCTCGATGATGCTCTCGCGCTTCTGCTCTATAGAGCTGCTGCTACCGGAGCAAAAGCACTTACCGCAGGCCCGGCCGAAGATTCCGTATTGGCTGGCACTTTTTTACTGCTCGCTGAGATTGTCGGTGCAATTTTACTTGGCTTTCTCGCCGCATTGTTTCTATTTTATTTGTTAAAGATTGTTAAAGCTGAGGACAAAATCCTCGAATTTACTCTCGCCTCGCTTTTATTGGTCGTCGGTGTATCGATGATACCTCACATTGACCCTATTTTACCCGCTATGGTTTTAGGCCTTACTCTTGCAAACCTGATGCCCAGACAGAGCAGAGCTGTTTTCAAGCTTGTGGAGAAATTTTCGCCGCCGATTTACATCTCGTTTTTCGTCCTTGCCGGTGCGCATATGCAGTTCGACAGGCTCACGATACCTGTTATTGTTATGATTTTGGTTTTTATTTTTACCCGGGCAGGCGGCAAAATCCTCGGTTGCTGGTTTGGGGCGACGTTTTCTACCGCTCCGAGGGTAGTTCAAAAATACCTTGGTATCTGCCTGCTGCCGCAGGCCGGTGTCTCTATTGGCTTGGCTATTCTCGCAAGCCGTCAGTTTGAGCCGCTTCTCGGACATACGATTATTATGGTAGTTATGACTGCCACATTCGCTATGGAAATTCTCGGCCCAATCCTCGTTAAAACAGGTGTCGCAAAAGCCGGTGAAATCGGCTTGAATGTAACCGAGGAGGACCTGATAAAAACTTATGCCGTAAAGGATGTTATGGATACCTCGCCTGTTACTATTACACAGGACCTGCCCCTTCATCAAATCCTCGAGGTCTTCAGCAGCACCGAAAATCTCTATTATCCTGTTATTGATAACGACTCAAGGATTATTGGTATAATAACCGTCGCCGACATCAAGCAGATCTTTGCCAGTCAGGATGTCGCCGGATGGCTGCTCGCCTGCGATGTCGCCGAGCCCGTCCTCGACAAAACTACTCCGAAAAAATCTCTCGAAGAGGCCGTCGAGCATATGGATAAGTTCAGCTTGGAAAATTTGCCTGTCGTTGAGAGCGAACATAATGACAAGCTCGTTGGAGTGCTCGACTATCGAAAGACTCTGCGTAAAATAAGTGCCGAAGTCCTGCGCAGAAGGCAAATGGCTGATAGTTCATAGTTGCAGTTGAAAAAAATGTAGAATAATATTTGCATTTGTTTTTATGAAGCGTTTATCTTTTCCAAAATCGGCAAGGCTTCTAAAAAACAGCCAGTTCAAGGCTGTTCTTGCTCGCAATATCCGCTCTTCGGACTCTTTGCTTACCGTCTTTATGGCCAAAAATAATCTTGGTCGCCCACGCCTCGGCCTATCCGTCGCAAAGGCCCTCGGCTCCGCTGTTATCAGAAATCGCCTGAAGAGATTAATAAGAGAGGCTTTTAGAAAGAACCAGCACGAAATACCCCAGGGCTTCGATTATCTGGTTATGCCCTCAGCTAAGTTTACCGAATCCGCAAAGGCCTCCGGCCCTGAGCGGATTGTGAAAAAAATAACCTTTGAGCAGGTGGAAAACTCTCTTTTGAAACTTATAAACCGGGTTGGACAAAACCGACCCGGCAAAGTACAATAAGCAGAATGGCAGAGAAGAAAACGCAATTGTTCTCTATTGGGCAGGCTGCAAAAAAAGCTGGAATTTCTCGACAGTCTCTGCAATATTATCTTATGGTGGGACTCATTGAGCCTACCTGGGTTACTCAGACGAAAAGAAGACTCTTCGATGAAAGAGCTGTTGAGCGGGTCAGGATTATTAAAAGGCTGAACAAAACCGGATATCCGCTCAGGGAAATTAGAGAGTTGTTCCTCGAAGAAAAGCTGGATTTGAAAGGGCGCAAAAGTGAGTGATTATGACACAACACAAAGAATCAGGAATATCACCGTCGGTATTTTTGTAATCTTTGGCCTCTGTGCTTTCGGCTGGCTCGTCTTTCAATTCGGTGACCTGCCGACGATGTTCAGCAAAATCAATGCTTTCGATATTCACGTCCAGTTTGCCTCCGCTCCTGGTATTCAGGTCGATACTCCCGTACGCTTCTGCGGTTACCGGATTGGAAGTGTCACAGGAGTCTCTCCGCCGCAAATACGCAAAGATCAGGATACAGGCCGCCAGTATCATCAAATGGCTGCCGTGCTCAGCATTGATAATAAATATAAAGCTATTCCATCGAACGTTAAGGTTAAGTTAATGGTTCGAGGCCTTGGGAGCAGCTATGTCGAGCTTTTTGTTGACCCCACTTTGCCGCTCACACCGCGCGACCCCAATAAGCCCGAAACTGCTTTTCTGCGAGATGGTATGTTGGTGCAGGGTTATACCGGTACGACAAGCGATTTTTTTCCCGAGCAGACGCAGAGAGAGCTTGATGAGCTTATCAAAAGCTTAAATATTATGATTAACAATGCTAACAGGATTATCGGCGACCCTAATAACAGGCAAAACATCAGAGCCTCCTTGCAAAATCTCAAAGACACAACATATCAGGCCACACAAACACTGGAACAGCTCGAGTCCTTTTTTGCCGCTGCGACCACGACAGCAGGCGATTTAAGCAAGACAATTGTTAAATTGCAGGCCATTTTAGATAAGGTAAATAACGGCGAAGGAACTCTCGGAAGAATTGTTAACGATGCGAAGTTCTATGAAAACTTGCTCGAAAATTCCCAGCAGTTGAATCTTATGCTCGAGGAGCTCAGAGAATTATTAAAAAAGTTAAATAAAAAGGGTGGAAAAATTACTGTGTTTTGAGTTTCGAGTGCTCGAATAGGTTTTTATATCGCATCCAGACTTCGCATCTGCCCTCGAGTGAATCTTGAAATTGTAACTTTGTAACCTGCAGTTGCATATATATGAAACTGATTGCGTACAGTATTACACATCATAACTGTCCCGTAAAATTGAGGGAAAGGCTCTTTCTATCAGCCGACCGGCGAAAATCCATCCTGCGTAGAATGCACACCAATCCCTCTGTTAGCGAAGCTCTATTGCTCCAGACCTGCAATCGAACCGAGTTTTATCTTTATGTAAAAAAAAACTTCGACTGCACAAAATTCCTGACATCCCTTTTAACAAGGTTTAATCCTGACTCTGTCAATATCTGGAAAGAATATCACCGCTTTTACCAGGGCCTTGACGTCGTTCGGCATCTTTTCGAGGTCGCCGCGGGCCTCGATTCACAGATTCTCGGCGAAAACCAGATTCTCGCACAGCTCAAATCCGCCTACACCGAATCGATAAATGCCCGGATGAGCAGAATGATTTTCCATCGCCTCTTTCACAGCGCCTTCAGGGTGGGAAAAGCTGTCAGGGCGAAAACGAAAATATCTACAGGCCCCGTCTCGGTCGCTCTCGCGGCTGTCGAGCTCGCAAAAAAACAAGCAAAACTGCAAAATTCCCACGTTCTCCTCATAGGCGCGGGAAGAAATGCGCAGCTTTTAGCAAAATATCTGCTTAAATCGAAGCCGAAAAGTATGACAATTGCAAACCGGACACCGAAAAAAGCAAAGTCTCTTTTAACAAAGTCCGCAGATATAAAAGCTATCCCTTTGCGTAATGTCAGCAATTGTTTATCTGGTATTGATTTGCTGATTAGCACCACCGCTTCTAGGAAACCGGTTTTAACGTATCAATCGGTAAAAAATATTTTAATCGCCAGAGAAAAACCGCTTCTGATAATTGATATCGCTGTCCCCAGGGACATAGACCCTAAAGTCAGCCGCTTAAAATCTGTCCGGCTGTACAATATCGACGACCTAAAAAAGCTCGTAAAAACCGGCGCAAAAAAACGCTCCGCCGAGATACTTAATGCAAAAGCCGTTGTTAATGAATTCACAGATAAGTTTGTTGCTTGGTTTCTTTCCCTCGACCTCGCACCGGTTATCTCGAGGCTGAATCGAACGGCGCTCGAGCTCGCCCGGGACCACGCTGCCCGTTACGCAAAGGAATTTGCAAAAGCCGATGGTAACAACCTCGAAGAAAGGATTAAAGTCTTTGCAGAATCGCTGGCGAAAAAATTGTTGCACAGTCCCATTTCATTCTTGAGGCAGGAGGGCACCGCCGAGCCGACAACTGAGCAGCTACGGGCCGCCGATTTGCTCAACAAAATATTCCTCTCAAAATCAAAAGAGCTGCGAAAATGAAATCCCTTACCGTTGCTACCAGAGCTTCAAAACTCGCATTGGCGCAGACTCGGATTATTATTCATCTGCTCGAAAAAATTCATCCCGATTTACAAATCAAAATCAAAAAAATAGCAACAAAAGGTGACATCGATAGAAAAACCTCACTGTGGCAGTTAAAATCGACAGGTTTTTTCACTTCTAAAATTGAAAACTTTTTACTCGCAGGCCGCGCTGATTTCGCTGTCCACAGCTTCAAAGACCTGCCCACAAAACAGACTCCAAATCTTAAAATTATCGCCGTCTGTAATCGCAGCTTTCCCGAAGACTGCATCGTCTCCGCCAAAAAAATCACTTCTATCAGTCAGTTGAAAAATGCTGCTAAAATAGGAACGTCCAGCTTAAGAAGAATGGTGCAGCTTAAACGATTAAGAGCCGACTTCGAGGTTGTCCCAATTCGAGGAAATGTCACTACAAGAGTAAAAAAAGTCGATGACAGCCTGTTCGATGCCGTTATTCTCGCGAGAGCAGGCCTCGAAAGAATAAACTTCGCACACAGAATCAGTTTTTGTTTCGACCCCGAACAGTTTTTGCCAGCACCCGCACAGGGTGCACTCGCTGTTCAGACAAGAGCCGGTGACAAAATTACCAACAAGCTATTGTTGTCGTTGAACGATAAAAATGTTGAAATCCAGACCCTTGCAGAGCGCCAAGTCCTCACAGCTACCCGCTGTGGCTGCCACGCACCCGTCGGAGCCTTTGCAAAAATCAATGAAGATGATATAACTATTACCGCCTTTATCTCGGATATTGAGGGCAAAAATTTTATCGAGCGTCAGATTACAGGCCAAGCCGAAAATGCGCTGAATTTGGCTAATACGCTCGCCAGCCGATTGCTCGATGCCGGCGGCAAAAAAATCCTGGAACAAATAAAAACCAATAATGGCTGAAATAATAAAAAATAGCGGCAAAGTTTATCTCGTCGGTGCAGGCCCCGGCGCACCCGACCTTATTACTCTCAGAGCGGCCGAGCTGCTTAAAATCGCCGACTGCATCATCATCGATAAGCTCGCAAATCCCGCATTACTTAAATACGCAAAACAAAACGCCGAGATAATCCATACCCCCAAAAGGGCAGGCACTGCATCTGTCACTCAGGACACTATCAATATGTTAATGATTGAAAAGGCACTTGCCGGAAAAATCGTCGTCCGCCTGAAAGGCGGTGACCCTTGTATTTTCTCAAGGATTTCGCAGGAGACAGCCGCCTTGTTGCAGGCCGGCATCGATTTCGAAATCGTTCCCGGTATAACCGCTGCCGTCGCCGCCGGCTCTTATGCAGGCATTTTGCTTACCGACCGTAATTATGCGTCGCAGCTTGTTTTTGTCACCGGACGCGAAGCCGATGATAAGCAAACCTCGAACATCGACTGGCACCTGCTCGCAAAATTCAAAGGTACTATCGTTTTTTATATGGGTATGCAAAATCTTAGCATCATCGTTGAAAATCTTCTTGCGAACGGTCTCAATAAAAAAACTCCAGCCGCTGTCGTAGCTGATGTTACTCTGCCCGCACAGAAAATTGCCAAATCCACCATCGCAAAAATTGCATCTGAATCCAAAAAACAAGACATTCAGCCTCCCGCCTTGCTCATCATCGGCACCGCTGCCGAACGTGACCACACCTTGAATTGGTTTATGAAAAAACCGCTTTTTGGAAAAACTATTCTCCTCACACGCAATGCGAAAGCAAACGCCCGGCTCGCCGCAGAAATCTTAAAAAGAGGCGGTAATCCCCTGACCTTCGACATAATTCAGATAAAGCCGCTTACCGACAAAAATGAATTTCTAAAGACTCTTACAACCTTCTCAAATTTCCACTGGATAATTTTCACAAGTCAAAACGGTGTTGAAATCTTCTTCGATTTCCTCGCCCGAATCGGCAAAGACTGCCGGGTTTTTGCAAATTCTAAAATCGCAGCCGTTGGAACCAAAACCGCAGACAAACTTCGTGAATACGGAATAATTCCCGACTTTGTCCCTACCGTTTTTACCACCGAGCAGCTCGCAAAGCAGCTAATATCTTGCGAGAGTGTCAAAAACAAAAATGTCCTGCTGCTCAGGTCTCTCGCAGCCGATAAAACTCTCAACGGCGTACTTCAAAAGGCCGGCGCAAAACTCCAGGATATTCCCATCTATGAAATTGTTCCTGCACAAAGTGACACAGCAACCGTAGAGCAAAATCTAAAAGCCGGCTGCATCGACTGGCTCACCTTCGCCAGCCCATCGGCAGTAAAATTCTTCTTCGAAAAATTCTCAGCCGGACTTGTCAGATCCTCTAAAGTCAAAATTGCATCAATCGGCCCGGTGACATCACAGCAGTTGAAAAGCATTGGATTCGACCCTGAAATAGAAGCTGCCGAACATACAATCGATAGCCTTATAGATGCGATTGAAAGCTTTTACAAATGATAAACGTCTCGAAGCTATATTGCGGCCGTCCGGGCCAGTCCGACGATTTACGCTATTCGCTCGGCGAAACCGCAGGCCCCGTTGTCGTCTATAACTGCACTAACCGCTGCAATCTTAAGTGCTCTCATTGTTACAGCGGCTCGGCTGATGCACCTTTAATGAGCGAATTAAATACAAATGAAGCTGCCGATTTACTTACGCAGCTTACTGAAATTGATTGTCCCGTAGTTTTATTTTCCGGCGGCGAGCCTCTCTTAAGAGAAGATTTGTTCGATTTGCTCAATCACGCAAATCAAGCTGGCCTGCGTACGGTCCTATCCACAAACGGAACTTTAATCGATGAAAAAGTCGCCGAAAAAATTGCCGCCACAAACGTCAGCTATGTCGGTATCTCGATTGACGGCGATAAAAAATTTCACGACCATTTCAGACAGGCCGAAGGCTCTTTCCAAAAAGCCGTCGACGCAGTTAAAAATTGCGCGAAATTTAATCTGCGAACAGGCCTGCGTTTCACAATGACAAAACTAAACGCCGAATACGTCCCCTATATTTTTGATTTGGCTGCCTCACTGGGTATTCGAAGAATCTGTTTCTATCATCTGATAAGAGTCGGCAGGGCGGCAGCTTTTGAAGGCTTGACCCTGGAGATGGCTGAAACTCGCTTAGCAATTGACGCCATAATCGAAAAAACGAATGAATATGTTGCAAAAAACCTTGTCGATGAGGTCCTTACTGTTGGCAACCACTGTGACGGCCCGTACATACTCCTGAAATTACAGAAACAAACTCAAAAATTTACAAAGGCTCAACAGCTTCTGCAAATCAATGGTGGAAACCGAATCGGCGAAAAATTATTTTGTGTAGGTCCCGACGGAAATATTTACCCCGACCAGTTCTGGCGAAATTATTCGCTCGGAAGTATAAAAGACCAAAGCCTGAAAAAAATCTGGCAAAATCCCAATGAGCCGGTACTGAAAAAATTGCGAAATAAACAGGACTTCGCTGACAGAAGGTGCCTGTCCTGTAGCTTCTTTAATCTCTGCAAAGGCAACTACAGATTTCTGACAGCCGACCCCGCAGACAAAAACTGGCTAAACGAGCCAGCTTGCTATCTTAACGACAATGAAATAAAATCATCTGTCCTGTAAGGAGTTGTTTATGGAGTTTCCGAAAACAAGACTGCGTCGCCTGCGAAAATCACAATCTGTCCGAAGACTCTGCCGCGAAACTACACTCAGCATCGACAACCTTATTTATCCTTTATTTGTTAAAGCCGGCATCAATCTCAAAGAGCCGATTTCCTCAATGAAGGACTGCTTTCATTTTTCGCCCGATACGATTGTCACCGAGGCAAAAGAAGTCTTCGATTTAGGCGTACCTGCGATTTTGCTTTTCGGCCTGCCGGAAAAAAAAGACGACAGAGGCTCACAAGCCTGGTCTGAAAACGGCCCCGTTCAACAGGCTGTAAGAAATATCAAAAAAAACGTCCCCGACCTTGCCGTCGTCACCGACATATGTCTTTGCGGTTACACCTCTCACGGCCATTGCGGTCTTATCAAAGATAACAAAGTCGACAACGATGCTACCTGCGAGCTGCTCGCCAAAGTCGCTCTCTCGCACGCACAGGCCGGTGCAGATATCGTTGCTCCTTCCGATATGATGGATGGCCGCGTAAAATTCATCCGTGAAGCACTCGAACAGAACCGTTTTCATGATGTTGCCATTATGTCCTATGCCGCCAAATTCGCCTCTGCCTTTTATGGCCCGTTCAGGGATGCCGCCGATTCAGCTCCCGCCTTTGGCGACCGCAAAACCTATCAGGCTGACCCCGCCAATGCAAAGCAAGCACTTGCCGAAATCGCTCTCGATATTGACGAAGGCGCCGACATCGTTATGGTAAAGCCCGCCTTGCCTTATCTCGACATTATCGCAAAGGCCGCTCAGCGTTTCGATTGTCCAATCGCTGTCTATAACGTCAGCGGCGAATATATGATGCTAAATTCCGCCGCCGATGCAGCCCTTATCGACCGTGACTCTGCAATCCTCGAAACCCTGACAGCTATCAAACGCGCCGGCGCAAATATCATTATTACCTACTTCGCAAAACACGCCGTAAAACTCTTATCAAAATAGCTCGCCTGTCACGTTTCAGTTATCCTGAGTCGAACCGTTGAAAGACTAAAAAACTCAAAATTATTACACAGTAAAATGTTGACATTATTCGAAATTATGCTATCTTTAAAAAAGAGAGCTTTTTCGCAGAGGAAGATGCATTTCTTACTGCTAATAATGAATTTAGTTATGGTGCTATGAAAGTAGTCATCAAAAAAGGCGGGCAGACAATAAACGAGTTATTCTTTGGCGACCAGCCGCTATACATCGGAAGGCACTCCGATTGCGAGGTCTGTTTGCCCGACAAGACCGTCTCCCGCAAACACGCCATCATCTTCCCGAGGGAATCCGGACAGTGGTTTGTCGAGGATTTGAACTCCGCTAACAAAACTTATGTTTCAGGCCGACAAATCCAGCAGGCCGACATCAAGTCGGGTGACACCTTGCTCATCGGCAGCTTTACAATCGAAATAGACCTCGCCGCTCCTCCCCAGAATGCTATCGAAGCCGAAGAGACACTTCAAGTCGAGGCATCTTTAACCACGCCGCGCAGCGAAACCGTCGTAAGAAAGCCCGACGAAGTACACGCACCCGCTATGAGACTCGCTGCGAAAAGATTAGCCGATTTCGCGGAGGCTACCGAAGCTATCTGCAAAACTGAAACACTTGATAATTTGCTCGCAGCCTTATTGAATATCACAATGAAACAGTTCGAAGCCTTTCATACCTGGTGTGCTTTAAGACATCAGTCCGCAGGCCCG
The DNA here is from genome assembly GCA_964493425.1 of uncultured Pirellulales bacterium. Lineage (GTDB taxonomy): Bacteria > Planctomycetota > Phycisphaerae > Sedimentisphaerales > Anaerobacaceae > CAYLMG01. Next base: position 52,599 of record CAZBMW010000008.1, read on the forward strand.
ATGACCTGTCACGCGGGAAGAAAAAGAGATAGTACCTTGGTTAGCTTTGACCAGCTTCAGCTTAAGGACAAAATCACTCAGGCCATAGAAAAAAATCAATCCATTGTTTTTCCCAGCGTCTCTGCTCAAATGGAGCAGGCCGAAAAAATCCGCTCCGCGATGATAGCCCCCATTGTGCGTCGTGGCGGCTGTCTCGGTGTCTTGTACGTTGACAACGCGATGATGCACGAGCATTACACCCTCGGCGACCTGGATTATTTGATCTTCATCGCAATGCACACCGCCGCCGTATTAAAATACTACCTCTGAAAACACCTCCCATTCGATCTGTCCTCCGCCCGCTATTTATCATTCAATGACGTAGATGTCTTTCTTTTTACACATATCTTTTAGGATTTTAGGCCAGACCGTTGCGCTCACTTCTCCGAGGTGGGCTTTTTTCAGAAGAAGCATATATGTGCGCGACTGGCCGATGCCGCCGCCGATGCTCGGCGGAATCTGGTCGTTAATTATGGCCTGGTGATACGGCAATTTCAAAAAGTCAAGCTGGCCCGACATCTCAAGTTGAATTTTCAGTGTCTCGGCGTTAACCCGGATGCCCATGGACGTCAGCTCGTGGCGTCTTTTGGTAACGGGATTCCAAACGAGGATGTCACCGTTCAGACCGTGCATAGGCCGGCCGTCTTCACTGGTGGTTTCCGTAACCCAGTCGTCGTAGTCAGCCGCTCTTAGTTCGTGCGGGTAGCCGTCTTCGAGAGGCCAGCCGATGCCGATAATGAACAATGCCCCGTATTTCTTTACGATTTCTGTTTCCCTCTGCTTGCGCGGCAGGTCCGGGTATTGTGCAAGTATATCTTCAGCGTGGATAAAGGTCAGCTCATCCGGCAGGTTCGGGTATTTATCTGTTTTGAGCTGGCCGAAAAGTCTCTGTACGTGGCTTTCCGCGCCCTTGAGAACCTTCCAGAGCTTTCCCACAACCTCTCTGAGGAATTTGAGGTTCCGCTGCTCCGCCGTTATAGCTAGCTCCCAGTCCCACTGGTCAACGTATGCAGAGTGGTCGTGGTCCAGAAAGTAATCTTTTCGCACCGCCCGCATATCTGTAACTAAGCCCTCGCCGATTTTCATACCGAACTGTTTTAGTGCCATTCGTTTCCATTTCGTAGCTGCCTGGACAACCTGGGCATCGATGGGGTTTTTGTCATTGTCGTTTGAGATATGAAACTGGATAGGAGTCCGCGAGCCGTCACAGTCAAGAAGGTCGTTCACACCGCTTTCGGCATCGACGATTAACGGTACGGTAACACGGATTAGATTCAGCTCTTTGCACAGGTTTTCCTCAATGTAGTCTTTTACTGCATAAGTCGCGAGTTGTGTCTCTTTCGGTGAAAGCAGTGACTTGTAGTCTTTAGGCAGGATTTTCTCCAGTTCGGCGTAGTCTCCGATTCCCGGCCCTGCAAGGTCGGCCTTTTTGTCAGCCATCTTTTTCTCCTCAAAAATTGATTTATCTTCGCAATTCAGTTGCCTTTATTGTCACCGTTATATATTAATCCAGTGACCTGAAATGTCAAGCATAATCTTGTTATGACCTTATCCCCAAAAACTGTGCCAGTTGCAATTAGAGTACCGGCCTGATAAAACCCTAAAAGAAAGGCGGTGCACAATGAGGGGTAAGGTCAGGTGAGCAGAAAAATGCTATGCTCAGAACATATTCATCGATGGAATAATAAAAATTATTTTTATTTTTCTATAGATAGGTTCTAGGCTTATTCTAGGGTTTTATTTGTCTCTTGAGAAAGCTGTTCATTTGTTTTAATTGCTTCCTGTTTCCTGTTTTTTTCGGTTTCAATCCATACCTAACAAGTATTATACCAGGAATTGAACAAGTAAGAAGACCAATCACTCCCCCTAATGCCTTTGCTCCTAAGCCAACGCTTATCTGAACCCCAATAATGGGTGCAAAACAAAACCCGACTATGAATCCTCCCAAGATTGTCAAGGCTATTCGTCCCGCACTAATCCCTGGTTTGAACGAACGGACCAGAAGGCAAATTCCTATACACAATATAGGAACAACTTTAGTCATTTCATCAACTGCATAAAAAACTTCGGTCTCATCAATATCCTTCCAATAAGTCAAAGAATTTATAATCCCTAGTATTGGGTCATAACCTGCTTGCATCATTTGTTTCTGCATTATACGTTCTTTCATTTCCTGCCCAAACGGCTCACGTTTATATTCCTGGACTATCCCTATCAATCCTATTAATATGAACAATATTGCCAGAACAAGCCCAGTTTTGCTGCTAAGCTGCCATTTGGAGATTTCTTTAGTGTTATTTGCAAGCATTTCATTCTTCATCTGACACCGCCCTTTTAAATAATTACAAATTATAATGGTTCTGACATTTCCAATTAAATTGTTGAAAAAAATAATTTTCTCCTAACGGTACATATAATTTTACCAACAAATCCATTGCAGGCTCAAGAATATTTCTCTCTATCTCACAGAACCCTTAATAATAGCTAAAATCATACAGAGGAAAAATGGAGTAGAATATTGTCTTTTGATACTTTATAAGTCGTACTTATAGCAGGCTAAACCCAGCAAAAACCTGCGAAAAATTCTGTGTCATCTGTCCACTGAAGGCTAGATATCGCCTCTTGGTGGGTGATCTCTGTGGCTATATTTTTCTTTTGAATTGTGTCTTGTGACTTTTGACTTACTTCTTAGTGTTTTTTCGTAAAATTTTGTAGTTAATTTTTGATTTTGAAATGTAGCTTTGAAATTTGCATTTTGAAATTTGCATTTTGAAATTTGAAATTATCTTTCCTCCGCACATCAAGGCTAAAAACGGTTTTTCTACGCAGCATATTGAATTCTACTTGATAATAGGATATAGTATTCGCCTATGGTCAATAAAATCAAAAAGCCCAGGTTGATAGCCCTTGAGGTAACTCGTCATTGTCGTTTTCACTGCCCGCATTGCCGAGCCGACGCCGGTTTTATAGACCCAAACTCAGAGCTCACAACCGCTCAGTGGAAAAAAATCCTCAAATCCATCGCTGCCTTCACCAAATGCGTAATTATTTTTACCGGCGGCGAGCCTATGGAGCGTGCTGACATTTACGGGCTCATCAGGTTTGCACGCAAGCTCGGTTTTCAGCCGGTGCTGGCCACCTGCGGCTATCTTATTGATGAAGCCTCGATTAAAAAGTTTAAAGAGACCGGCCTTGTCGCTCTGTCGTTATCGCTTGACGGCGCTTCCGCCCAGACGCACGATGCAATCCGGCAGTCCGACGGCTCTTTCGATTCGGTTATCAAGGCTGCGAAACTGGCTGCAGATGCGGATTTGCCGTTCCAGGTTAATACCACCATAACCAAAATCAATGTTGACGAGGTAAATGCAATCGCCCAGCTCGCCGAGCAGATAGGGGCCTGCTGTTTTAATCCTTTCATTTTTGTTCCTACCGGCCGGGGCCGCGAAATGCCGGAATATATGCTCGACCCTGTTGAGTACGAAACCTTGCTCAACCGCCTGCTCGATTTGAAACTCTCCGCACCCATCGACATCCGGGTTACGTGCGCTCCTCAATTTGCCAGGGTCTTTCATCAGTCGAGCGCCGAAAAAAGGGTCGGGGCTGTTAACGGATGTATAGGCGGAAGCGAGTTTGCGTTCGTAAGTAATACAGGTGATTTGCAGATTTGTGGATTTTTGCAGATACCGGTGGGCAATATTCTGCAAAAAGGATTCAGCTTAAAAAAGACCTGGCAGGATTCGGAGCTGCTCAAACAAATCCGCGACCGAGCCAGCTATACCGGCAAATGCGCCTCCTGCGACTGGCGCGAAATCTGCGGCGGTTGCAGGGCGAGGGCTTACGCTACTACAGGTGACTGTCTGGCTGCCGACCCCCTCTGCGAACACAAGTCGGGAGCGAAACGTTGAGAGCGCATCTGACAGATTTTCAAAAACGGCTCTGCAACGAGCTGCAAAACTGCGCACCCATAACTGAAAGACCGTTTCAGAAGATAGCTGATAAGCTAAACAAAAGCGAAAAACAAATCTTACTGCAAATAAAACAATTGCAGAAAAAGGCAGTTATCCGCAGATTCGGGCCTGTTATAAATTACAGGGCGCTCGGCCAGCAGAGCACGCTCGCGACAGCACACATAAAAAAACGCAAAATACCCGCAGTTGTGAAGGCTGTAAATGCCCTTGATGGCGTTTCGCATAATTACCTTCGCGGGCATTATTATAACCTGTGGTTTACACTTAGAGCCGATTCTCAAGGTCAGATTAAGAAAATCCTTGGTAAGCTATCAAAGAAGTTCGGCGCCGATTTTCATTCATTGCCTATGGTTAGACGGTTCAAGCTGGATGTGCGATTCGATGCCGAAAGTGACGGCCTAAGATTGTTGAGAAGCCGGGCACATAAATTACCGGGAAAAAAGGTAAGACTGAGTGACATTGAGACGAGAGTTCTTTTAGGCCTGCAGCAGAATTTCAAGATAACGCCGCCGCCCTTTGATTACCTTTGCACGGGTGAGCTTAATATTGAAAAAGTACTGAGTACGATTAAGGGCCTGTTGAAAAAGGGTGTTTTGCGGAGGATGGCGGCGGTCATTGATTATAGAAAAATAGGTTTCAGGGCGAATGTACTCTTCGCCTGCAAGGTATCAAAAAGTCGGATTAAAAAGATAGGCGAGGCATTGGCAAAACTGTCGATCGTAAGCCACTGTTACAGCAGAAAAGGTTTCAAAGGTTTTGATTATAATCTTTTCGCTATGATACATAGTGATAGTTTTGACAGGATTGACAGGATAGTTGGCGATTTTGTCGGAAAAGAAGGGATAAGGAAATTTGCACTTCTGCCTACAGTGATTTAATAAATCCTAAATCCGAACATCGAAATCCGAAACAATAACGAATCATCGAAATTCTAATTACCAAAACGGATTTAAGCCGCAGAGAACACAGGGGAAAAGTGATGAGAGATTAAGACGGCAGAAGTGGACGATAGAATCTCAACTGATTCAGATAAAAAATTAGTGACTGTTTCTGTTTTCGTGCTGCTATTTTTTAAAGTAACTCGCCTTGAACCAGTTGAAATTTAAGATAATATGCAGAAGGATAAGTGCGATTAGTATCGTTCCGCCGCCTTCGTGAAAAAACTCAAAAGCATCGGGCGAGATTTTGTCGTGAAACAAACCTGTAACGGCCTGGCTGACAAAGAACACAAGCAAAACCGGGTTCAAAATTTTAAGAGCAGTATTTCTTTTCATAATCTTTCCCATTCCAAAAAGTAGTTCTTACAAAGGGGATTTTTTGTTTTTCCAGTTGTACCATTTCAGCAGCTTCGGGTCGTGGTTTTTGTTCGAAGCGTAATAAACGGCACAACGCAAGACGTAAAGCACACATTTATCAACGGCAGCGGCTTTGACATTACAGAGCTTTTTGTAAAGCTGTTCAGCAGATCGGCCTTTGAGGTCGTCAACGGAATTCAGGCCTATACTTCGTAAATCCTGAGCAATTTTTCGGCCTACACCGGGGATTTGATCTAATTGTCGTTGGGTTCTTGAAGACATAAAAATATATCCCAAACAAAATTCAAGTTATTACAAAAGGATATGATATTGTTTTTGGATGAAAGTACAAGAAACTTTGGAAGGAAGAATTCTAATCAGTTGGTTTTCTTGACAGGGGGTTGTTTTTGCGGTATTATTTGTAGAAATTTAAAAGAAATGGGAGAGGCGAATGATAATACCGTGGCGAGTTGATGTTCCCCGGGAGCGCCGGCCGATAGTCAATTATTTGTTCGTTGCGATAATATTTATTGTTTTCGGCTGGGAAGTTAACAGCCCCATCGAGAAAATCGAGCCATTCGTTCTGAGCGGATTGAATATTAAAGGCTTGTTCGGCCATATATGGCTGCACGGCGGGATTTTCCATCTGTTGGGTAATGCCTTGTTTCTGTGGATATTCGGCAACGCGGTCTGCGCGAAGGTCGGCAACCTGCTTTATCCGGCGATTTATGTGTTTGTCGGTATGCTTGCCGGCCTGATACAGTTGACTATCACGGGCGGGGCGATTATAGGCGCTAGTGGGGCTATAACGGGCGTCGTAGGAATGTATCTTGTTTACTTCTGGGAAAATGATATTACCTGCTACTGGATTTTGGTTCCTTTTGTCCGCAGTTTTACGGTTAGAAGTTTCTGGATGATTCTTTTATGGATTTTTTATGATATCTTGGGAGTAATGCTGGGCGGCCAGGGAATTGGTTATTTTGCTCACCTGTCGGGATATGCCGCGGGTTTCGGGATTGCTGTTTTGCTGATTCAAACCGGTGTAATAAAGATGGAAAGGTATGAAAAGTCACTGCTGGAGCACTGGGGCTTAGACAAATCCAAAAGCCGGGAGCGAGGCAGTTTGGGCAGACTTTACGGCGGCTTCGCACGGGATTTGGAATACCTTAATTCGGTTCAAATATCACAGCCGACAAAGGCTAAGCAGGTAACAACGGAGCCGCCTGAAAAGATAAGTCTGTCAGAGTTACAGCAAAAGCCCAACCAGCCGCAGCAGTTTATTCGCCTGCAGTGTCCCTGTGGGAAAAGGCTGAAAGTACCGGCTGAATATGCAGGGAGAATCGGTAGCTGCCCGGCCTGTAAAAAACGCATCAGAATTCCTTCAAATTGATAGCTCGACTGAGATAGTCAAAAGGCTGCGAATCAGATATAAACTTGCTTGCTGAATTATGGTCGTTCGCTTACTACCATTGTTCTGCAGTGATACTACTCATTAAAGAGGTCACGGTCCCGGCGGACAGTCGTCAGGCGGAGGATACCCCTTATAAGTCATTAATATAGCCCCGTCTATGTCATCCACGCACCAATCCCTGTTAAAATCGGCACAAGGTTCATAGCCTGCTTCACCGTAGCACGTCCCGTATGCAGCCTCAAAGATAGATTCGTCGTCATCGTCGACTGCGGCATCGCAATTGGCATCACCATGGCACTGAGTGAGGCAGTCCCAGCACGGCGGATAGCCGCAGTTCGGGTCTTCCCAGTCAACTAAGCCGTCGCAATCATCGTCTATGCCGTTATCACATATTTCTAAATCGTCTCCGGTATCATCGGTACACCTCTGTATGCCGCCTTCACATACCCATACACCCTCTAGGCATAAGTCTGTGTCATTTCCATCACAAGCTGCTCCATACCATGGCTCGTCCGCACCATCCGGTGTGGCGGGATTACAGTCATTATCTATGCCATCACAGACCTCCAAATTATCTCCTGTATTATCGGTACAGGTTTGCATGCCGTCTATACATACATATGCACCCTCTAGGCATAAGTCTGTGTCATTTCCATCACAAGCTGCTCCATACCATGG
>CAZBMW010000008.1:60089-100809 GCA_964493425.1 uncultured Pirellulales bacterium
CTCGTCCATACCATCCGGTGTGGCAGGATTGCAGTCATTGTCTATGCCATCACAGACCTCTAAATTATCTCCAGTATCATCGGTACACATCTGTATTCCGTCTATACATACATATATACCCTCTGCACATAGATCTGTGTCATTTCCATCACAAGCTGCTCCATACCATGGCTCGTCCGCACCATCTGGTGTGGCGGGATTACAGTCATTGTCTATGCCATCACAGAGTTCCAAACTGTCTCCCGTAGTATCGGTACATGTCTGCATGCCGCCTTGACATACCCATACACCCTCTTGGCATAGGTCTGAGTCATCTCCATCACACGCTGCTCCATACCATGGCTCGTCCGCACCATCCGGTGTAGCAGGATTACAGTCATTGTCTATGCCATCACAGAGTTCCAAATTATCTCCTGTATTATCGATACACGTTTGTATGCCGCCTTGACATACCCATATACCCTCTTTGCATAGGTCTGAGTCATCTCCATCGCAAGCTGCTCCATACCATGGCTCGTCCATACCATCTGGTGTGGCGGGATTGCAGTCATTGTCTTTGCCGTCACACAACTCAGGCGCTCCCGGATATACAGTTACATCAAAATCATCACAATCATCTCCGCCACACGCTTCATCGATAAATGTATCACCGTCGAGGTCTTTGTTGTCTGTCAAGCCGTCACAATCATTGTCTTTGCCGTCACAGACCTCGTATGCTCCCGGATGTATATCTGGGTCTGTATCGTTACAATCATCTCCGCCGCACGCTTCATCGATATATCCATCATCGTCGGAGTCCTTGTTGTCTATCGTACCGTCACAGTCATTGTCTTTGCCGTCACAGACCTCATCTGCTCCCGGATTTACCGTTGGGTCCGTATCATCGCAGTCAATTCCGGGGTACGTGCAAGCAGCACTTGCTGTTTGTCCGTAACCGTCTCCGTCCATATCCGTGCACGTTGTCTCCACGGTCTCGAGGTAAACATCGGCAAGGCGGGCAAGGTCGTGCAGATTGACTGCCCCGTCGAAGTTATTGTCGCCGGCCATTAGATATCCATTGTATTCTTGGTTGTCGAAGGTTTGCTCTCCCTCCAGGTAGAGTCGGCCTGTAAAGAGCAGGTCCGGACGAGTGACCTCAAACGGATAGCCCTCGGGGTCGGCGTCGGGATTAAACGCAATCAGCTCTTCGACCTCCGTACCCGGCTCGACATGCATCACCGTAAATCCCGGCAGCTCCGGCGAATACCCATCGGTAATATCATAGTATACCGTATTGGGATCTGTCTCAGGCGGCGGTGTAGTATAAGGTTGGCCGGCATCCAGCCACTCGCCAAGGTCCACGAATACATAGAGTTCCTGATTGCCGGTTATATGACCGTTTGGGTCGCCTATGGTCGGTACAATCACTTGCCCAACGCCGTACTCATATGGTACATAATCTTCGAAATAATCGTAGAGAGGCCCAAGAATCCAGCGTTGTCGCCAGCAGGACCTTGGACAAGGCCGGGCTACATATTTTCTCCAGGTGACATTATAGCAGGGCCATCCCCATTCGTGACGAACCAGCCAGTCATTGCACCACCACGGCAGATACCCGCCTATGGTCTGGCATCGCCACATATATTTGCGGTAAACTAAAGGTATGGTGACTCTTCGGCAGTTTCGCGTTGGCCAGACTGTTATGTGACCTCGGCGCCAGGCGTGGTAGCGCCACCTGGCGGCTTCGGACGTTTGCGAGAGGACGCCTATTATTACTACTACTAAAACTAGAGCTAAAATTATACTCTTTGTTCTTTTACACATTCCTGCTTTCCTTTCATCTTTCTAACAATTGATATATAATAACACGGACACTCCACCAAGACAGATTCATTAAATATTTTCATTTACTTATGAGTTGTTTTTGCTCCTCAAATATTGCTTACTTAATATTACCAGATTCGAGTGAGAAAAGCAATAATATTTTCCATTTTTGGTGGATTTTGCTTGTTTTTCTCGAATGAAATTAACAGGGCAAAAGAAAAAGGGCTGTGAGTGGAAGTCTCACAGCCCTTTTGGTTTTTTAAATTTATCACTTAATAAAGATACGAGTCGCAGCATTGCAGCCACTGCTTAGCGAGGATAGCAACATCAACGAAGTTGACTATGCCGTCTCTATTAAGGTCTGCACAGGGTATTGCCGGCCGCTCATTTGTCGTGAGCTGGAACGCAACGTCCCAGGAATAGGCCTCTTCGGGCGGGTCTTCCGGGAACTTGATGGGCTGGCCGTCGCCGAACCATGAGCCTACTGTCGGCGGCCAGGTGCCGTCGGCTGTCATAGAGATTCTTACGGCGTCATCGTTCCATTCCGGCCTGCGAGTCTTCCAGCCCCACGGGTAGAAGTTCGGGTCGTCGTAGTCCCACGGGTCGTAAATCGGAGCAATGCTCAGCCAGTAAACCGTGCCGTCCGGATTATCTTCATCCAGTTCCTGCACGAACCATTCATCCTGTGAGAGCAACTGATTGAACTGAAAGCACGTATCCATCGGGTAATCGTAGCCTGGTTCATTCGGCTCCCAGTCACCGCCCATACGCGGGTCTCTGTCGTAGCCGGAGAAGTTCCAGACCCAGTTTGTGCATTCGATTTCCCAGATAAGCTCGCCTGGATGGCTGAACGATGTTGGGTCACCGGGGTCGGTGTCGGGGATATCGGTCCATATTCCAATGTGGAATGCCTTCGGCAGTACCGGCGGCAGGTACGGCTGAGACCAGCCGAGAAATGAGCCCCACCAGTGGATATCGGTGACAGGGCGGTCGTCTGTGCACAGCCAGTCGTCGGCAATCATCGGCGGATTATTGTAATCGGATGACTCGTCCCAGCCGATGATAATAGGCGGGTCACCGTTGGGGTCGGCTACGACGGGTGGCTGATTCCATTTCGGGTATACACCTTTTTCTACGGTTGTCTTCGGAGTGACCATCATCCAATGCCAATAGTTCCACATAAACATCCAGCCTCCCGGCCCTGGGGCAGTACTTGGCCCGCCAATCCAGTTGCCGTTTTCGTCAACAATTATCCAATCGACGCTGCTGAGGTTAAACGCGGGATTGTTCACATAACTTGATGCAACCGGCGTAGCTGCGTTGACACCGATTTTCGAGGTATCAATGGTAATCGTAGTCGGCGTGTTCCAGATAATGGGACAACCGCTGCCGGCTGAACCGCAGTTCCAGTACCAGGCACGTACCGGACCACCCGGCGATGGGCTGTTCTGCAGGCCGAGCGAGACTTGGGTTATATTTCCAGATGCGCCGAACTGAGGTGCGGTTACTGTTACGGTAATGAGGCAGTTTCTGAAGTCAGGGTCTTCGCCGTATGTTAACTTCCAGGCACTTGAGATATTTTCGCCGGCCATACCATCGATGTTCCAGGCCATAACCAGGCCTTCATCATTTGGCTCGTAACCGCCGGCTCCGCCGCCTTCCCAGACGTAAAGCTCCGGTGTCGAGAAGTAGCCGTCGGGGTATGGTTCGTTTGGTTCTTCGCAGAAGGTGTGCCATTGCGCTATGTAATCGTAGAAGCCATCAGAAGTCATCGGCGTGATATATCTGCTCTCTAATGCTTTGAGCCATTGCTTGATGCGGTCAAAGAATCCGTACGGTGTTACGGTTGAAGGTGGTCCGGGCTCTTTCGGGCATTCAATTACAAATTTTTCGAGCTCCATGCCGTCAATATAATCGGTTGTTGCATCACCACAGAGAGGTGAGGTGTGCATCGGGTCGGAATTGGCGTCTTTCTGATTGTCGTCGAATAGGTCGAAATCGACGGTGCCGTCCGATTTGAGGCGAACGCCTGCGAGGACTTCGACGTGGCCTTTGAGGTCAACCTCGATGTCCTGTCCTCTTTTTAGCTCCTTCATTAAATCCTGCAGCTTTGCGAGAGTCAAAGGAGCGGTTATGTATCTTGTGGTGACATGGTTTTTGTAATGCTTCTTTTTCTTGTCGGGCCAGTCTGAAGGGGTACCATTGGCGTCGGTACCAATCACACCACCGACATCACTTATACTCGTTGGCAGAGTCGAAGATATTTTTCCCCTGGCCTGCAGGTATTTAAGGCTGTTGGAAATTGCGCCGGGCGCACACTGATTTTTTCCCTGCGGCTGATTTTTGAATTTGTCGAGGTTGGGTAATTTGGCGGAGGAGGTGACAGTAACTGTGCTGGGTTTGGTTTTTGGGCCGCTCGGAGTTGGGCCGTGGTCTATTTCATCCTCAGTTCCAATTTGGTATTCGAGGTTTTCGACGGTTGCGCTGCCGCTGGTTCCAGCGGGCATTGAGAATTGCGGAGACGAATCGAAAGAGACAACATAGTTGACATTTGAGACATCGGTTCCGTGTTCCACGCCGAGGTCGAAAAAGCTCATAACGGTCTGCGGGGTACTTGAACTTTCGACACTTAGGTTCTGAATGACCCAGTTGCCGTCGACTTCGAGGTTAAAATAATAGATTCCAGCGGGTTTGTCGATATCTACTGTTACTCGGCCCCAGTTGCTGTCCGGTGTAGAGGTAAGAAGCCCTTCCCAGTCGAGTTGCTCGAAGTTAGGTTCCGGCGGCTCTGCAATCAAGATGATTGCAGCATTATTGTATAGTGTGCCGGTTAAGGGAGTCGTTGAGAATGGGCTTTGTCCCTCGGGTGCACAGGGGTCGAACGAAATAGGTGTTGTACCGATCAGGTAACCCGGCAGGTTATCGCATTCGCCATCAATGATTTCGTAAGACTCGTGTGGCGGCCTTGGGTCAGCGACCCATTCTTCGGGATTTACAAGAACGTAAACGTTTTGGATGACGCCGCAGGGGTCACCAACGGAAGGAATGAGTGTAGCACCTGTGACGTTGGCATCAATCCAGGATGGCAAATCGGTTAATTCCCATTGTCCGGTGATGTCATTCCAGCCTGGCAGTGCGAATTTTATGTGGTCTTCGTTGTCGCACCAATAATCCCAGTAAAAGTCGAAGATAACATCGTTGTACGGCTCACCTGGTACGAAGCCGCCGTAAATTTCGCAATTTTTGGCGTAGCCTTCGAAAAGCAGAAGCTGCCTTACGCAGTCGATAGTGGCATATACGTTTAGATTGCCGCCGGGACAGTCAGAATAATAGAAATGGAACTGCCATCTTGCGGCCTGTGCGGCTGATGTCAGCAGCAACAGACACAGAATAAAGAAAGTTAATTTTTTCATTTTTTAATCCTCCAGAAAAAAACGTTATAATTTTAGTTTTTATCGACCCTTTATAGCTTATTAATAATCACTTTATATAAAAAAACACAACATAGAATTTTTGGCTTTTGTTTACTTCCCAAAATATGCTGATTCTCACTATATCGGTCTTGTGTGCCTGTGTCAAGTAGATTTTTTGGCTTAGAATTGCGTTTTAGAGGTCTTAGAGATCGATAAATCTTTTTGTAATGAGGCTGTGGTTCGATGAGATATAAAATATAAAAAAGCAAAAAGAAAATTAACCGAAGATAGCGGCGATACGAATGTCGAATCCGTCTTCGCCAAGGCTAAGCTGAACAAGTATCGAACAAGAAACTGTGAAGTTGGGATGAAAAGCAAAATGCAAACATCCAACATAGAACGTTGAGCATTCAACTTTCAATAAAAAATGACCTTTGACAAGTTCAGGATAGATACGCTCAGGACTAAATGGTGGCTGCTAAACAAGAAAGGCCGTGAGTAAATTCAACTCACGGCCTTTGATTTTACAAATGTGCTTTCAAGCATTACGGACAGCTATCGAGCCACTGCAGACAGAAAGTCTCGAGGTCTTCGAAATCAACTTTGCCGTTACAGTTCAAATCACCATTGGCATAACCGCCGGCAGGGCCTGTCCACATCCAGTCGAGAGCGAAGATGGCATAATCGTAGAAGTTGACTATGTCATCCCAATTGTAATCGGCACAATCGATACACTCATTTGGATCGGTAAACAGTATGAAAGACATATCAGCACTGTTGTCATCTTGGTCGAAGATTTCTTTCCATACCCATTCTGTTGGGAAAGACGTCATCCAGAAGCCCTGAACGGCATTATCACCGAAGACATATTCATGGATTGTCCAGCCCCAGCCACTATGGTTGAGGTCGGCATTCGGGCCGTAAACACCCATAATGCTTATCCAGTATACACCACCAACCTCACGCTGTTTGAACCATTTATCCTCGGGCAGTCTTAAAGAGTAACGGTAGACCGGCTCTCGAGGCCCGGCTACACCTTCGGGATGCTTGTCATATCCGACGAGCACTTCATCGTAATCGTATGCTGCGTACTCCCAGAGTTTTCTGCCCGGGTGACTGAAGTCATATTCGTTGTTGGGGTCGTCAGCGGGTACGTCCTCGTAGATAGCAATGAGGAAGTGGTCGGGCGGAACGGGCGCAGGCTGCAAGGTGCCTGAGCAGGGAGTTTCATATATGTAATCAAGATACGAGCCGAACCAGACAATAGCAGTTACGGGAGTTCTGCGCTCGCAGAGCCAATCATCGGCGACGAGACTTTGGATGACGAACTCCTCGTGCACTATTTCGCTGGTAATCTCAAAAGCGAGGTCTATGGATTCACCCTCGTAAGGATGTTCGTACGGATATAGCAGCTCATTCCACGGTTCAATTGGTGGGTCTTCACCGACAGCCCAGACCGCATCGTCGTTCCAATGCTCACGTGAGGTTTTCCAACCGAATCGCGAGCGTATCGGCTCAGGCGGAGTACCGGCTAATGAGTTGTTCGGTTGAGCCTGGACATCCAGCCAGTAGATAACAGGTTCGGTTGTTGAACCCTGCTGCGGGAAGGCTTCTTCCTCGTCGATGTAGAAATCATACTGCCAGCAGATACTGTCAGCGAAGTCCTCATAGTACGGCGGTTCGCCGCAAGGCACAAACCAGCCTTCCATCAGGTCTCGGGCATAGATGCTGCAATCAAAATCTCCCGGCTGGAACTGCTTTTGCCATAGTAATTCTCCCGGTAGGCTGTAAGGATACGGATTCTCCGGGTCACCTATAGGCAGGTCCTCGTGAATGCTCAGCATGAATGTTACATTATTTGCGTCGCCATAGGGCCAGAAGTCATGGTACCAGGAAGCCCAGATGTGAATATCAGTTATAGGCTCGGTATCTGTGCACTCGAAGTCGTCGGCAAGTACCTGCGGTTTCCAGACCTCTTCTTTTGTTGCGTCTATATCTATACTAAGAGAGGGTTGTAATTCAGGATACTGTACCCACTTTTGCGCGACATCAGTGTATATTGCAAAAGCAAGGTCGATTGATTCTCCGGCGCGTGGATGCCCTGAAGGATATCGCAGCTCGTTCCACTGACCGAGTGGTGGGTCTTCACCCACAGCCCAGACAGCATCGTCGTTCCACTCCATATAGGAATTTTTCCAGCCGAAGCGAACAGGCTCCGGACATTCAGGCCAGAACAAAGGCTGGGCCTGTACGTCAAGCCAGTAGATGTTTCCTTGCTCCTGATGGAATGCTTCGCTCGCATCGATAAAGAAGTTGTATATGTAGCAGTTGTGATCGGCGACGGGGTCATATGCGGGAGGTTCTGCGCAGGGTACAAACCAGCCTTCCTCTGTTATCTCGTAAAGCCAGCTGTCAAATTGGCCCGGTAAGAACTCTTTTTGCCATAACAAATCTCCCGGGATGCTATAAGGATTCGGATTTTCGGGGTGACCGATAGGCAGGTCCGCGTGAATGCTGAGTGTAAATGTCACTGCCCAGGGGTCCATAAATGGCGGATGGTCGTGGTACCAGGAGCCCCAGACGTCGATTTGCGTGATTGGGCCTGTCGCCTCGCACATAAAGTCATCTGCAAGGACCTGTGGCTTCCAGGTCTGCTCAATTGTAGCATCGACATCGAGGCTATTTATGTCTTCGAGGTCTGGTTTTTGGCTCCATTTTGTTATCTGCTCTGTCCATTGATCAATAGTAGCCATAGACAGTATATCTTCATAATGCTGCCAGTCGCGAATGCCGGTAAACGGCTGTTCCCATTTTATGTAGTTGGGGTCTGTGTCGAGCTCGAAGGCGGCATCGAAGCTTAGTCCAAAGATTGGCTCTTCGATGGGCCAATAGCGACATATGACAAGATCGGCGCTAACAGCATGACATTCGTAATGTACTGCGTCGTCCATCCAGCTTTCGGGTCTTGTTTTCCAGCCCCACGGATATTCGATATCGACGTCGCCCGGATAGATAGCTCTTATGCCAAGCCAGAATACATCGTCGTTTGTGTCTTCGAGGTACTCATTCTGCCAGAAATATTCCTCCGGTTCCAGGTCAACATAATGCTGGAAACAGGTCTCGAAAGGCATATTCGGGTAATAGTCATATCCTTTCCACTCAGTAAAGACGCGGTCGTCAGGAACAATGACCTTCCATAGCAGTTCGCTCGGATGGCTGTAATTCGGGTCAACCTGCGGGTCGTCAGGAGCAGGAGTATTTGCGTAGAATCTGAATTCCCATTCTGTCGGCCTTATCAGCGGGGGATTGTAGAAATCCCAGCCGATGAAAGAGCCCCAGAAGTGAATGCTTGAGATCGGCATAGAGCCTATGCAGCGGAAATCGTCCGCAACAGAATTCCACGGTATTGATTCACAGGGCTCCTGTATCCAGGATTCCTCATTCCAGCCACAGTATTCCGGGTCTTCGAGCATCGGGTCGACTTCGATAGGCGGCTGAGACCACTTTAGATGTTTAACTTCGGGCTTTTCCGGCGGCAGTTCGATGTAAACTTCCGTATCCTCGACTTCGCCATCTGAAGCCTGGCCGGTAGGTAAGCCGCCTGTACCGTTGGTGCTGATACGGCCTCGAGCAAAGCTCATTCCGGGCGTAGCAGCGGCGGGAACGTTAATAGTAATCAGGTTGATTCCTACAGGCAAAAAGGCCGAATAAGCCAGCTCACCCGCATCATCCCAGTCACCGTCGATATTATAGTCAATCCATATCTCGACAACGCCACCAGCTCCGACTGCATCATTAACTGCCAATGGGAAGGTAATTGCTTGGCCGGCTGTTAGTGTCGGTAGTATCAGGCCATCCTCATCGTCGTTGCCGTCAAGGTCATCTCCCATAGTCGGCGGAACGGGCTGGCCGTCCGGTTCTGCATCAGGTGCATCGGTAGCATCGCCCATCCACGGACCTGCAGTTATAATGTGTCTGGCGCCGTCGTTGACCAGCAGTGTCGGGTAGTTCGGGTCTGGCGCATCGCCGAAATCGAGGTCAGGTTCAGGAATCTCGCTATTGATAACAAAAGCCAAATCCAGAGTCTCGCCTTCATATTCGTGACCCTCGGGATATACCATAGGCCACCAGTAGTCTATTTGTTCGTTGCGAAAAACAGCATCATCCATAAAGTGCAAATCTCTTTGAGTTGTTTTCCATCCGAAAGTATACTCGCCAGCCGACGGCGTAACCTCCACTATTTCCAGCCAGTATATATTTCCAGCTACCTGCTCGAGCGTTTCATCCTCATCGATTGGGAAATTATACTGAAAAGCTCTTCTGTGATTATCATCAAGCCACAGGCCGGTTTCAGGGTCGAACCAATCCTCATTTTCGGTTGTATCGACTTCCCGAACAGTATAGTCGCCGGGGTATAAAATTGCAATCATAAGGGGCTCACCGGGCCTGCTGAATGTTAGTTCCATAGTAGCATCAACATCTACGCCCGTAGGCTCTAAATCAGGTGGTTGTTCGTACTTAAATTGTCCGTCGGTGGTGATTGCAAAGGCCAGGTTGATTGGTTGTCCCCAGTATGGATGTCCCTGTGGATAATATAATTCAAGCCAATCAGTATCCGGCGGATCCTGTCCAATGGCGTAAACGGCGTTGTCGTTCCACTCATAATACGATGTTTTCCAGCCGAATCTGCTTGGTTCCGGAGCGGTCTCATCATCGGCCGGTATAGCCTGTACATTGAGCCAGTAAACCTTCGGTTCAATGGTCGAGCCTTCCTGTATAAATGCCTCTGATTGGTCTATATAGAAATTATACAGAAAGCAAATGGTATCACCAGGGGACTCATAGTAAGGTTCGCAGGGTACGAAATAGTCTTCCTCGATCTGCTCGGCATAAACGGACCAGTCGAATTCACCAAGAGAAAATGTTTTCTTCCACACCAGTGCGCCGGGCATACTGTAGCCCGTTGGGCTTTCACTTGCGGGAATATCTTCATGTATGCTCAGCGTAAAGGTTACCTGACCCGGGTCACCGAAGGGCGGGTAGTCGTGATACCAGGAGCCCCAGATGTGAATATCGGTTATAGGCCCGGTGGTCTCGCAGTAGAAATCATCAGCGAGCACCTGCGGGGCAAACATCGGCTCCTGCTCGGGTATGTTGCTGGAGATTTCAAGTTGAAAGATCAGGCTTCCCTCTCCTTCAACAGGTAAAGCGTCGTCGACAAAAGAGCCCCAAATGTGAATATCTGTAATGGGGCCGTCTTCGGTGCATTCGAAGTCATCTGCGAGGAATGTCATAGACGTATTAACGTCCATACCCGTTGTGGTAAGGTCAGGCAACTGAGGCCAGTGCATCTTGTTGGGGTCGCCCTCGTTCCAGTCGGCTTTTGCGTATGGGCTGATACAAAGAGTTAGTACAAACACAAGGGCAATACAAAATTTAAGATTTGGTTTTTTCATTTCTTAATCCTCCTAAAAAAACAGGTACATTTTTGGTAATAACTATAAAATAAGTTTGCTCCATACACGAATCTCCTTTCCATAAAATATTACAAATATTATAGGTCTATTTTAACTTAATATACTTAAGAACAAACAACAACTATAACCAGGATACGTACAGAAAAATCTCTCCTGTTGTGTTTTACCTGTTGTGCTTTACTTTCCAATATTTTAAATTTGCTATATTAATAAAATTTTATTGAATTTTTTCTATAAAGTCAAGGAAATTATCGGACTATTAGGTTTTTGATTTTCGATTTTGCTTATAGAGCGGTAACCAGCTAAGTCTTTATATGATAAGGGCATAGGTTTTTTAGCGATTTAATGTAAGGTTGAAAGGCATTAATTATTCTTATAATAGAGGAGCAAAGCAGTCCTATTGGTTGAAGAGAAAGCAGGTGAGTTTAAAAAAGGCCGTGAGTTTCTAATACTCACGGCCCGCGGTTTTGACTAATATGTTTTTCAAACTATGGGCAGGATTCAAGCCACTGCATTGCAAATATTGCATAATCAAAGAAAGTGACAGAGCCATCACAATTCAGGTCGCCGTCATTGTAGCCGCCGGGCAGGCCTGTCCAGAGCCAATTATCAACGAATATGCTCAAATCATAAGTATTGACGATGCCGTCAAGCTCGTAATCTGCACAGAATGTGCAGTAGTCGGGGTCGGTAAATAAAACGAATGAAAGGTCTGCACTTTCGCCTGTCTTATCGAGGATTTCGAACCATTCCCATCTATTTTGGTCGGGTAAGAATTGGCCTATAACAGCGTCGTCCTTGAAATTGTGTTTATGGTTAGTCCAGCCCCAGGTGTAAAGCGGAGGGTTAAATTCATTGTAAACGGCGACTATGCTAATCCAGTAGATTGCTTCATATTGTGGCTGGAAGAAGAATTCTTCTCGCGGCAGTCTTACAGAGCATCTGTAAACTGGTTCCTGTCTGACGGGGAATGGGAAAATATTTTCTATGTAGCTGTCATAACCGACCATAACTTCATCGTAGTCATAAGCCCTGTATTCCCACACCTTTCTTCCGGGATGGCTGTAAGGATAGGTATTGCAAGGGTCATCGACGGGGACATCGGTCCAGATAGACAGCAGAAAGTAGTCTGGATTGTTTGGCAGAACTTTGCCGAGGAAATTCGGCTCTGCTGGATTATATGTATAGTCGAGATATGAGCCCGCCCACGAAATAGCGGTAACAGGTGTACGTTCTGTGCAGAGCCAGTCGTCTGCGACAATTTCATCAATTTGCATTTGCATAAGAGGCTCATCAATTATATCGACCTCTATTTGCGTGGAGGGAATATCTTCGTAATACTGCCAGTCTCGCAGTGATGTGAACGGCTGTTCGAATTTGATGTAGTTTGGGTCTGTGTCAAGCTCAAATGAGAGGTCCCAGTAACGGTCGATGTAGAAAATAGGTCCACCCATAAACAAAGCGCTGAACGGGGTTGTCTCCAGCCAGATTTCGGGCGTTAATATCATACCTGTTTGGGGATTATCCGGCAGCCAGGTGGTAACTGCGGCGTCTTCCCAGACAACGGGTCTGGTTTTCCAGCCCCATTGATAGCTGTAAACCGGCTCATCATAGATTGCCACTATGCTAATCCAGAAGATGTCATCGTCAGATTCGAACTCGCTTTGCCGGAAGTATTCGTGAGGCCGAAGCTCGAGATAATACTGGAAGCAAACGTCTCTGTCGAAATCGAGCCAGCCTTCCTGTCCGGCGTAGAAGCTGACATCATCGCCGAACCATTGTGTTTCGATTCTGTTTGCGGGGAAGTATTTTTGCCAGAGCAGCTCGTGCGGTCTCGACCAGTTGAAGGGAGGCTCACCAGCCGGTGTATTTGACCAGAATCCTATCCAGAAGGAGCTCGGCTGGGGCGGCAGCATATTGTACTCGTAGTAGTATTCTGCTGGCCAGTTATAAAATGAGCCCCACCAGTGTATGCTTGTCACCGGCATATTTCCAATACATCTGAAATCGTCTGCCTGCGTTAGCCACATTATTGGGCCAGGATCAATGGGGTCGTTGCAGGGGTCAGCAGGTGCGACCGACCACATATCGAAGCCGTAAATATTTGGAGTCTCACGCATTGATACGGTTTCGATAGGCGGCTGAGACCATTTGAGATGTTGGACCATCTCTTTTCTCTCTCCTGTTCCGAGTTTGAAAGAGAGGTCCCAGCTAAAGCCGTTTGTATCTTTTATCGGCATGAAGGTAGGTTCATCCAGGGGCGGCCCGGAGTATATGCGGACAGCGTCGTCTGCGAAGTAGTGCGGACGGGTTTCAACGCCGAACGGAAAGTTAGGTTCGATTGGTTCGAAGAATGGCTCGCAGCAGTTCGGGTCCGGCCAGCCTGCGCTCAACTGGCATGAAAAAATCGGCAGGTCAGACGCATTAATAAGACCGTCGCAGTTAAGGTCGGCCCATTGACAGTCTCCCATAGGCGGCTGGCCGAAGCAGGCCGTAAAGTTTGCCTGGTCAGTACTATCAACGTCACCATCTCCGTCGGAATCTGCATTGCAGTCGGCGCACACCATTTGGCCGTAGATTGGTTCAATGCCAAGCCAGTAGATATCCCAATCGCCTGGTTGATACCAGTAATCACAGGGGTCGAGAAATTGTGTGAACATAAATTTTGTTGTCTGTTCGCCTGTTTCTGGGTTTTCCTCCCAGCCGTAAAATTCGACGTCGTATTCGTCGCAGTGAATTTCGTGAATGATTTGACCGGGATGGCTGAAACTTTCATCGGGGTCGGCGTAGTCGGGCGGCACGTTTGTCCAGATGGTGAGGTAAAATTCATTGGGCAGCACCTCTGGTGGTGGGACCATTTCATCGTGCCAGTTCCAGAACGAGCCCCACCATCGAATCATCGTAA
Source organism: uncultured Pirellulales bacterium (assembly GCA_964493425.1). Classification (GTDB taxonomy): domain Bacteria; phylum Planctomycetota; class Phycisphaerae; order Sedimentisphaerales; family Anaerobacaceae; genus CAYLMG01. The sequence continues at coordinate 73,688 of CAZBMW010000008.1, forward strand.
TAGGGTCATTGGAATCGCATCTAAAGTCGTCCGCGACGAAGTTTCCGTATTCGTTCCAGCCGAGATATACAGTTTCATATGGGTCAAAATTGAAAGGCGGCTGGGCCCATTTTACCCTGACGCCGTACGGCAGCAGGTCGTATGTTTTATAATCGTAGTCATTGCCGTCGGTTGCAGGCATTAATGATAAGCGGCCGCTATCGAGGCCGATATCCATAATATGAGGCTCTTCTGTAATGGGGTAGAAATCGTTTCTGGGCGGGACGGAGTGCGGAGGTTGTGTGTCCTGCCAATTGCCATAATAGCTTGATTCGATAATTATGGGATCATAAGGTTCCCAAATGAGAGGCGGGCCCCCGTTGTTAACATCTGTGAACTCGAAACGGGGATAGACGTTAAATACGCTGTCATAAGTCCCGCCGTTCTGATGCGTTTTTTGGGCTTTCATTATGCCGTTTGAGTCGATGGGGGGATTTACGGTAACGTAAACGTTAAAAAAAGAATCGGCAGGGAAGTCGCTGCCTGTAACTGGAATGGGTTTTATGCTGACAAGGCTTAGGTCAACGATTCTGAGTTCAATGTTTCCGCAGGGATCGGGCGATGTCATTCTTTCGATAATGGTGTCGGTGTCTGAGTGGCAGGGGTCTATAGGTTCGCCTTTCAGACAAATGACGCCGTCAAAGGGATCCGAGCCCGGGCCGAAGAAGTCGGCGGGTATCGGTGGGAGGGATTCTGAGCCGAAGATAATCTCAGTCGGTTCGACGGTTTTGTAATAGTCCACGCCCGGCGTGATGTAGCAAAAAGCCGCGGGGCTGTAAAACACAACAAGGCCGAAAATTAACAGCGTTGATAGAAAGATGGATTTTGGGTTTGTCATTTTAGTATATCCTCCGTATTTGAATTCGAATTACGCTTTGTAAGCTGACAGTTCTGAATGGAAGAATGATTTGGATTCCCGCTTTTACTCTCACTACGTCCTCAGCTCCTAATTATGCGGCTATCGGTTGATTCTCTTATTATACATAATTTTTTAAGAATTTCAAGGAAATTATCGGACAAAATCCGGTTTAATTTGGGTGTTTAGAGGCCATAAAGAACAAAGGTAAAATTGCCTTTTTGTCGAAAAATATGTATAATAGAAGCGACAGTGAGCAGAAAATATTAAATGGATTTTGGATGCGGCTTCAAGGACCGAGCATCTGTTAAGCGGAGTACTTCAAGGCCGGGATAACTGATATGGCGATGATGAGGAAAAAACTTCCATACAGGCTGCTTTGGCAGGCGTTGCTGTTGAATAGAAAGACTGAGAAAGATGCAATACCAATAGATGTAAGCCTGTTTAAGACGATTAGGAACAATATTGGTCTGCACGGCTACAGGAGAGTGAGAAAAGAAGATAGAGAAGACGTCAGAGCCTATCGGAAAGATACTTACGGTACAACATTTTTGTACGTGAACCTCGAAGAGAGCTCGATTGAATGCAAAACGGAGACCTGGTCCGGCCTGATGAGTATTTGCAGCGAGTTCAACCTGCGTGCATATAGAGCGGTTTAAGTTTTTAGTGTGATTTGAAGAAAGCATCTCCGTTGTCATTCCTGCGAAGCTTGTCCTCCCTAAAGTGCGCTCACCATTGTTATTCCTGCGAAAGCAGGAATCTATCTTTTCAGAGCTTTGTATTCCGCCGGAAAATTCAGATAAGCAAATTCTCCGAAAAGCCGAATCGCCTCTTTATCATATTCCTTGGCTGCCTCAACTTCATCTTCGAAGACACCGAGATATCTACATTTCCTGTTATAGTGAATCTGGGCACGCCATTTCTTGTTATATTTGTCCCAGCAGAGGCCTTTGTATTTTGAGTTTTTCCCCCAGCCTTTGCGGTTACAGATATTTTGCTGGTAGGTGCAGATACGAAGGTTGTCTTTCGTATTATTCAAGCCGTTGCCGTCGATATGGTCAACAAGCAGACCTTCTGCCGGTTTCATAATAAATCTGTGCATTGCTGTATTTTTACCATTAAAAGTGCGATAGGCATAAAACCTTTTATAGCTTATTACGGTATGCCATTTATATTTACTAAGCCGCTCATAATCCTCGGCATCAACGATTGCAACTTTTCCTTTTGTTAGCGGTATGAATCGAATGTCACTGTCACTTGGCTGTTTTAGTTTTTCTCTGTATCCTCGTTTGTGCCGAAAGTTCCTGCAGCGATTTTGCTTTTCGGTAAAAAAGAGACTGCCGTTTGCGCCTTTTTTATTAATGCATACAAGTGCTGTCCCATTCCGTCCTTTAGGCCTTACAGCGTAAATGCAATCTTGGCAGTTCTTTGTTTGCAACTATTCCCTTCCTCCGCCATTTTTAATTCTAACTTCTTAATCTTTTTCTTAACTGTTCATCTGTTCAACTGCTCTACTCTCTCGGCCCTTCGGGCCGCCCTCCATAATTGCACCCCCCAGCGCGAATTTGCGCGCTTTTGGGCTTTTTCAAATGCATGAATTGATGTAAGTTCTTGTATAGAAATGACTAAAAAATTTTTAGATTTTTTGAGTTTTCTAAATACCCCCCCCGCGCGATTTTGCGCGCGAGATAAATCTTCGCTAAGAAAATTAAGATTCTGTAATCGAAATCAAAAGAGCTATTTTTGTTGAAAAATAAGGTTAATTTAACACCTATCTGAAAAATCTTTAAAAAAAAGTAAAAAATTTATTGGGTCTAAGTCCTTGTTATACAATAAGATACGATTTTCCATGTTGTTATTGCGAAAAAGATGATTGAAAAATTGGAGAAATTGGCAACAATTTTGACCCAATGAGAGTTTTTTCCTTTGACAGAATAAGCGGGAGAGATATAATAATATTGATAGCTAAAGTCAAAAACCACACAAATGGATTCTAACGAATCTTCAAGTAAATTTAGTTCTAAAAACCTTCCTTTCAAAGGAACCGAAGACTGTGACTTGCCTGCAGACCCTCCGGCTAATATGCCGATAAAAGACAGTATGTCAGAAATGCCGGTTTCAAAAGCCTTATGGGCATATGAACAGTTGGGTGACACAGTTGACGGAGGCTATGACTCTCTAATAAAACAGTATGGTGACAAAAAACTCTCTGAGGGAATCCCGAATTCAGACTATTTTCATGCTCTGTGTCTCACCAGTATTATGTTTCGGAGAACAAAATCACAAATCAGAATACTTTCCGGTTTCGATTTAGATCCATTTATTGGAGCATTGCACAGAACGTTTGAAGGAGCTTTGGAAAGAATTAAGAAAGTAAAAGAAGGATTCGTTCGTATTCTACTAATAGAAGATATTTCCCAAATGCCCCTCACCTATTTGAGACAAATACAATCAAAATATTCTGATATAGTCGGAATAAAAAAGCTCATTCATGGTTCAATAAAACCATCACATCGAACGATATGCGATGATGATAAATTGCGTTTAGAAAAACCCCATCCACCTTTAACAGAAAAATCTAAAGCAACGTTAGTACAAGCAACAGCCTATTTCGGAAATACAGCTCGAGCAAGAGCGGAAGCTGAATATTTTGATTGGATGTGGAATTCCATGTCTTATTAAAAATTCCTAAGAGGAGATAATCAGTTGGAACTAATAGCTGTTATAGCTATAATTCTATCCCTTTCTGGTGCAACTTATGCTGGTATAGTGGCTATCAAAAGTATACAAGAAGAGCGTATAAAAGAAATATTAGATGATGCGGAGTCAAAATCAGAACAGATCAAAGAAATAGGAACTATTTCTAAAAATATAGAACTTTTTAAATCAGCATATAACGGAATAAAACATGCAAATAGAATAAGGAAACTATCATTCTATTTACCTATCTGGATTTTTGGTTTAGTTAGCTTTTTTATTGCGGTTATTTTTGTCATGAAAAAGCAACCAATTGAAGATATATTACCTCATTGGTTCAAGTGCAGACTCCTTATTGGTTCAATAGTGTTTATAGATGTCCTATGTTTATCTGCCTCTTTTATTATGTACTGGTGGGCGCGACATTATAGTCGTAAATTAAAAGACCATCTCGACATTGCTAAAGAAAATGCAAAGAAGAATAAACTTAAAGTAAAATCCAATGAAGAGAAATCACCTAAAGGAAAAACCAAGAAAGATAAACCACCAAAAGGAAAAACTAAGAAAGAGAAACAACCTGAAGGAAAAACCGCTGAGGAAGATTCCTCTGAAGAATAAAACTGATCCGATTGCTTAAAAATAAGTGCGTGAAAAATCTCTTTTCAAAGTGTTTTCAAAATTACATATTTCTTGATGCACATTCGAAAACTTACAAAAGCGCAGGAAATAATCATGACTCAATCAGAAGGAATTTTTTTGCGTTTTTTTTAAGGCGTGGATTTCTGTAAGTGCTTATATAGGAAGGATTAAAAAAATTTTCAAAAAAATCCGTTTTTCTTAAAAACCCCCTCGCGCGATTTTGCGCGCAAATCCCCCTAACTGACGACTAAATACTAAAGACTATCGACTAAAATCCCCCCGCGCGCATTTGCGCGCGAACGCCAATAATTTGTCTTGCCTTTGGTAAAAATGGGAAGGATAATATTGCAAACCAAGAGGACATATGGTTAAGAAGCTTTCAAAATATAAATTTAAAAGAATTGCGACGGAGTCATTTAAGAACGGACTGAGACTTCATTTCGATTCAATCCTTTTATATGAGAACAAATCTTTTCCTTCTTCATTCCAATTATCAGTAATTGCAATGGAAGAACTTGCTAAATCATATTGGGTTGAACATTACTATTGGTCATCGGAAGTAAATAATTATTGGCCGGACGAAGATTTTGAACAAAAATGGTTAAAGCTTCTGTACCTCCATCCTGAAAAACAGAAAGCTTTTTTTGGATGGAGACAATATTTTGACTATTCACCAAAATTTGTCAAGTTTGTCGAAAAGAAGCAACTTGAATTAAAAAAACAAAAAGCAACATATGTGGGCTTGGACAGAAACAAAGGTAAAATAGATGTAAATAGCCGAATTTCAGTTCCTATGAGAATAAAAAATAAGGATGCCAAGCAAATGATTTCAATGATAAACGATCTTTTAATAGAGTCTTGTGAAAATAAATTACTTCAAGGGTTTTGTTCTGATATTGAGGAGAAAGATGAGCTTCTGAATAAAGGACTTTTAATACGTTTAAAAAAATGGAAATATAAATCAGGAATTAAATCAAACCGATGGTTTAAAGAGTGGATGAAAAAACTATAACAAATTAAAATAAATGACGAGAAAGTTAACCACACGGCTTATGAAATAAGGATTGGCGCGGAAAATAGCGGTGTATAAAGTTCAACACTATTTCTTAGGCGAGAGTAAAAGGATGCCGTTTTCTTCAGCGATGTCATAATCTGAGTACTTCTTGAAAATCTCAATAAGATGTTTTTTTGACCTTTCAAATTTCTTCTTATTTATACTAATCCTATCTGATTCTTTTAGACTACTCTCGTGAAGAAGGTATTCTTTTGAATGTATAAGATCATTCCGCAATGCGGAAGGTGGATTAACATTAATCCCCAGAATCTGCTCCGTACTACCAAGCGTTATCTTTGAAATAAACTCGTTAAGGAAACATTCATCATCTTTATCATTAAAATCCTTGATGCTTATATTTTTACACATAATTTTCACGTGTTTATTTTGTAATAATTCTTCACTACGGTGTTGAATTATATACTTTTTTAACTCTCTCTCTATCACAACAAAGATAAGCATAGATGCTGCGTAAGGATAATTCTCCCTCAAATTATTTATTGCGATAATTGTATTTTGTTCGGGATGATCCAAATGACTTCCCATTCGTAAGTTTATTCGGTTAATTTATGCAATAGCTGTTACATCCTGCCCGGCCTTAAATATCTGCCAGATTAACTATGAATTATCCTGCAATTACTGTCAATTATCAATCAAAAAACCAAAATTGCTGGATTCCCGCATGCGCGGGAATGACAAATAATAAAGTCCGCGGTTCGATGTTGAATGTTCACCTTTGTCCTCCGCCCTCTGTATTCTGTGTCCTGTGTTCTATATTCTGCTTTTTATGTCTGTTTCTGTGTGGTTTCTGCCTGCGGTTCGCATCTTTTTTACGCACTGCGTGCAACTTTAGGACGCTCATCGCGGCCTTCGGCATAAACCGCATATTTTCCTTGTGACGTGTGACTTGTGCACTTATTTTCCCTCTGTCCTCCGCTCTCCGTCTTCTGTATTATCTCATACACTCATTTACCGTAAGTCTCTTCCGGGTCGAAGACCTTTTTTGCGATGTGGTTTAGTTTTTTGGGATTGGTTTTGTCAAGCTCGCGGTAAAAGCAGGATTGGTAGCCTGCGTGGCACTGGCCGGCATCGACAGTAACCTTCAGCAAAAGACAATCCTGGTCACAATCGACAAGGATTTGCTTTACCTTCTGGAAGTGGCCTGACTGCTCACCTTTTTTCCATAGCTTTTGCCGTGAACGGCTGAAATATGTTGCAAAACCTGTCTCAATGGTTTTAGCAAGGGCGTCTTTGTTCATATATGCGGTCATAAGGACCTGGCCGGTATCGGCATCCTGGGCTATGACGGGGAGCAGGCCGTTGGAATCGAACTGCAGCGTTAAATCGTCCGTTTCTTCGATTGGTTTTTTCTCAGCCACTTTTAGGCTCTCCTGAAAGAGTTAATCATCTTGCAATAGTTAGTTTTAACCGTTATTATTCCCAAAAACAAGTTTTTTTAGGGTGGAATAAGCTGATGCCGGCAAATAGCCAATCGAGAAAGAAATACATATTTTTGTTCATTCGGCTTGCAGTTGTGACAGGGGGGCTCTTATGGGCGGCTTCGTGGTTTTCGCGGGATGACAGGTGGGCTGAATTAGTAGACGTTTTTCGGCGGTTAAACATTGGGATTTTTGCGATTGCGCTATTTATATTTGTTGCCGGCCAGATAATAGTAAGTCTTCGGTGGTGGTTGTTACTTCGCAGCCAGCAAATTTTCATAGGATTCTGGGTGGCTGTGCGGCTTTATCTATTGGGCTGGTTCTACAACAACTTTATGCCGGGCTCGGTCGGCGGGGATTTGGTGCGGGCCTGGTATGTTACAAAGCATACGGATAAGGGATTCGAAGGCGTATTGAGTGTATTTGTGGACCGGCTGATAGGGCTTTCGAGCACGCTTGTTATAGCCGTTTTTTTCTATACGTTTTTTTTGAGAGGCAGGGGCGATATAAGAAGTGTAGCGCCTGAAGAGCAGGCCGACGGCGGTTTTTGGCAGTACCGGTATGTTATTTTGATTATTCTGGCCTTGTTTTTAATAGCTGCGATTTTGATTTTGTTTAAGGCGAAGGGCAGCGGCGTTTTAAGCAGAGGCCGTCGGCGGATTCGTGAGTATATTGTAGGGTTAATAGTGAAGTTTAGAAGGGCAGTGGTTATTTATTGCAGCAAGCCGGTGACGATAGTTCTGATATTTGCATTGACGGTTGTTTTGCAGCTTGTGACGATAACGGGATTCTGGTTTTTAGGCCGCAATCTCGGTATTGAGGTTAGTATCAAGTATTACTTTGTTTTCTTTACGCTGGCGTGGGTACTCGGTCCGATACCGGTAAGTATCGGCGGTGTGGTTGTGGTTGAGATTTTCCTTGCTTCGCTTTTTGTCAAATTTGCCGGTGTCGCACCGGAGCAGGCCTCGGCTCTGGCCATGTGTCAGCGGGCGGTGTGGATGCTCGCTTCGCTGCCGGGGGCGGCGATACATATATTCGGTGCGCATCTGCCGAAGGAGATAGCTGTTGACTACGCCGAAGATATGGATTAAGCTATCCGGCTGTCTGATTTTAGTAATGCATAAATTGTTGAAGTATATATTTTTTTGATGGGGCTGTGATGGCAAAGATTAAGAATTACTTTTTCCGCGGGCTTGCGATTATTCTGCCGACCCTAGTGACAATATGGATCTTCATCTGGGGATACAAATTTATACAGGATAATATAGGCTTCTATATAAATAAGGGACTTGTGCTGCTGATGTACAAGATTCCGTTTGTATTTCCGAGCTGGTCTAGGGAGAGCCTGGAGGCGTTCTGGGTTGGAGGGTGGGGCTCGATTGCAGGATTTATTATAGCTTTGGTGGTGGTTGTACTGGCGGGGTTTATATTTGCGAGCGTTATAGGCAGGGCTCTGTGGCAGTTAATCGAGGGCTTTATAATGAATACACCGCTGTTGCGGCGGGTGTATCCATATGTGAAACAGGTTACGGACTTTCTGCTGACTCCAGAAGAGCAGAAGAAGTTTTTTTCCCGCGTCGTTGCGGTAGAGTATCCGCGCAAAGGGATATGGTCGATAGGTTTCGTGACGGGTTCGGGTCTGAAAGAAGTGGCTGAGAATCAGAAAAAGGAATTTCTTACGATTCTTATACCTAACTCGCCGATGCCGGTTACCGGCTATGTGATAGTGGTTCCGAAGGAAGACACAATACCTGTTGATATGACAATTGAGGAGGCATTTCGATTTGCCATTAGTGCGGGAGTAGTTGCACCTGGTAACAGGTTAAGAGAAATGAAGAGCAAATGAAGGTTTTTATCAAGGTCTTTGTGCAGGGGGGTTTTATTTTAGTTTTTTTCATAATAAGGCGGTGAACGTGATTTTGTATTTATAAAGTGGTTGGAGCAGCATAACAAGCTTCGCGGTAATGACAAAAGATAGTTTTCTACAGAGGAATTTGGCATTTGAAACAGAGGGAGCGGTAGATTATAATAGGAGGCGAGTTTTTCGGGCAGGCGTTTGTTTAGAGAGTTTATTTTGATTGATGAAGGGATTACGGCTTGACGAGTTTTTACTGGAAATCGGTTAAGGAGGACGAAGTTGCTTTTTACAATTACCGGTAAACATATCGAGGTAACAGAGGCATTTAAGGCTCACGCGAAGAAAAAGACTTCGAAGCTTTCAAAATTTTACAGCAGTATCAATCAGGTTGAAGTAATCGTTGACAAGGAACAGGGCGGTAGCAGTCTGAGCGTGGAGATAATTGCGAGAGCAGAACATAGTAAGGTCTTCGTTGTTACGGAGAGCGGCGAGGACGCATACAAATGTATCGACCTGGCGGTTCATAAACTTGAACGACAGCTTCGAAGGGCGAAGACCAGGGAGCGTAATAATAAACATTCGGGCAAAATATAGGCTCAGATGACCTGAGGTTTGAAGAGATATTTTTATATGCTCGTATTCTAAATGAAACCGGGGCTATTAGGGAAAGATATGAAGTTCGGGGACTTTGTTTGTTTTAAGGCGATAGTCGGTGAGCTTCGGGCCGATGACCGTGACGGAGCGATAGCAGAGCTTGTAAAAGCACTTGAGAAGGCAGGAGAGCTTGCTGGTTGTAATATTAAGGAGGTAATAAGAGCTATAATCAAAAGGGAAAATGAGGCGAGCACGGGTATGGGTAAGGGTGTCGCGGTGCCTCATATAAAACATAAAGCTATAGGGAAGGTAGTGGCAGCGGTCGGGCAAAGCAGCAAAGGTATCGATTTTCGTTCGCTTGACAAGCAGCCGGTTTATTCGGTGATACTTTTAATAAGTCCGGATGACGACCCTGATAAGCATCTTGAAGCAATGGAAAAGGTTTTCAGGCACCTGCAGCAGGAAAAGTTTCGCAAGTTTATGCGACAGTCGCGTAACGCCAAACAGATAAAAGAGCTTCTTTTAGAGGCTGACGAGGGGTCATTTTTATGATATTTTGCGTCAGTTTATCCGCAGGGAAATCTTGTGAAGTAGAAGAAATGTAGTTTGGCCTGCATTGGCGGTGATGAAAAGCGGTTAAAGAAATGAGAGCGGACAAGATAAAGAGGCCGGAGAGTACATATTGGAAAATACTGTTTGTGAGACTGAGGTTAAGATAAAGAATGCAGACGGAGTTCATATGCGTCCGGCGATGCAGTTTGTTGATATTGCGAGTCAGTTCAAAAGCGAGATAACGGTAAGTAACAATAAGACGAGTGTAAACGGCAAGAGCATAATGCAGATTAGTATGCTGGCGGCCAGCTGCGGTACAAGGCTTTTAGTAAAGGCTGACGGCCCGGATGCCCAGGCGGCGCTGGATGCGTTAAGAGAGCTTGTCGAGGTGCGAATGTTCGATGAGCCGCCCGGTGAGAATGAGAAATCATAGTATTTTTTTGTTGTTGGGTTTTGAGAAAAGTTAGAGAAAGATATTTATGGAAGTGAAAAGAGGTATAGCAGTTTCGCCGGGTATTGCGATAGCAAAATCTCTGATTATCGATTCCGAGGATTACCTGATACCCCGGCGTACGGTCAAGGCTTCGCAGCGGATGATGGAGATACAGCGTGTGAAAAACGCTTTCAGAGATGCGATTGAAGAATTGACAGGTATGAAAGAAGGAAAAGACGCTCTGGAGCAGCAGAGCATAAAGGATATTTTCGCAGTTCACCTTCGTTTTTTGCATGACAAGAGCCTTCGCAAAAGAATAACGGATTTGATACAGGGCGAACAGGTTACAGCCGAGTATGCGGTCTCGACTACGATGAAAGAGATAGCATCTCATTTTTCGAAGGTGAAAGACCCTTATATCAGCGAGCGGGCAGCAGATATATATGATATCGAGAGGCGTTTGTTGAAACAGCTTCTGGGCAAGAAGAAAGAAGACCTTGAGCATTTGACGGAGGAGGTGGCGGTTGTGGCGAGGGAGCTGAGCCCTACTCAGACGGCCGGCTTTGATAAAAAATATATCAAGGCGATGGCTACCGATGCCGGAGGGCGAACAAGTCATACCGCGATTGTTGCAAGGTCGCTTGGGATACCAGCAGTGGTTGCACTCGAGGACCTTACGGAGGTTGTTTTGGGCGGCGATACGGTAATCATCGACGGCAATCGGGGGATAGTGATTGTAGAGCCGGATGAGCAGACGCTGCAGAAATATGAGCAGTATTCGCGTGAATTTCAGGAGCTCGAAAGCAGGCTGCGAGAGCTGAAGGAGAAGCCAGCAGTAACACGTGACGGTGTGCAGGTTACATTGTTAGGTAATATCGAGTTTCCGGTCGAGGCCCATGTAGTGCTTGATAAGGGCGGAGAGGGGATAGGATTATACCGGACGGAGTTTTTGTATCTTAACAGGTCGAGCGAGCCGAGCGAAGAGGACCATTATAAGGCCTATGCAGAGACTATAAGCGTTTTTAAGCATCGGCCTGTGATAATAAGGACGGTTGACCTGGGGGCGGACAAGTACACTCAAAGCAAACGTTTTGTTCGTGAACCGAACCCGTTTTTGGGGCTGAGAAGTATCCGGTTTTGTCTGCAGAACCTTGATATGTTCAAGACGCAGCTTCGTGCGATTCTGCGGGCGTCAGTTCTTGGTGAGCTAAAGATAATGTTTCCATTGATAACGAATCTTCAGGAGCTGATGCAGACAAAGATGATTCTTCATGATGTTATGGAGGATTTGGATGAAGCGGGTATTGAGTATAACCGGAGCATCGAGATAGGTATAATGATTGAGACGCCGTCGGCGGCGCTGACGGCATCGACGCTGGCAAGGGATGTGAACTTTTTCAGCATAGGGACGAATGACCTTACACAATATACGCTTGCGGTTGACAGGGGTAACGAGCTTGTCTCGACGATTTATTCTTCGGTTGACCCTGCGGTGCTTCGGCTGATGCGTACGGTTATCCAGGATGCTAATAAGGCACATATAGATTTGAGCGTTTGCGGAGAGATGGCGTCCGAGCCGGAACAGGTAATGCTGCTGATGGGTATGGGAGTGCGGACTCTTTCACTTGCACCGCCGATGATACCGGAGATAAAGCAGATAATCCGGTCAGTAACAATAGAGGAGTGTAACAAGGTAGCACGAAAGATACTGAGTATGAGCTCCGAAAGACACATATCGAGCTTTTTGCATAATTCGGCTCGTAAGGTGCTGCCGGAAGCTTTCTGATTTGCCGGCAATTATTTCAGCGATGCTTCATTGCTAAACTTAGGACATCGTCAACGCCCATATAATCAGCTTTTTCGACTTCGAACGTTGTCATACTTAGGATAGTATCCGTAACGGCAGTTCCCTGCGGGATAAGCAATTTGAAATCCTTTGCGGATAGGTCTAATCCGAACTCGGCATTCTCGATGGTATATTTTATTTCTCTGAGGATTTTACCGTTTTCATCGAAATATCTTTTTATATACAGAAAAGGATAAGGTATGCCGTTGACGATTCTATAGTCGTCTGCAATCTTTTCAACGCCGATATTTCCATTTATAGACTTTTCGATACGATAAAAACGGTATGAAAAAGCCGGGTCGCAATCGATTTTTATATTTATGGGCGGCAGATTCGCATCCTGTCTTTTTTGTGTAAGCTGGATACGCAGCAGGTTTTTGCCTTCTGAATTAACCTCGGAAAAAGTCGGATTATTTTGCTGCGAAAGCAGTTCATCATCGATTATTCCGAAGGAGAGCATCGACGATTTAGATCGTGGCGGTTTGCCGGGACGTTCGGTCAAAGCTAATTGTGCAGGCCCGCCTTCTTCAAAGCCCTCGTTAAATATCATTTCGTAAGTTTCCTCAATGACAGATGCTCTTGAGAGGGAGATGTTCATCTTTTGCTCCGCGGGCAGATTGTATTTTTCTAATAAGGCATCGAGGTCCCTCAAGTCGGTTATCAAAGCCCTGGTTCTCTTATTTTTGAGGTCTATGATATCATCCACTCTGGTAAGCTGGTGCTTGTTTGCCTTTCGAATTAGAACCATTGTGTCATCATCGCTGCCAGCTACGGGGTAGTTGTCATTGAAATCCATAATATAAACCAGATGAGCTGTCGTCACCGATTCTTCAGTGTCTTTTATGATTTGCTGTAACTGGGAAGTTGTGATCGCAGGGGCCTGCGCTGCAATTAATGGGACGATGCATATAAGGGCTGAAATTTTAAAAATGGTTTTTCTCTTTGAGTTATACATTTTATAATCCTTTCTTCCAATGTTTGATTTTAATTATTCTCTTTGCAACCACAAATTGGTACAGGCCCATTAATAAAATTACCCTTCCCATATTCACAATTCTCAATTCCTCCCGCACAAGAGCCCAAGCATGGCCATTGTGTAACTACAACACCCGAATATGTTCCAACCTTTTGACATGTGCCGGATGTGCAACTTCCCCGACAGGCAAATATCCGTTTCCTCTCATAATAACCCTTACAGTCATTCCATAGTATGTCACATTCACATTCACTTATTGCGGTATAACCTACAACTTTTAGCCTACAGCAGCAAAGAACTGTTGAGGGAATAGCTAACAGTATAAGCATAGCAATTAAAGTAAATATAATAGTCATCTTTTTCATTTTTTATCCTTCCTTATCATCGGCTAATTCTTTTTGAAAACCTCTCAAATTATTATATTTTATTGATATTTTTTATTACTAATTCAATTTTGTAGGTCATTTAGCTGCCAAATTAATTGCTGTTGGCATATTTCTATCAGGGACTTGCAATTCCAGGCATACTCATAATCAGGCCGGTCAGCAATTATTTTAGTACAATACTCAATGGTTTTGGTGTACTCGCCCAATCGACGGTAAGAAAGAGCAGAAAAATAATAGGCCTGTGGAATAACAGGAGATTGCGGAAATTCAGTTATTATTGTTTCCCATAGAATGATTGCTTTTGTGAAATCGTTCCTTGCTTGGGCTTCAAGGTCTTCACTTGAATCCTTTAGAGCCTTTGTAAAATATCGCTCGCCCGCTTCAAAGACTATACCGGGTGTATCAGGATTATTGTTGTAGTCGGCAATTAAGGTTTCAATTGAGGCGAAGGCATTAGGCTCATCCTGAGATTCGATAAAGGTAAAAATGCTTGACCTGAGGAGTCCAAATTCTGCTTCGCCGATAATGGAACTTTCAGGCCAGTTTTGTATGATGTTCTCGTATATATTTTTAGCCTGCTGATATTTTTTGTCCCAGGCGTATCGGCCTGCAATGTAGAAAAGGGCTTCTGGAAGTTTTTCATTTTCCCAAAATTCAGTAACCAGCCTGTTGATAGCATCTTGCGCAGCAATTTCATTGCCGTCTGCAATATTTAATATAGCCAGACCCATCTGTGCCCACATTGCAAAGTCATTGTAGGGATAATTTTCCGAAACATATCTATATAAGCTGTCAGCCTCATCGTATCTTTTAAACCAGTAGTAGGTATCAGCGACGTTAAAGACCGCTTCAGCTATGTTCGGGTCAGTAGAAAAGCTTTTTTGGAGCTTGTTGAGTTCGACTTGAGCTTCCTGCATTCTGTCAAGTGCGATATTCGAGATGGCCAAACCTCTCTGGGCCCAGACGGCCGAGCTGCTTTCAGGCCAGTTGTTAACTACATCAGCATAGACCTGCAGCGACTCTTCGAATTTTGCATTATTTCTGTATGCTTCTGCGATGTCATAAACTGCATCCGGCAGTAATCGATTGCCTGCATAATCGGTTATGAGATTATCATATTCAGCCTGTGCATCAACTGAATTAGCGGATTCAATATATGAGATGATAAGCTGTTTTTGAGTTTGAAGCTGTTCTGAATTGTTTGCTGATCGTGGGGCTGCTTTGGTAAAAAGAGTTAGACCGGAGATGATAAGCAGTGCTGAAGATATTATAATGAATAAAGGGATAGTCTTTTTAAGCATTTTGGAGATTCCTTAAAATTGGGGTTTTTACTGACAATTATGATAGGTTTTTTGTTCTGGCTAATACGCTTATTTTGGGCGTGTGAAGCCATTTTAAGCCTTTCCGCAGTTTCTATGCTCCTTTATCTTGAATTATAATTTACCCCCCTGGACATTGTCAAGAAAAAATAAAAAAATTATTAAAAATTTTAATTATGATGAATTTTCAGATTCTGGCAGGTGAAGCAGCTTTAATTTTAGAAACAGCGAAGTTTTAAGGCTCTGTGGGAGTTTTTAAGATTGATTATAATTGGTTTGCATCTTATCAGAAAAAGCTTGTTTTTTTGCGAGATGTGTAATAGTATATTTAGTAGAGTCGAGAGCATCTGAGAGTTTGATTTGGGCTTTGGCTTATATTGTTTTCTAGGAGTGCTGCGTATAGGTTTCGGTGAAGAAGAATCCATTGTCCTGGTTAAGTTCAGGATTTTCGGAAACTTGAGGTTTTTGTCCCACATTGAGACGATGAGCGTTCTTAAGCGTGCGTGCGTCAGGGCAGGATTGAAGATGAGATACAGCGGGGGATATAATCCACGCCCAAAGCTTTCATTGCCTCTGCCAAGAACAGTCGGAATCGAGTCGGAAGATGATTTATTGTGCATCAGGATTGAAAAGCCAGAGACTGATTTTGACGCTGAGCAGTTTAAGGCGCAGCTCGATGAGCAACTGCCGGCCGGCTGTGAAGTGGTTTCAGTAAAGGCTGTGAAGGGTGAAAAATGCCCTGTGCCGAGGGGAGCTGTTTATAGGATTTCTTTGAAAGAAGGTGTTTTTGAAGATGAACAAAGCAGACAGAACCTTCGAAGGATTTGCAGCGATATACTGGGAAGCGAGAGGATTGTTGTTGAGAGGAGGTTCGGTCGGGAAGGTGTGAGGAGTAAAAAAATCGATGTCAAAGGATTTGTGAAAGATATTAAATTTGTGGACGAGGCGATTTATGTCGAATGTAATGTAAGCGAAGCAGGGACGATAAGAGTCGAAGAGATTTTGGGGATTTTGCAGATAAAGGCCGAGCAGCTAAAAGGGGCTGTGAGGCGAGTGAAGGTGCAGTGGCAGCAGAATAATTAACAGGCAATTGAGTATGCAGAGTTGTTGAGGGAAAAACGGGATGGCAAGAGAGATGCTTATAAACGTGGCGGAGCGAGAGGAGTGCCGTGTGGCAGTGGTTGCAAACGGTTCTCTTGAGGAGCTTTACATCGAGAGAGCGAGTTTAGACAGTCACGTCGGCAATATATATAAGGGCAAAGTGGTTAATATTGAGTCGGGGATACAGGCAGCTTTTGTTGATTTTGGTGCAAGTCGGAATGGTTTTCTTCATATCAGCGACCTTCATCCCCGCTATTTTCCCGGTAAGGGTGCTTTGGGAGCGGACAGCATAGGCAAACGAAAAGCATTGAAGGAGCGTTTGCCGATACAGAAATGTCTTCGTAAGGGCGAAGAGGTGATTGTGCAGGTAACCAAGGAAGGGATGAATACAAAAGGGCCGACACTGAGCGCTTACCTGGCACTGCCGGGCAAATACCTTGTGATGATGCCGTGGATGACTAAGGAGGGCGTTTCGCACAAGATTGAGGATGAGCAGGAACGCAACAGGCTTCGCGATATACTGGAAGAATCAAAGCTGCCGAAGAATATGGGCTTTATAATAAGGACAGCGGCGCAGGGGGCTTCGAAGCGGGATATTCAAAAGGATTTGAGGTATCTTGTACGGCTTTGGCATTCCATTGACAAAAGGATGCAGAAGGATAGTGCGCCGGCAGAGCTTTACCGGGAATCTGATTTGGTTATACGGACACTGCGAGACGTATTTACCAGCAAGATAAGCAGGATAACGTGCGACTCGGAGGTAGTGGTTCGCAAAATCAGGGACTTTCTTTCGCAGGCGTACCCTCGTATGAGACGGCGGGTCGGTTTCTATAAGGGTAAGGTCCCGCTGTTCCATAAGTATAAGATTGAGGATGAGATTGGAAAGGTTCAGTCACGTACGGTCGGGCTCAAGTGCGGCGGCTCGGTTGTTGTTGAGCAGACTGAGGCACTGGTTGCGATAGATGTCAACAGCGGTAAATACCGCAGCAAAGAAAGCGCCGAACAAACCGCATATAAAATCAATATGGAGGCGGCGGTGGAGATAGCCAGGCAATTGAGGCTTCGCGACCTTGGCGGGCTGATAATATGTGATTTTATTGATATGCGCAGCGAAAAGCACCGCAGAAGTGTTGAGCGGGCATTTCGCCAAGCGGTCAGGGCGGACCGGGCTCGTTCGAAGATTTTGCGGATAAGCAGGTTCGGAGTTGTGGAGATGACGCGGCAGCGGATACGGCCGTCGCTGCAGTCGGCGATGTGCCAGGCGTGCCCGCACTGCGGCGGCAGCGGCTTTATCAAAAGTCATGAGTCAATGGCCATCGAAATCGTGCGGCTTTTGAATCTTTCTGCATCGATAGATAAAATAAAGCGGATAGAGCTTTTCGTCTCACAGGAGGTAGCCGATTATCTTCAGAATGACAAAAGGACATCGATTGCCCGGCTGGAACAGATAAGCGGTAAAAAGATAAAGATTCATTCCGTGCCGAATTATACAGGCGAAAAGCACGAGCTTGTCTGCTACGACGACAGAGGCACCGTTGTAAGGTTATAAGTTATTCTTCATATTTTCAAATCTTAACTTGCATAAGTATTTGTGATTGTTTTTTTGTTCTTGACGATAAACGGCGGTTCTACGATACTATTGGCTTAATTTTCGGCTTTGAATGATTGAAAGGTTAATGGCCGGTGGAATTCGATATTAAATTCGCACGCAATGTGATAGAAGCAGAGGCTGAAGGTATAAGCTCTGTAGCTGTGGTGCTGGATGAGTCTTTTGTTGCAGCCTGCGAGATGATTTACAACTGCGGCGGTTCTGTGATAGTCAGCGGCATAGGCAAAGCGGGTTTGATAGGGCAGAAGATAAGTGCGACGCTGGCATCGACGGGCAGCCCGAGCCATTTTCTGCATCCGGCCGAGGCGGTCCACGGCGATTTGGGCAGGCTGAGAAAAGATGATATTGTGATTGTATTGAGCTACGGTGGTGAGACAGATGAGATTATTCGGCTGATTAATCTCGTCAAACAGCTCGATTTGAAGCTTATCGCAATTACCGGCGACAGCGATTCGAGGCTGAGCGAACACAGCGATGTTGTTTTATGTATAGGAAAGAGGTCCGAAGCGTGTCCGCTGGGACTTGCGCCGAGCGTATCGACGGCGTGTATGCTGGCGATTGGTGATGCGCTGGCCTTTACGGTGATGAAGGCCCGTAAGTTCAGTGTTGAGGAATTTGTGCGTTTTCATCCGGGCGGCTCACTCGGCTCGCAGCTTATGACGGTGGAGCAGTCGATGATGTTCAGGCCGGGCGAGAAGCTTCCGGTTGCGGGGATTGATGATACGATAGAAAAGATGCTTGAAAAAACCTCGGATGTTAAACGTCATGGGGCGGTGATGATAGTCGATAAGGCCGGCGGCCTGGCGGGGATTGTTACGGATGCGGATTTGCGCCGGCTGATGGCAAAGAAGGGGACGGGTGCATTTAAGAGTAAGGTTTCTGAAATAATGACAAAGGATTGCAAGAAGATACGCTCGGACGCGCTAGCGGCGGAAGCGACGGCGATTTTCCACAAGTACAGGATTGATGAGCTTCCGGTGATTGATTCACAGAACCGGCCTGTAGGACTGATAGACGTTCAGGATATCCTGACAATTAAAGTTGTAGGCTGATTGTACCCGGTGACATTTTAATGGCTGAAAATCCGGATTCGAAAAACAAAGATATTAACTTTGCAGCAATAAGCCTGCTTGTTCTTGACGTGGATGGCGTTTTGACCAACGGGACTGTGGTGGTGAATTCAGACGGCAGTGAGAGCAAGTTTTTTAATGCTCTTGACGGTCACGGTATCCGGCTGTTCAGAAGAGCGGGTCTTAAGGTTGCATTTTTGAGCGGCAGAAAGTCCGGGCCGACGAGTAAGCGTGCCGAGCAGCTTGAGGTGGATTTTTGCATCGAGGGTTGTCACGATAAGCTGCCGGCGCTCGAGAAACTCGCGAAAGAGTTGGGTATATCGGCTGACAAAATAGCCTACGTGGGCGATGATTTGATGGATTTGCCGCCGATGAATTATGCGGGCTTTAGCGCGGCGGTGGCCAATGCAGTTGATGAGGTTAAAGAAGCAGCGGACTATGTAACAAAGCGGCAGGGCGGCAGCGGCGCTGTCAGAGAGGTGATTGAGTATATACTGAAAAAGAGCGGTAAATGGGACAAGTTGATGGAAAGATATCTGCCGAAAGAGAAATGAAAAGCTGTTATGAAGCGCAACTTTAGAAAATTGTATATATTGTTAATATCGCTGGCTGTTGTGGTGTTGGTCTATTCTATTGCAAATCTGATAAACATGAGAGAGCCGATCCGTATTGAGGGGGAATCGGTGACCGGTGATGTTAATGATTATGTGGAATTTGAAAATGAAATCGGCAAGATCGACGATACAGGTATCGTTCATGTAGAGGGTTCCACCTATCAACACCGCAATGAAAGAGGTGAGGTTGACAGGGAGATTGGGTTCGAGAGAGTTATCCGAAAGGTGGAAGATAGATGGGAACTCGACAAGCCGTTTATAAATTTTTATCGCACGGATATGAGCTGTTACATAACAGCGGACAAAGGGGATTTTCAGGTAGAGACGGTAATCAATGAGCCTATGCCGAGTGACGGTGCGCTTGAGGGCAATGTTGTTATACGTGTAGTCCCGAAAGGGGCAAGTGAAATAAAAAAGAGCTTTATTTATCTCGATGATATTGTGCTTGACGGCGAGAGGTCTATGGCAACAAGCGTGGGGCCTATCAGGCTTGAGTCAGAGAATGTTCAGCTTACTGGCAAGGGATTGGAGTTTATTTATAATGAAGAATCGGGAGGATTGGAGTATCTGAGAATAATCGAGCTGGAGCGTATGGTACTGAGAGTATCATCGAAAGTGTCCATGTTCGGTCCCGAAGAAGCTATAGAGGGCAGCGGTTCGGTTACACAGACGGGTGAAAAGGAAGCCGGTGAGCAGGCGAGAGCAGCAGATGAACAGGAGCAGGTGGTAGAACCAATAGAGCAAGAGGCGGCGAAGGGTGCAGAACTATACAGGTGGATTTTCAGTAAAAACGTTGTTATAGATTGTCCCGAGCAGATAGTGTTTGCAGACCATATTTTTATCAACGATATTCTTACGGCTGAGCCGGAGCAGCCGCAAACAACGGAGCAAAGAATAGGCGAAGATGTCAATGAGGTTCCGGCATCGGATGTCGTTGATGTAAATAAAGGAGCGGTAGCGAAGGCGGCGGAGGCCAATGAGCCGGCAGAGCAGCTTATGGATATAGTCGTCAGATGTGAAGGCGGGATTCTTGTTACACCTATGGATTCGAATATAGTGCCCGAGCCGGTGACATCGGAGCAAAGCGTTACAGGCGGCAGGGGACTTGCGAGATACGGTGATGTGAATGACAGGGCGGTACTCGAGGCAGCTCGTATTGACTATAGCGCAATAACAAATGAGGCGGTTCTGAGAGGCAATTGCCTGGCGATGATGACGAGAGATGAAAATGGTCTTCGGCGCAAGTACAGTCTTTGGGCGCCGAGGATAAAAGCTGAAGTGCTGGAAGATGGCAAAAGAGATTCGTCAGCTTTGGCTTCCGGTCTTAAACATTTAAGAGCTGACGGAGGAGAAGTTGTTATCGCTGTAAGAAAGCTTGAGGAAGACAGGCTGCTTGGTTTTACGAAACTAAGCTGTGTTAGTTTTGACTATGAGACGAAGAGCCAATTGTGCTGGGCGACGGGGCCTGGACAGATCGAAATGGATAATTCGAAGATGAGCCAGCAGGAGGTTGCAAGTGTCAGACAAAAGAAAACGGGCAGATTCAGTTTGCAGAAGCCCTGCTATGCGATAGTACAGAATTTCGAGCTATTGGAGTATTATCTGGATTCGAAACAGATTTCCGCTGACGGGGGCGGCGAGAGCTTTTATATCGGCTATATGCCGGTTGAGGGCGACCGGGAAGGCAACGTTGTGAGGGTGAATATCGGGCATTTGGATGCGCAGCTTATGGGGACAGCAGACGGGCGCACCGAGCTGGTGAGTATGCATGCATCAAAGGGTATTACTTATGAAGAGCAGGGAAAAACAGACATATGGGGCAGACACGGAGGCGTGCATCTGGTCGGCAGCGATTTGTTTTATGACAGAGAGCCGTCGCTGATAACGGTATGGAGCGATGAGGACTGGCCGTGTACGCTGAACGGGGTGGCTGTTGACGGGATAAAATATAACCTGCGGACGGGCAGGCTTGAGAAGGCGAGCGTTCGCGGCCCCGGAATTATATGGTGACAAAACAAATTGTCGATTGTGGGAAATGATTAGCCGCATACCTTTTGCAAATCGTTTATTGTTAAATCGGTGAGGGAGTCGATGATTTTTTCGGCGGGTTTGAGACTTTCAGCGGGGTATGAACTTGTAATTGCGATGGTGTGCATACCTGCAGCGGCGGCGGCTTCGAGGCCCCAGTGAGAATCCTCGATTGCGATACACTCGAACGGCTTAATGTTTTGGTTTTTTAGCTTGTTGAGTTTTTGTAGTGTCATCTCGAAACCGTCGGGATGAGGTTTGCCCCTTTCGGCCTGCTCGGCTGAGACGATTACATCAAAAAAATGAGCGAGGTTGTTTGAATTTAATACTGTTGTAATCTCTTTAAGAAGGGCGCCGGAACATATCGCCATAGGGATATCGTTTTGCTTTAGCATTTCGAGAAATTCGCGGACGCCCGGGATGGTTTTGCATTCGTTGATGATGTTTTCAAAGGCGGTTGTTTTTTGCTCGAGCAGATTATCGAGTGTGTTACTGTCGGCCTGCAGCAGGTTGTTTTCGAGCAGAGCTTTGAACAGGTCACGGTCGCTCAGGCCGAGATATTCGGCGAAATAGTCCTCAGTCGATATTTGAACATTATAAGGGACAAGAGCTTCGTTGAAGGCCTTTAAATGAAGGCCTTCAGAGTCGATTATAACACCATCAAAATCAAATATTATTGCTCGTAACATATTAGTGTTTAGTCGGCTGGTACGGGCGGGACAATTGTTGGGTAATCATTGAATGTTGATTTATCGCCTGCACAGATTTTTTCGGCCAGTGCGGTAATCCTGGGTGCATTTCTGGTGATGAACCTTCGTGCGACTTTTGTTTTTCGCTCTTTAATCGTGATTGTTTTTTCGCCGTCGGCTTTTCCGGCGTCGGCTGAGAGTGGCAGGTGCATATCGATTTTTGTGCTTGCCTGGCTGCAAAATAAATAGCCGATGATTAGGTCAATGGCGATATCGACAAGAGCTCTTCCATAGAGGTCCATATATTCGTTGCCGTTTTCCTTTGTGAATTCGACGCTTCTTTTTAGCTGGTCTGTGCCTTTAGCGAGTATTTCAAGAAGGTCATTGACGTTTTCGTCATAGTTATACTCGGCCATTTCGGCGAGGAATTTTTCAGCGGTACCGCTGCAGACGCCTCGCACAGCGGCGACAATCTGCAATTGTGAAGTGCCTTCATAGATTGTTGTGATTCTCGCGTCGCGTGCGTGACGTTCGGCGGCGTAATCGCGCATATAACCGCTGCCGCCGAGGACCTGAATCGAATCGTAAGCGACTTTGTTGCACATTTCCGAGCAGAAGTATTTGCTCATCGGCGTCAGCATTGATGCGAGTCTTTTGTATTTTCTCATTTCGTTTTTGAGCTTCTTCGATTGCTCCTTGTCTTCTGGCGGAGAATTTTCAGACAGTTTGCTGTATCCGATTTCGAAATCGACTATGCGTGATGTTTCGTAGAGCAGCGCCCGGCTGGCTTCGATTTCGATTTTCATATCGATGAGCATATCGCGGACGGCGGGCAGCTTCTCAATATGTACGCCGAACTGTTTTCTGCTTGCGGCGTAGTCGCGTGCGATGTTGAAGGCGGCCTGCGCGATACCGAGCGACTGTGCGGCGATGCCGATGCGTGCACCGTTCATAAGGCTCATAACGTAGGTGATGAGCCCTCGCTGTCGTTCACCAATTAAATGTGCCGGGGCATCATTGAAGAAAAGCTCGCAGGTGGGTGAGCCGTGAATGCCGAGCTTATCTTCGAGTCGTCTGACTTTTACCCAGGGTCCTCTTTCGACGAGGTATAGGCTCAGGCCTCTGCCGTCGGCGATTTCGGGTTCGCTGCGGGCGAGAACGAGTAAGATGTCACCGCAGCCGTTTGTTATGAAACGCTTAACGCCGCGGACGAACCAGTTGCCCTCTGCATCCTGGTAAACGGCTGCTGGTTTTTCGGTTTCGCTGTCGTGGCCGGAGACTTTTACCGCCTGCAGGTCGCTGCCGGCGTCAGGTTCGGTTAGAACCATAGCTCCGGTGACTTTGCCAGCTGCGAAGGCGTGCAGGTATTTCTGTTTTATATCCTCGGATGCGAAGGCGTTGATTGTTTCGGCGATGCCCTGCAGGCCGAAGATGTTCATAAGCGAGGCGTCGGCACGAGAAACGATTTCTATCGCCATCGAATAGATTAGGTTTGGAAAATTCAGGCCGCCGAAACGATAGGGCAGGGTAAAGCCCATTACGTCGGCTTTGGCAAGCTTGTCGAGTGATTCGCTGATACCTTTTGCATACGTCACCGAGCCGTCTTCATTAAGTGTGTTACCTTCGCGGTCAACATCTTCTGCGCGGGGAGCGATGAATTCTGCGCTGAGTCTGCCGAGAGATGTCAGTACCATATCATAGTTTTTAATGGCTTCTTCAACGTTTGTGGGGGCGTAGTCAAATTCAGTCGCGAATCTGAAGTTTTCTTCCTGCATCGCTGCGAGTTCAGCAACGTCGATGTGCTTTAGCAGAAACTGCATATCTTCGTTGTCATTGTAAAAATTAGGCATAATTTTTACTCGATACTAGATTCTTGATACTGGATTCTCGTTTTATGACCGCCATCAACGGATTTAATAAAATTAAATATCATTTTACCAAGGTGGTCATACTCTTCACAAAAATACATATACCTTTCTGTATCTGTCAGTGATTTAGTTTCATACAAATTATCCAAATGGCTTCTGGTCTCATCACAGGACGCTAAAGAGTAAGTAAGGAATTTGATGAATTCCTGCTTATATCTGCGTCTTCCAAAACCTTCGACTATATTATTTTTAACTGATTTGCTCGACTTTCTTATTTGGCTTCCTTCTTCGTACATTTCAAATCTGGGCAGCTTTAAGCTCATCTTGTGAATCTCTATAGCCAATTTATGGGCTTTTTTATAAATATCCAAATCTCTATAACTTTGATATTTCAATGTCTTTCTCTTTCAACGAGTATCGAGTATCGAGCATCTTAATACTATTCTTTTATTCCTTTTTCTCTTATTGCCTTAATCATTTTCGGTATTACGGTGTTCAGGTCGGCGACGATTTTGTAATGGGCGAGCTGGAAAATCGGCGCATCGGGGTCATTGTTTATTGCGACGATTTTCTGGCTTTGATTCATACCCGCCTGGTGCTGAATTGCTCCGCTTATACCGACAGCGATGTATAGTGAAGGCCTGACAGTTGTGCCTGTCTGGCCGACCTGATGGTCATGGTCAATAAATCCCAAATCAACAGCGGCTCTTGAAGCTGCCGGTGCCGCGCCGAGGCAATTCGCCAAATCCCAGACGAGTTTGAAGTTTTCTTTGCTGCCGACACCGGCGCCGCCCGCAACGATGATTCTGGCGGCTTTGAGGTCGACTTTCTTTTGCCTTTTGTGCTCTTCGAGAATTTCCAGCGGCAAGTTATTTTCCGATACGCTGACCTTTTCCTCGATGATTTCGCCTTTTCTGTTCTGTTGCGGTTGCGGCATCGGCATTACGCCCTCGCGGACGGTAGCCATTTGGGGCCAGCGGTCATAGTTGATGATGGTTGCGATTATGTTTCCGCCGAAGGCAGGTCTTATCTGGAACAATAGATTCTTGTGCGTAGTTTTGTTGTTTGGCGGCGTGTGGTCGCCGATTTGCAGGTCGGTGCAGTCGGCGGTCAGCCCTGCCTTTGCTGCGCTTGCGATGCGTGGAGCAAGGTCTCTGCCGGTAGCGGTGGCACCGTAAAGGACTACCTGAGGCTTGTATTTGTGAATCAAATCGTAGATTACCTTTGCGTAGCTGTTGGTCTGGTAATCGGCGAGTAAGTTGTGCTGTGCGAGGTAAACTTTGTCTGCGCCGTAGTGAATCATTTTCTCTGCGAGGCTGTTGATATTGTCACCGATTATGACAGCCGACAGCTTTACCGCGAGCACGTCGGCCAGGTGTCTTGCCTTGCTCATCAATTCGATTGAAGGCTCTTCGATACTGCCGTTGTGCTGCTCGGTAAATACCCAAACTTCGCCGTCTCTGTTAACATCTATCATAATTCTATCTCGTATTGCGTATTCAGTTTTCTGGATTCCCGCTTGCGCGGGAATGACAACTTTTTTTATGCTATTATTTTGTCTTCAATCAGCTCGTGGACCATATCGGTGATGCCGGCGTCGGTCGGCTCGATATCTTTGCTTTCCTTTGCTGCGAGGACGACGCTCTGAATTCGGTGTACCTTTGTAGGTGAGCCGTCCCTGCCGCACCAGGTCAAGTCGGCCTGCAGAAAATCGAGGTTCCGCTGCTTTATGAGCAGGCCTTTTTCTTCAAGCTGTTTGGTTTTTCTTTCGATGAGGGCTTTTAAAGTTTTTTCATCGGCCTGCGGATTTTCAGCGGTTACTTTCTGCTCGACTTCAATGGGCGCCAGTGCGTTTTTATATTTCATCATCTTTTTTGCTGCGGCGACTCCGGGTTCATTCGCATCGCTGGTTACAGTTAAGAGGACCGGCAGCTTTGTTCTTATTTTTTGCCAGCCGCTGCCGACATTTCGCCTGACGGTTATAGTCCTTTCTGCCAGTTTGCTAAGCTCTTCTACATAAGTAATCTGCGGGATGCCGAGTTTTTCAGCCAATTGCGGGCCGACCTGAGCGGTGTCGCCATCGATGGCCTGCCGGCCGCAAAGAACGATATCAAAAGGCAATTTTTTTACGGCACAGCTTAATATGTAGCTGGTTGCGAGCGTATCGCTTGCGGCGCATTTCGCATCGGTTATGAGTATTGCGTCATCGGCTCCGCGATATAGAGATTCTCTTAAAATCGAAGCGGCGGCGGGCGGGCCCATAGTGATTGTAGTGACGCTGCCGCCGTGAAGTAACTTTATCTGCAGGGCCATTTCGAGGGCGTTGAGGTCCTCCGGATTGAAAATTGCCGGCAGAGCTGCCCGGTTTACGGTGCCGTCGTCGTTCATTGCCTTGCCGGTAATCTTTTTTGTGTCGGGAACCTGCTTGATTAAAACAACACAATTATAAGCCACTTGTGAGCTCCTTGCAGTATTTTAACAGTTCAAAAAAGTAAGTCTGCTATATTGAGCAGAAGCTGATTCAGAAAAGCCGTAGTTTAGCTTTATTTGGGCTCAAGTCAAGGCTAAAGTCGCAAAGCAGCCAGGTCGATTTATAGACAGGTTAACGGTTTTTGTATGTTTAAGGGTGAGAGATTTTCTTTGACAATTATTTTTATTTGTATATCGTTTGTATGTTTAGATTGGGCTGATTTATAGGATTGGGTTTTTATATAGATGTCGAGTGAGACAAGTTACGATTCAGTTTTCGGCAAGCTCGCGTTAGAGCAGGGGCTCTGCACGGACGAGGAGCTGAAGCATTCACTTCTTGAGCTTGAACTGCGTGACGAATCCGAGCCGATTATCCTTGCCGATTTAATGGTAGAGCTGGGGTATATTACCGAGCCCCAGGCCCAGCGACTTAGGGGCAGGATTAAGGACACCAAGGCTGAGGCTTACCAGATACCGGGTTATAAGATATTGGGTAAGCTCGGCAAAGGCGCGATGGCGGTTGTGTATAAGGCAAAGCAGCTCAGCCTTGACAGGGTGGTTGCGATAAAGGTTCTGCCGAAGCGGTTCAGCGAGAATGCTGAGTACGTCAAGCGTTTCTACCAGGAAGGCCGTGCCGCTGCAAAACTTAACCATAACAATATTGTTCAGGCCATCGACGTCGGTGAGGCCGGCGGCTATCACTATTTTGTTATGGAATACGTTGAGGGCAAAAGTTTGTACGAGGATTTGACTGCAGGTAAGGTTTTTTCAGAGGAAGAAGCGCTTGAAATCGTTATTCAAATTGCACAAGCTCTCAAGCACGCCCATTCGATGGGTCTTATTCACCGTGACATCAAGCCGAAGAATATAATGATAAATCAGGATAATGTGGTTAAGCTTGCGGATATGGGTCTGGCTCGTGAGACGACGGATATCGAAACTGCGCAGAGCGAGGCCGGTAAGGCGTACGGAACGCCTTACTATAT